>CAJJZP010000009.1 GCA_905197665.1 uncultured Collinsella sp.
AGCTCGTTCACCCGCTCGACGATGCGGCGCTGCTCGGCGAGAGGCGGGAGGGGGAGAAGCAGCGTCTTAATCATTGAAACATTGATGTGCTTTACGCCCGTTCCGATATTTGCAGCACGATATCGCCTCCATGCATAAGGCGAGGAAAGCGCGACTTGACAGTACTTATTAAACAACAGCACTTCGTTACAGCTGAGCAGCATCACTCGCTGGCCAAGACAGGTATTTCCTTCATGCAGAATAACCGAGCGTCCAATCGAGCCCTCACGAGAAAAAATAATGTCACCAGCTTGCGGAACATATCGCTTCGTCCTTTTCTCATAGGATTCCCGCGACAATGAGCGTAATCCCGTTAGGCGCCAGTCATCATCCATGCAATTTGTATCAATTGCCGAGTAGCCTGTTTCAACGGCGAGATAGCTAGGCGTTGAGTGGGGGCAGTCAACAATGGCGTTGCAGCAATCTTCTAGCCTCGCCCAAGTCCAGCCATCGGGCAGCTCATCAAACGGCGCTTCGTCCGCAATGCACTCATTGCTCAGCACGCGGCCCTTGGCATCCGCCCTCTTCTCATAGGGGGAGCCATCGGAACCGATATAGATAATGCTCTCCCCGCCTTTGGGGAACTTGGCCTTACCCTCAGCGATAAGCTTATGCTTCTCTCCGCGGATGCGTTCGAGAAGGACGCTGGCAGGCTCGTCGTTCGGATCCTGTGGCACAAGCTTGCCCTCGACCGCCATTTGCAGAATTGAGTTCTTCAGGTCTTTTGCCTTCATCTACGCCTCAATCCCAAGAATCTCGCAAATTCGAGCCAACTTCTGGTCAATCTCGGCGTCGAGCTTAGCACGCTCTTCTTTGTAGCTCCTAATCAGCTCGTCGGGCGGCAAAATCTCTTCTTCCTCGTGCGGATAGCCGCACAAATCAAGATTGAAGCCGCCGTCTCGCAACTCGTCGACTGTATAGAACTTTGACTTGGGATTACCGTCTTCCTCGATATCTCGACGGTTCTCCCACCATTCCTTTACAGGTGCAAAATGTTCGAGCCTAATGGGCTTAGTCTTAGAAAAGTGCTTATATCCCTCGGGCATATCCATGCGATAGAACCAGACGCCCTCAGAAGCCCCGGAATTATCGAAGAACAGAACGTTGGTAGTGATGCTCGTGTAGGGAGCGAAAACGCTCTGCGGAAGGCGCAAAACAGTATGCAGGTTCATGTCCTCAAGCAGGCGACGCTTGATCTCCGTCTTCGCGCTATCCTGGCCAAAGAGAAAGCCATCCGGAATGATGACAGCAGCTCGGCCGCCTCGCTTAAGACGATAAAGGATGAGTCCAAGGAATAGATCCGCAGTTTCGGAGCTACGGAGCGCAACAGGGAAGTTGTTTTGCACTGACGCGCTTTCAGATCCTCCATAGGGGGGATTCATGAGTACGACATCGAACTGGCCATCAGGCTTGTGCTTCCATTCGCGAACATCTTTTTCAAGCGAGTTATCGTGAAAGACCTTGGGGTTGTCGATGTCGTGTAGCAGCATGTTGGTTATGCACAACAGATAGGGCAGTTGTTTCTTCTCGATGCCATAAACCGAGCTCGTGTAGGCCACGCGATCAGCCGGAGTCTCTATCTGGTCGCGGAGGATGTTGAGGGCGCTCGTCAAAAAGCCGCCTGTGCCGCAAGCAAAGTCAGCCACGGTCTCACCGAGCTTGGGCGCAAGTGCTCGGGCCATAAAGTCGGTCACCGCTCGGGGCGTGTAAAACTCACCGGCATTGCCCGCGGACTGCAAGTCTTTAAGGATGGTCTCGTAAATTTCGCCGAAAGCGTGGCGCTCTTTGTACTCGGTAAAGTCAACCGCCTCGTCAATCTCATTGACGACCTGACGAAGCAGGATGCCATCTTTCATGTAGTTGTTAGCGTCAGTAAAGGCTGCCTTAACGACGACGTGACACAGGGGTGCCTCAGGTGCAAGCTCTAAGCTCTCGAGAGTCTTGAAGAGATCGTTGTTTACAAAATCGAGGAGCTCATCGCCGGTAAGCGCCTTGCCGTCCTTCGCATCATGCGCCCAGCTGTGCCAGCGCAGACGCTCGGGGATGATGGATTGATAGGAGTCATCGTGAAACTCCCACTCCTGCTCCTTAGCATCGTAGATCTTGAGGAAGAAAAGCCAGGTCATTTGCTCGATGCGCTGTGCATCGCCATTGATGCCGGCGTCTTTACGCATGATGTTCTGCAGGGTCTTTACAAGAGATCCCAGTGCCATTTGCTATCGTTACCTTTCTCTATGCGATATAGAGCTCGTCCTCGAGCATCTGTGCTGCCTGAATGTACTGTTGTTTGCCGCCGAATGCGGCGACGATCTTCATAGGGCTGCCAAACCGACGGAATTCCTCGAGGTCGAGGACATGGGTATCGTCCAAGTCTACGAGGTTCGACGTCGCATATTTGTCGAGAAGCGCTTCAAGGACCTCACGCGCGACGCCGGCATACTCATAGAGCACGCCCTTTTTCTTGACACTATTGGCCCTCTCGCTGCGCGTAAGAGGCCTCTGGTCGTAAGCAATATGGCAGATGAGGTCAAAGTCGCTCATTTGCTCCTGGCCAGTCTCGCGCCGCAGCTCATCTAGAAATACGCCATGGGCGCGCAGCTCATCGATAATCGCCTGCTTCTTGTGTTCAGAGTTCCACGCCGCTAGGAAGTGGTCAAGAGTGTCGTATTCGCCAAGGATGTTTTTCCGCGTATAGTCCTTAAGGCTCTCAGTTACAAGAAGGCCATCGGAGGAGTAATACTGCACCATCTCCGACACTACATAGACGTCGGCCCCATGAACGTGATATTTCACATGGGAGGACGAATCGTCCGGCGGTAATACGGGTGGGTCTACGATCGGAGGCGGAGGCGGGACGGGTCTGCCGCCATTGCCGCCGGGACCCGGGTCCGCAATGGGGTCACCCGGATTAGGCTCAAACACAACAACAGGCTCACCATCGAACTCGGGATCTGCGAACAAACGCGATGCGTCACGAAAATCGAGGATAGTGAAATAGAGTTTATCGTAGTCCTCACAGATACGGGTTCCGCGGCCGATAATCTGCTTGAACTCCGTCATTCCGTGCTCACCGAACTTGTTGTCGAGCACGACTACCTTACACGTCTTGCAATTAACGCCAGTGGTGAGAAGCTTCGAAGTCGTAACGATGGTCGGGTATTTCTCGTCGGGGTCGACGAAGTTATCTAACTGAGCCTTACCTTCCCTGTCGTCACCCGTAATCTTCATGATGTAGGTGGGGTGATCTCTTACGATATCGGCGTTCTCGTTTACAAGGGCACGTCGCATGTTTTCGGCATGCTCGATGTCAACGCAAAAGACTATGGTCTTGGAGTAACGATCCGTCTCCTTTAAAAATTGAGTTATCCGCTTGGCAACTTCCTCGTAGCGCTCTTTGATGACGATCTCGCTGTCGAAGTCCTGCTTCTCGAAAACACGTTTGGGCAGAGCTTCACCGCGATCATCTACGGTGCCTTCCTCAGTACGGTATCCGTAAATGTCGACGTTCAGCTTAGGGCGAATAACTTTATACGGGGCAAGAAAGCCATCCTCGATACCCTGTTTAAGGGAGTAGGTATAGACAGGTTCGCCGAAGTAGGTAATGTTTGAAACCTCTTCAGTCTCTTTTGGCGTGGCCGTCATTCCGATTTGAATTGCGCAATTGAAATACTCGAGTACCTTACGCCATGCAGAGTCCGCCGCGGCGCTTCCGCGATGGCACTCGTCGACGATAATCAAGTCGAAGAATTCCGCGTCGAACTCGCGGAATATTTCCTCACCGTTTTCACCAACAAGCTGTTGGTAGAGCGAGAAATAGACCTCGTAAGCAGAATCGAGCTTTCGACCTACGACCTTGGTTGTAACCCTCTTGAGAGGCTTGAAATCGCCGTCTATGGTCTGATCGACAAGAATATTGCGGTCCGCCAGATAGAGAACCTTACGAACCTCGGTAGTCTGTCGCAAGCGATGAACGATTTGAAAAGCCGTAAAAGTCTTTCCCGTTCCCGTTGCCATAACGAGCAAGATGCGATTCTTACCTCGCGCAATAGCTTCAAGCGTACGATTGATGGCGATGCACTGATAGTAGCGAGGATGATTGCCGCCGTGCTCCTGGTAATACGGAGCGGTTACAATCTCCTGGCTATACGGATGCTCAAGCCCCTTAGCTTTTGAGTATCGTGTCCAGAGTTCCGCCGGAGTGGGGAACTCGTCCATGGCGAGAGCGCGCTCTTTCCCGGTAAGAAAATCGTGCTCGACAAAACCCTTTCCGTTTGAACTGTACGCAAACGGAATATCGAGCAGTTGAGCATATCCCATCCCCTGTTGGAGACCGGCGTCAACGGTGTGCTCCGTATCCTTGGCTTCGACAATTGCGATAGGGATACCGGGAGCGTACATAAGAAGGTAGTCCGCCTTCTTCTTGTCTTTACGGGTGACCATGCTTCCGCGCACGACGATCTCGCCACTGGTAAAGAAATACTCAGTGAAGACTTGGGTATTACGATCCCACGACTTCATAATCGCAGGATCGATGAGCTTAAGCCGTGTATCAGACTCGTTCATACGTCTCGGAACCCCTCATCGCGCAAAGCGACAGCTGCTGATGTTGAATTGATTAATTTTATCATCATCATGCAATCTAGCAGCTGCTTTATACGAAATGAGACGAAGTAAAGTCAGCCCCGTGAGAAAGCTCCAGAGAAAGCAAAATGAGCCCCGTTGACTTGAGTCAGAGGTCATTCCCGGAGTCCCCCCTACCTCCCCTCCGCCTTCAGCTTCAGCAGCAGATCGCCCAGCCCGGGGCACTTGCTGGAAAGGCGCGTCTGAGCTCGCTCGCCCATCCCCCACCGTTGGCGGACTTCCTGGGCGCGCGGGCTCACGTGATAGTCCCCGTCCATCATCTGCTTGAGCAGCTTGGCGGTCACGCGCGCATCGGCCAGGGCGCTGTGGGCGTGACCCGTCGACTCGTCAAACTCGATGCCAAACCACGTTGCCGCGTCACTCAAAGAGACGCACCCGTGGCTGCCCACGTCCATGATCGAGGTGTAAAACGCCTGCAGGTCGGCCCAGTCCGTAGGAAATGCGGAAAGGTCGATGTGCTTTGCCTGGCACTCGGTCAAAAGCTGTCGACGGTCCGTCCCGCTCCAGCAGACCACCTGGGCGGAGTAGCGACCGATCCAATCACTGAGCCTTTTGATCACCACATAGAGTGGATCGGCCATCGCGGTGTCCACGGCCGATATCCCTGTGAGCTCGCGGACGGGAAACGCAACGCCTTCGGTAAATTCCGTCTGCACAAACTGCGAGAACTCGCCCATAACGTTGCCGTGGTAATCGAGTTTGACGGCGCCGACCTCGATAATCTCATTGCGCAGTCCACGGCGCTGGCGCTGCTTTGGCACCGGCGCAAACTCAAAGTCCAGCACAATCTGGCGCGCAAAGTTCGTCGTATCGATAGCCGAGATACCCGGCGTCTTTTCAGCTGACACGGTTGGGCCTTTCTCCGTTGCCTGCCGCTTGCTACATAGGCGGCTACATTGCCGTAAGGATAGGCGCCCGTGCGGACATGAAAGCGGGGCGCAATACCATGCGCCAAGCACACGCCATGCAGACGGCCCCAAGAGAGTCGCCCGCTCTATTCAAATGCATGAAAAAGATTGAGGCCCGGTGACTTGAATCAGAGGTCATCCCGGGCCCATCAGAGCCCATAGAGCTCTTGGTTGCTTTGGTCTTGCTCTTCACGGCGCTTATCGAACTTTCCGAGGCACTCAAGCAGCATTCGAAGCATAACAAGTCGCTGCCATTAAGGCACTGACCTCTTGACCAAGCAACGGCGCTGCCCAGCTCTTCACTACTTGGGCTGCCGTCGACTTTATTCTATCCGCGAGCATCTGGTTTACCAAATGGATTTTCGGTAAAGGAAGCACGGCACGCCCCGCAAAACCACTACGCCCCAAGTGCCGCCACGGGGATCACCGCCACGCCGTCGTCGCGTGTGTAGGCAATGCTCCCCTTTCCAACCACGACCGCCAAAAACGCCGGCGCGGCATTCTGGGCGGCAGGATTGGAGAGCACTTTCCTCTCCAGCGCCTTGAGATTTCTCGCTCCATCGTCTGCTTTCGCATCACTCAGCTTGACCTCGATGGCTCCCCAGCGCCCGTCGTGCTCAACGATCAGATCAACCTCAAGGCCCTTCT
Source organism: uncultured Collinsella sp. (assembly GCA_905197665.1). GTDB lineage: Bacteria > Actinomycetota > Coriobacteriia > Coriobacteriales > Coriobacteriaceae > Collinsella. The sequence goes on from CAJJZP010000009.1 coordinate 6,237, forward strand.
CATCTCGGAAATAATGGACACTGTTGTCAACACCGCCGTAGGTGGAAAGGAACACGCGCACGTCGCGCAGAACGAGGTTCTCAAAGAGCATCCCCAGCGTTTGCATATCGCCAAGCAGCCGCTCGGGGGTAGCCCCCAGCAACGCCGCCGCAAGTGACGGGTCACAGAAGTAGCGCTTGGGGCGCACGCGAACGCGGGCCTTCGAGCGCATGGGCGGCTCCCATCCGCACAGGTCCTCGGTCAGCTTGAGCCTGTTGAAGAGGTCCAAGTACGCAGCGATGGTCCTCTCGTCGGGGCCCGCCTCACCGTACGAGGCGTCCTTTACGAGCGTCTTGTACGTGACAGCCTGGCTCTCGTTCATGGCAAGAGCTCGCAAAAGGCCGTGTGCAAGCTCGGGCGACATGCCCTCATCCAGCACGTTGACGTCGAGCACCGAGTGCACGTACTGGCTTGCCGTCTCTCGCGCAAGCTCTTCCGAAAGCCCAAGGTTTGCAGGCCAACCGCCCCTGCAGCACCAGCGTGCGACGTCATCCACCGTGCTCTCGCAACGCTGAGGGGCAAAACCCTCGCCCTTAAAGAGGCTTGCCAGTGACACGAGCGGCTCGCCGTCGCCCGACTCACACAGGGTCATGGGGCGCATTGACAGACGGGCGATCCTACCCGTGCCGGAATGACGAACATGGCTGCGCTCCTCGCTTTTGAGCGCGGTCGAGCCCGTGAGCAAAAGTGTCCCGCGTTCGTTGCCGCTCGCGTCCACGAAGCGCCGGGCGGCATCCCAAACCTCGGGCACCTCCTGCCATTCATCGACCAGGTGTGGCGCATCGCCGATGAGCGCCAGGCTTGGGTCAACCTCTGCCGCCGCGCGCTGCGCAGGCTCATCGAGCCTGGAGACGCTTGCCGAGCGAGAGAGCGCCGTCCAGGTCTTGCCGCACCATTTGGGGCCGTTGATCTCCACACAGCCAAACGCCCGCATAAGGGTGTCGAGGCGCTCCTCTATGAGCCGGGGCCTATATCCCTTTTGGGTCAATCTCTTTGGTGCATCCATAGACGGCCGTCCCTCTCTATCACGCGATATGCGAAATTACGCCATTCTCAATGCTGATTTTACGCTACTTTCAATGTAGTTTTTACGCCGTTACAGATGTAGTTTTTACGCTGTTTTCATTGAAGGTTTTACGCTTGACATCCTTAGCGCGACGCTCGCTCAACCCCTGACCACCGGATTGCCCGAATTCCGGGATGCTGCCTCCGCTCCAAACAAAAGGCCCCGGCTCGCGATGAGCTGCCTCCCATTTCTTGAACATATGAGCTTCCGCTTGAAGGGCGATCCGGAAAGCGCATCCCGGTTTGGAGCCAAATTCCGAGTCGTAGTTTCCGCCTGAGGGCCGATCCGGAAACGGCATCCCATTCTGAAGCCGAAATCTGGAACGCACTTTCCGCCAAAGGTCGCAAAAGGAAAGCGCAACCCATTCCGAGCATTACATCAGAGCGCGCTTGGTTATCTCCGCTCGCACATCTCGGCAAACGAAATCAGCTTGGTATCTCCCCTACTCTCTGCGGCATCCCGACATCCCTGCGTAAAGCCGCGCTTCGAGAAGATCGCATAGCTTTTGTGCTGCCGCCTAAAGAGCTCGCTTCGGTATACGAGCTTTTGCAGCACGTCTTCGCCCGCCGGCTCATTGCGCCATTTGCACTCCGCAAACAGCGCAGCGCCCTCGCCATCGTCAACAATCAAGTCGATTTCTTCCTGCGTATGCGTGCGATTATCCGTCCCCCACCAGCGCCCGACGCTCGCCGGAACCACATCGAGCTGGCCCGCGCGCGCGAGTTCGTACACGTATTGTCTGCATATAAGCTCAAAGACCGTATCCATGTAATCCGATATGTGCGGCTCAATGCGCTTATACGCCATCTCGGCCATATCGTTTTGAATCAGTCCAATGTTCTGCGGAACAAACTTGTACCAGAACCTAAACATATGGTCGCTCAGCAGATACACGGCTCGCTTATTGCTCGTCTCGTTTAGGGGCAGCTCGCGCTCGACGATCCCAAGCGACGCCAGCTTATCCACATAGCTCTTTACGTTGCTCGCAGGGATTCCCGTAGAGCTCGCAATCTCCGAGATCTTCGAGCACCCCTGAGCAATTGCTTGCACGATCGCATCATATTGCTCGGGATTGCGGCACTCTTGCAATAGCAGGTTACTCGGCTCCTCAAAGAGATAGCCTGTAGGAGTAAGAAAAAGACGTTTGATGTTGTCCTTGAGCGGTGCGGCAGGGTCGATTTTCTCGATATATGCAGGAATGCCGCCCGTCATACCATAGCAAACCGCAGCGTCTTCGCGACCCATGCTCTGCCACAGGCCGAGGGTCGTCGTAAAATCGAGCGGCATGATCTTAAACTGGGCCGTACGCCTACCGTATAGCGGGCTCTCGTAGCCCAACACCTGTTCCTCCATAAACGAAAGAGACGAGCCGCATAGAATCAGCATGAGCTTGGTCTCTTTGTACAAGTGATCGATCTTATCTTGCAACAACGAGCTGATCTCGGGATTCGATTGGGCGAGATAGGGATACTCGTCAATCACGACAATCAAACGTTCCGTGCGGGCCATGGTGGCCAATGCATCGAATGCCTCGTCAAAACTACGAAACGACACACCCGCAGCACCAACCGAGCCCGCAAGTATCGCCTGGCTAAAGCCGTGCAGGTTTGCCTCTGCGTTAGTACGACGAGCTTGAAAGTAAATAGCCTTCTTGCCTTGGATGAACTCTGTGATAAGACGCGTTTTACCTACGCGACGGCGGCCGTAAATCACAGGCATCTCAAAGGAGCCCGTGCCATACAGTCGATTGAGCTCGGATATTTCCGCTGTTCTTCCGATAAACATAGGGCCATCCTTCCTTTACGTTATAGCTAGTTATATTATACCTTCCTATAATATAGCTAGCTATAACGTAATTCGACAAGCGGCGCACGCAAAAGGGGCGGTACACCACCGCACGTGGACCGTTCCGGAAAATGTACCCCGTTCTGGAGCCTGGTTCCGGGATACAGCTTCCGGTTGAGGGCCGTTCCGGAAAGCGCATTCCACTCTGGAGCCGAAATCTGGGATGCCGCCTCCGCTCCAAACAAAAGGCCCCAGCTCACGATGGAGCTGGGGCCAAAGACGCAGCATATGCAGTTGATGGTGAGCGCGGACAGCCCGTCAGTAATGCCGCCCGCGCTCTACCCTACCCGCGGTGACGGGCGCGGCTGTAGGGCGTATCCACCATGGGCAGATCCGGACGCAGCTTGCCGTCAAATGCGCGATAGGCGTTCTGCACGGCGGGCGCCGTGGGGATCGTTGCGATCTCGCCGATGCCCTTGCCGCCGTATGCCACGGGCAGCAACTCGTCCTTCTCCACGTAGATGGCGTGGATATCCGGAATCTCGGGCGCACGGAACAGTCCGAGCGTGCCGTACCTTGCCTGGGGTACGCAGTCCTTGAGCGGCCAGTCCTCGGTAAGCGCATAGCCCATACCCATGAGCACGCCGCCTTCGATCTGACCCTGGATGGAGATGGGATTGACCACCTTGCCGGAATCGTGCGCGGCATAGATCTCGCTCACGCGACCGTCATCATCCAGAATGACCACATGCGTGGCAAAGCCGTAGCAGATGTGGCTCTTGGGATTGGGAACGTCGGCGCCCAGCTTGTCGGTCGGCTCCAGGTACACGTAGCCAAACTCGCAGCCCTCGAGCGCCTTGATGGCGGTCGCGGAATCCTGGGGATGCATGCCCTGGCCGGCGACGAGTTCCTGCGTGCGCAGCTGATAGGCGCGACCGTCGTCGTACTCGATCTTGACGCCGTCACCATGGGCGCTCACCGGGGTGGCAGGCGCAGGCTTGCCGGCCTCGACGCCAAGCATGGCATCGCGCAGCAGGAAGGCGGCGCCGCGCACGGCCTCGCCGGTCACGACCGTCTGACGCGAGCCAGACGTGGTGCCGGAGTCGGGAGCGTTCTCGGTAGAGCACTCGCCGTTGGCAATGCAGCGAAGCGGCAGGCCGCACGCCTCGGCAACGTCCTGCAAAAAGACGGTGTTGCAGCCCTGGCCGATGTCGGACGTGGCGGCATAGACCACGGCCACGCCGTTCTCGACGCGAATCTTGCAGCGGCCGGCATCGGGCAGGCCAACGCCCACGCCGGCGTTCTTCATGGCGCAGGCGATACCGGCGTGTCCGGGATGCGCATAGTAGGCATCCTTGACCTCGAGCAGCGTCTCCTTCAGCGCCGTGGAGCAGTCGGCAATCTGGCCGTTGGGCAAAACCTCGCCCGGCTCGATGGCGTTTCGGTAACGAATCTCCCACGGATCCAGGCCGACCTTCTCTGCCAGCAGGTCGATCAGGCTCTCGAGCGCAAACTCGGACTGGCAAACGCCAAAGCCGCGGTACGCGCCGGCGGGCGGGTTGTTGGTGTAGTAGCCAAAACCGCGAATGTCGGTGTTCTGGTACTTGTAGGGGCCGACGGCATGCGTGCAGGCGCGCTCGAGCACCGGGCCGCACAGCGATGCGTAGGCGCCGGTATCAAAATTGATCTCGCAATCCAGGCCGGTAAAGTTGCCCTCGGCGTCGCAGCCCAGCGTAAAGGTGCCGTCCATGGCGTGGCGCTTGGGATGGAACGCGAGCGACTCGGCGCGCGTGAGTTTGCACTTCACGGGACGCTGGAACTTATATGCGGCGAGCGCGGCCAGGTGCTGGATCGAAACGTCCTCCTTACCGCCAAAGCCGCCGCCCACAAGCATGGTCTCGACGACCACGCGCTCGGGCTCGTTGTCCCAGCCAAACATGTGGGCACACTCTTTGCGCGTGTCGTAGGCACCCTGGTCGGTCGACTGCACCTTGACGCCGTTCTTGTACGGGAAGGCGACGGCGCACTCGGGCTCCAAGAAGGCATGCTCGGTAAAGGGCGTGGTAAAGCGCTGCGTCACGGTAAACGCGCTCTCCGCCAGCGCCTTGGCGGCGTCGCCGCGCGTCACGTGACGGCTCTGGCACACGTTGTCCTTGAGCTCCACCGTGTTGCCAAAGGCAAAGAAGCTGTCGTGAAGGCGCGGGGCGTCGGCGGCCCTGGCCTCGACAATGTTGCGCACGGGCTCCAGCGGCTCGTAGTCAATCTTTACGAGCTTCTTGGCCTTCTCGAGCGTCGCCTCGTCCTCGGCAACCACCAGCACGATGGCATCGCCCACGCAGCGGGTGATATCGCCCTGGGCGATCATGACGTCCCAGTCCTGGATAAGGTGGCCGACCTGGTTAACCGGCACGTCCTCGGCGCGCAGGATGCCCACCACGCCGGGCAGGGCCTCGGCCTTGGAGGTATCGATGGAGAGCACACGGGCACGCGGATACTTGGAGCGCACCGCGCTGGCATAGGTCAAGCCCGGCTGATCGAGTTCGTCAATGTCGTCGGGATACTTGCCCTCGCCGAGCACCTTCTTGCGCACGTCGATACGGAAGGCGCGCTTGCCCACGCCGTAGTCATCGCCGCGCTCCAGGTCCTCGTCGATCTGCTTTTCGCCGCGGAGCACCGCAGCGGCCAGCGAGATGCCCTCGATAATCTTTTTGTAGCCGGTGCAGCGACAGACGTTACCGCGAATGGCGTACTTGATCTGCTCCTCAGTGGGCTCGGGGTCCTCGGCGATGAGCGCCGCACCCGCCATGACCATGCCGGGAATGCAAAAACCGCACTGCACGGCGCCCACGGCGCCAAAGGCGTACACAAAGGCCTCGCGCACGTCCTCGGGCAGGCCCTCGACGGTCACGATGTTGCGGCCGGCGGCAAGAGCGGTGGTCAGCACGCACGCCTTGACGGCCGCACCGTCCACATGGATGGTGCAGGTGCCGCAGGCGCCCTCGGAGCAGCCGTCCTTGGCGGAGTGAATGTGCAGGTCGTCGCGCAGATAGCGCAGCAGTGGTTTATTCTCCGTCGTCGTGTGCTCGACACCGTTAACGGTAAAAGTGAATTCCTGTGCCATGGTGATTCCCTTCTACACGCCGGCGGCGATGCCGGTGCGGTCGTGGATGGCGCCATGCGGGCAGACGACGGCGCACATGCCGCACGACAAGCAATCCGCGCCATCGATATGGGCGCAGTTGTCCTCGATGCGGATAGCGCCGGCGGGGCACTTTTTGGCGCACATACCGCAACCGATGCAACTCGTGTCGCAGATCTTGCGCGCAATGGCGCCCTTATCGGTGTTATTGCAGCGCACCAGGATGTTCTGATAACCGGGAACGAAGGCAATCACGCGCTGCGGGCACGCCATGCCGCACAGGCCGCAGCCCGTGCACTTGGAGCGATCCACACGGGCGATGCCATCGACCAGCGCAATGGCGCCGTGGGGGCAGGCCGTGACGCAGGCACCACAGCCAATGCAGCCTTCGCTGCAGCGGGCGTCGCCGCCTGCGGAGGCGCAACCGCTTCCGCAGGCAACGTAGGCCACGTTATGTTGAATGGATTTGGCCATAAGAGACTCGCCTATTTCTTAAGAAGGTACGAATAGTTGTCGCGCACAGCCCTGATGGTCAGGCGGACGGCCTCGGGAAGGCCAGTGTTGACGGCATCGACCGAGACGGTGCGGACCGTGCCGGCGACGCGGACCTTAAAGTGATCCTCGCCCACGGCCAGGAAGCCCTCGTTCTCGGAGTTCTCCATGTCCTCCTCGCTCCAGAACAGGGTGAGCTTGTCCTTGTAGGGACGACCCTCCTGGTAGGGGCAGAACACGGCGCAGTTGCCGCACTCGTTGCACATGCCATCGACGTGGACGACCTGGTGCTTGTCCAAGCCCGGCACCTTAATGGCCACGTTGGCGCGGTTGGGGCACACGTCGCAGCAGACCTCGCACACCGAGCCGCAGCCCAGGCAGCGGGTCTTGGTGCAGTTGCGCTTGTCGCGGCAGAGCGTCCCCTTGCGCTCGTAGCAGGTGTCCTCGCGGCCGGCCTGCTCGTTGCAGTCGGTGTACTTGTTAAAGTCCACACCGGCGATGGCACGGGCGACCTCGGCGGCGTCGGCAATAGCCTCGACCACGGTGGCCGGACCGCGGCGGCAGTCGCCGGCAGCCCAGACGCCCTCGACGCCGGTGGAGGTGGCGGCAAGACGGCCACGACGGTCATGCTCGACGCCCGCGGCATCGTACAGGCTGGCATCGATGCCCTCGCCCACGGCGCAGATCACCGTGGTGGCGGAAAGCTCGACGGTCTCGCCCGTGGCGACGGGGCTGCGACGGCCGCTTGCATCCGGCTCGCCAAGCTCCATAACGTCGCAGGTCAGCACGGCGCCGTTGAGTGCCTTGGGCGCCAGCAGCTCGCAGAACTCAACGCCGTCGGCAAGAGCAAGATCGAGCTCTTCCTCGTCGGCGGGCATCTGCTTCTTGGTGCGGCGATACACCAGGCGTACGTTCTTCACGCCAGCCAGGCGCTTGGCCACGCGGGCGGCGTCCATGGCGGTGTTGCCGGCGCCAATGACCACGACGTCCTCGCCCAGCTCGAGCTTCTCGCCCTTCTTGGCTGCCTCGAGGAACTCCAGCACATCGAGCTCGGCGCCCTCGCCCAGGCCCGCAGAGCCGGGCATCCAGGCACCGGTGGCCACGACCACGTCGGTAAAGCCCTGGGCCTTGAGCTCGTCAATGGACTCCACGTGGGCGTTGAGCTGAACCTTGGCGCCAAAGGCCAGGCAGAGCTCGGCATCGTGGGAGATATCGTCGCTGGCGATACGGAACTCGGGGATCACGTGACGGACCACGCCACCGAGCGAGTCGCGGGCCTCAAAGATGGTGACGGGCACGCCGGCACGCGTCAGGAAGAACGCCGTCGCCAGACCGGCAGGGCCGCCGCCGATAACGGCAACGTTGCGCTCGCCGTCGTTGGCGATGGCCTGGGCGCGCAGCTTGGGCAGCACGGCGGTCATGGCCTCGCGGGCGGCCTTGAGCTTGCTGGCGCGGATCTGGGCGCCCTCGGGCTCGTAGAACGCACGCTCGCAGGCACGGCCGCAGGGATGCGGGCAGATGGTGCCGGTAATGAACGGCAGGGCGTTGCGCTCGATGATGATGTTGAGTGCGTCCTCGTAGCGGCCCTCGTCAACAGCCGCCAGGTAGGCGGGAATGTCCTGCTGGATGGGGCAGCTCGTGCGGCACGGCGTGGTAAAGCAGTCACTGAGCGGGCTCTTGCCAGCGACCTTGCGATCGGGCAGCGGGCGCAACGGCTTCTTGTAGAGCGGGTTGGTGAGCGAATCGGTCTGGATCGCGGTCACGGCCTCGAGCGAGACGCCCTCAAACGGCTTGCCATCCAGGTCGGCAAACTCGCCGGCCATCTGGCTAAAGCGCTCGTAGCCACCGGGCTTGAGCACGTCGGTCGCCAGGGTGACGGGCCAAATGCCGGCGTCATACAGGGCACGGATGTTGTAGACCGTGGCACCACCGGAGTAGCTGATGCGCAGCTTGCCATCGAACTGCTCGGTAATGCGGCGGGCAGCCTCGATGGTCAGCGAGAACAACGAACGGCCGGACATATACATCTCGGTGGAAGGCAGCTCGTTCCTCGTCACGTCGACGGGGAAGGTGTTGGTGAGCTTGACGCCAAACTCCAGGCCGCGCTCGGCGCACAGGGCAATCAGGCGCTCGAACATGGGCACGGCGTCGACCCACTGCAGGTCCTCGCGGAAGTGTGTGTCATCGAAGACGATATAGTCAAAGCCCAGCTCGTTGAGGCGCTGACGTGCAAACTCATAGCCCAGCAGCGTGGGGTTGCACTTGATGTAGGTGTTGAGGCCCTTCTCGGTGATGAGGTAGGTCGCGATGCGCTCGATCTCCGCCGGCGGGCAGCCATGCAGCGTGGACTCGGTAATGGAGTTGGAGACGCGCGCCGGGATGGACTCGACAAACGCGGCGTCGACATGCTCAAACTTGTCCAGGTTAGCGAGAGCCCAGGCACGGCACTCGTTCCAGACGTCGGAGCCGCTGGCATCCTTCATGCCCTCGATGTAGGCGTCGACCTTGGGGCTCTTGATGCCCTCGAGGTCATAGCCCACGGACATGTTGAAGACAAAGCCATCCGGGCTGCCCAGACCGTATTCGCGGGCAATCAGGTGACAGGCGAACCATGCCTTCACGTACTCGGCAAAAGCCTGCGGAACCTCGAGCTCGGTCGACCACTCGCAGTTGTAGCACTCGTCCTGCGCCACGATGCAGGGCTTGTTCACACACTTGGAGAGCTCCTCGCCGTCCATAACCTGGACGGTCTTGAGCTCAAAGAAGCGAGAACCGGCCACATAAGAGGCCACGATGTTCTGAGCCAGCTGCGTGTTGGGACCGGCGGCCGGACCAAACGGAGTCTCGATGCGCTCGTCAAAAATGGGAAGCGCGCCCTCCTGGTTGGTCGTGACCATCTTGCGCACGCCAAAGATGGCGTCCTGGGTCTTGTGCTCCTCGATGATCCAGTTCATCAGCTGCGAAAACGGGATCGGCCTCATGATGTCGCTCATAGTGAGCTCCTCTCTGTAACGCCCGGCGAGACCGCGCGGCGGGCGCAAATACGGTGTAGCGCTAGCACAGCGCCGGCGACCCCGCGGAGGTCGCCTATACGCGCGTCGGATGCGGCGAAACATCCGACGCGCGCGAATCTACTTGTAATTAGTAGGCGCGATCGTTGAGCGTGCTCCAGAGCTTCTTGGACTCAGCCATGGTCCACGCGTTGATCTTGTCCTCATCAATGCCAACGAACTCGCGATCCTTGTACAGGACGCGGCCATTGATGATGGTGGTACGGCAGTTTTTGCCCATCATGCCAAAGAGCATGTGGCCGTCGATGTTCTCCTCGCTCAGCGGCGTAAAGGGCTTGTAGTCCATGACGATGACGTCGGCGGCGGCGCCAGCCTCGAGCACACCGAGCTTGCGATCGAAGTACTTGCTCGCCATCTTGGCGTTGTTCTCAAAGAGCATGGTCATGGCCTCGCACCAGCCCACGTTGGGCATAGCGGCGTTGTGGCGCTGGATGATCAGGAAGACCTTGAGGCTCTCGAGCATATCGTGAGTGTAGGCGTCGGTGCCCATGCACACGGGGATGCCGCGGCGGAAGAACTCGAGCACGGGAGCGCAGCCCACGGCGTTGCCCATATTGGATTCGGGGTTGTTAACGAGCCAGGTGCCGGACTCCTTGACGATATCCATCTCGGCGGGCGTCACGTGGATGCAGTGGCCCAGCATGGTGTCGGGACCCAGCAGGTTGTGCTGCAGCAGGCGCTCGACGGGGCTGATGCCGCCGCGGTTGAGGCGGGAATCCCACACGTCGTTCATACCCTCGCACACGTGGATGTGGAAGCCGGTCAGGCCGTTGTTGGCCTCGGCCATCTTGTCCATGGTCTCGTCCGACAGCGTAAAGGTGGCGTGACCGCCAAACATGGCGGCGATCATGTGGTTGTCGTTATCGCGACGCTCCTTGGCGGCCCACTGGGCAAACTCGGCGTTCTCGGCAATGGCCTGGTCGCACTTTTCCTGGCCGCGGCGGTCGGAGACCTCGTAGCACAGGCACGAACGCATGCCCAGCTCCTGCGCGGCGTCCTTAATGGTAAAGAGGCTGCCCGGGATCTCGCAGAAGCTCGCATGGTGATCGAAGATCGTGGTGACGCCATCGCGGATGGAGTCAAGAATCGTGGCGTAGGCGCTGGCCTTGGTGCCGGCGAGGGTCAGGTTGTCGTCGATCTTCCACCACTGCTGCTCAAGATTCTCCAGGAAGTTGGTGGGGTTGCAGTCCTTAATGGCAAGGCCGCGGGCCAGACCCGAGTAGATGTGGGTGTGGCAGTTGATGAGTCCGGGCATGATGAGGTTGCCCTGGGCGTCGACGTACTCGGCATCCGGGTACTTGACCTTGAGCTCGCACTCGGGGCCCACTTCGACGATCGTATCCCCGTCTATGGCGACCGCACCGTTTGGAATGAACGGGGTCTGAGCGTTGCGGGTAAAGACGGAACCGTTAGCGACCAGAAGCATGGATGCTCCCTTCGACATCAGGGGCGGGGTTTGACACCTCTGACATGGCGGAGTGCGAAGCGCCGGCCTACACCGGAAACGGGCCCTCTCCCGTCAACGCTTCACCAAAGGGACAAACCCTTTGAAGTGCGGCTTGGCGCCGCATGACGTCGGCGGACGAGGCGATGCGTCCGCCGACGAATAGCACCGAAGTGGTTACTTCTTGCTCTCGGGCAAGACCAGATCCACGGCAGCGTCCTTGGCAGCATCGATGTGCTGAGCCACGACCGGCGTCTGCGGAAGGATCAGGTTAAGGACGATGGCCATGATGGCGGTGGGGGTCACGGCATTGGAGCCGATGACGGTGGACACCCAGGTGGGCATGCCCTCGCCGGCAAGGCAACCGCTGGCCATCCAGATACCCAGGCCAAAGACGACGGAGGTACCGACGATGGTGGTAGTGCGCTGCGTGAGGCCCTCGCGGGTGAACATGCGCACGCCGTTCATGGTGATGGTACCAAAGACGCCGACGGTCGCGCCGCCGATGACGGGCTGCGGGATAGCGGAAAGGACGGCAGAGAGCTGCGGGAACAGACCGGCGATGGCAAAGACGGCCGCGATGATCACAAAGACCCACTTGTTGACGACCTTGTTGGAGCAGATGATGCCCACGTTCTGGCCAAGGGCGCTGGTGGGAAGACCGCCCAGCAGGCCGCCGACCATAGAAGTGAGGCCCTGGGACACGATAGCGCCGGAGAGCTCGCGCTCGGTGGGCATACGGTCGATGGAGCCCAGGCAGGCGGCGGAGACGTCGCCGATAACCTGGATGGCAACCATGGGGAACACGACGGCGAGGGTAATGCAGACCTCGGGATCAAACTCGAGCGCGTAGGGCATGAGCTTGGGAAGGGCGAAGACCTGAGCGGTGGCGACGCTGGAGAAGTCGATCATGCCGAAGGGGATGGAGACGATCATGCCAACGATCATGCCAAAGAACACGGAGCCCAGCTTGAGCGTGCCCTTGCCAAAGTTGGCGAGCGCAAAGACCACGGCGAAGGTGATAAGAGCGACGCACCAGGCCTGCGGGGTGCCCCACAGCGGCGTGCCCATGCCGCCGGCCATGTACTTGACGGCCGTGGGATACAGCGAAACGCCGATGGAGAAGATGACCGTACCGGTCACGACGGGCGGGAACAGCCACTTAATCTTGCTGTAGGCCAGACCAAAGAGGACCGCGACGGCACCGCCGACAATCTCGCCGCCCAGCAGCGCACCAAAGCTAAAGCCCGAGGCACCCATGGCCTGCAGGGCCGGCAGGAACGCGAACGAGACGCCCATGACGATGGGCAGGCCGCCGCCGATGCGGCGGAAGGGAGCGAAGGCCTGAAGGGCCGTGTCGATTGCCGAAAGAATGAGCGCAACCTGAATGATGTCGGTGCTCTGCTGGCTATTAAAGCCGTAGACGCCGGCCATGATGACAGCCGGGGTGATGATACCGGCAAACGAAGCCAGTACGTGCTGAAGGGCACACGGGATCATTTCCTTAACGGGAGGCATGCCTTCACGAGTGAACAGGGCTTCAGTGCCGTTCGTAACCGTCTCCTGGGTCATTTGACCACCAATCCTCGAAATAGTTGTTTCGCATCTAACGCTCTATTGTGACGCAGTGCGGGGTTGAGGTTGTGCCTTCGTTGCATATCGTATTAAAGATGATTCTCATTCTCAATAATAATTTTTTGTTATCAGACTATTCTTCAGCTGAGATAATGCATTTCCGCAGGTCAGGAAAGTGTCTGGTCAAAATAACATCTAACTTTTCTTTTGGTCAACCGTTTACCGCCAAATTCCTACCGTTCGTCTGTATTACGCAATGTACCTGCGGATATACGAGATGAAGAGTAGCGTGTTACCATGAGAAAAAATTGTTATGAACCTTCCGATTTCACCCAAAGGAGTTGCCCGTGAACGAGACCGTACGTCGCTTTTTGCCGATGGTCGATTTCCTGGAGCAGATACTCGGTAAGAACAGCGAGATCGTCCTGCACGATTTCTCGGATCCCGACCACGCCATCGTCGATATTCGCAACGGCATCGTGAGCGGCCGCAAGGTCGGCGGTCCCGCCACCGATCTGGCGCTCAAGATCATGCACGACCCCAAGTATCGCGACCTGCCGTTTATTACGGGCTACGAGGGGCGCGGTGCCGGTGGCAAGACGTTGGAGTCCGCGACGTTCTTTATCCGCGAAAATGACGAGATCGTCGGTATGCTCTGCGTCAACACCGACCTCTCGACCGTACGCTCCATCAACGCCATGGCGCAGCAGCTCATGGCGTGCTTCGACGCAGCGCCGACGCGCACGGAGCCCGCCCCTATCGAGGTCGAAAGCCTTTCGGAGTCCACCCAGGAGCTCATCGACCGCAGCATTGCCGAGTTGCTGAGCGCGCGCGGGCTGGATGTAGCGTCGCTTGGCCAGAGCGACCGCGTGGACGTCATTCGCCACCTCAACGGCAACGGCGTGTTTATGCTCAAGGGCGCCGTGGCCTGCGCCGCCACCGCGCTGGGCATCTCGGAGCCCAGCGTCTACCGCTACCTGCAAAAAGTTCGCAAGGAGGGCTAAACGTGATCCCTTGGGGACGAAGGGAAACGGATCATTTTTGTCGCATCGCTTGACAAAAGACCCTGCAGTTCACACGCGCTGCAGGGTCTTTTTGCATGTCATGTTTAGTTGTTACCAACACCTTAGAGAGCGGCGACAACCTCGATCTCGACCAGACCGCCAGCCGGAAGAGCGGCAACCTGGAAAGCGCTGCGCGCGGGGAACGGGGCCTCGAACTTGGAGGCGTAGATCTCGTTTACGGCAGCGAAGTCGGCAATGTCAGCCAGGTAGACTGTGGTCTTGACGACATCGGCAAAGGTGGCGCCGGCAGCGGTCAGCAGGGCCTCGACATTAGCAAGGGACTGCTTAGCCTGGGCCTCGACACCCTCGGGCAGCTTGCCGGTCGCGGGATCGATGCCCAGCTGGCCGGACAGAAACACCATGTTGCCAGTCTGGATACCGGGGGAATACGGGCCGATGGCTGCGGGTGCGTTATCGGAAGACACGACGGTCTTGCTCATGTTTTTCTCCTTACAAGTAAAAGGGAACGGGAGCGCGGCGTTCACACCGGGAGGCACAGTTCGGTCTGAACACCGCGCTTGATTGGGATAGTACTCAAGGTTTCCGCGCGATGCAAGATTATTATCACGTTGCGAGAATATTTTATCGCCCAACGGTTTCCCCGGACCGCTGAACGGTTCTCATGTGAAGCAGCCAGTCCAAGCTGCTGAAGACTTTATCCCGCTTAGAGCACGGGCATCGCCTGCCGCGACGGCACCACTATACTTTTGAGTATCTGAGCATTTTGAAAGGCAGGATATGACCGCAACCGCCAGTCGAACCACCAACCGCAGACCCGAACTCTTGGCCCCCGCCGGAGGCCCGGAGCCCTTTGCCGCCGCGCTCGCCGCCGGGGCAGACGCCATCTACTGCGGCATGGGCAGCTTCAACGCACGCCGCAAGGCCACCAACTTTACCGACGAGGCCTTTGAGCAGGCCTGCCGCGCCGCGCATCTGGCCGGCTCGCGCGTCTACGTCACGGTCAACATCGTCATCAAGGAATCCGAGATGAGCGATGCGCTGCAGCTCATCCATCGCTGCTCCACGCTGGGCGCCGACGCCTTCATCATCCAGGACTGGGGCCTGTTCTTTGAGGTCAAGCGCACCATGCCCGGCATCGAGACGCATATCTCGACCCAGGCGAACATCCACGACGACCGCGGAACCCTTTGGTGCCGCGAGCAGGGCGCCGACCGCGTGACCCTCTCGCGCGAGCTTTCCATCGACGAGATTGCCGCCATTCACGATGCCGCGCCCGATGTGGACCTTGAGGTCTTTAGCCATGGCGCCATCTGCTTTTGCTACTCTGGCCTGTGTCTGCTTTCGAGCTTTGCCATGGCGGGCCGCTCGGCCAACCGCGGCATGTGCGCTCAACCCTGTCGCCTGCCTTACGAGCTGATCGACGAGAACGGCCGCTCGCTCTCCCCTGCCGGTCGCGAGCGCGCGCTGTGCCCGCGCGACACCAACACTTCGCAGCTTGTTCGCCGCCTGTATGACGCCGGCGCCGCGTCGCTCAAGCTCGAGGGCCGCATGAAGGCGCCCGATTACGTGTATTCCATCGTCGACGTGTATCGTCATCAGATTGATGACATGCTGGCCGGAACCACCGTTGCCAAGGACGAGAAAGCCGCCCGTCAGCGCCAGCTCAAGCGCTGCTTTAACCGCGACTTTACGCACGCCTATCAGGACGGCACCTCGGGCGACGAGATGATGAGCTATGAGCGTTCCAACAACCGCGGACAGATCGTGGGCACGGTGCTGGGCAGCCGCCCGGCCAACCGCGATGTGCGCGGCCTTAAGCCCGACGACCGCCGTCGCCGCGCCGCCATCGCCCGCATTGAGCTGTTTGAGCCCGTGGGCAAGGGCGACCTGCTGGAGCTTCGCCACGATAACGAGTTTGACCAGTTCCTGACCACCATTGCCGCCGATGATGCCGCTGCCGGCGATGTTATCGAGTGTCGCGTGCCCCGTAGTATGCCCGAGGGCTGCCGCGTCCGCGTGATTCGCAGCCAGCGTGCCATCGACGCCGCCGGCGCCGCGCTCAAGCGCGATGTGCTGCGCCGCCGCGCTGTTGATGTGTCCGTCGTGGCGCGCCTGGGCAAGCCGTTTACTGTCACACTCACCTGCTGTGACGACCCCGCGCTCACCGCCACCGCCACGGGCTTCACCGTCGAGGCCGCCAAGACCCGTGCGGTCGAGGCGTCCGATCTGGTTGAGCACGTCGGGCGCATGGGCTCCTCTCCCTTTGAGGCCGCGAGCTTTGAGGTGGCGCTCGATGAGGGCTGCGGCATGGGCTTTTCCGCCGTGCACAAGGTGCGCGCCGCCGCTTGTAAGGCGCTGGAAGAGGCCATTCTGGCACCGTATGAGGAGCGCGCCCGCACGCTCGAGCTACCGGCGACTGTCACCAATGATTCCCGCCCCGCGCCCGAGCACTACCGCGATGAGCCGCAGATCTGCGCTACCGTCACCTCGCTCGAGGCCGCCGAGGCCGCTCGCGCGGAGGGTGCAACGCGCATCTACATGACCACCGACGCGCTCGATGCGGCCAAGCTCTCCCCCGCCGATACGTTTGAGCAGGGCATCGTACCCGTGCTCGATGAGGTCTGCCGCGCCGTTGACCACGTCCGCGTTGACCCATGGGTTGTTGCTGGCGCCACGGTCGCTATTGGCAACATCTCTGAGCTTGCCCTGGCCGCCCAGGTTGGCGCCACGGCCGAGATTCGCTCTTGCCTGCCGGTGCACAACACGCCCTGCATGGAGGCACTCGCCGAACGCGGAGCCGGCGCGTTTTGGCTCTCGCCCGAGATCACGCTCGACGAGATTGTCTCGCTCGGCGCCGCCGCGCCCGCGGCTCTGGGCATCACCGTCTTTGGCCGCCCGCGCGTCATGACAAGCGAGCATTGCATTCTGCAGGTTGCCAACGGCTGCATCCACGATTGCGCCAACTGCCGCCTGCGTGCCCGCAAGCTCTCGCTCAAGAATATCGACGGAAAGGTCATGCCGGTGCGTACCGACATCCACGGCCGCTCACGCTTGTACGACGCCTACCCCATCGACCTCACGCCGCAAGTTCCGCAGCTGCTCGATGCCGACGTGCGCCGTCTTATGGTCGACGGAACCTTGCTCGAGGCCGATGAGATTGGCCGTGCCGTCGCTCGCGTCCGTCGCGCTGTCGAGGCGGCTCAAGCCGGCCGCAAGCCGGCCGCCCGCCTGCGCGGCGCCACCTCGGGCTGCATGTTTGTGGGAATTAGCTAACCGAAAGGCTTACACGTGAACGAAGAACCTCAAGTCCTCTATTGCGACGCCTGGCTCATGGCCATCGACAAGCCCGCCGGCATGATCGTCCACGGCGACGGCACCGGCGAGCGCACGCTCACCGACTACGCCAGCGACCTGCTGCTGGCGATGGGCGACGGCTTTGCCGCGACCGATATGCAGCCGCTCAACCGCTTGGACCGTGACACCACCGGCGTGGTGCTGTTCTCACTCGACAAGCAGACGCAGCCCGCCTTTGACCAGATGATCATAGACCACGCGTTCGAAAAGCACTACCTGGCGCTCGCCGAGGGCAAGATCGACTGGAACGAAAAGCTCATCGACAAGCCCATCGCCCGCGACCGTCACGACAGCCGCAAGATGCGCGTCGGCGCCAGCGGCAAGCCGTCTCAAACGCGCGTGAAGGTACTCAAGCGTCTTAAGAGCCGTCGTGGCCTGCCCACGCGCTCGTATATCGATGTCGAGCTGCTCACCGGCCGCAAGCACCAAATCCGTGTGCATCTGGCGAGCGAGCGTCATCCCCTGGTAGGCGACAACCTGTACGGCACGCCGCGTCCCTGCGGCCTGATGCTCCACGCCCACAGCGTGTCCTTCACGCATCCCGTAACCGGTGAGCACATCCACATCGAAGCCCCCTGCCCCTGGGAGCCCTAAATCCTGCAAAAAAGGGACAGGTTTATTTTGATAGGTTTTATCTGGTCAAACGTCAAGCCGCCACGATGACTCAGCCGCGGTCCCAAAACGTCTCGATCTGTAACAGTTAGAACCCATTTTCCGGTCTATCTGTTACAGATCGAGACATTCGAATCCCCCTCAAAGGAAAATCTCAATCTGTAACAGTAACTCGGCAAAATCAGCCTCAGATGTTATAGATTTAGACAAAGGGACGGCGCGGTTCGGAAGTATCTCAATCTGTAACACCTGGCCCACTTTTAACGGTCTAGTTGTTACAGACTTAGACAAAACCGGCAGACAACGAAAGCGGCAACGCCCGTAATGGACGTTGCCGCTTTTCTATTGAGAAAACTAACTGGTTTTGGCCTCGCCCCGTTGCTAGACCGTGATGACGTTTTCCATCGCCTGGTACTTGGCGGGCACCTCACCCGCGGTGATAATCGTTGCGTCGCGGAAGTCCGCAAACTTGACGGGCGCCACCATGCCAAATTTGCTGGCATCCGAGATTACGAAGCGTTTGGCCGTATGGCGCATCGAGATGCGCTTGACCTGTGCCTCCTCGATATCGGGCGTCGTAAAGCCCTGCTCGGCGGCAATGCCGTTGGAACCCCAAAAGCCACAGTTGAAGTTGTAGCGTTCTAGAGTTGCCAAGGCATCGGGGCCAACGAGCGCCTCGGTCTCGGGTTTGAGCTCGCCGCCCAGCACCACGGTACGCATGCCGCGCAAAGCGAGATGCTGAGCATGGAGCACGGAATCAGTCACATAGGTTACCCCTTCGAGATGCGGAAGATGCTCGATGAGCCTGAGCGTCGTCGAACCCGAGTCGATGTATACAAAGCTCTCGGGCTCCACGAGCGCCGCCGCACGGGCGCAGATACGCTCCTTGTCGTCGTTATGGAGATCACTGCGCTCACTGATCGTTAGGTCGCGCGTCACGTGCGCGCGCTCCAGACTTGTCGCACCTCCGTGCACCTTGGCGATACGGTGCGCGCGGTCGAGCGTCTGCAGATCGCGCCGAATGGTAGACGCTGTCACGCCCAGGGCCTCGGCAAGCTCCGGCACCGTTACCGAGCCGGCCTGCTGCACCATCGACACGATCGCGTTGAGCCTATCCTCCGCAAGCATCGCTTAGTCCTCCTCGGGGTACACGACTCCCCAGTCGGCGCGAAGCTTGGTCATAAGCTCCATTACATCAGAGGCATAGCTCAGAAGCTCGCGCTTGGAGTCGTCACCGGCAACAGCCTTCTCTAGATCGGCCATCTCATAGCAAAGGGCGTAAGCCTCAGTGCCGGCATGGACCTCCTCGCGGTGGCCGTCCGCAGTCCACACGATGGTCGCGTGATCGGAACGCGGATATTCGTTGACCTCGATGTAACACTTGTCGAAGCTGATGACCGAGCGCTTGGGCTGCTTGGAGTGGAGCGTGAGGCTCACCACGCCCAGCTGCTGTTCGGCATTGCGGCAGACGATACCGCCCGCGACATCGACACCAGTCTCGCAGGTGTTGCCCAGCGAAACTGCCTCGGCGGGCTGGCTCGCCATAAACAGGCGCATAACGGACAGGGCATACACGCCAATATCGAGCATGGCACCGCCGGCGAGGTTGCGATTGTAGAAACGGTTGGTCAGGTCGCCGTACTCCTTATAGCTGCCAAAGTTGAGCTGAGCGAGGTTCATGCGGCCAAAGTCGCCCGCATCCATGCGACGGCGCAGCTCCTGATACAGCGGCATGTGGAGCACCGTGGTGGCATCCATAAGGACCACGTTGTGATCGGCGGCAATGGCGCGGGCCTCATCGAGCTCGGCGGAGTTGAGCGTGATGGCCTTCTCGCAGAGCACGTGCTTGCCGGCCGCCAGGGCGGCGCGCAGATAGGTGATATGAGTGTTGTGCGGGGTGGTGATGTAGACGGCGTCGATGTCAGGATCGGTGTAGAGGTCCTCAACCGTGTCATAGACCTTCTCGATGCCATACTGCTCAGCAAAAGCCTGAGCCTTGGTGAGCGTGCGGTTGGCAACGCCCGCAAGCTTGCGGCCGGCAAGAGCGAGGGACTGAGCCATCTGGTTGGCGATAACACCGCACCCGATCACGGCCCAGCGGAGCTCGGGAGCCGTAAAAATATCGTCGGGGAACGGCTGATCCTGGACCGAGGCGAACGCCGCCCTTGCGGCCGCCGCGGCGTCGAGTGGAACCTGCTTGGAATCTGCCATTATGTGCCTCCTGGGTCATGGAGCGTCTAACATTTCTGCCGTCTCTATATTCGCACAAATTAGCGCGTATGTGCGTACTTTTGCGTATATAACCGCCAAATGGTCAAAATACAGCCGCAGACGGCGCTTATACACGCATAGCCACGCAATCCTACGCACACAGATACGCACAAATGCGCACTAATCATTACTCAGAGACGGAGAATTCTGCTTAGAACTCGAAAGACAGGATGATCCGCTTCGCCTCGTCGCTTATGGCGCGCTGCAGCTCTAAGGACCGTCCCAAACTGCCGACAGAAAAGGAACGTCCCAAACTGCAGACAGAAAAAGAACGTCCCCAGGCGCCGGCATTTCAAGAGCACTCATTTAAGTCTGTCCCCAATAAGTGCAATCACTCATGTAAGTCTGTCCCCAATGAGTGGGAGCAATCAGAGACTCTTTGCGAGGGAGGCCGGACGTGGCCTTCCTCGTTTTTATTCATGGACTTTAGTCCGTGCCGCACGGCACGCGCGGCATAGAAAACCACCCGCTCAGCGGGTGGAGGCCAATTTCCGCTACGCGACAAAAACCTTCCCCCTAGCATGAGGATTGTTCAGGTCATCATGCTAGGGGGAAGGTGATTGCTGTGGCCCAGAAAGCCAACAGCCTCGCGCACACGAAATGGCTGTGCAAGCACCGCATCGCACCGAGATCAAGCTCATCGCCGCCATCGTCGAGAAGCACCCCAAGGTGCGCTTTGCCGCGAGCTGCACCTCGGCCCACGCCGACCTCTACGACCGCATGGAGCAGGCCCTGTGCGAGCGCGTGGCCAACGCGGTGGAGGTCGTCCGCTCCGACATCAGCCCCGCGTTTCTTGTCCACACCGGTCCAAACCTCGTGGGTGTGGCGGTCCAGGGACTCTAGCGGAGGCGGGGCGTCCTGCCCCAAAAACAAATGCAAAAGACGAGCGCTTCTTGCCGCTCAATTGGCAAGAAGCGCTCGTCTTTTCTTAACGCGTTGTATGGCGGAGAGAGCGCAAGTTACGCGAGCGCCCTTCTTGCCAGCTCGGCCGCGCCGAGGATTCCTTGGTCGCCGCCGCAGCCCGGGGCGCAGATGTAGCTCTCCATGTCCTTAAGCTCGGCGGTCTGGATGTAGCCACCCAGATATTCGAGGGTCTTCTTGCGGACGATGCCGTAGAGCTGCTCCTGGTGCATCACGCCGCCGCCGAGGACGATGCGGCGAGGCGAGTACATGAGCACGAGGTTCGCGCACATCTGCCCCAGATAATCCCCCTCGAGCGCCCACACCTCATCGTTGTCCGCGAGCTCGGCCGCGGGCTTTCCCCAGCGCGCGGCGATGGCGGGGCCGGAGGCGAGGCCCTCGAGACAGTTCGCGTGGCTCGGGCAGACGCAGCGTCCCTCCTCGGTGGGACGGGTCCTTACCAGCATGTGGCCGGCCTCGGGGTGCAGCATGCCGTGAAGGAGCCTGCCCGCGCACATGACGCCCGCGCCCACACCGGTGCCGATGGTCACGTAGACGGCGTCCTCGAGCCCCTTGCAGCAGCCGAAGACCACTTCGCCGAGGCAGGCAACGTTCACGTCCGTGTCGTAGGCCACCGGAATCCCGAGGGCGTCGGCGAACGCGGCGCGAAGACCATAGCCTCGCCACGCGAGCTTGGGGGTCTGCAGGATGGAGCCGTAGCGCTCGTCGGCGGGGTCGACGCAGGTCGGGCCGAAGGCGCCGATGCCCAACGCGTCCACATCGCGGGCGGCGAACCACTCGATCATCTGCGGGACGGTCTCGGCGGGCGCAAGCGTCGGGGTCTCCATACGGTCGAGGACCTCGCCGTCGCCGGACACCACGGCACAGACCATCTTGGTCCCGCCGGCCTCGAGGGCGCCGAGCCTCATTTGCTTTTCGCTCATGTGATCCTCCTTGCAAAGGGGCGCCCGCAGCCATGGTCAACCGCGGGCGCCCATAACGTTGGCATGTTTCGAGGCGACCCTACCTGGGCACGCGGTCCTGCCTTGCGGCAAACGGGGCGAGCACGGCGTGCGGCTCGCTTTGGTACCAGTAGGCGACGGTGGAGATGTCGTCCTCGCGCTCGTAGAGCTTGATGTCGTCGTTGCCGAGGTCCTGGAATGTCACGCGCAGGTCCTCCTTGAACGAGATCGGGTCGGGAAGGTGCCACCTGTAGAGGCCGTGCCTGGGCAGCGCGTCGTCGTTAGTCGCGAGCATCGGATTCGGGTTCGGCTTGCCCGCGCTGAAGCGGTCGCGCGTGGCGTCGCGCGTCGAGCGGTACGGGTAGCCGGCGAACAGCGTGTTGAAGCACTGCGCCTCGGGCAGCGCGTGGGGCGGCCTGTCGAGGAAGGCCCAGGCACCGCCGAAGTAGTCCTCGGCTCCCGTCGAGGTGACCGTGGGGAACTCCTCGTCGCCGTCGAGGAAGAACTTCATCTCGCCCTCGCCCCACCAATAGCGCTCCAGGGCGCACAGGGCCATGTAGGTGCCGACGTAGTAGCCCTTGCCGCGCACGCCGTCGAGCACGGTGTAGTCGACGCCCCTGCGGGTGCTGCGCTCGCGGTTAAAGCGGGCGTGGAAGTACATGGCGTCGTCCGGCACGTCGGTGAGCGCGTAGTTGAACGTGTAGAAGATGTACTTAATGAACCCGGGGTGCTCGCTCGTAAGCGTGACCTTGGCGTGCTTCCTGAAGGGCATCTCGAAGTAGCAGTTCATGCCGCCCGTCGGGTTCACGCAGATGGGCATCGAGTTGACGATGGCGCGCTCACCGAAGCCGTTGCAGAAGAAGTCGCCGACAGGGCACTCGACCGAGGGGGTCTCCTCGTCGTCCCAGTAGAAGCGCAGCACGAGGTCACGCATGACGAAGCTGCCAGCGGCGGTCTTGTCGGGGACGGTCATCCAGATGTGGCGGATGATGCCGGGGCCCTCGATGTCCGCGAGCGTGATGGTCTCGCCGGACTCAAGGGGCACGCAGCACGAGCCCTTGCGGCCGACGCCGAGGTGGCTGGCCGACATGGCGGCGCGGCCCTTCTCGCCCGTGATGTTCTCGGGGGTGATGGCGCGGCTTTCCTCACCGCCGTGCATCCACACGTCCTTAAGGAACTCTCTCATCGTCGACCTCCTCTATTCGTCGTCGTCGCACTCGGCGGAACTGGCACCGTTCACGTAGATGATCTGCTGGCGCGCCTCGTTGACGAGGGCGTCGAAGTCGAGTTTCTCGTCGGGGCGCGCGAGCGCGACCGTCATGGCGAGCGGGAGGTTGACACCCGCGATCACGTGGATCCGGTCGGAGGCGAAGCGGGAAAAGCGCTGGTTCACGCTGCCGCCGTACGCGTCGGTGAGGACGACGACCTCGTCAGTGCCCGAAAGAGCCGCCTCGACCGCCGCGTCGAGCCCCTCGCCGTTGTCGTTCACGTAGGCGCACACGGCGTTGACGGCGTCGCCCTTACCCGTAAGGAACTCGAGGGTGTCCTTGAAGCCCTGGGCGAGAAGGGAATGGCTCGCCACAACTATCTTTCTCATTGATTCACCAATCTCTTGGGTCGAAGCTAGGCGAGGATGCCGGCGGCGGAGGCGACCATCGCGAGGACGATCACCACGAGGATGAGGGCCGTCATGCTCGCGTTCTTCTTGGTAAGAAGGTAATACGCGCTTCCCGTGATGGCGGCGGGGATCATGGCAGGCAGGATCTTGTCGAGCAGCGGCTGAATCTCCATCGCGACGTCGCCGAAGCTGAAGCTAATCGGGCAGGTGACGCCGATGACCGAGGCGATGAGGCAGCCGACCACGGTGAGGCCGAGCACGGAGGCGGCGGCAGTGAGGTTGGGAAGCTTCTCGCTGAAGTCGGTGACGAGCTTCACGCCCTGCTTGTAGCCGAACTCGAGGGCGTGCATGCGGACCCAGAAGATGGCCAGGATGAGCGCGAACCAGATGCCGGCTCCCACGGGGTTGCCCTCGATGGCCATGTAGGCGGCGATGGAGCCCATGATGGTCGGGATCATGGTCATGAGCAGGGAGTCGCCAACGCCGGCGAGCGGTCCCATGGTGCCGATCTTCAGGTCTTGGACGGCGTCCGCCGCCGCTAGGCCGTCGCGCTCCTCCATGGCCACGCAGGCGCCAAGGATGATGGCGGCGAGCCAAGGCTGGGTGTTGTAGTAGCGGAAGTGGTTGTTGAGCGCTTGCTTATAGTCCTCGTCGTTCGTGTAGATCTTCCTCAGGACCGGCGAGAGGGCGTAGGCGACTGAGGCGCCCTGCTGGGTCTGGTAGTTGAAGGTGCACACGCTCATGAGCCAGCGCCAGTTCGCGTTGCGCAGGTCCTTCTTGGTGACCTTGTAGCCGGAGGGCTTGCCCTCGGCGACGGCGGTGATGTTCTCGTTTTCCATGGTTACTCATCCTCTCCGATGAAGGCGTCTGCGGAAGCGTGGGCGGCGAGCTCGGTGTCCCTCTCGGCACGCTGGTAGAACGCAATCGCGAGGGCAACGCCGACGATGGCGGCGCCGATGATGGGCACGTTCAGGAAGGCCGAGAGGAAGAAGCCGGCGAGCAGGTACTGGAAGTACTTGGCGGTTGGCATGTAGCGGAGCAGCATGGCGATACCGACGGCCGGGAGCATCTTGCCGGCGAGGGTGAGGCCGGAGAGGAACCACTGGGGCATGACCTCGAGGAGCCAGTTGACGGCGGGCTGGCCGAGCGTCACGGAGACAAAGACGGGCAGGGCGGCGCACAGGCCGAAGAGCGCGGGGCAGACCCACAGGATGGCGTTCATCTGATTGAACTTACCCTCGTTGCAGAACTTCTGGGACTTCTCGACGACAAAGCCGTTGAGGATCTTGGCGACGACGTCGAGCTGGATGCCGAGCATGCCGACCGGCAGGCCGATGGCGAGGCCCGTGTCGGAGCCCAGGGTCACGCCGTAGGCGGTGGCGATGATGGCCATCGTGCCGTAGTCGGGAATGGAGGAGCCGCCGAAGCCCGCGACGCCGAGCTGCATGAGCTGAATGGTGCCGCCGATGACAAGGCCGGTCTTCCAGTCGCCCATGACGACTCCGGTGATGAGGCCCCAGAAAACGGCGTAATTGACGAAGATCATCGGGATGCCGTAGTAGTCCACGTGCTTGATGAAGGCCAGCAGGGTCAAAAGGACGACCTGCAGGATAGTGAAGTTGACCATATTTCCCCCTTAGATGAGGTCTGCGACGGAGACGGGCTTGTCGGCGGGCACGAACTGGGCCGTCACCTTGACGCCACGGGCGATGAGCGCCTTGTAGCTCTGGACGTTCTCGGCGGAGGCGTAGGCGCGCTGGGTGAGCTGGATGCCGTCCTCCTTGACGAGCGAGCCGCCGACGACCAGCGACGGGAGCTCGACGCCCGACTCGACCAGGCGAAGCATCGTCTCGGGCTCCTTGGCGATGACGAAGACCTTCTCGCGGTCGTACTTGCCCGCGGCGAAGTTCTTGAGCGCGGTCTGCTCGGAGATGATCGAAACGGCCATGCCCGCGGGGCGCGCCATCCTCATGGTGGACTTCAGGACCTCGTCGCCGGCGACCTTGTCGTCGATGACCATGACTCGGGTCGCGCCCGACACCGGGGCCCACTGCGTCACGATGATGCCGTGAAGCAGGCGATTGTCGATTCGTGCCATAACAACACTCATGTTTGCTCCTATCAAATGAAGTTTTGCGTTCGGTACTGCCTCGGCGCTATCCGGATTCGCGCCGGGCAAGGGGTTATCGGATTATTGAGGACGCGCGGTCAGCTTGCGGCGGCGCGGGGAAGGTCACTCGTCGAGCAGGAGGTCCGAGGAGCCGAGGCGCTCTTCTCGCGCCGGGGCGGCGCTCACGCTTATGTAGTCGAAGACATATGCGATCTCGCTTACGGGAACCTCTACGCGATAACGCGTCGAGATGCTCGAGAAGCTCTGCCTGAAGGACTCGATGAAATCGGCGCGTTCCTCCTCGAAGCGGTCCTGGCCAACGTAGGTCTCAATGGGGTTTCTGGTAACAAGGCGCTCGACGAGACAGCAGAGGTGAACGTAGAGCCCAATGATGGCGTTGCTGCCGATCTTCTCGCCTGTCCTGCGCTGAAGCTCGTGCACGGCGCTCTCGATCTCATGGAATAGCCGCTCCGGGTCGAGGATGGTGATGGAGCGGATGACGTTCTGCAGCGTCATGTTCGAGAGCAGCTTCTCGTGGAAAGAAGAGAGCTCGGAAGCGTCAAGCCACCTGCCGAACACGGCATCAACCTTAGAGGCGGACGCCGTCGACATGATGTCCTCGAGGGCGACGAAGGGGACGGAGGCGACCCCGGGGTCTCCCGTGCCGATGACGGCGCAGACGCGGTGCTCGGAGAAAACGGCGTCGTTCGACCCGTTCGCGACGAGCTGCTTGAAGGGCCTCGTGAGCAGGCGCGCGCCTATGGTGCGCGGGAGGCTCTGCGAGACGAGCTGGCGTATCCTCTCCGCGGCGTCGACCCCGGACTCGGAGCAGAAGACGATGGCGTCCTCACGGTTGACGCGCTCGATCACCTTGCAGTGCGTCACGCACGCGGCGGTCGCATCGCCAAGAACCTCGGCGATGGACTTGCCGCCGAGCAGCCCGACCCCGATCTCGAGCGCAAGACCGGTAGAGACGTTGTTCACCACGCCGATAGTGGAGTCGGTAACGTTCTCGAGGGCCTTATAGGCCTCCTCCAAAGAGCCCATGTCGACGAGGAACACGACCCCGGTGCAGTAGGAATGGCGGTCGACGAGGCGCTGGAGCGGACCGACGATGTCCTTCAGCTGCTGGTCGTAGGGCATGTCGACAGCCTCGTACACATGCATGCCGAGCATACGGTTCGCCGCGTCGGCGATGCTCGTCGCCGTTGAGTAGCCGTGGGACAAGATGACGCAGAGCGTCCGAAGGGCCTTCGCATCGCGAGACTCCGATGCGACGCACAGCGTCAGAAGCGTCTTCGTGAAGTGATCGAGCGAGATTCCCAGCGCCCCTTCCACGTCTGCGGCGACCTGATCGGAGACACTCGAGGCAAACGGCAATTCGGAGGTCACGGCACCGAGGAGATGGGAGATTTGCTCCGCGCAGGCAGACTTTCGCTTAGCCAGGCCGATACCCGGCCACAACTGCAGGCAAATCTCCTGGGCCAGTAGAAAAGCGACCTTCCTCGAAAGCTCGATGCCATAAGAAGAGCCTGCGTCGGCAAGGACCGCGCCCACGACGCGCTCGAAGGCGCGCGACCTCGAGGAGGCGACGCCGTGGTCGAAGATCAAGTGATCCTCAACGCCGCGCACAGCGGAGACAGCTTGCGAGACAAGCTCGGAGACAGAGAGCTCCCCGGCGCAGAATCGCTCATCGAGGGAGCACAGGGCATCGAGCGCCTGCTCGACCGGCCCTGTGCTCTCGGCGGCATCCAGAGACGCGTCGATCAGAACGCCATCGTCGGGCTGTTGATCGATCTGCGCGGAGGAGAGGAGCCCGCTGGGAAGAAGATACGGGCGAACGACGACGTAGTCGCCCTCGCGATTGAGGAACGCTTTGGCGCAGCAGTTCGTCACGCAGGCGCGCAAGCCGGCGATGTTATCGGAAAAGTCCGCGTTCACGAGGCAACGGTATGCGCCGCGGCTGATCTTCACATCAGAACCGATTCGGCACCCCTCGCTGCGCAGGAAGCTCAAGATGAGATCCTCGCGCTCCTCGGGGGTCCGCTCCTTGAGTGAGGGGACGCGGGCACAGATGGGCATTTTGCTGTAGGCCGAGGAAACCTTCAGGTCATCGGCGGATAGCGTCGTCGAAAGAACGAGGCGAGCGCGCGGCGCATCCTGGGAGGCATCGAGCCCGAGGGCCGTCGCAAGGCAGTGCTCCATCGCAGAGGGAGAGAGTGCCTCGATGCCGTTGACAAAGACCACACCCCCGCGCGCTTTCGCGATCGACTCGTCAAGAAGCCCGTTGAACGAGGCGGCGTCCGGGACCCCGGCGCAGTCGATGCGCACATAGGAGGAGTCGCGGGACAGCAAGCCCTGGTTCTTGCCGTACTCGTACACAAGGCGAGAAAGGAAAGACTTACCGACACCCACGCCGCCGCTCAAGAGGATGGGCAGGCCAAACGGAGGGTACTGAACCGCAGCCTTGCACTGCTCGACAACGGAGCTGAGGCTCATGTCGAAGCCCACGGCACGCGCGAAGTCGCGGTGATCGGCGATTCCCGTCGCCTGGATGAGGTCGGCGAGCGAGGCGTACTCGCTTGCAGAGAGCTTTACCTGAAAACGCTTCTGGAACGCGCGGCGATGAAAATAACGGACAGGCCTGCCCGCCACCTTAACCACAAGACCGGCGCGAACAAGGTCGTTGAGGTACTGGCTCGCCAGGCTCCTGGAGATGATGAGCGTCTCGGCGATGTCGGAGGTGGACAGACGGGCAAGGTCGTCGAGCGAGACGGCAGAGGTGAGGGCCTCGAGATGCTCGAGAATCCTGTCCCTCATGTCGACGGGTTTCTTTGCCAAGCTGTCCTGTGTGGTCTTGTCCATGACTTCTTACCTCCTCGTACAAGGAGTATAAGGGGAGAACAGAGAACGGAAGGGGGCGCGTGGGGGAATCAACAGCTCCGAGGAAAAGTCCACCACTTGAGGGGCAGAAAACAACGGCCATTGAACATTCAGGGCCGACGCTCAACACTTCGGCTCGACACTTCGCTTTGGAAAGGGCCCCGGCGCGCCGGAGTCCCAACATAAAGAAGGGCCCCGGCGCGCAGGGCCTAAAGCTTAACCATGCGCGCGGCGATGCGGGCGCAGTCGCAGGCGGCCTTCTTCTCGAAGGTGTTGTAGTCGACGACCCGGCTCTCGGCGCAGGGCTTGTCGCTGATGGCGCGCACGACGACGAGGGGCACGCCGTTGAGATAGGCGGCCTGCGCGATGGTGCAGCCCTCCATCTCGCAGCACAGGTCGCCGAAGATCGCGAGGATTCGCTCCTTCTGTTCCGCGGGCGAGACAAACTGGTCGCCGGAGACGACGCAGCCCTTGAGGACCTTAATGTCGGGGGCGACGGCGGCCGCGGCGGCGCACGCCGCCAGCAAGGGCCGGAACGGATCGCGCAAGATCAAGGCGTAGCCCGGGAGGTCGGGCGTTACCGTCAGCCGACGCCGCGTCTGCCGCATCATGAGGGAGAACGGCCTGGCCGGCGCATACGGCAGGAAGAGGTTCAAGGTGCACCCCGGGGCGGTCAACGAGGCCGACGTGTCGAACGTCGTCGCGCGCGGCTTCGGCGGCAGGGCGCCGTGCACCCATATATGCAGCGACTTGGTCTGCGTGCGCGTCGGGACGTCGTGGAACTACGTCTGCCTGCTCGTCGACCTCTGCAACGGGGAGATCGTCGGCCACTCCGAAGGACCGAGGAGGGACGCGCGAGCTCCGAGCCAAGCTCTTGGATTACGTGCACTGGTACAACAACTTCAGGATCCACTCGACGCTGGGCTACATGTCGCCGGTCGAGTTCAGAAAGGCGGGGCCGTCCCTCCCGGAATCGTCCAAATAGGTGTTGCCAATCCATAGCCAATCCAGCCATCATCTCCGCGAAGGCGGACGTCAGGAAAAGCTCGGCTTGAGCTCGGTCGGACGCGGTCTGTGGGGCATCATTCAGGCTCAGGGGGTCTCCTTGTCTTCTTCGGTCGCAACCTGAATGATAGGGACGGCCCCTTCTCTCTTTCCCCTTCGTTTTCGACGCGTCACCCTCTCGGCGGGCTTAAGGCCCGCGCTCGCGGGTGCAGGGGCTACGCCCAAACCCCAAAAACGTAACGCCGTGCTCGAAGCGTTTCCGGACGTCAGCGTAATCTCAAATCCGGTTCGTCAACTCATGGGCAAGCCACCTGAGACTACTCATTTCTCCTACTGGCAATGAAGACCTGCGACCTGCAGTTTTGCAAACTGCTTGAAAGCCACCTGCGTTGATTCACTTCCTATTGCAGCTGGCGGCTTGCACGCGAAAAGGCATTTAAGTTTCAAAACGGGCGTTTTCGGCGCTATCGAGCCTCCAAAGGCATCCCGCCGCGCCCTTTGGGACAAAAACAAAAACTCAAAGCCCTGAGTTCGAAAATAGTTTTTGGAGTTGTCCCGACTTTTGTCCCCGAAGCCGACGAAACGCGACAGGGTGTCACCTGGCGGCACTCGATTCGAGACGGCACCGAAAACTGGATGCAACCGGAATGACGGGACGGCAGAACCGAAGCCATCGAGTGGGGATAGAAAAAGGCCCGGGTGCCGTGGCATCCGGGCCTTTGCTAGCAACTTAACTGTTGCGGGCAGCTTAGAACTTGTGGCCGCACTTCTTGCAGACGCGCAGCTTGTTCTTGCCGTCCTTCTCGTGACCGACGCGGGTAACCTTACCGCACTCGGGGCAAACGAGATTGACGTTGGAGGCGTCGATGGGAGCCTCCTGCGAAACGATGCCGCCCTGCTGGTTGGCAGCGTTGGGCTTGACGGCCTTCTTGACGACCGAAACGCCCTCGACAACGACCTTGTTCTCGGCGGGGAGAGCACGCAGGACAACGCCCTGCTTGCCGCGATCCTTACCAGAGAGAACCTGGACCTTATCGCCCTTCTTGATATACATATATCTCCCCTAACTACAGGGTCTCGGGAGCGAGCGAGACGATCTTCATGTACTTCTTGTCACGAAGCTCGCGAGCGACGGGCCCGAAGATACGGGTGCCGACGGGCGAACCATCGTTGTTGATGACAACGCAGGCGTTCTCATCAAAGCGAATGTAGGAGCCATCCTTGCGGCGGATCTCCTTAACGGTGCGAACGACGACGCAACGGACAACGTCCTTCTTCTTGACGTTGGCGCCAGGGGTAGCCTCCTGGACAGCACCGATGAACACATCGCCGATGCCTGCATAACGACGCTTGGAACCGCCAAGCACCTTGATGCAGCGAATCTTGCGAGCGCCGGAGTTGTCGGCGACGTTCAGCATGGTTTGCATCTGAATCATGGTAGATGTTCCTCCGAACTAAGAACCGAAGAGAGGTGCGCAGCCTTTATACGGCCCGTGGTATGCAAGCCAGGCATACGCACATCTTCGGAAACGTACAAGTCGTAAGAGCGACTGCTTATTTAGCGCGCTCGACGACCTCGATGAGGCGCCAACGCTTCATCTTGGACATAGGACGGGTCTCCATAACGCGGACGGTATCGCCCACGCCAGCCGTGCACTCCTCGTCGTGAGCGTGCAGCTTCTTGGAGCTGGTCATCATCTTGCCGTACTTGGGGTGACGCTTGCGCTCGGTGATGGTGACAACGATGGTCTTGGCACCGGAGACGGAGGTAACGACACCCGTACGGACCTTACGCGAGTTACGCGAATCAGTCATGTTCTCTCCTTAGGTCCTACTCGGCGACAGCGGACTTCTCCGCTGCGATCTCGCGGGCGCGCTGCTCCGTGAGGACGCGAGCGATGTCCTTCTTCACGGTGTTGACGCGAGCGG
Organism: uncultured Collinsella sp.; assembly: GCA_905197665.1. Classification (GTDB taxonomy): domain Bacteria; phylum Actinomycetota; class Coriobacteriia; order Coriobacteriales; family Coriobacteriaceae; genus Collinsella. The sequence continues at coordinate 37,517 of CAJJZP010000009.1, forward strand.
TGTTGTCCAGCTGGCTGGTGGCCATCTGGAAACGAAGGTTAAAGAGCTCGGCGCGCATTTCCTTCAGCTTCTCAACGAGCTGAGCGTCCGAGAGCTCACGAATCTCTGCGGGCTTCATTAGTTCTCCTCCTTGGCGGCGGCGGCGTCCTCAGCAGCCCACTTGGCCTCGAGAGCGGCCTCCTCAGCCATCTCCTTCTCGATGCGCTGCTCAGCGTTCTTGGCAGCAACAATCTTGGTCTTGATGGGAAGCTTGTGCTGTGCAAGACGCAGAGCCTCGCGAGCGACCTCCTCGGGCACGCCCTTGACCTCGAACATGATGCGGCCGGGCTTGACGACGGCCACCCACTCCTCGGGGTTACCCTTACCAGAACCCATGCGAGTCTCGGCAGGCTTCTTGGTGATGGGCTTATCGGGGAAGATCGTGATGTAGACACGACCGCCACGCTTCATGTAGCGGGTCATGGCAATACGAGCGGCCTCGATCTGACGGTTGGTGATCCAATGGGCCTCGAGAGCCTGGATACCAAACTCGCCGAAATGCAGCTCGGTATTACCCTTGGCCTGGCCCTTCATGGAGCCACGCTGCACCTTGCGGTGAAGAATACGCTTAGGGGCAAGCACTACTGACCCCTCCTCTCGGAGTTACGACGACGAGGACGGGAAGAGCCCTCGAGTGCAGGGTTGGGAACAGGCTGGCCCGGGAGCTTCTCGCCCAGGTAGATCCAGACCTTCACGCCGCAAGCGCCCATGGTGGTGCTGGCGACAGCCGTGCCGTAGTCGATCTTGGCACGGAGGGTGTGCAGAGGCACGCGACCCTCGCGGTACCACTCACGACGGCCCATCTCGGCACCGCCGAGACGACCGGAGCACTGGATACGGATACCCTTAGCGCCGGCCTTGCGGGCGGACTGGACAGCCTTGCGCATAGCGCGACGGAAGGCAACGCGGCCCTCGAGCTGCTCGGCGATAGACTGAGCAACGAGGTTGGCGTCGAGCTCGGGGCGCTTGATCTCGACAACGTCGACGGAGAGCTGGCCCTTGGAGACGCCAGCGACCTTCTCGAGCTCGGTGCGGAGGGTATCGATCTCGGCACCCTTCTTACCGATGACAACGCCGGGGCGAGCGGTGAGGATGATGACCTTCACCTTGTCGCCAGCGCGCTCGATCTCGACGCGGGAGACAGCTGCGCGGGAAAGACGCTTCTCGAGGTACTTGCGGATCTCGAGATCGTTACCGAGGGTCTTAGCGTAATCCTTCTCTGCGAACCAGCGGGAGCGCCAGTTCTCGGTGATGCCAAGACGGAAGCCGGTGGGGTAGACTTTCTGACCCATACAGCTTTACGCCTCCTTTCGAGGAGCAACGACGACGGTGATGTGGGAAGTACGCTTCAGAATGCGAGAAGCGGAACCCTTGGCGCGGGGACGGATGCGCTTAAGCGTCGGACCCTCGTCAACATAGGCAGCGGCGACAACCAGGTTGTCGGCACGCAGACCGTTGTTGTTCTCGGCGTTCGCAACGGCGGAACGGAGAACCTTCTCGACATCCACGGCGACGGCGCGGTCGCAGAAGTGGAGGATGTCGAAGGCCTGAGCGACAGGCTTGCGGCGGATCAGATCGACCACCAGGCGGGCCTTGCTGGGGGAAACACGCACGTACTTAGCGACGGCGCGAACCTCGGTGGCCTCAGTTTCAATAGACTTAGTTGCCATTTACGGTTAACCCCCTATTTGGCCTTGTGGCCACGGAACGTACGAGTCGGCGCGAACTCGCCGAGCTTGTGACCAACCATGGACTCGGTAACATACACGGGCACATGCTTGCGGCCGTCGTGGACGGCGATGGTGTGACCAACCATCTCGGGGAAGATGGTGGACGCGCGGGACCAGGTCTTCACGACGTCCTTCTTGCCAGCCTCGTTCATCGCGGTGATACGCGAGAGAAGGCGAGTCTCCACGAACGGGCCCTTTTTGAGACTTCTGCTCATAAGTGCTTTCTCCTAAAACTCGGTATCCGAAATTACTTCTTACGGCGACGAATGATGTGCTGGTTCGAGACCTTCTTCTTCTTGCGCGTACGAAGGCCCTTCGTCGGCTTACCCCAGGGGGTAACAGAGGGACGACCAGAGGTGTGGTTCTTGCCCTCGCCACCGCCGTGCGGGTGGTCGACAGGGTTCATGACGGTACCGCGGACGGTCGGGCGCACGTTCATGTGACGCTTACGGCCGGCCTTGCCGATGACGATGTTGGCGTGATCGGCGTTGCCGACCTCACCGACGGTGGCGCGGCAGGTAACGAGGATGCGGCGCATCTCGGAGGAAGGCATACGGACGATAGCGTACTTGCCCTCCTTACCCATCAGCTGGCAGGAGTTACCGGCGGAACGGGCGATAGCAGCGCCCTTGCCCGGCTGGAACTCGACGGCGTGGATGAGCGTACCGACGGGGATGTCGGCGAGGGGCAGAGCGTTGCCCGGCTTGATGTCGGCGTCAGAACCGGACATGATGGTCTGACCGACCTCGAGGCCCTTGGGGGCCAGGATGTAGCGCTTCTCACCGTCAGCGTAGTGCAGCAGAGCGATGCGAGCGGAACGGTTCGGATCGTACTCGATCGTGGCAACCTTGGCGGGCACGCCGTCCTTGTTGCGCTTGAAGTCGATCACGCGGTAACGACGCTTCACGCCGCCGCCCTGGTGGCGGGTGGTGATGCGGCCGTTGTTGTTACGACCGGCCTTCTTGGGCAGGGGCTCGAGAAGGGACTTCTCGGGCTTGGTGCAGGTGATCTCAGAGAAATCGGAGATCGTCTGCCAACGCCTACCAGCGGAGGTCGGCTTAAGGTGCTTTACAGCCATTACAATCCCTTTCAATAGGAATCCGTTAGCCATCGCAGACAGGGATTCGAGGTTCTGCCTCGGGTGCGATGACACCGGACGTATACACGGTTCCGGGCGTGTCCATTTTATACGCCCGAAACCTTGAGCTCTCGCCTCCCCTATTTGGGAGGCATGAGCTCACTCAACAGCAGCGAGTCTTAGGCCTGGTTGCCAAAGACCTCGATGGTGTCGCCCTCGGCCAGCGTGACGATGGCCTTCTTCCAAGAACGGGTCTTGCCGGCGACATAGCGCACGCGCTTGGTCTTGGGCTTGACCGTCAAGGTGTTCACGCGAACGACCTTGACGCCGAAGATCTCCTCGACAGCGTCCTTGATCTGATACTTGTTAGCATCCTTGGCGACCTCGAACGTGTACTTGTTCTGCTCCATGCCGGAGAAGGAACGCTCGGACACGATCGGACGGATGATGATCTCGTGGGCGGTCATTTATGCAAGCACCTCCCCGAAGTGAGCGGCGATGTCGGCGGGCATCAGCACAGCGTTGTTGTTGACGAGATCGTAGGTGTTGGCCTCGTCAGCGGTGATGATGAACGTCTTGGGAATATTGCGGAACGACAGGTAGGCGTTGACGTCCTCATCGCGAACGATGATGGTCAGACGCTTGCCCTCAAGGCCAAGAGCCTTGAGCATGGCAACGGCAGCCTTGGTGGAAGGCTTCTCGAAGCCGTAGTCGTCGACGAGCACGAGCTCGCCATCGGCCAGCTTGGCGGACAGCGCGGAGCGCATAGCCAGCTTGACCTCCTTGTTGTTCATACGCTTAGCGTAGGAACGGGGCTTGGGGGCGAAGACAACGCCACCGTGACGCCACTGGGCAGCACGGATGGAACCCTGGCGGGCACGGCCGGTGCCCTTCTGACGCCAAGGCTTCTTGCCGCCACCGGAAACCTCAGAGCGGCCCTTAGCGGACTGGGTGCCCTGACGCCAAGAGGCCATCTGGCACTTGACGATGTGGTGCATAACGTGGATGTTCGGCTCGATGCCGTACACCTCAGCGGCGAGCTCGGCCTCGGCGACCTTCTTGCCCTCGCTGTTCTTTACTTCAAACTTTGCCATTTAAGTGTTCTCCTTGGTATGACGCTGGGCTAAATGGGCTGGGCCCTTAGGCCATACGGATGGCGACGAGACCATTCTTGGCACCCGGGACAGCGCCCTTGACCAAGATGAGGTTCTGCTCGGCATCGATGCGGACAACGGAAAGGTTCTTGACGGTAACGCGCTCGTTACCCATGTGACCGGCCATCTTGACGCCCTTGAGGACGCGCGCAGGATAGGCGCACTGACCGATAGAACCGGGGTGACGCTGGAAGTGAGAACCATGCGTCATAGGACCGCGGCGCTGACCCCAGCGCTTGATGCGACCCTGGAAGCCCTTACCCTTGGAGGTACCGATGACGTCGACCTTCTCGACATCAGCGAAATCAGCGACGGTGACGACCTCGCCGACCTTGTGCTCCTCGCCGTTCTCGACGCGGACCTCACGAAGGAAGCGGACAGGCTCGACGCCAGCCTTGGCGAAGTGACCAGCCATGGGCTTGTTCACGTTCTTGGCCTTGATGTCGCCGAAACCGATCTGGACGGCGTCATAGCCGTCGGTTGCCTGAGTTTTAACCTGCGAGACAGCGCAGGGGCCAGCCTGGATGACCGTGACGGGAACGACGTTATCGTCCTCGTCCCAAACCTGGGTCATGCCAATCTTGCGGCCGAGAATCATGCTGATCAAGATATGATCCCAACTCTCGCGTGGTCTTGGGACAATGCGTACACCACCGAGCGTACGCCCCTAGAGGACCACTACTTACACGACGTGCTCCCCAGCCTTGTATTTCGCCCGGACTACCTGACAACCCTATTAAGCAGGCATTTTGTCCAGCCAGAATACTCCCCTGGTTTCACACAGCTGTTTAGTATACACGGCTGCGGGCGTATCCATCGAGATTCATATTTCACTCACATTGTTTACGCAGGTAAAGTGCGTGGAGTCGCCTGGGGCCGGCAGAGCGGCGGCGAAATATATTAAGGTTGCTGCTCTGCCGGGCTTGGGAGACGACACGTTGACGCCTGCTTAACTCTGCTCGCTCAGGCTAAAGACTTTGTTGGGGATCCACTATTTGTTGGAGGGTGAATTTGCTTTGAAGCGGTTTGCCTTCCGCCTGTGGCTTTTTTGAATTGGCGGCTGACGCTGCCGCGACTTATTGCCAAGAGGACTTCAACACCATCGGCGCTCATGAGACGAGCGGGACACGGCGACCTCCTCAAGGCAGAAGAGGAAGGCCCGCGCTCCAGCTCCATTATCGCGGCATCCCGTTTCGGGGCGAAGAACTAGAGCACCGAGAACCGGATGAAATTGTACGTGCAGATCACGATGATGAGCACGAGGGCGAACACGTAGAGCTTATCGACCGCCGCCGAGTCCATCCGGCGCAGCAGGCGGCGCCCCACGACCGACCCAAGCACCGCCATCGCCGCCATGCCCAGCAGGACCACGGGGAGGAACGCGGGCACGCTGCCCGTGGCCAGCGTGTAGATGAGGCTCGCCGTCTGCGAGAACGCGATGATGAACAGCGACGCCTGCGCGGCGGGCTTGCTCTCCATGGCGAAGAAGAAGACGAGGATGGCCAGGTTGAAGGGGCCGCCGCCGATGCCGAGGAAGGACCAGCACGCCCCGGCGCAGAACCCTATGAGCGCCTGCGCCCACGCATTCTCGAGCTTGAGGCCCTTGATGCGCGCCTTGTTGAGCGTGTAGGCCAGCACGAGGACGGCGAGCACGATGAGCACGGCGGCCTGGACCGCGCCGACGAGCTCGGCGTCGGGGAACACGGACCCCAGCCGGTTGAACAACATCTTGCCGATCACGCCGCCCACCGCGGAGCTGACGGCGATGGGCGACATCGCCCGCGCGTCGATATCAGACTGCCCGCTCGCCGCGTTCTGCGCGAGCGTGGAGAGCGACATGATGAGCACCGACATGCTCGAGAGGAAGCTCACCGTGCTCACGCTCATGACGTTCATCGCGTCGACCACGGGCTTGATGATCACGCCGCCGCCGATGCCACAGAGCGGCCCCAGAAGCGACGCCAGGAAGCATACCGCGAAGACCAAGATGTATTGAGGACCCATCCGAACAAGCTCCTATCGATCGAGCAACACCCTATGCAACGAATTGCAAGCGTTCGTATCATTCAAAACCGCAGCGTATGGTTGTGGACTTTTACATATCTCGAACGCTGCTGCGCGATATGTCCCTATTTACGCCGCTCATGCGGAGCACCGTTGCGCCAAGGGCTAGGCGTCCCCGCCAATCTGCCTGCCGAGTCCATCAATGGCCCGCGCACCGTCTCGACACGCCGCTAGTAGTTAGCGAAGTAATCCTGGTTGAAGATGCACGCGTAGACGACGTCGAGCAGCAGCGCGGTGGAAACGCTCATGGCGAAGTGCCCGATGTTGTCCTCGCGGTGCATCCGGACAGGAAGTTGATGGTCGCCACGTCGGCGACACCCACGGCGTCCATCACGGGCTTAATGATGATGCCCCGCCGACACCGCAGATGGCACTGATGGTAGAGGCGAAAAACGCAATGGCGAATACGATTGCTAGCATATGAAGCGCCTAGACTCTTCCCTACTTGTCAGGCATGGCTGCTGCGAGCGTCCGCTCAGCGCGCTCGCAATAGGACGCGGCGCGCCCCTCGTCACCCTTGTTCTCGTACTGAACCGAGAGCATCTGGCAGAGCAGGGCCTCTTCCATGCCAGCCGCCTCCGACAACGCGCGCTCCATCTCGTCGATATAGGCATACGAGCCCTTGAGGAAGACGTCATAGGTGCGACGGTCGGCACGCGCAGCCTCGCGATCACCGTGCTCCTCGAGGTAGGAGAGCACCTCGCGTGCGTGGGGCTCATCCCCGATCTCCACGTAGAAGGAGAACGCCTTTGCCGCCAGCGCGAGTGTCTGCTCCTCGCTCATCTTGAGCGAACCCATCTCGCGGATGATGCGCTCGGATGCCTCGACGTCATCCATGGCAAGAGCTGCGTTCAAGCGCATGAAAAGCACGTTGTACTTGGGGTACAGCACGCTAGTGAGCGGGCGGTTCAGGACCTTGAGGTAGTTGTTGAGGTCGCCCTCGCGCAGGTACGCCTCGAGCTTGGCGAAGGTTGTGCGCTTTTGGACCTCCATGTAAATGGTGAACCCGACCGCAACCACTACGACCACAATGCCGATCGTCTTCATATCCATGGATAGGCCTTTCTCTTAACGTTGGAGGCGCGAGGGCCGGGGGCGCTCAAGCATAACGGCGGGCGCACGTCCCGCCACCAACTCGCCGTCACGAACATATCCCTCTTCGCGACCAGCGAGCTCCTCAATCAGGCAGGCACGGAGCACGGCGATGCGCGCGGCGCGCTCCGGAGCGTCGATGAGGTCGTGCTCCTCACGCGGATCGGCGTCCAGGTCGAAATACTGCTCCACCCCGGTCCGTGTGAACCAGATGTACTTGTCATGCGGGGTCACGATCCACTGGTTGGACTGCTCGCGGCTGCCGCTGTGCTCGCCGTGCAGGTATGCACGGTTCAGCGGCGCGGCGCCGGTAAGCTCGCCCATGAGCGAGGCGCCCTCCACGCCCTCGGGCACGGGCAGGTCGCACGCCTCGAGGATGGTGGGCATAAGGTCCATGAGTTCCACCGTGCTCTCGCTCACGCCGCGAACGCGCTCGCCGCCCGGCACATCGACGTTTTTGCCCACGTGCACGATGAAGGGGATGCGCGCGGAGCCCTCGTAGGGCAACACCTTGCGAAAGAGACTGTGGTCAAAGAGCATCTCGCCGTGGTCGGAGCAGAACACGATCACGGTGTCGTGGTAGGTCTCGTCGTTCTCGAGCGCCGTGATGAGCCGGCCGATCTGGTGGTCCATATGTGTGATGCAGGCATAATAGCCCGCCATGGCCTCGCGGCGCAGCTCGGCGTCGCGGCAGCCGTGCACGCTGTCCAAGATCATGCCATCGCGCTCGGTGGCATCGGCGTCATCCCAATCGCCAGCGGCAGGCGCGCGCAGCTCCATGTCGCGGTACAGATCGAAGTAGGTCTGCGGCGCGTCGAAGGGCGGGTGGGGCCGCACGAAGCTCGTCATGAGGAAGAACGGGCGCGTGCGATCGCGGGTCTCCAAAAAGCGGATGGACTCGTCCACCACCCAGTTGGTGGGGTGCAGGCGCTCCTCGTAGGCCCAGGGATGGGTGATCCAGGAGTTGTTCTCAACGCCCGAACCGTTCACGTCGGCGAATTCGCCCAGTTCATTTTTGAGGAAGCGCATGTAGTCGTCGGAGACGTTCTGGTGCATCCAGTACGGCAGGTTCGCCTTGCGGTAGTGGCCGATGTAGCCGTCATGCAGGCGCATGTGCTCGAAGCCGCAGCCCAAACGCGGCGGATGCACGTGCATCTTGCCTACCACGGCGGTCTGGTAGCCGCCGTCGCGCATCTCCTGCGCGAGCATATGGTCGTACTCCCACGCGATACCGTCCTGGTAACCCACGCGGCCCGTGCCCGCGGGCGTCTTGCCGCAAAAGAGGGCGGCGCGCGCCGGGATGCAACTCGGGCAGGCGGAGTAGGCGTTCTCGAACAGCATGCCGTCGGCGGCGAGCGTGTCCAAGTAGGGCGTCTGCACGTCCGGATGGCCGTCGATACCCAGGCAGTCGCCGCGCATCTGGTCGCACATGATAAGGAGAACGTTGGGTTGCTGGGGCATAGGGAACTCCAAACTCACGGGAACGGGATGAAGATTGAGTGGTCAAGGCGGGAGGGGCGCAGAGCCCCACACAACTACGACGAGGCAAAACCCGGGCAGGATCAGCGCCGCGTGAACATGCGAGCCACGCGCTGCAGGCCGGGATAGGCGTACTCCAAAAACTCACGCAGCCCGCAGTAGCCCGCATCGTAATAGGCGATGTTCAGGCGCTTGCAGTTGCGATGGCAAATGCCCTCAAAGGGGCAATCGGCGCACCGCGCGCAATCGCGACGCGGCTCGTTCAAAAACATGCGCATGGTCTCACAGGTCGCCATTGCCTCAAGGGAATCGACGCGAATATCGCCCACGCGGTACTCATCCAGCGCATAGAAGTCGCACGGATACACCGAACCGTCGCTTTCCACCACGAACTGCGGAGCGCAGCGGCCGAGCATACCGCACTGCGACGGAAACTGCCCGAGCGCCATCTGCATGACGTTCTCGAACAGCCAGATGCTCACATAGCGCCCAGCACCGAGCTCGCGCCACCACAAGTCGAACAAGCGGCGGTAGAACGAGGAGAAGGCACGCGGGTCGAGCGAGAACGTGTCCCGCTCATCGTCGAGGCCCGGCAGGCACGGGATGAACTGGATATGGGTGATCTTCTCCTGCTTGATGAAGGAGAAGACGCGCTGTGGATGCGCCGCCATCTGCGAGGTGAGGACCGAGAGTATGTTGACGTCCACGCCGCGCTCGCGCAGCAGGCGAACGCCGCTCATGACGCGCGCGTACGTAGCGGCACCGTGCGCATCGGGACGCATCGAATCGTGCAGGTCGCGATAAGCGTCAACCGAGACTCCGATGAGGAACCCGTGCTCGCGGAAGAACTCGGCCCATTCCTCTTCGATCAGGTAGCCGTTGGTCTGCAACGCCCAGCTCACCCGCTGGTTCTCACGGCGCTCCTCCACCCGCGCGACGAACGAATGGAAGAAGTCAAGGCCGGCCAGGGTGGGCTCGCCGCCCTGGAAGGCGAAAGAAATGTGCGCATCACTCGCCACGGCGAGTGCACGGTCGATGATGGCACTTGCCACGTCTTCGCCCATGACGTGGGCGCTCCGCTCCTCGCGATGAGCAGCGACATCGCAGTAAAAGCAGTACCTGCACCGCATGTTGCAAGCACTCGATGCCGGTTTTATCAAAAAGCCAATATGCTTCGCGCACATGGCACATACCCCCCTTCGCACAGGCTAGCCCTCACTCATCGGGCCGGAAACCACCTCCTTACCCGAGGCGGCGCATCCGGCCCGCACAATCACCGCATGAATCTTAGGCCAAGCCCAGGCGCTCCTTTTGCTCGGCCGGGGACTCATGCTCCTCCAGGCCGCGCAGCAGCAGGTCAATCATGCGCTGTTCGGCGTGGTCGTCCTTGCCGGCGAGATTATTAACCTGGCCGTAGTCACTCTCAAGGTCGAACAGCATCGTCTGCTCGACCTCGGCGAGCGGCGTGGCTCCCTCGATCTGGGCCGGCTTCTTACAGGGGATCTTGAACAGCGGGTACTTGGTGCGTTTGAAGTAGCGGCCACACTCAATCTCCTCCGGGCAGTCCGAACCCATCTTTTTGCGGATGGTGTGCGGCAGTGCGGTGTACTCGAAGCACGGCTGGTTGCCGGCGACCGGCGCGCGGAAGTAGGTGTAGCGGCCGTCGGTGACGTTGACGGTCATGGCGTGCACGCCGTACAGGGCGTAGCCACGCGTGGGCGCGTCAGCATCCGTCATGAGCGGCACGAGGGAGGTGCCGCACACATCTGCGGGAATCTCGCAGCCGTGGGCCTCAAGCACCGTGGGCATGATGTCGATTGCCTGAGTGAGCTGGCGGGCATGCTCGCCGGCGCGGGCGTTACCCGGGAAGTGCACAATGAACGGCAGATGCGCGAGCTCGTTATACAGGTGCATGTAGTTTTTGCCCATGTAGTCGCGCTCGCCCAGGAAATAGCCGTGGTCGGTGGTGACCATGACCATGGTATCGTCCAGCATCCCGCGCTCCTCGAGCTTGTCGATGAGCCTACCAAACCAGCGGTCGGTCATGGTGACGAGGGCCTTGTAGCGGCGCTGCAGGTAGTCCTCCGCGCCCTTGTTGACGTCGGTGGCGGAGACGCGCTTGTACTCAGGAATCTCGAAGTAGTCGCGGTCGAGCTCGCCAGTGCCGCCGTACATCTCCATGTACTTGTCGGGCACATCGAAGGGCTCGTGCGGGTCGAAGGCCTCAACCATAAGGAAGAAGTCGTCGGCCCCAGCATTGCCGTCGATCCAGTCGCAGGCGGACTGGAAGGTCTTGGGGCTCGGCATGTCCTCTTCGTTGGGCCAGAGCTGACGGTTCTTCTGGTACTGCTCGCGCACGCGCCCGTAGAAGGTCTCGGGCATGTTATTCGGCTCATCGATGCGGCTGACCCACGGGTCGCCCTCCTGGCCGCGGTAGTAATCCCAGGTGTTGAACTCCTGGAGGTAGCCCTCGCCACCGGTGCGTAGGTAGTGGCAGTGGTCGGTGGTGATGTGGCAGAAGTTGCCGTTCGCGCGCAGGCAGGCCGGCAGCGTCACATCGAAGGGCTCGATGGGGCCCCAGGGGCGCTCGAGGAAGTTGTAGCGACCGGTGAGGATGTCGCGGCGGGCAGGCATGCAGGGAGCCGAGCCGATCCAGTGGTTGTCGAACACGCAGGAACGCTCGGCAAAGGCATCGAGATTGGGGGTCTGGACGTCGGTTGCGGGGTTGTAGCACGACAGGACGTCGCGACGCAGAGTATCCATGAGCACGAGGACGGTTCTCATTGGCATCCTTTCGATAGTTGGATTTGCCAGATGGCGATACGCCAAAGGCACATGGGCATAATGGAGCGCACCCCGATCGCGCACGATGGAGAGCACATGAGACAACGAGGCCCGCGCCCGGCATGCGGGGCGCGGGCATCAAACGATTTGCCTTTTGATAAGCTCGCGATTAGGCGAAGATCTTGAACGCCGGGAAGTAGAAACCGATAGCGGCGAACACAAGGGAGAACACAATCAGACCGATGATGATCTGGGCGGAGTTCTTGCCCTGGCCCTTCTTGAGCAGGCGATAGCAGATGAAAGTCAGAACGACAGGCAGCAGGAAGGGCAACACCTTATCGAGCTGGTCCTGGAGCACCAGCGGGTCACCCTCACCGAAGGCGAACTGCACGGCAAGCTTGAGCTTAACGGTCGTGGCGATCAGGCCGCCGGTGACCATGACGCCCAGCACGTTGGCGAGGTTGCCCAGACGGTCGAAGACCTGGACGCCCGCCTTCTCGACGAGCTCCATGCCCATCTCGTAACCCTTGTGCAGGCCGAAGTACTTCAGCGGCCAGTACAGCAGGTTGATGAGCAAGAACATCACGAGCGGACCCACAATGGAGCCGTTGTCGACGCACATAGATGCGCCGATGGAGCCGGCGATCGGGAACCAGGTGAGGTTCAGCAGGGAGTCACCAAGGCCGGCGAAGGGACCCATGAGGGAGGTCTTGATGCCGACGACGGTGTCCTTCTGATCCTCATCCGTGGTCTCCTCCAGGGCGGCGGTGATGCCAAGGATGAAGGGGATCGCGAGCGGGTGGGTGTTGAAGTACTCGAGGTGGCGCTTCATGGCGTTAACGCGCTCCTCCTTGGGGGCGTCCTTGTAGAGCTCCTCGAGGACAGGGGCAAAGCAGTAGGTCAGGGACAGCGACTGCATGCGCTCGTAGTTGTGCGCGAATTGGCAACCCTGGGTGCGCAGCAGGACCTTGTTCAGGGTGGAGTTGGAGATCTTACCCATTAGAGATCGTACTCCTCGTCATCATCGGAGCCGGCGGCAGAGGCGGCGGCAGGGGCGGGTTGATTCTTCTGGCCCTCGGTAATGACGTCCCACACGCCGGCGGCGGCGCAAGCGGCGAGCGCGATGCCCACGGTCGGGACGTTGAGGAAGGCGGCCATGATAAAGCCGAGCAGCAGGAAGATCCACATGTTCTTCTTCATCATCATGGTGAGGAGCATGGCCAGACCGACGGCGGGCATCATGCCACCGGCGGTGGAGAAGCCGGTGAGGACCCACGGAACCTGGTTCTGCAGGAAGGCCATGATGTCCTCGATCACGAAGGAGCCGATGCCCGTGGCGATGAAGACGGGAACGGCGCGGGTCAGGAAGAAGCACAGGGCGCCGGTCCAGAAGAACTTGTTGACGGCGTTGAACTTACCGGACTCGATGGCCTTGTCGGCACCGTGGACAAGCGAGACGTTAGTGGTCATGACCAAGATGTTCAGCTGCTGAACCAAGGTGGCGGTGGGGATGCCGATGGCGACTGCCAGGGCGATGGCGCTGGCGGTGTCGGTGGAACCCATGATGCCCAGGGCGGCACCGACGATGGTGCCGGAGATGACATCCGGCGGAACATAAGCGCCGATGTTGTTGACGCCGAGCCACATGAGCTCCATGGTCGCGCCGATCATGATGGCGGTCGTCATGTCACCGAGGATGATGCCGACGCCGACGGATGCCAGCAGGGGCTTGCGGAAGCCCAGGTGGGGACCGAACTGGTCCCAAGTGCACAGACCCGCCCAGATGGCGAGCAGAAGTGCCTGAAGCATAAGCCTCTCCTTCCCTATTCGCCCATCGTTCCCTCCGATGGGCACGCCCCGGGTTCACATGCCCGGAGATGGTTACTTACTTAGTAGTTCTTGAGGAGCTCTGACACGGGCTCCTTGGAATCGCGCGTGGTGGTCTGCATCCAGCAGTCGACGCCGAGGCCAATGAGCTCCTCGAAGGCGGCCTTTTCCTCGGCGGTGACGGACATGTTCTTGTGCAGGCGATGACGCTGCTCGTTGAAGCGCATGCCGGAGACGTTCAGGTAGTCGAACGGCAAGCCGTTCTCGTGCAGCTTGAGGGCGTCGATGGGGTTGGTGAAGAGCACCATCGTGGCCTTCTTGAGCTCGGTCTTCTTGAGGACCTCAATGAACTTCTCGACACCGAAGACGGAGACCTTGATGTCGGGGGCGGCGAGGCCGGCGACGGACTTCTGGACGGGGTCGTTGGCGACCTTATCCGAGACAATGATTGCCGATTCGATGCCGAAGTCGGGAATCCAAGTGGTGGCGACCTGACCGTGGATCAGGCGGTCATCGATGTCGACGAGTTTGAGTGCCATGATGTTCTCCTTTTCGTTTGCACGTTCCTTCAGTACCGTTTACGAATGCTCTGCTCGATCGAGGCGCCCACTCGGGGGATACGGGTGAGCGCCACTCGAATCGACGGGCTAACGAGCCTAGAGGTCCAAATCGTCCTCGTCTGCCTCCACGGCCGGAGCGGGAGCCTTGATCTCCTGCTGGGCCCCGGCGTGAGCGGCAGTGAGCTGGGCACGGACCGCGTCGGCGGAATCGAGGCCATCGCGGGTGAGCAGGAGCTCGACCGCAACGGGCATGGACAGGCCAGTGTAGGCAACCATGTTCATGCCGTTGAGCAGGCAGCGGGTAGTCACGTTGAATGGGGTGCCGCCGTAGATGTCGCATAGGGTGACGACGAGTTCGCACTCGGCGCTGAGGGTCTCGTAAGCCTCGCGCATCTCGGACTCGAAAGACTCCAGGCTCTTCTCGGCGGTGAGACCAAGAGCGATGACATCAGGCTGCTTGCCCGCAATCATCTCGACGGCGCCGAGGGCGGCCTGAGCGAACTCTCCGTGACTTGCAAGGATGACACCGATACGCATCTTCTGTCCTTTCATACTTATTAATTCTCTTCGTTCTGTTCGTTCTGTTCGTTCTGTTCGTTCTGTTCGTCTATATTTGTTTATTGGTCAAGAGATGATTTTTGGAATGAGCTCTATTTACCTCCTATTTGATGGTTTTTTCCGTGAGCGTTATGTTTTGACCGGTGAAAGGTAATGTGCCTTCGTGAACGGTTTGCGTTAATTTATGTTGTTCGTTTACATTGAAATAAGAACAAACGCTCGATGAGGGAGTCGGCACTCATGAAATCCGAACGCCAGCAGGCCATTCTCGACTTGCTCGATCAACATCATTCGGTATCGGTAAACGAGATATCTAATACCCTATCTGTTTCGGATATGACCATCAGGCGTGACCTGGCCGAGCTTGCCGACAAGGGCCTTCTTGTGCGCGTACACGGAGGGGCTCAGCTTCCACACTCCGCCCACGGAACAGCCCTTTCACGTTTGACCCCGCATGAGGAGAAACGTCGTTTTCAAGTTGATCAGAAACGTGCCGCTGCTATAGCCGCCGCCCAAACCGTCTCAGCCGGCGATACGATCTTTCTCGGTGGAGGCTCCACTCTCGAGCTCATGTGTTCGTATTTGCCCCAGGAGGACATACGCGTCGTCACCAACAGTCTTCCCGTGCTGAACCTGCTAGCCGACAATCCACATATAGATCTATTCTTTGTTGGTGGCATGATGCGTCACGACACGCGAGTTTTCACCATGCCATACAACGGCCGCGGCCCCTACGGTCTATCCGCTCCCAAGGCCTACGTCTCGGCAACCGGTATTTTTGGAAACGAGGTCTTTGGCTCTCGTCCCGATGCAGCTATGGTCCTCTCAGACGCTCTTTCTCGAGCTCAGGAGCGTTATCTTGTTGTAGATGCTGAAAAAGTCGGAAGGCGCGACTTCTGCCTTTTCACCACACTGGAGGATATGACCGCGGCATTCATTAACGAGGACGCAGACCCCCGGACCATCGAGGCCCTCCGCGCCTATACCTCCGTCATTACCGCATAATCCAATTGGCAAGCCATGCTTAAACCCGAACGTCACGAACAATTACTTGAGCTGTGCGCTCAGCGCGGAATGGTCACTGTTGCCCAAGCCGCAACAATCTTTGGTATATCTGAAATGACCGCTCGAAGAGACTTCGATGAGCTCTCGCGACGCGCTGGCGTCATCCGCGAGTACGGTGGCATCCGACTTTCAAGCGGCTCCCCCATTGCCGAAGAGGTCCCGTTTTTTGAAAAGCTCTCAATCCGCTCCCCTGAAAAAGAGCATATCGCACGCACCGCTGTCAACCTCATCAGAGAGCGCGACACCATCTTCCTCGGACCCGGTTCGACTTGCGCTCTCATCGCCCGTGCGCTGCCGCGCATGCGGCTGCGCGTCATCACAAACAGCATCATCGTGCTGAACATGCTCCAGACGCGTAACGATGTGGAGATCTGGGCCCTGGGAGGACAGTATCGCAAACGATCGGGTTCTTTCGTCGGGCCCATCGCCGAAGATGCTCTCGCCCCGCTCGGTATCGACACTTGCTTTATCGGCACCAACGGCGTACTCGCCCAATCCATCTCCTGTTCTAACCTTGAGGAAGGACGCTTACAGGCGCTCGCTTGCGATCGCGCCGCCAAGCGTTACCTTGTCTGCGATTCAAGCAAGATCGGACAGATGGACTTCTTCGGCTTCTTCAATCTCGATCAAATGGACGCACTCATCACCGATGCAAATGTCAACGACAAACAGCGTTCCATGGTTCTCGAATCAACTCGCATCATCGTCGCAGAATAGGCCTGTTTTGATTTAGCTGGACACCACAGCAAAGACCCCGATTCGATAAAGCCGAATCGGGGTCTCATTATTCGCATCAAATCGCAAATAGGTCAGCAGCTACTTCTCAGTGTAGACGCTCTCGCCACCGAGATAGGTCTCGACGAGGGATAGGTCGGGGTTGAGGACGACAACCTCACCCACGTAATCGGAGGTGCCGGCACCGGTGAGCACCACATTGAGGCGACCGTCGCCCATGGCGCGGGCGTCGGCCAGGAACGCCTCGACGGCCTCAAGGTTATCCTTGTAGATGTTCAGCGTGTCAAGCCAAAGCTCGGGAGACGACACGTTGATGCCTGCTTAACTCTGCTCGCTCAGGCTAAAGACTTTGTTGAGGATCGATGATCTGCTGCAAGGTGAACTTACATTGGGACGTGTCGCATTCTTCTTGCGAATCCTCAAAATCAAAGATCATGATGGCGCAGTTGGGGAGCTTTGCTGGGAGTTCGAAGCCCTCTGGGGCGGCGGCTTTGATGAATTGGCGGCTGGCGCTGCCGTGGCTTACTGCCAGGACGGTTTCAACATCATCGGCGCTCATGAGATTAGCGAGCGTGCTTACCATACGCTCTTGCAGCGCCTGACTTCCCTCCCCTCCGAAGGGGATTAAGTTCTCGCCCGGATCCCAGACGTCGGTAGGCAGTGCGTCGTGCGGGCCCCCTTCAAAGGAGCCATAGCAGCGTTCGATGATGCCTTCGCAGGGCTCGACGGCGGCGTCCGGGCCGAGGAGCTCGCCTGCGACGAGCCGAGCCGTGGCCATGGCTCGGCTTAAAGGAGACGAGACTACCTTGTCGGGGGTGACGTCGCGGGCTTTAAGCCATGCGGCGGCCTTTGCGGCCTGCTGACGGCCCAAGTCCGTTAGCGGTGAATCGCAGCGGCCCTGGACGAGCTTTTTGACATTGAACTCCGTCTGACCGTGACGGAGCAGATACAGTTTCTTCATGGTCTCCCCTTTTGCGCGAATGGCCCTAGCGATACAGCCCTACTCGCGTGCCGCGCCGACGTAGTCTTCATCGACCGTAATCTTGGCTATCGACTTGGGATATTCGGACTCCACCTGCTGCGCCAGCGTGCGCCTAAGGTCATCGGCGCCCATCGTTAAATCCGAAGGACGCACGCAGTCAAAAATCACGTTAGTGTGCGTAGGGCCCGGCACGCAGCGCAGGTCGTGGATCGAAATACGGCCGTCGATCTGTTTGGCCATCGCGTTGATGCGGAGGCGCATATCTGCCACCTTTGGATCGTCGGTCACGATGGGGTCGTAATGAAGCGTGACGATCATGCCGTCATCTTTCCTAAACGCCTGCTCAATGTTGTCGAGCGTGTCATGACTCTCCAGCGGATCGGCTTCGGCCGCCATCTCGGCATGAGCGCTTGCGAACTTCCTGCCCGGGCCGTAGTCATGGACCATTAAGTCGTGAACGCCCAAAACACCCGGGTAGCTCATGATCTTGTCCCGGATGTGCTTGACCAGTTTTGGATCGGGAGCCTGGCCCAACAGCGGACTCACCGTATCACGAATCAGATCAAACCCGCTCCAGCCAATATAGGCGCCAACGGCAAGTCCAACCCAAGCATCAAGATTTACATGCGTCACCTGCGAAACAATTGCACAGATCAATACGGCACCCGTGGCAAGGACGTCGTTTTTAGAGTCCTGCGCGGTCGCGTGCAGCGTTTCGGACTCAATGCGGTCGCCGAGCTTTTGGTTAAGCGCCGCCATCCACAGCTTTACGACCATCGACAGCACAAGAACCGCAACCAGGGCAAGCGAGAACTCGACGGGTTCGGGATGGATAATTCTCTCTGCCGAGGACTTAACGAGCTCAACGCCGATAAGCAGTACGAGGGCCGCCACGACCAGACCCGAAAGATACTCGTAACGACCATGGCCGTAAGGATGCTCGGGGTCGGCGGGCTTGCTCGCCAGCTTAAAGCCCAAAACGCTCACGATGTTCGAACTGGCATCGGAAAGGTTGTTCATGGCGTCCGCTACGATCGAAACCGAGCCTGACACCACTCCGATAGCACCTTTCGCAGCGCAAAGTGCCACATTGGCGAGAATGCACACCATGCCCGTCAGCGTACCCACGCGCGCACGGTCACCCTGCGCACGACGAACAATCCATTCGACCATCTTTATCAGCCCCCATGGCGTTATCCATATAGATCCATTGCGTAACCGGATTGTAGTGTAGCCACTTTATCCACAAGATACAAAAAGGCCGCAGCCCACATGAGCCACGGCCTTGGACACTTTGTCACATTGCGCGATACTGACCGATCGCTCGGTATTTTTCATAGCGAAGATTGGTGAGCTCATCGGCATCGAGCGCACCCAGCTTGTCGAAAGCCGCGAACGCTGCGGACATCACGGCGTCGGCAATCTCCTCGTGCGACAACCCTTCGTCTTTAACGATGCCATCGATAATGCCCAGCGATAGCAGGTCGGGGGCCGTGAGCTTCAACGCCTCAGCGGCCTCCTCTGCGCGATCGGTGTCCTTCCACAGGATCGATGCGCAGGCCTCGGGGCTTACCACCGAATAGGCAGAGCTCGAGAGCATAAGAATGCGGTCGGCAACAGACAGCGCCAGCGCGCCGCCGGAGCCGCCCTCCCCCGTCACCACGGATACGACCGGCGTCTTAAGACCGCTCATCTCCATGAGGTTTTGGGCGATCGCCTCGCCCTGGCCGCGCTCCTCGGCACCGATGCCGCAAAACGCGCCCGAGGTATCAACCAGACACAGCACCGGACGACCAAACTTTTCGGCTTGACGCATCAGACGCCGTGCTTTGCGGTAGCCCTCGGGATGCGCCATACCAAAGTTGCGGTGCATGCGCTCCTTGGTCGTGGTGCCGCGCTCGATGGCGATAACCGTCACGGGGCGTCCGTCTTTCCAGCCAATACCACCCACCACGGCGGCATCGTCACCAAAATAACGGTCGCCATGCAGCTCCACAAATCCATCCAGCCCCAGCAAGATCATCTCGCCCGCCGTGGCACGGTCTGCCGAGCGGGTCTGCTTGACAATCTCGAGCGCCGTCTTTGGTGCGGGCGTGCGCTTAAACAGATGTCCCAGCTTTTTGCCGCGGCGACCCGTATGCACGATCTCGTGCGGCGCGCCCAGGCCAGGCGCGTGCCCCTCGTGCAACGCCAGCAGCTCGCCCACCGCAAGCGCGATCTCGCCACGCGGAACGACCGCATCGCAAAAGCCGTGCTCCAGCAAAAACTCGGAGCGCTGGAATCCCTTGGGCAGGCGCTTGTGCATGTTCTGCTCGATCACGCGCGGGCCGGCAAACGCCGTCAGGGCATCGGGCTCGGCCAAGATGATGTCGCCCTCCATGGCAAAGCTCGCAGTCACGCCGCCGGTCGTGGGATCGGTGAGCACCGTGATGTACAGACCGCCTGCCTCGCTATGCCGCCTAACGGCTGCAGAGATCTTGGCCATCTGCATGAGCGAAGTCACGCCCTCTTGCATGCGGGCGCCGCCCGACACGGTAAAGCCAACAACCGGCAGCCCCAGCTCGGCCGCGCGCTCAAAGACGCGACAGATCTTCTCGCCCACCACGGAGCCCATCGAGCCCATCATAAAGCTGGCGTCCATAAAGAAGACCGCGGTATCGCAGCCGCAGACCTTGCCCCTGCCGCACACGACGGCATCGTGCTCGCCTGAGCGCTCACCAGCGGCCTTAAGCTTATCGGCATAGCCGGGAAACGAGAGGAAATCCTCCGATGCCAGATTGGCATCCCATTCCTCAAATGTGCCCGCGTCGACCGTCATGCGCAGGCGCGCGCGACCGCTCACACGAAAGTGCTTACCGCAACGAGGGCAGACCTCGAGGTTGTCGCGCAGACGCGCCTCATCGATCACGCGGCGGCACTCCGGGCACTTGATAAACACGTGACGCGCGGGAAACTCGGCACACGACTCGGTTATCGGCCCCTCAAGGACATTGACCGTCTTCGCTTTTCTATTCATCAGCATAGAGATGCCCCATCAGATCGGTGTGATACATGCCCGACAAGAACTCTTCGTTTGCCAGCACGTCGAGCTGAAGCTCACTGTTTTCGCTCACGCCCTCAATCACGAGCTCGCCCAGGGCCGAGCGCATCTTGCGAATGGCGCCGTCGCGCGTAGGTGCGCACACGATGAGCTTGCCGAGCATGGAGTCGTAGTACGGCGGAACGGCAGCACCGGTAAACATAGCCGAGTCCCAGCGCACGCGCGGACCGCCCGGTACACGCAGCGTGGTGATCGTTCCGCACGACGGAAGGAAGTCCGGCGTCTCGGCATTGATGCGGCATTCCATGGCATGGTTGCGGACCGGTACGTCCTCCTGCTCAAACGGCAAGGGCTGGCCGGCAGCCACGCGCAGCTGCCACTTAACCAGGTCGGTATCGGTCACAAACTCCGTAACCGGATGCTCCACCTGCAAGCGCGTGTTCATTTCCATAAAGTAGAAATTGCCGTCATCTGAGTACAAAAACTCGATGGTGCCAGCGCCCTCATAGCCAACGGCACGAGCCAGGTCGCGCGCGGCCTTGTGCATACGGGCACGAATATCATCGCGTCCGTCGAGGCACGGCGCGGGGCTCTCCTCGATCAGCTTTTGGTTGCGGCGCTGCACCGAGCACTCGCGCTCGCCGAGCGAAAACACATGGCCCTGCTTATCGGCCATAATCTGTACCTCAACGTGATGTGCCGGCGCAACGAACTTCTCCATGTAGCACTCGCCGTCGCCAAAAACGGCCTCACCCTCGGCACGCGCCTCGATGAACGCCTTTGCCGCATCTTCCACGCGCTCGACCTTGCGAATACCGCGACCGCCGCCGCCCGCGCGCGCCTTAATAAGCACGGGGCAGCCGATGCGCTCGGCCTCGGCCGTTGCTTCCTCGGGGCTTTTGAGCAAATCGCAGCCCGGCACGATGGGCACGCCCGCAGCAGCGGCCGTTCGGCGTGCGGCGTCCTTGTCGCCCATGCTGTCGATCACCTCGGCCGAAGGACCGACAAACGCCAGACCGAACTTGTCGCAGTCGCGCACGAAGCTCGCCTTCTCGGAAAAGAAGCCATAGCCGGGATGAATTGCCTTGGCGCCCGACTTTACGGCACAGGTGAGCACGGCATCGTCGTTGAGGTAGCTCTCGGCAAGACGCGGGCCGCCGATGCAATACGCCTCGTCGGCAAGCTGCACGTGTAGCGCGTCCGCATCGGCCGTGGAATAAACGGCGACGGTCTTGATGCCCATATCGCGGCACGCGCGGATAACACGGACCGCGACTTCGCCGCGGTTGGCGATGAGCACTTTGTCGAACATGGAGCCTTCCTTAACTTTCGTGCATGAGTGCAAAAGACATATCGGCGCGGCAGCAAACCTCACCGTTGACGCTCGCAGTACCCGTCGCAAAGCGGAACGGCCCGCGCGCACGCGTGATGGAGCACACTAGATCCACCGTGTCGCCCGGGCGCACCGGACGCTTAAAGCGCACCTTGTCCAGACTCGTGTAGAACGGCGTCGCGCCGCGCGCCTCCTCATCGCCCATCAGCAGCACGCAGCAGTTCTGGGCGAGCATCTCGCACTGAATCACGCCGGGAACGACCGGGTTTCCCGGAAAATGTCCCTGCAAAAAGTACTCGTCGCCTGTAATCGTGATCTTGCCGTGGGCCTCGTCGCCCACCAGCTCGGCTTCGTCGAGCAAAAGCATCGGCTCGCGATGCGGTAACAGCTTCTTGAGCTCTTCTTTGTTCATGGATATCACCTATCCGATCCTCATGAGGCAGCTGCCAAACTCCACGAGGTCGCCGTCGGCCACGCAGATCTCGAGCACCTCACCGTCTGCCTCGGCCGTCACCTCGTTGAGAACCTTCATGGCCTCGATGATGCAGAGGGTCTCGCCGGCCTTGACCTTGGAGCCCACGCGCACAAATGGCTCGTCGCCCGGCGCAGGGGCAGCATAGAAGACGCCCACCATGGGAGCAGTCACCTCGGTGCCCTTGGGCTCCGGCGCGGCGGCAGGTGTCTGCGTGGCGGGTTCCGGTGCGGCAGGCGCGACTGTGGGAGCTGCAACTTGAGCGGCCATGGCGCTCGGCATAGGCATGGGCACGGCAACCGGCTGCGCCACACTCGCGCGCTCGAGTTCGACCGCGGTGCCATCGGGCTCCTCAACACGTACGCGCGTAAGGCCGCGGTCCTCCATCACATCGGCTATCTCGGCAAGTCTTTTGGAATCCATGCTCTAGCTCCTCGTATATCTACGCAGCGCGATGGCGGCGTTGTGCCCGCCAAAGCCCAGGTTGGTCGAAAGCGCCCAGGTAAGGTCGGCGCGAACCGCTCTATTAGGCGTGTAATCAAGATCGCAGGCGGGATCGGGCGTGTGGTAGTTAATGGTCGGGGGCACCACGCCCTGCTCGAGCGCCATGGCACAGGCCATGACCTCGATGGCACCCGTGGCACCGATCATGTGCCCGGTCATCGACTTGGTCGACGAGACGTGCGCGGCGCGTGCCGCGTCCTCGCCGAGCGCCCGCTTAATGCCCGCCGTCTCGGACGAATCATTAAGCTTGGTCGAGGTGCCGTGGGCATTGATGTAGAGACCCTCGGAAGGCTTGACGTCGCCCTCGGCCACCGCCAGCGATATCGCGCGGGCAATGCCGGCAGC
Organism: uncultured Collinsella sp.; assembly: GCA_905197665.1. Taxonomy (GTDB): domain Bacteria; phylum Actinomycetota; class Coriobacteriia; order Coriobacteriales; family Coriobacteriaceae; genus Collinsella. The sequence goes on from CAJJZP010000009.1 coordinate 60,358, forward strand.
CTCGGGATCGGGACTCGTGATGTGATAAGCATCATCGGTGTTGCCGTAGCCCAGGACCTCGGCATAAATGTGCGCACCGCGCGCCTGCGCATGTTCCATGCTCTCGAGTACCAGCACGCAGGCGCCCTCGCCCATCACAAAGCCGTCGCGGTCTGCATCGAACGGGCGGCAAGCCGTCGCAGGATCGGGGTTGGTGGTCAATGCGCGGCAGGACGTAAAGCCTGCAACGGCATCGGGGATAATGGCCGCCTCGGCGCCGCCCGCGAGGATCGCGTCGGCATAGCCGTGCTTGATGGCGCGGAACGCCTCGCCCACCGCATGGGCCGAGGTCGCGCAAGCAGTCACGACTGGCAGGGTCGGTCCCTTTGCCTTGTGGCGGATCGCGATATTGCCCGAAGCCATGTTGGGGATCATCATCGCAATCATATAGGGCGCTGCGCGGCGAGGTCCACGATCGGCGATCGTGTGGACGTTGTCGACGAGCGTCGTCATGCCGCCCACGCCCGAGCCCACGTAGACGCCCAGGCGCTCACGATCGATGGCGCCTTCGACATCAAAGCCCGCATCGTGCATTGCCTCGTCCGAAGCCGCCATCGCAAACTGAACGCAGGGGTCGAGATGCTTGGCGTCACGCTTGCCAAAGTACTCGTTGCCGTCAAAGCCCTTGACTTCGGCCGCCACCTTGACGGTAAACGCATCGGTATCGAAGTGCGTGATCGGGCCGATGCCACAGGTCCCGGCGCACATGGCCGCCCAGGTGGCAAGCGCGGTGTTGCCGAGCGGCGATACGGCACCGATGCCGGTGATTGCAACTCTCTGTTCCATCATGGTCTCCTCATCCAAGCCGTTCTTCGGCCCTGGTTTCTACATCGCCATTCCGCCGTCGACGCGCACGACCTCGCCCGTAATGTAAGCAGCCGCATCGCTCGCTAAAAAGCGCACCACGCCGGCCACTTCCTCGGGACGTGCCATGCGCTTAAGGGGAATCTGTTCCTCGGTTGCTGTACGCACCTTCTCCGAGAGCTTTGCCGTCATATCTGTCTCGACAAACCCGGGGGCGACCGCGTTCGCTCGTACGCCACGAGGCGCAAGCTCGCGCGCCACCGCCTTGGTAAGCCCTATCACGCCTGCCTTGGAAGCAGCGTAGTTGGCTTGCCCGGCATTGCCCATCAGGCCCACGACCGAGCTCATGTTGACGACGCAACCGCCGCGCTGGCGCATAAAGGTCTTGGTGAGCGCGCGCGTCATATTGAATGTTCCCTTGAGATTGACATCGAGCACGCGATCGAATGCGTCATCGCCCATGCGTATGAGCAGGCCATCGCGGGTGATGCCGGCGTTGTTGACGAGCGCCCAAATGGAACCAAAGTCGTTGAGGACCGCTTCCACGCACGCGTTGACGGCAGCGGGATCGGTCACGTCGCATTGATATGCGCGTGCCGTGGCGCCAACCGCCTCACAGGCTTCGCACGTCTTGCGCGCCGCATCGACGCTGCCGGCATAGACGACGGCGATATCAAAGCCGTCCTCCGCCAGACCGACAGCGCAGGCGCGGCCGATACCCCGCGAGCCGCCCGTGACCAGTGCCACGCGACGTGAGTCGTTGCGCTCGAGCGCGCCGTTGTTCAAGTTGCCCATGTCATTCCTTTCGGGTTACAGCCCTGTGGACTATGCGAGCTCGTCGGCAATAGCTGCGACCTGCTCGGCCGTTTCGCACGAATACACGCGAACGTCGCTCAGCGTACGCTTGACCAGGCCCGACAGCGTTTTGCCAGGGCCGACCTCAATAAACGTGTCGATGCCCTGATTCTGCAGAGTATGCAGCGTGTCGACCCAGCGCACGGCATGACTCACCTGGTTGGCCAGCATCTCCGCTGCCGCCTGCGGGTCGGCCGGATAGGGCGCCGCTGTCATATTTGCCATAACAGGAATCAGCAGCGGGGACGGCGCGTGACCGGCCTCGATATATGCAGCAAGGCCACAGGTCGCCTCGGCCATATAGGGGCTATGAAATGCGCCCGACACCGCGACTTTCATAGCGCGGCCGCCAGCCTCTTTTACTAGGACGTCGAGCTCCTGCAGCGCCTCGGGCGCTCCGGCAACAACCGTCTGCTGCGGACTGTTGTAGTTGACCGGCCAGCAGTCCTCGCCGGCCTGTTTTGCCAGGTTCTCGACTTGCGCCGCATCGAGCTTGATGACGGCGCGCATGCCGCCCGGATGGCGCTCGGCAGCCGCGGCCATCAGCGCCGCGCGCTCGCACACGAGCTCAAAGCCCGCTCGCGTATCGAACGCCCCCGCAAAGGTGAGCGCGGCGACCTCGCCAAGCGAAAAACCCGCACAGGCGGCAGGTACCACGCCGCGCTCACGCAGGGCGACAGCCGCTGCCAGATCGTGAACGAACACGCACGGCTGCGTGTTCTCGGTCTGCGAGAGTTCCTCCTTGGAGGCGCTTCGGCACTGCTCACTGGTCCCCGGGCGCACCTCGTCGGCAATGGCGAACACCTCGGCGGCGGCCGGCGATGCCTCGATCAGGTCGACGCCCATCGCGGGGTGCTGGGCGCCCTGGCCGGCAAACAGAAACGCTACGCCACCCATGCGCACGCACCCTTCAGGACGTGCTCGGCGCCATCGACCAGGTCGTCAACGATTTCACGTGCACTTTGGCGCTCGTTGACCATGCCGGCAATCTGTCCACACAAAAACGAGCCCTCTTCGTAATTGCCGTCCTTGGCGGCCTTGCGAAGGGCGCCCGTGCCCATGGCCCCGAGCTCCTCGACGCTTACGCCCGCCGCCTCGCTCTTGGCGTAGGCGTTGGTGAAGGGGCTCTTGAGGGCACGCACCGGGTGTCCCGTCGAGCGGCCGGTCGCACGCGTCGAGGTGTCGTTGGCCTTCAGGACCATCTCCTTGTACTGCTCCGATACGGTGCACTCATCTGCGATCAGAAAGCGCGTACCCACCTGCACGCCGGCGGCGCCCAGCATAAAGGCGGCCGCCACGCCGCGGCCATCGGCGATACCGCCAGCCGCAACCACGGGAATATCGACCGCATCGACAACCTGCGGCACCAGTGCCATCGTCGAGGTCTCGCCAATATGGCCGCCTGATTCGGTACCCTCGGCAACCACGGCAGTGGCTCCACGACGCGCCACGAGGCGCGCCAGCGCCACCGAGGCAACGACCGGGATAACCTTGATGCCCGCCTCGTTCCACGCCTTCATGTACTTGGTGGGATTGCCGGCACCCGTCACGACGACCGGCACCCGCTCGTCAATCACGACCCGCGCGACCTCGTCGGCAAACGGGCTCATGAGCATGACGTTGACGCCAAAGGGCTTATCCGTCCTGGCGCGCAGCTCATGAATCTGGTCGCGCAGCCAGTTGGCGTCGGCGTTCATGGCCGCGATAATCCCTAAGCCGCCCGCCTCGGACACTGCGGACGCCAGCGAGGCGTCGGCGATCCAGGCCATACCGCCCTGGAACACGGGCTTTTCGATGCCGAGCAGATCGCAGAGAGGAGTCTTGAGCATCTCTACTTCTCCAATGCCGCCTCGACCGTATCGGCGAACTCGCCGACCGTCTTGGGGTTCTCCTCGGTATCGAGCTGGATGCCAAACTCGTCCTCAACGGCGACGAGGATCTCGACGGTGCCCAGACTGTCGAGACCAATCTCCTCGAGCGTGGACTCGGGCTTCATCTCGACGTCGTCAAGACCGGCGGTCTCGCGGATAACATCGCAAACGCGCTCGAAGGTCTTCTGATCTGCCATGGTAGTTCTCCTTTGTTTGTGCCCTAGGGGCGTTTTTATTTCCTATGTGCAACTACTTCCAACGAAGTAGATAGCCACCTATATCCAGACCGGCGCCAAATCCAACGAGGGTGATGGTGTCGCCCGTGTGAAGTGCACCGGCGTTTGCCAGCCGGTCGAGGGCAAGCGGAATGCATGCGCTCGAAATGTTGCCGGTCTCGCGCAGCGTTCGAACCACGCGCTTGTCTGGCACACCGAGGCGCTTGACCGCCTGACTCAGGATTCGTTCGTTAGCCTGATGGAATACAAAATGGTCGATGTCCTCGACCGAAATGCCCGCATCGCTCGCAAGCTTATGGACCGTGTCGCAAATCGCGTTGACGCCGAACTTGAACACGCGGCGGCCATTCATGGACAGCACGCTCTCGCTATCTGCGGAGGCCTTAAACGGCGAGGTGCCGACCAGACCGGGAACGCACAACGTCTCGACGTCGGGCGCCGTCGAAAGCTCAACGGCAAGGGGGCTGTCTCCCCCAGCCTCAATCACCGCGGCGCCTGCCCCATCGCCAAAGAGCACACAGGTGGCGCGGTCGGTCCAGTCGAGCGCGCGCGTCATCTGCTCGGCGGCAACGACAAGCACATGCTTGGCTCGTCCTCGGGCGATATAGCCCTCGGCAACATCGAGCGCAAATACGAAGCCGGCGCAGGCAGCCGAGACATCGAAGGCAGGGCACGTCGCGCCCAGTCGCTCAGCAACGGCACACGCCTCGGCGGGAACAAGGTGGTCACCCGTCGTCGTCGAGCAGACGATCAGATCCAACTGGCTCGCGTCGATTCCGGACACCTGAAGTGCCCGCTCGCTCGCCGCTACGGCAAGGTCGTCAAGTGACTCGGTGGTGCAGACGTGGCGACTCTTAATACCTGTGCGGGTAAAAATCCACTCATCCGAGGTATCGAGGAACTCGGACAGCTCGTCATTGGAAACACTGCGCTTAGGAAGCGCCGAGCCTGTTCCAAGAATCGTGAAACCCATCACTAACCTCCTTTGAGTTGTTGACGTGTTTACATCGACCAAGAGAGGATAGCGCATTTCAGTCGTTGTTAACGTGTTAACATTAAATTGTCCAAATGCGACAAAGGCTTCACATTGTGTCTCTCTCGACACCATTGCGTTATTCACTTATTCATTAAGGAGGTAGCAGCCGTTATGGATGCCAAATTAACGATAGTCGACGTAACCGGATCGACCAACGATGACCTGCTCGAAGCAGGAAAACAGGGAGCGCCGCACGGCACAGGACTTGCCGCCCGGGCTCAGACAGCAGGACGCGGCCGGCGCGGCCACAAGTGGGATTCAACCGCCGGCAACCTATTGCTTTCGATTGTCCTGCGTCCATGCGTTAATCCTGCGAAGTACTCTGGTCTTGCTGCCGTCAGCGGCCTAGCGGTGCTCGAGGCGCTCGAAAAACAGGGTCTTGCAAACGAGATTGGCCTCAAATGGCCCAACGACCTGGTCGCGCGTGGACGCAAACTCGGCGGCATTCTGGTCGAGGCCGCACGCGATAACGAAGGCAAACCTTTCGCCGTCTGTGGCATTGGTGTCAATGTGAACTATGCGCCCCAAAAGGTGCCCGATGGCGGCCTGGCGGCAATTGGCCTCTCGGACCTCAACGAGAGCGTTCCCGCCGTCGACATGCTCCTCGATGAGGTCTATCACGCAGTTATAGACGCTGTAGATGCCTGGGCAGAGCGCCCCAACGCCAAGGAAGAAGACGCCGGTCCGCTCGCGCCCGTCCGCGACGAATATATCGCTCACCTCAATTGGATTGGGAAGCACGTTATCGCCCGCTCCCCCGCTGGAGACGAACTGGCACGCGGCATCTTTAAAACCGTCGATGCCTTTGGTCGCGCGTGCATCGAAACAGAAGACGGCTTGCGATCCTTCCATTTTGAGGAGGCGTCATTGCGCCCCTTGAGTGAGTAGGTCGCCACAGCCAGCCGTTCGGCAGCCTTACCCGGCGATCCAAACCCATCATGCCAAACAAAAGAGCCCCGCTGCCGTAATGACAGCGGGGCTCTGTAAGCTATGAGCGATATCGCTTAGAGCTTGATGTCGATGTCGACGCCAGCGGGGAGGTCGAGACGCATGAGCGAATCAACGGTGCCCGAGGTGGGGTCGAGGATGTCGATGAGGCGCTTGTGGGTGCGCATCTCGAACTGCTCACGGGAGTCCTTGTTCACGTGCGGCGAGCGGATAACCGTGTACAGGTTGCGCTCGGTGGGCAGGGGGACAGGACCGGAAACGCGAGCACCGGTCTTCTGAGCGGTCTCGACGATGAGCTTCGCGGACTGATCGACGACCTCGTGATCATAGCCCTTGAGGCGAATGCGGATCTTCTGGGTAGCCAACTTAAACCTCCAAAGAGTGCGAGAGATGTTCTCGCGGATTACGTAACAGGGAGCTCGAACTTAGGCGTTCTTGCTCATGACCTCGTCCACGATGGACTTGGGCGCGGGCTCATAAGAGTCGAACTGCATCGTGTAGGATGCACGGCCCTGGGTCTGGGAGCGAAGGTCGGTAGCGTAACCGAACATCTCGCCCAGCGGCACCTTGGCACGGATGAGCTTGCTGTTCTTGCGATCCTCCATGCCCTCGATCTTGCCGCGGCGACCGGAGAGGTTGCCCATAACGTCGCCCATGTACTGCTCGGGGGTCTCGACCTCGACAGCCATGATCGGCTCGAGCAGCTGCGGATCGGACTTCTTGAGGGCGTCCTTGATAGCCATGGAACCGGCGATCTTGAAGGCGGCCTCGGAGGAGTCGACCTCGTGGTAAGAACCGTCGAACAGGGTGACCTTAACGTCGAGGACCGGGAAGCCGGCGATAACACCGGTGTTCAGGGCCTCCTGGATGCCCTTGTCGATGGACGGGATGTACTCCTTGGGCACGACGCCGCCGACGATAGCGTTGACGAACTCGTAGCCGAAGCCCTCCTCCATCTTCTCGAGCTTGATGACGGCGTGGCCGTACTGACCGCGGCCGCCGGACTGACGGACGAACTTGCCCTCAGCCTTCTCGACGTCGTGACCAGCGGTCTCGCGGTAGGCAACCTGGGGCTTACCGACGTTAGCGTCAACCTTGAACTCGCGGAGCAGACGGTCGACGATGATCTCGAGGTGCAGCTCGCCCATGCCGGCGATGATGGTCTGGCCGGTCTCGTGGTTGGTGGACACCTGGAAGGTCGGGTCCTCCTCAGCGAGCTTGGTCAGAGCCAGGGACATCTTGTCCTGCTCGGCCTTGGTCTTGGGCTCGATGGCAACGTCGATAACGGGCTTAGCGAACTCGATCTTCTCGAGGACGATCTCCTTGCCCTCGGCGCACAGGGTGTCACCAGTGGTGGAGTTCTTGAAGCCGACGCAAGCGACGATGTCGCCGGCGGCAGCGTCGTCACGGTCGATACGCTCGGCGGCGTTCATCTCGAGAATGCGGCCGAGGCGCTCGCGCTGACCGTTGGAAGCGTTGACCACGTAGGAGCCGGACTCAGCGCGGCCGGAGTAAACGCGGACGTAGGTGAGCTTACCGACGAACGGGTCGGTCATGATCTTGAAGACCAGGCCGGAGAAGGGCTCGTCGAAGGAAGGATGACGCTGGATCTCCTCGCCGGTGTCCGGATCGGTACCGGTGACGGCCTCAACGTCGAGCGGGCTGGGCAGGTAGTCGACGACAGCGTCGAGCAGCTCCTGGACGCCCTTGTTCTTGTAGGCGGAGCCCACGAAGACGAGGTTGAGCTCGTTGGCCAGAACGCCCTTACGCAGAGCAGCCTTGAGCTCCTCGACGGTGAAGTCCTCCTCCATGAGGATCTTCTCCATGAGCTCGTCGTCAAAGCTGGCAGCAGCGTCGAGGAGCTCCTCGCGCTTGGTGGCAGCGATGTCGGCGAACTCAGCCGGGATCTCGTCCATCGGCTCGGGGTAGGTCATGCCCTTCTCGTCGGCCTTGAAGTCCCATGCAGTCATGGTGACCAGGTCGATGACGCCCCAGAAGTTGTCCTCGGCGCCCATCGGGACCTGAGCGGCCACGGCGTTAGCGTCGAGACGATCCTTCATGGTCTCGATAGCGTTGAAGAAGTCAGCGCCCACGCGGTCATACTTGTTGATGAAGGCGATGCGGGGAACGTTGAAGGTAGAAGCCTGACGCCAAACGGTCTCAGACTGGGGCTGAACGCCGGCAACGGCGTCGAAGACGGCGACAGCGCCATCGAGGACGCGCAGGCAGCGCTCGACCTCGGCGGTGAAGTCAACGTGGCCCGGGGTGTCGATGATCTGGATGCGGTAGTCCTTGCCGTCCTTGTTCCAGAAGCAGGTGGTAGCAGCGGAGGTAATGGTTACGCCGCGCTCCTGCTCCTGAACCATCCAGTCCATGGTGGCAGCGCCCTCATGGACCTCACCGATCTTGTGGGTCTTACCGGTGTAGTAAAGAATACGCTCGGTCGTGGTGGTCTTACCGGCATCGATGTGGGCCATGATGCCGATGTTACGGGTATCGGAAAGCTTGTACTTAGGCTTAGCCATGTTAGTTCCTTACCTTAACTTACCAACGATAGTGAGAGAACGCGCGGTTGGCCTCGGCCATCTTGAAGACGTCCTCACGCTTCTTGACGGAAGCGCCCAGGCCGTTGGAGGCGTCGAGGATCTCGTTGGCGAGACGCTCGGCCATGGTCTTCTCCTTGCGAGCGCGGGAGAAGTTGACGATCCAGCGGATACCCAGAGCGGTGGAACGACGGGAGTTGACCTCCATCGGGACCTGATAGGTAGCGCCGCCGACACGCTTGGGCTTAACCTCGAGCGTGGGCTTGACGTTGTCCATAGCCTTCTTGAAGGTAGCGAGAGCGTCGCCACCCTCGGACTTCTCGGCAACGATCTCGAAAGCGGTGTAAACGATGCGCTCAGCGGTGGCCTTCTTGCCGTCAAGAAGGACCTTGTTGATGAGCTGAGTCACCAGGCGGTTGTTGTAAACGGCGTCAGGCTGAACCTCACGACGATTAGCTGCTGCACGACGCGGCATGTGAAATCTCCTTAAGTGTCTACCGTGCGGCGCTCAAGACGGCACACGGCGAAAGTATCAAAACGTTATCTGGCTTATTTGGCCTTGGGGCGCTTAGCACCGTACTTGGAACGGGCCTGCATACGGTTCTGGACCGGAGCAGCGTCGTAGGCGCCACGGATGACGTGATAACGGACACCAGGGAGGTCACGGACACGACCGCCGCGGACGAGCACGATGGAGTGCTCCTGCAGGTTGTGGCCCTCACCCGGGATGTAAGCAGTAACTTCGATGCCGTTGACAAGGCGAACACGGGCAACCTTACGAAGAGCCGAGTTCGGCTTCTTGGGGCTCGTGGTGAAGACGCGGGTGCACACGCCGCGCTTCTGGGAGTTGTGCTGCAGAGCAGCGTTCTTGGACTTCTTGGGCACGGAACGACGGCCCTGGCGAACCAGCTGGTTAATAGTAGGCAAAGCGTACTCCTTCTCGAATGATTCCAGCTTTCTGTAAAGTGCAACGGCTTGAATCGAGGGGTCAGCATCCCCCTACGAAACACGCAGTTCGATAGGATACGTGGCGTTAGCTGTGCCGTCAACAGACCACGCCGCCGGGCGTATCCCAAAATTGGCACATTTCCGCAAAGCCTACACAAAAGGAATCCCCTCCTGTGCGCGGGGGCGGATTCCCGGCCCGGGCGGCGCGGGGGTTAAGTTTGCTGCTCTACAGTCCTGGCTCGCACGGAGGCCACATTAAGTGGCCTCCGGCTCGTGCGGAACTCGCGACAAACTTAACCCCCGCGCCGCCCGGGCCGGGAATCCGACGCGCTCGTCGGGGCAACGTTACCTGCCAAAAAGGGACAGGTTTATTTTGGTCGGTTTTATCTGGGGAAACGTCGCGCTCCAACGGTGATCTGCTCTCACCTGTCGCATGGAAATCGGCGGCGCTTTCGGAAGTATGCGGCAAATTCTGGACCCGCCGAGCGCACCGGGGTTTTGCGATAATAAACCCGCAGGTAGAGCGCTTGAGCATATACGGTGTGGTCGACCCATCAAGATTTTGCCGCATACTTCAGGAATGCAGGCGAATACCGTGCGGTCTAACCGCCCATTTACCGCAAAGAAGGCCGCTTCCCCTAGTAGAAAGCGGCCCCAAATCTTACGAATAGACGATGGTAAAGGGTTCCGACGTTCCGGCGCCCCCTGTTGAAGTGCAGCGTGTGCCTTCGAGCGTTACTGAAACCACTTGGTCGACATCAATCAACTTCGTTGGCACCCAAATGTTCTCTCCGCTATTGCGTCCCATCGAAACATAGAAATTGTACGCCCCTGCGTCGTCATCTTCGATAATCTGCTCTGACCCATCCTTGTAGGTGACGGTCAGTTTATGATCAACTGCTTCATAGCCCAGATCATCGATGTGCGTCTGGATGGAAAACGGACTGATCTCGAGAGGCGAGTCATCGGAGCGGAGTTCTTTTGTATCGACGTGCGCTCCGACGTTAAACTCTGGCGTCGATACCTCGATCACCTTCGCATCCTCACCTTTGCCCTCTGTCCAACTGATATTCCAGGTGACCGCATGTCGTAAATCTCGATCGCGATTCCAAGATGCAAAGTACATCGTGCCGTTAATGACCGTGTCGCTTGATGTGTCTTTATCAATGGTGCAGCGTGTATCAGCCCATTCCTCGCCGAAGTTCATGCTGGGTGTACTGACGCCCCCTTCTTCTTCACCATAGAGAACAAGTTCGCCAAGCTCTGCCGCCGGCTTGTAGTAGTTAACGCCATTCGGATTGGACAATGTAAACGTCACAGCACCGCAACCGTTCTCGTCGATTGCCATCTCATGAATGTCGAGCGTATAGCCGTTGCCCTCGACGGACAGATTGACCTTCTGGGCTGCACCCTCCAGGCTTTGGGGCGCGATACCATCACCAAACTCTCTGGTGTAGGTATATTTCGTCCCCGACGAGCCGCCATTTGTCCAGGTAACGGACTCTCCGTTGCCATGGTTTCCCCAGGCAGAGGCAAAATAACTGGAATTGACAACAGCGTAGGCGACCCCTCCGGTCGCCAGCACTCCGGCAAGACATCCGATTACGGCAACATACAGAGGCTTCGCGTGACCCTTTCGGCGAAGCGGCTCGCCAGCAGCGGCATAAAGAACACGGTCAGCAAGATCGCTATCGGCTTGGACGGACTCGAAGGCCTGCTTGATCTGGTTGGATTTCACGGTCGCCCTCCTCTAGGATGAACTTGAGCTTCGATCTGCCGCGAGCTAAACGCGTTCGAACGGTCGCGGCTGGCACATGCAGTAACTCGGCAATTTCTGAAGTCGAGAAGCCCAGATAGTAATAGAGCACGATAGGAATACGGAATCGCTCCGGAAGTCGCATAACGTCTGACAGGACCGCCTTGGTCTCCTCCTGCGCCGTCGAAAGCGAATCGGCCAGATTCTCAATATCCTCCACGCGCCTCCACGGCTTTCGAAAGAGAGATTTACATTCATTGATCGTGACCCGGATAAGCCATCGACGAAGATGCTCCCAGTTTTCAAATTGCGCGTCGCTTTTGAGCAACTTAAGAAAGACGTCTTGAGCGACATCGTCGGCGTCAGCGCGATCACGCAGATACGTCAATGCGATCCGAAACACGACATCCCGGTGGTCTTCGACCGCCTGTCTAAAAGCTTGTTCTTCCATAATCACCTCCCGGTGACATTAATGGTTCTCGATGAGGCCCTCACCATAGATACGCTCTTGTTGGGCGAAATGTTTCAAATTCAAGCATGAAAAACCGACCAAAATAAACCTGTCCCTTTTTGGCAGGTTTTCTTCAACAAAAAAGACCCGCTCCCCTGTTGGGAAGCGGGTCTTTGGAAGGGCGGTTAACGTACTAGGAAATTATTCCTCGTCGTTGTCCTTGGCCTCTTCGGCGTCGTCGGTGTCCACGAGCTGGTTGAGCAGCTCGTCGAGGGAAGCCATGTCCTCGTTGATCGCGCCGTTGGCGGGAGCCTTCTTGTCGTCGATCGGGGCGCCCAGGAGCTCCTCGTCGGCGTCGGCGTGATGCGTCGGAGCGGAGGTACCCAGCAGGATATCGTCCGGACCGTCGGGGCTAAAGACCATCTGCAGCAGCTGCGAGAGGTCTTCCTCGTCGGCAACGTCGTCGTTGTTCTCGAGGATGTAGAGCAGATCGTGGGCCTCCAGGCCGTCACGGAGCTCCTCGATCGCCTTGGCGCCGATGCCATCGATGCGCAGCAGATCCTCCTCGGACTTGCCAACCAGGTCGCCGACCGTCTCGATGCCAACCTCGCTGAACTTGTTGGTCCAGCGCTGCGACACGCCCAGGTCGTCGAACAGGTACAGACGAGCCTTCTCGGCGGAGATGGTGTGGCCGTTGCGGGTGAACGAACCGTCAGCACCACCGAACTCGTCGTAGCCGGCCCAGTCGAGCTGCTGCGGGAGCTGCTCGTCCAGGTCCTTGAGCTCCACAGGAGCCCACTCGGGCAGCGACTTGGCGTTGGGCGAAGCCGGGCCGTCGATGTCCACGTAGCCGTCGGCCGTGCGATACGTCAGCTTGGCGTTGGCGTACGGCTTGAGGCCGGTACCAGCCGGGATCTTCTTACCGACGATGACGTTGGACTTAAGGTCGAGCAGGTGGTCGACCTTGCCCTCGATGGCAGCCTCGGTAAGGACGCCAGCGGTACGGATGAACGAAGCGCTCGACAGCCAGGAGTCGATGTTGGACGCGACCTTGAGCGTACCCAGGATGACGGGCTCGGCCACGGGAGCCTGACCGCCCAGACGGGCAACGCGCTCGACCTCGTCGGCAAACTCGTAGCGGTCGACGTACTGACCAAGCAGGTACTTGGAGTCGCCGGGGTTGGTGATCTGAACGCGACGCAGCATCTGACGTGCGAGCACCTCGATGTGCTTGTCGTTCAGGTCGACGCCTTGGCTGGTGTAGACGTCCTTGACGCTCTCGACGAAGGTGTGCATCGTCGACTCGATGTCGGTCAGCTTGCGCAGGTTGCGGAAGTTAACGAAGCCCTTGGTGATCTGGTCGCCGGCGCGAACCTCGCAGCCGTCCTCGATCTCGGGCATGAAGCGCACCGAAGCGGGGACGCGACGCTCGTCGAGGACACGGGTGTGATCCTCGGAGTCGGTGAGCGTCAGCACGTACTCGGACTTCTCGGGCTTAATCGAGAGGTGGCCGGAGTACGGAGCCAGCTCGGCCTCGCGACCCAGGATCTTCTCGTTGACGTTGCCGACGATATCGAACATACGGCTGACCGTAGGCAGACCCTGCGTAATATCGTCGACGCCAGCGACGCCGCCGGAGTGAATGGTACGCATCGTAAGCTGCGTACCGGGCTCGCCGATGGACTGGGCGGCAATAATGCCGACCGCGGTACCGATGGCGACCGGACGACGGGTGGAAAGATCCCAGCCGTAGCACTTCTGGCACACGCCGTACTTGGAGCGGCAGGTGAGCAGCGCGCGAAGCTTGACCTTCTTAAGGCCGGCATCGACCATCTTCTGGATGTCAGCGACCTTCTCGATGTAGCCGTCCTGCTCAAAGAGCACGGTGCCATCGGGAGCCACGACGTCCTCAATGAAGCAACGGCCGACGAGGTCGGTGTTGAGGTCGGTGGTGCCGGGGATGATGAGGTTGTAGGTGACGCCCTCGTGCGTACCGCAGTCCTCCTCGCGGACGATGACGTCCTGGGCCACGTCGACCAGACGACGGGTCAGGTAACCAGAGTCCGAGGTGTGGGATGCGGTATCGACCAGGCCCTTACGGGCGCCGTAGGTCGAAATGAAGTACTCGAGCGGCAGCAGGCCCTCGCGGAAGTTCGCCTTAATGGGAAGGTCGATCGTCTCGCCGGACATGTCTGCCATCAGGCCACGCATGCCGCCGAGCTGACGCAGCTGGGTCTTAGAACCACGGGCGCCGGAGTCGGCCATCATGTAGAGCGGGTTCTCCTCGTCGAACAAGTCGAGCATGAGCGCTGCAACCTTATCGGTACAAGCGGTCCACTCGTTAACGACTTCGATGTGCCGCTCCGTCTCGTTGATGAAGCCCTCCTCGAAGTACTCGTTGATCTGGTCGACGTTGGCCTGGGCGCGATCGAGCAGCTCCTGCTTCTCGGCAGGGATGAGAGCGTCCCACACCGAGATGGTGAGGCCAGCGCGGGTAGCGTAGTGGAAGCCGGAGTACTTGATGGCGTCGAGGATCGGGCCGACCTTGGCCTCGGGGTAACGATCGCAGCAGTCCGCAACCAGCTTGGCCACATCGCCCTTGACCATCTTGTAGTTCATGAACTCGTAGTCTTCGGGCAGGCACTGGCGGTTGAAGATGATGCGGCCGATAGAGGTCTCGAAGCGCGCGGTCTTGTTGCCGGTGACGTCGTAGTCGACGAACTCGTTCTTGCCGTTCTTGACGCGGAAGATACGGGTGCCGTCCTCGTTGATGACATTGGCGTCGGCAGCGGACACGCGGACCTGAATCTTGGCCTGCATGTCGACCTCGGAGCGGCAGTCATAGGCGTGCAGCGCGTCGTCGAAGCTGGCAAACACGTGGTTCTCGCCCGGCAGACCGTCGCGGACCTGGGTGAGGTAGTACACACCGATGATCATGTCCTGCGAGGGGATGTTGACCGGCTTGCCGGATGCCGGCGAGCGCAGGTTGTTCGCAGAGAGCATAAGCACGCGGGCCTCGGCCTGAGCCTGGCTGGACAGCGGCACGTGGACAGACATCTGGTCGCCGTCGAAGTCGGCGTTGAAGGGCGAGCAGACCAGCGGGTGCAGGTGGATAGCCTTGCCCTCGACCAGCACCGGCTCAAAGGCCTGGATGGACAGACGGTGCAGGGTCGGTGCGCGGTTGAGCAGCACGACGCGGCCGTCGATGACCTCTTCGAGGATGTCCCACACAAAGGTGGCACCGCGGTCGATAGCGCGCTTGGCGCCCTTGATGTTCTCGACCTTGCCGAGCTCGACCAGGCGCTTCATGACGAAGGGCTTGAAGAGCTCCAGCGCCATGGTCTTGGGCAGACCGCACTGGTGCAGCAGCAGCTTGGGGTCGGTAACGATTACCGAACGGCCGGAGTAGTCGACACGCTTACCCAGCAGGTTCTGACGGAAACGACCCTGCTTGCCCTTGAGGGCCTCGGCGAGCGACTTGAGCGGGCGACCGCCACGGCCAGAGACCGGGCGACCACGACGGCCGTTGTCGAACAGGGCGTCCACGGACTCCTGGAGCATGCGCTTCTCGTTGTTCACGATGATCGCAGGGGCGTCCAGGTCGAGCAGGCGCTTGAGTCGGTTGTTACGGTTGATCACGCGACGGTACAGGTCGTTGAGGTCGGACGCAGCAAAGCGACCACCGTCGAGCTGGACCATCGGGCGCAGATCGGGCGGAATGACCGGGATGACGTCCAGGATCATGTTCGCGGGGCTGTTGCCACCCTTCAGGAAGGCGTCAACGACCTCGAGGCGCTTGACGGCCTTCTCGCGCTTCTGCTTCTGGGAATCCTCGTCGGCGATGATGGCCTTGAGCTTCTCGGCCTCGGAGGGGAGGTCGATGGCAGCGAGCAGGTCGCGGACGGCCTCGGCACCCATGCCACCCTTGAAGTACATGGAGTAGTAGCGGGTCATCTCGCGGAACAGCGGCTCATCGGAGATGAGGTCGCGCTCGGTGAGCTTCATGAAGGCGTTGAAGGCGTCCGTGCGGAGCTGCTTCTCGTCCTTGCACTCTTCCTCGATGTCGACGATGCCAGAGGCGATCTCCTCGGGGGTCAGCGGCTCCTCGTCGGAAAACTCGTCAAAGTTCTCGGGGTCGCCCTGCTCCTTGAGGGACTCGATCTGGCGGGCGCACTCGGCATCGATCTCTTCCAGATCGGCGGCGAGCTCCTCGCGCAGGTCGTCGGCGTCGGCCTCGCGAGCCTCGTAGTCAACCTCGGTGATGATGTAGCTGGCAAAGTACAGAACCTTCTCGAGGTCCTTGGACTTGATGTCGAGCATACGGCTCATCGGGAAGCTCGTTGGGCTCTTGAAGTACCAGATGTGGGACACGGGAGCGGCGAGCTCGATGTGGCCCATGCGGTCGCGACGCACCTTGGCCGAGGTGACCTCGACGCCGCAGCGCTCGCAGACGATGCCCTTAAAGCGGATGCCCTTGTACTTGCCGCAGGAGCACTCCCAGTCCTTGGCGGGACCGAAGATCTTCTCGCAGAACAGGCCGTCCTTCTCGGGCTTGAGGGTACGGTAATTGATGGTCTCCGGCTTCTTGACCTCACCGTGCGACCAGGAACGGATCTGGTCGGCGGAGGCAAGGGAGATCTTTACCGAGTCAAAATCAGTAGCTTCGAAATCTGCCACAGTCAACTACTCCTTATCAGTGGTCGTGGCGGCGACAGCCTCGGGCGCCTCGGCGGTCTCGGCATCCTCGGCCTCGACGTCGGCGTCAACGCCGGCGAGCGCAGCCAGGTCGTCGAGAGCAGAGGTCTCCTCGGCGGTCACAGGGGCGGAGGCGTCCTCGTCGGCATCGTGCATGGGCTCGATGTCCAGCGCGAGGGAGCGGATCTCCTTGACGAGAACCTTGAAGGACTCGGGGATTCCCGGGACCGGAACATTCTCGCCCTTGACGATGGACTCGTAGGTCTTGACGCGGCCCACGGTATCGTCGGACTTGACGGTCAGGATCTCCTGCAGGACGTTGGAAGCACCGTATGCGTACAGTGCCCAAACTTCCATCTCGCCGAAGCGCTGGCCGCCGAACTGGGCCTTGCCGCCCAGAGGCTGCTGGGTAACCAGGCTGTAAGGGCCGGTCGAACGGGCGTGGATCTTGTCGTCGACCATGTGGCCGAGCTTGAGGATGTAGGACGTACCCACGGTAATGGGCTCGCGGAACTCCTCGCCGGTGCGGCCGTCGAACAGACGGGTCTTGCCGCGCTCGTCAAGCTGGGTGACGAACTCGGGGCGCATGTGATCGCCAAAGGCAGCGGTGGCCTTGTTGAGCATGTTCTTGTTGGCACGACGGATGACCTCGGCGATCTCGTCCTCCTTGGCGCCGTCGAAGACGGGCGTGGCGGTGAAGAACGGACCGGGGACGTACTTGTCGGAGTCGGCCTGCTCGGTATCCCAACCGCAGGCAGCAGCCCAGCCAAGGTGGCACTCGAGCAGCTGGCCGACGTTCATACGCGAAGGAACGCCCAGCGGGTTGAGAATAACGTCGATCGGGGTACCGTCAGCCATGTAGGGCATGTCCTCGACCGGCAGAACGTTACAGATAACACCCTTGTTGCCGTGGCGGCCGGCGATCTTATCGCCCTGCTGGATCTTACGACGCTGGGCGACGTAGACGCGCACCTGCTCGTTGACGCCGGGGGCCAGGTCGTCGCCGTTCTCGCGGCTAAAGCGGACGACGTCGATGACGCGGCCGTAAGCGCCGTGAGGCATCTTAAGGGAGGTGTCGCGGACATCGTGCGCCTTGGCACCGAAGATGGCGCGCAGCAGGCGCTCCTCGGCGGTCAGAGCGCTCTCGCCCTTAGGCGTGACCTTGCCGACCAGGATGTCGCCAGGGCCGACCTCGGCGCCGATACGGATGATGCCGTCCTCGTCGAGGTTGGCAAGCATGTCCTCGGATAGGTTCGGGATCTCGCGGGTGATCTCCTCGGGGCCGAGCTTGGTGTCGCGGGCGTCGATCTCGTGACGGGTGATGTTGATGGTCGTCAGCAGGTCCTCGGCCACCAGGCGCTCGGACACGACGATACCGTCCTCGTAGTTAAAGCCTTCCCACGGCATGTAGGCCACGGTGAGGTTCTGGCCCAGTGCGAGCTCGCCGTGATCGGTCGAAGGACCGTCAGCCAGAGGCTCGCCCTGCTCAACGGTGTCACCGACGCGCACGAGCGGACGGTGGTTGATGCAGGTGGACTGGTTGGAGCGCTGATACTTGGCCAGGTAATACTCGTCCATGCCGCCGGCATGCTTGACGATAATCTTGGCGGCGTCGGCAAAGATGACCTCGCCGGCGTTCTTGGCCAGGGTGACCTCGCCGGAGTCCAGAGCGGCGCGACGCTCCATGCCGGTACCGACATAGGGAGCGGCGGGGTGAACCAGCGGCACGGCCTGACGCTGCATGTTAGCGCCCATCAGCGTACGCTTGGCGTCGTCGTGCTCCAGGAACGGGATCAGCGTGGCTGCCACGGAGAGCATCTGACGCGGCGAAACGTCCATGTAGTCGACGTCCTCGACGGGCACGTCGGCGGGAGCGCCGAAGGAGCCGTCGAAGTCGCGGGTACGGGCGATCACGGTGTGCGGACGGACGATCTTGCCCTCGGCATCGGTCGTGATGAACTCGTTGGTCTTGGGATCGAGCGGCGTGTTGGCCGGCGCGATGACGTGCTTCTCTTCCTCGTCAGCGGTCATCCAGTCGATCTGGTCGGTGGCAACGCCGTTCTCGACGCGACGGAACGGGGCCTCGATGAAGCCATACTCGTTGACGCGGGCGTAGAGGGCGAGCGAGCCGATCAGGCCGATGTTGGGGCCTTCGGGGGTCTCGATCGGGCACATGCGGCTGTAGTGCGAGTTGTGAACGTCGCGGACGGCCGTCGGCACGTTGGTGCGGCGGCTGGAGCCCGACTTGTGGCCGGCAAGACCACCAGGGCCGAGTGCGGACAGACGGCGCTTGTGGGTCAGACCGGTCAGGGGGTTCGCCTGGTCCATGAACTGCGAGAGCTGCGAGGAACCGAAGAACTCCTTGATGGAGGCCACGATCGGGCGGATGTTGATGAGCGACTGCGGGGTGATCTCGTCGATGTCCTGGGAGCTCATGCGCTCACGGACGACGCGCTCCATACGGCTCATGCCGATACGGAACTGGTTGGCGACGAGCTCGCCGACGGTACGGATGCGGCGGTTGCCGAAGTGGTCGATGTCGTCGACCTTGAAGCCCTGCTCGCCGGCAGCGAGGGACAGCAGGTAGCGCAGCGTAGCGACGATATCCTCGTCGGTGAGCACCGTGACCTCTTCCTCGGTGGTGAGGTTGAGCTTCTTGTTGACCTTGTAACGACCGACGCGAGCCAGGTCGTAGCGCTGCGGGTTAAAGAGCAGACCCTCGAGCAAGCTGCGGGAAGCGTCCACGGTGGGAGGCTCGCCCGGGCGCAGGCGACGGTAAATCTCGATAAGGGCATCCTCGCGGGTGAGGGCGGTATCGCGCTCCAGAGTGCGCTTGATCACATCGGAGTTGCCGAGCAGCTCGATGATGTCGTCGTTGGTGACGGCGATGCCAAGGGCGCGCAGAAACATCGTGGCGCTCTGCTTGCGCTTACGGTCGATGGAGACCATGAGCTGGTCGCGCTTGTCGACCTCAAACTCAAGCCAGGCACCGCGGGACGGGATGATCTGGGCCTTGTAGATCTGCTTGCCCGAATCCATCTCGGAGCTGTAGTACACGCCCGGGGAGCGGACGAGCTGCGAGACGACGATACGCTCGGTACCGTTGATGATGAAGGTGCCCTGATCGGTCATCATGGGGAAGTCGCCCATGAAGACGAGCTGCTCCTTGATCTCGCCGGTCTCCTTGTTGGTGAGACGGACGTCGGTCAGAAGCGGAGCCTGATAGGTCATATCCTTCTCGCGGCACTCCTCGACGGTGTGCGCGGGGTCGCCGAACTGATGCTCGCCGAAGGTAACCTCGAGAACATGGTTCTGGCTCTGGATGGGGCTGGATTCCTTGAACGCCTCACGAAGGCCCTCGTCCTTAAAACGCTCAAAGGATTCCCTTTGAACAGAGATAAGGTTGGGGAGCTCCATGGCCTCCGGGATTTTCCCGAAGCTGACGCGCTTGCGCTCAGTGGCAGTGTATGCGTAGGTCACCAGGTTTTTCCTCCTTCACGGAAATGCTCGGTGGGTTGGCGAGGCATAGCTTCGCCAGTTATCGCAACCTAATAGTTTATCAGGTACCGACCGTTGGGCAAGAAAAGCCTTGACGCGATTGAGTTTTTGGAGTAGCAAAGTTTTTCGACACAAAAGGTGCAGGTAGATGGGTGTGCATCGAACATCTGTTCATATATTTTCTGTGAACAGAGAGCCGGCAATCGCAGCTCTTATAAAAAACGGGCGCGAACCGAGGTCCGCGCCCGTAAATGTCGATGCCCGAAGGCTTACTTGCGCATCAATCCGCCGCGCTCGTCGATGGCGTCCCAGAAGGCGCCAGCAAAGCGAGGATCGCTTGCGGCCATGAGGGCGTTGGTGGCCATCCAGCCAGACGGGGTGCCGGTGTCGTAGCCCGAAAGCGGATCGATAACGACAGCGTACATGGCCTCGCGGTCGAGCGAACGGGCCATGGCGTCGGTCAGCTGAATCTCGCCGCCCTTGCCGGCCTGCTGATCGGCGAGCAGGTCCATGACCAGCGGGCTCAGCAGATAACGACCGACGATATACAGGTTGGACGGAGCCGCCTCGGGGGCAGGCTTCTCAACCAGACCGCCGATGCGCCAAACGGCACCAGGCTCGTCGTCGGCAGCATTCTCGAAGCCCTCGAGGGAACCCACGCGGTCGCCGGCGATGACGCCATAGCGGCTGACTTCCTCGGGAGCGCACGCGGCAACAGCGATAACCGAAGCGCCACCGTGCTCCTTGGAGACGGCAAGCATCTTGTCGCAGATGTCGCGGTTGGGCACAACGTAGTCGCCCAGAAGAACCAGGAAGTTCTCCCCTGCCACAGCGTCGGCAGCAGAGCGAATGGCGTGACCAAGGCCCTTGGGCTCGTACTGATAACGGAAGTCGACCGGCATACCGCCCGCATGGGCGACGGCGTCGGCATAAGCATCCTTACCGCGCTCGCGCAGCAGGTTCTCGAGCGAACGATCGGGCTGGAAATAGCTCAGCAGCTCGGGCTTACCGGGAGAGGTAACGATGATGGCATCGTCGACCTCCTCGGGGTCGAGTGCCTCCTCAACGACATACTGAATGACCGGCTTGTCGAGCACCGGCAGCATCTCTTTGGGCGTGCACTTGGTGCCAGGCAGAAAACGCGTGCCAAGACCGGCGGCGGGGATGATTGCCTTCATGTTATTCAAGGATCCTTTCGCAGGCGCAGAATGCGCCCTGTGCGTGCGGCACGGCGGCCGCAGACCAAATTGCGATACCGAAGTATCTTACCGCCGGAGACATACGTCGCCGTAAGGCAAACGCAATTCTTCAGCAGGCCAACGCAAATTATTGCTCGAATGGTGCAATTTTACGCCCCAGAGGTAACGAGATTGGCACGGCGAAGACAACGGTGTTCTGCGTGCCGAGCAATGGGAATGAGGGGCAAAACTAAAAAAGACGGGGTTCGCAATGCGACCCCCGTCTGCAAAGAAATCTGGCGAGAAAGCCTGATTACTTGAGGGTGACAGCAGCGCCAGCAGCCTCGAGCTTCTCCTTGGCAGCCTCGGCGTCCTCCTTCTTGGCACCCTCGAGAACAGCCTTGGGAGCGCCCTCGACGACCTCCTTGGCCTCCTTCAGGCCAAGGTTGGTGAGCTCACGGACGGCCTTGATGACCTGGATCTTGTTGTCGCCGAAGCCCTCGAGCACGACGTCAAACTCGGTCTTCTCCTCGGCCTCAGCAGCGCCAGCAGCGGGAGCGGCGACAACAGCGGCAGGAGCAGCGGCGGAAACGCCGAAGGTGTCCTCGATAGCCTTGACGAGCTCGGAAGCCTCGAGAAGGGTCATTTCCTTAAGAGCATCGATGATCTCATCGGTGGTAAGCTTAGCCATTTCTAAGTCCTTTCGGTTTCCGTGTCTGTGCACGGAGATCAGTTAAAACACGGCGCGAATGCGCCAGGGGTGCGGCGTTGCCGCCGCGGGTGAAAACAGCGACTAGGCTGCCTTCTGCTCGGAGACCTGCTGGATCGAACGAGCGAGACCAGAGGAAACGCCGTTGACGCAGACAGCGATGTCGCGAGCGAAACCGGAGATGAGACCGGCGATCTGGCCGAGAAGCTGATCCTTGGTGGGCAGCTCGGCGATAGCCTTAACATCATCAGCGGAAACGGCCTTGCCGTCGGAGATACCGCCCTTGATCTCAAGGACGCCCTTGGACTTAGCGGAGAAGTCCTTAAGGGCCTTAGCGGCCTCGACCGGCTCGGACTCGTAGAACACATAAGCGACGGGGCCGGCGAGGATCTCGTCGAGCTCGGGCTGCTCCTGGTTCTTGAGAGCGATCTTGACCAGGTTGTTCTTGTAGACCTTCATCTCGGCGCCGCACTCGCGAAGCTGATGACGCAGCTCCTGAGCCTGCTTAACCGTCAGACCGTTGTAGTTGACGACGAACAGACCGGCGTTCTCGGCGATACGGGACTCGATCTCTGCAACCTTGTCGATTTTGTACTGCTGGGGCATGAATTACACCTCCTCGAATTCTTTCCGGGCACGGTCCGCCACAAGGACGTGACGGGGGCATGTCCAAAAAGAAAGCCCCCGCGCTGCATGAGCGACGGGGGCGAGAAGACATATCTACTCGACCACCTCGGCTGGCGGGATATCCCATTAAGCTCGCGGGCGATGCCCGTTTGCACCGGCTGTCTCTGGCAGCGGATTCGTGCGTGAACCGAAAGTATTATGGCGGGGACCCCGGCGTCGGTCAACGGAAATCCGGGCTGCACACAATTCCACCATCCGGCACGCTCCGCCGAAGGCCAGGCGCAAGGTTTTCGCTCGGTCAAGTCCTGGGCTCGCACGAAGGCCACATTAAGTGGCCTTCGGCTCGTGCGGAATCTACGGAAACCTTGCGCCTGGCCTTCGGCGGCGCGTGCCTGCGTCGACTATGGGCAGCCCGGATTTCCGTTGGCTGACGCCCCCACTCATAATGCTTGGGTCGGTGGGCTGATGTGTTGCGTCCCGTTGGGCTATAAGGTTGAAATGAAGGTGGACAGGCGATTTAGGCCTTCGTCAAGGTCTTTGTCGGAGACGCAATAGCTGAGGCGGATGTGGCCTTCGGTGCCGAAACAGTCGCCCGGGACTAGGGCTACGTTTGCCTCTTTGATGGCTTTGATGCAGAAGGCTTCGCTGGTTAGGCCAAACTTTTTGATGCTCGGGAAGGCGTAGAAGGCTCCTGCGGGCTCCACGACGTCCAGGCCCATGGCGCCGAGTGCTGCGAGTACGCGTTCGCGGCGGGCTCGGTAGACTTTGAGCATGGGGGCTGGGTCGACGGTGAGTGCCACACGGGCGGCGTCCATCTCGAAGGAGACGGCGCTCGATACTAGGTATTGGTGGGCCTTTGCGATCTCGGCGATGACGGGAGCTGCCGCTGCGAGCCAACCCAAGCGCCAGCCGGTCATGGCCCAGGGCTTGGAGAAGCTCTCGATGACGACCGTCTGCTCGCGTAGCTCCGGGTGGCGCTGGGCAAATCGCTCGTAGCCGTCCACGTAGACCAGACGGTTGTACACGTCGTCGCAGACCACGTAGATGCCTGCCTGCTCCGCCACGTGTGCCACGGCGTCGAGCGATGCCGCGTCGAGGATGCAGCCCGTGGGATTGTTGGGCGAGCAGATGACGATGGCTTTGGTCGCCGGCGTCACGCAAGCACGAAGTGCGTCCTCGTCAATCTGGAATTGCGCAGGCTCCGTATCCAAAAAGACCGCTTTGGCGTGATTGGCCATGACAATGCTCTCGTACAGTCCAAAGGCCGGCGTGGGGATAATGACCTCGTCGCCGGGGTTGAGCATAGCCATGAATGTTGCCGACAGGGCCTCGGTCGCGCCGTCGGTCAGGATGACCTCGTCGGCGGAAAACACCAGGCCCGCATCCCCCATGTAGGCAGCCAGTGCCTCGCGCAGGGCGGGGCGACCGTTGTTGGGCGGATAGTGCGTGTCACCGCGGTCCAACGCGGCGGTCACCTCGGCGCTAATCATATCGGGCGTGGGAAAGTCGGGCTCGCCAAGCGCAAGCGCGATGCACCCTGGGTGCTGGGCGGCGAGCGCGTTAATCCGACGGATGCCGGAGGGCTTGAGCGTGGCAAGCGAGGTATTCATAGGCAGACGCATGGCGTTCCTTTCGTAAGGGTTGCACTAGGATAGCGCGGCGAGGCGCCGCCAGACGGTGTAACCTAAACGGAAACCAACCGGAAAGGAGGCGGCATGGAGACGACCGCACGCGGCGATGTACCAAAAACGCTGCAGACCATTGCGTATATCAGCATTCCCGATAGCGCCGATCTTGAGTTTTTGCTCTGGGACCTGCAGGATGCCATCGCCGCCTATGCACAGCTTTCCGGCACCGCACTCCCCCGCCCGGTCAACTTGAAGTCAAATGACGCCGTTGCGGTCGATGGCATGGTGCTCGCTGTTGATGATGCATTTGACGATGAGGCGATGACCGCTGTCGAGCAGATACTCGATCGCTTTGGCGGTACGGGAACGCGTGTCTATGCCGTGATTCGAGCCGCACAAGAGGGCGCTGAGCAGGCACGCGGGGCCGCCGTTCGTCTGCACAAGACATGCGAGCGCCAGGGCCAATTGTGGTGTGGCGGCGTTGTCATCTGCGCCGGCGGCGGCATCGCAGCGCTTCGCCATTCCCCACGCATGGGCCTCTTGCGCCGACCATTTTCGGAAGCGATGGATAAGCTCGTGGGCGCTGTGCGCATGGGCTGCTCCATTGAGCATGCGCAGCTGCTTGGCGGTGGCAATGCCGGTAGCGTCGACGCCGACGGCATGGTGCGTGTCGAGCCCGCGCTGCCCGCGCCGATCTGGCGCACCATCATCAAACGCCTCGGCGCCCATGCTCAATCAAATATCTAAATTAGAAAGCAGCCCAGTCAACTGCCTCGTGCCAGCGCTCGACAAGGCGCTCCAGACGCCAAGCCGCATTGGCAGGACTTGTCGAGGGCAGGACGATGGCGGGCAGCCCGGTGCGTTCTTGTAGATAGCGCTTGTAGAGCCGACCAGCCGTACCACCGTTGCATATCACCTGCTCAATGGGAGCTGCGTCGGTAATGCACTCGATATGTGCCGGCACAACGTTGCGAATGCTCGCGTCGCTCGAGCCCTTAATGTCGCAACTCTCGATCACATCCCACAGGCCCACGCCGCCGTTCAGCAGCATAGATCGCTTGGCAGCAATGGAGGCATCGAGCGTCGCGGGCTCACCGCTTGCCAAAGGATCGCCCTCGTTGGGCGGCACAGGCACACCGAGGCACGCAGCCATCACACGCCAAAAGCGATTCTGAGGGTTGCCGTAATAAAAGGCATTTGCACGCGAGAGCACCGAGGGAAACGACCCCAGCACCAAAACGCGCGAGCGCTGGTCGAACACAGGCTCAAACCCATGCTCAATATGTTGATAGTCCTCGTCAGACACGGCCATGGGCTAGGCTCTCAACAGATAGCGCACCTCGTAGGGTGCAAGCTCAAGGGTACCCGTCAGCTCGACCGTGGGCGCATCGTCGGCAAGCAGGTCGACAAAGGACCCGTTGAGCTCGCCGGCGCCAAAGGTGTAAGGCTCGCCCACGGCGTTCACCGCCACGAGCACCGTCGCGTCATCACAGGCGCGCTCGAACAGCAGCTGCTTGTTCTGGATCACCACGTTGCGATAGGCACCGTAGTTGAGAGCACAGGCCGCCGCGTCATCGGCCGAGCGAAGGTGCGCAAGCTGCGTGATGAACGCCGTCAGCTCGTTGGGCGCAGGCTCATCGAGCGCAGGTCGCAGCGCCCAGTCACCATCGGGGCCGCCCTTTTCGCCGGCAATCCCCCACTCGCTGCCATAGTAGACGCACGGAATGCCCGGCATGCCAAAGAGCATGCCATAGGCGGGACGCAGGCACGACTTGTCGGTGAGGATGCTTGCCAGGCGCGGCACGTCGTGGTTGTCGACAAACGACAGCAGGTGCTTGCCGCGGTAGATGCACCACGGATCGCCGCCAAACTGGCGATGCAGCGAATGCGCGATCTCGAACATATTGACCGAGTTAAAGCTGGAGTACAGGCCCTTGTAGCACTCGTAGTTGGTGCAGGAGTCGAGCATCTCGTCGTTGACGATCTGGTTGTAGTCACCGTGAAGCGTCTCGCCGATCAGCACAAAGTCGGGCTTGAGCTCACGGGTAAAGGCGTGCAGGCGACGCATAAAGTCGCGGTCGAGCATATAGGCAACGTCCAGGCGCAGACCGTCGACGCCAAAGACCTCGGCCCAGCGGCGCACGGACTCGAGCAGGTAATCGACCACGGCGGGGTTTTGCAGGTTGAGCTTCACGAGCTCAAAATGGCCTTCCCAGCCCTCGTACCAAAAGCCGTCGCCATAGCAGGAATCGCCGTCAAAGCTGATGTGGAACCAATCCTTGTACGGCGAGTCCCACTTACGCTCCTGCACATCGCGGAAGGCCCAAAAGCCACGGCCCACATGGTTGAAGACCGCATCGAGCACCACGCGGATGCCATGGGCGTGCAGCGTCTCGCATACGGCGGCAAAATCGGCATCCCCGCCCAGGCGGCGGTCGATATGGCGCAGGCTGCGCGTATCGTAGCCGTGGCTATCAGACTCGAGCGGCGGGTTAATCAGCACAGCGCCAATACCGAGTTTTTGCAGGTAGTCGGCCCATTGGGTGATCTTCATGATGGGCGCATCGGGGTTGGGCGCAGCGTTGGCAGCCTGGGCGAGCTCATCCTCGGCAACGGGCGCGGCGTTTTCGCGCGGAGCTCCGCAAAAGCCCAGCGGATAGATCTGATAGAACGTCGTCTCGTATGCCCACATAGCAACCTCCCGGCAAGCTCAACACAACGACATCCATTGTATGCCCAGCAGGGTAGCTATTTTGGGACGGGGCTCTTTTAGCTACCCCAGCCCCTTTCTAAGTTGCGGTGAAATACGGACTGTTTGCCGGGTTTATTGGGCTCAGCAGTCCGTATTTCACCGCAACTGATGAGGGGACGTGGTTAGGCGACGGGCTTGGCGCGACGGATGGCTGGGAACATCACCGTGATAGCGAGGATGACGCCCACGACAGCGATCGCACCGCCCGCGTAGCCGATCCAGGCGATACCGGGGCCCGACACCACGGCGCCGCCGATCGCCGTACCGGTGCCGATCCCCAGGTTGAACAGGCCCGAGAAGATCGACATGGCGACGGCCGACGAATCCGCCGGCGTGTACTTGATGAGCTCGGCCTGGAACGCCACGTTAAAGGCCGTGGAGCAGCAGCCCCATAGCGCGCAAACAGCGAGAACGGCGACGAGCGACGGTGCAACCGGACCCATGAGCAGCAGAGCCACCGGCACGCCGGAGAGCGTAATCGCGAGAAACGGGAACCGGTGCCCATCGAACAGGCGGCCAAACAGCCAGCTTCCGAGCAGACCAGAGCAACCGAACGCCGTCAGCGTCATAGTGATGGCGCCCGCGTCGACGTGCGCGACCTGTGCCAGGAACGGCTCGATATAGCTGTAACCCGCATAATAGCCGGTCGCCATAAAGACCGTGACCGCATAAAGCGCGATGAGGAACGGGTTCTTGAGCAGCTCGGGAAGCTGTTTGAGCGTAAAGCGCTCACCCGCCGGCATGGCCGGGAACACCGCTGCCTGGTACACCACCGCGGCGGCAGAAAAGACCCCGACCACGGCAAACGTCATGCGCCAGCCCACGGCCAGGCCGATGGCGCGGCCGATCGGCAGGCCAAAGATCTGCGCGATGGACGAGCCCGTGGCGATCATGCTGATGGCGAGCGCCCCGTGACGGGTGTCGACCAGGCGCGAGGCCATAATCGAGGCGACTGACCAGAACACGGCGTGCGCGCAGGCGACCACCAGGCGCGCGCAGACCAGGATGGGATATGTCGGTGCCATAGCGGACAGGAACTGGCCCAAGGAGAACACGGCGAGCACGCCGAGCAGCATGCGCTTGAACTCGAAGCGCGAGGCAAACACCATAAGCGGCAACGACAGCAGCATGACGCCCCAGGCGTAGACCGAGATCATGATGCCGGCCTGGGCCTCGGTGAGCGAGAACGACGCGGCAATATCAGTCAGAAGGCCAATGGGCATGAACTCCGACGTGTTGAATACGAACGCGCAACAGGCGAGCCCGATAATCGGGAGCCACTGCTTGAGTGAGATGCCATCTTGTCTTGCCTGAGTCATGTAGGAACCTCTCCGATTGTCCTGAGCGGTGGGCGATTATATAGCAACGGCCCCGCATCCGTCAGCAACAGATGCGGGGTCGCAATCAACTCAATACACAGGGGTTGCGCCGTCAATAAATAGCTAAGCCAACCCCAGCAATATGCCCGCCGAATGCACGACAAACGCCACGATCCAGGCGACCGTCACCTGAAACGCGAACACGGCAACGGCGTAGCGTCCGCCCAGCTCACTCTTGACGGCGCCGATTGCCGCTACGCAGGGCGGGTACAGCAGCGTAAAGACCAGGAACACGTAAGCGGTAAACGGCGAAAACATGGTCGACAGTGCCGCGGGCGAGGTCGTGCCCAAAAGCACCGTGAGGGTCGAAATGACGCTCTCCTTGGCGATAAGTCCGGTGACGAGCGCCGTCGAGGCGCGCCAGTCGCCGAAGCCGAGCGGGGCCAACACCGGCGCGATGATGCTACCCAGACCGGCAAGCAGACTCTGCGACTGATCGGCGACCACATTAAAGCGGATGTCGAACGTCTGCAGGAACCAGATGACCACCGTAGCGGCAAAGATAATGGTAAAGGCCTTGGTAATAAAGTCCTTGGCCTTATCCCATGCCAGCATCACCGTCGTCTTGACGCTTGGCAGGCGATAGTTGGGAAGCTCCATGATAAACGGTACCGGGTCGCCCTTAAATGCCGTGCGGTTGAGCACCAAAGCCGCGATGCAACCGACTGCAATGCCAATCAAATAGAGCGAGACCATGGCGGGAACTGTCGCCTGCGGGAAAAACGCCCCGCACAGCAGACCGTAGACCGGCAACTTGGCCGAGCAGCTCATGAACGGCGTGAGCATGACCGTCATCTTGCGGTCGTGCTCGGATGGGAGCGTACGGGTCGACATGATAGCCGGCACGGTGCAGCCAAAACCGACGAGCATGGGCACAAAGCTGCGGCCCGAAAGGCCAAAGCGACGCAGCACCTTATCCATAACAAAGGCCACGCGTGCCATGTATCCGGAGTCTTCCAGAATGGAAAGGAACAAAAAGAGCACGACGATAATCGGCAGGAAGGTCAGCACGCTGCCCACGCCCGTAAGCACGCCGTCGACAGCCAGTGAGCGCACCACGTCGTTGGTGCCGAACGCCTTGAGGCCCGCATCGGCCGAGGCGATGATGGCAGCGATGCCGTCCTCCATGAGCCCCTGCAACGCCGCGCCGATCACGCCAAACGTCAGCCAAAAGACGAGGCCCATGATCACCAGAAACGCCGGAATGGCTGTGTAGCGACCCGTCAGGATGCGGTCGATCTTGACGGAGCGCACGTGCTCGCGGCTCTCGTGCGGCTTGACGACGCAACGCCCGCACACGTCGCCGATAAAGCTAAAGCGCATATCGGCCAGCGCGGACAGGCGGTCGGTGCCGGCCTCGCCCTCCATCTGGGTAATGATGTGCTCGATGGCGTCGAGCTCGTTGCGATCCAGGTGAAGCGCCTCGGTTACCAGCTCGTCGCCCTCAACCAGCTTGGTCGCCGCAAAACGCACCGGAATATGCGCCGTCGCGGCATGGTCCTCGATAAGGTTGGCGATGCCGTGAATGCAGCGATGCAGCGCGCCGCCGTCTGGACCATCGGGCGCGCAGAAGTCCAGGCGACCGGGGCGCTCGCGGAACCGCGCCACGTGCAAGGCATGATCCACCAACTCGCCGATGCCCTCGTTGCGGGCAGCGCTAATGGGGACAACAGGCACGCCCAACAGGCTCTCGAGCAGGTTGACGTCCACGGCGCCGCCGTTGGCCGTCACCTCGTCCATCATGTTGAGCGCGATGACCATGGGGCGGTCGAGCTCCATAAGCTGCAGCGTCAGGTACAGGTTGCGTTCGATGTTGGTGGCGTCGATGATATCGATGATGGCGTCGGGGGTTTCGTCCAAGATGAATTGGCGGCTGACGATCTCTTCGCCCGTGTACGGTGACAGGGAGTAAATGCCGGGCAGGTCGGTAACGCTTGCCTCAGGATGGTTGCGGATGGTGCCGTCCTTGCGGTCGACCGTTACGCCGGGAAAGTTACCAACGTGCTGGTTGGAGCCCGTAAGCTGGTTGAACAGTGTGGTCTTACCGCAGTTTTGGTTGCCGGCGAGGGCAAAATGCAGCGGTGCGCCCTCGGGCACGGCCGTCTTGGCAGCACGAGGCGAATACGTCCCCTCGCCCAGTGCCGGGTGATCTGTCGTGCCGATTGCGGCGTTAGCGCGCGGACCCGTATCTGTATCGTGAACACCCACGAGCTCGATGCGAGCGGCATCGTCCTTGCGCAGCGTCAACTCGTAGCCACGCAGGCGAATCTCGAGCGGGTCGCCCATAGGAGCGTACTTCATCATGGTGACTTCGGTGCCCGGCGTTAGGCCCATGTCCAAAATATGCTGTCGGAGTGCCTGATCGTCCGATGCCACCGATGCGACAACGGCGTCCTTTCCAATCTCGAGTGTATCGAGCTTCACGCGCTCATCCTTTCGTTAGACGCGGTTAACCGTTTACCGGGGCTAACCAACTCGTAACGACAAATGATAGCGCTCTGGACTTTTTTATAAAGTCAAATACCGATGTTTACCTGCGCAAACTTTATGCGGTGCGCCCCGAAAGCTCTTTGCGCATACCGCTCAGCGAGATCGAAATGAAACCCGACCGCGCGGTAGCAGTGAGTCGATCACCCTCGACTGACCCCGTGCATGTAAAGGGCGCCTTGCCCATCAAGACGTGGGAGATAGTACCCGAGAGTTCAAAGAAATCGCCCTCAGCGCGGGCACTCGAGAGAGCGATATTGAGACCCCTGACGTTTAGTACTGCCCTGAGCACGCCGTTCACCCCATGTGAAAACGTCACCTCGCCGCGTTTACTCCCCACCGGCGTCTGGGCCGAAACCACATACGTACCCTCAAGCATGGCTCCTCCTCTGAGTAGGCTTTTTGAAATGGCCATCTAGTCTACTTTGCTGCGAGACGGCTTGCCCAGAAACCTCGAGCACACAATGACGTTCAATCAACAGATTGCTGCAAGGGAAACAAGCGTGCAAGGGGGACAGATTACTTTTGACACCATTTGCGCCAACGGACGGGATGCGGAGCGACGACCGTGCAGGTGGATTCCGGATCGTCGCTTCCTCCGTCCCCCAGCGAATCAAAACGAAGTTGCGGTGGAATAGTTCCTGTTTGAAGCTTTAACCAGCAAAAACAGAAACTATTTCACCGCAACTGCAAAAGCCCGCGCTGGCAACAAATGTCACCTGCGAGGGCTTGGTGGGCGCTCACAATGGCACGTTATTGAAACCCACATCAGTTATGGAATTCCGAACAGCACCGACATGCGATGTCCCCGTCGGCATACCAAGCAATGAAGCTCACCCTAGCCTTAGACGATCGGCGCGATGCCGGCAAAGTGCAGATACAGCGAGATGGCCGCCACGACAATGACCACTGCCGCGATCAGCTTGTCGTGCAGATGCGGGAGCACCTGCTTACCGCGGCCTCGCTCACCCAGCATATAGACGGGAATGGCCGGAGCAAAAAGAATCGTCGTGATCATAACGCCCTGAAGACCCGTCGACCACACCAGGAACAACGTGTAGATAAAGCCGAGCGTACCGAAGAAGCGGGCTTTGCCGACGCTGGGCGCATGCGGCCCGTCCAGATGCTCGTTCTTCCAGCCAATCACCATGTAATAGGCAGCCGAGCAGACATACGGAACCAGAATCGTGTTGACTGCGCAGCTATAGAAGAACTGGTAGGTGCTCGCCGCCACATACGACACGATCAAGAAGAGCTGCGTGATGCCGGAGCTCACAAGAACCGTTACCACCGGGGCGTCGTGCTTGTTCGTCTTGGCAAACGCCAGAGGGAAGGATCCCTGGCGCGCCGCCTCGAACGGCGTCTCGGACGCAATGATGACATAGCCCAGCAGCGCGCCGACCAGCGAAAGGATAACGCCAAGGTTTACGATGGCAGCGCCAACCGGACCGATTGCGCACTCGAGAATTCCCGCCATGGAGGGCGTTGCGAGCTGCGCCATCTCCTCGCGCGGCATAATGCCGAGTGACAGCATCGAGATGATCAGATACAGCGTAAATACAGCCGCAAATCCGAGCGCCGTCGAGCGGCCGACGTCACGCACGTACTTTGCACGGCCCGAGATAACGACAGCGCCCTCGATGCCCGTGAAGACCCAGACAAGGGCGATCATGGTCGAGACAACCTGCTCGCCAAAGCCAGGACCAGCCGGCTCTCCCCAGAAGTTGTCCATAAAGATATCGACGTTGAACTTACCCAGGAGCACGATGCTCAGCACAAAGAGCCCCAGCGGCACCAGCTTCGCCAACGTGACGATCGTGTTAATGCCCGCAGCCTCCTTAACGCCACGAAGCACAAGGACGGTAAGAAACCACAAAAACACGCTGGCGCAGACGATGGAAAGCAGGTTGTTACCCGCACCAAACGCAGGGAAGAAATAGCCCAGCGCGCTAAACAGCAAGAGCGCAAAGCTCACGTTGGAAAGACATGCGCTGATCCAGTAACCCCAGGCGGAGTTGAATCCAATGTAATCGCCAAAACCGGCCGCAGCGTATGCATAGATGCCGCCGGTCAGGTCGGGACGAGCCTGAGACAAACCGTTGAACACCATCATCAGCGCAAAGACGCCGATAAAGCAAATTCCCCACGAGACGATAACCGCACCGGTATTTGCCCCGCCTGCTGCCATATCGCCGGCAAGCGAAAAGATACCGCCACAAATACTGGCGGTAATGACCATCATGGTCAGACGAAAGAGATCGAGGCCATTAGGGTCGATAATCTCGTCGTTTTGAGCTTTAGAGGCCATTGTATGTGCACCCCCTTCATCATGTGATCGAACGAAAGATGACCCGGACGTCCCGAATCGGGTGCCGGGCCATCGGTCAAGCGATCATCAGACTGTTACAGCTATCGCGTTAGAAGCGCAGCGACAGGCAAGAAAGGCCGCCGTCGACCTTGCGATACTCGGAGGTATCGACGACGAGCGTCTTGTAGCCCAGATCCTGCACGGCCTTGAGCACGGTCGGATAGCCCTCGGCGACGATGACCGTACCGTTGACCCAGATGCAGTTGGCGCCGTAAGCCTCGTCCTCGGGCACGACGATCTTGTTGTACTGGGCAAAGTCGGGTTTATCGATAAACTCACCGGAAACGAGCATGTTGTTGTCCTCGATGTAGTTGACGCCCGTCTTGAGGTGTAGGACCTCCTCCAGCGGAACCTCGGAACCCTCGAGACCCCAGCCCTCGAGAATCTCACAGAACTGGCGGATGCCCTCTTCGTTGGTGCGAGCGGAGCGACCGACGTAGAAATGGTCGCCGACCATCATGACGTCGCCGCCGTCGAGCGTACCCGGAGAAACGATGTGCTTGACATGCTCGTCGTCAAAGAAGCGACGGACGGCTGGTTCGATCTCGTCCTTCTCGCCGTTGCGGCTGTCGGCACCGGGGTTGGTAATGATGGCGCCGCAGCGAGTGATGACGGCCGGATCCTCGACAAAGCAGCTGTCGGGATACTGCTCGAGCGCCGGCAGCACCGACACGTCAACGCCGCACTGCTCGAGCGCATGCTCGTAATCGTAATGCTCCTCGATGGCGCGCTCGTAGATGGGCTGGCCGAGCTCGGGGGCACTCGTGATGCCATTGCTCAGGGACTTGCCGGGACGACGGATGATGACGTGGCTGAACTTGGTCATGGTGATCCTCCTTGGATCTCTTAGCAGAGAGCGGGACTTCTTTGCGCCCGCCTTCCTTTCGATGGCTTTATCTTAGGGCGGTTTTCCTATTTTGTATATTGTATACAATCCTGAACGGTAGGTATTCATCGGTAAGCGTATTCTCACCTATCGGCGCAAAGTAGCGCGATTTAACTGGTCGTTCTATAATTCAACAGAGCTATTCAAGCGAAACGTATTTAATTTTGAAAATATACAGTCAAGGAACACAAGCTCATGGAAACACTCAGAAGACCCTTGAAGGATCATGTATACGACTATATTTCGAGCCGCATAGATGCCGGCGAGCTTTCGGCTGGCGACCGCGTGAGCGAGCAAGCGATCTGCGATGCCATGGGCGTGTCGCGCACGCCGGTTCGCGAGGCGCTCATTCAGCTGGCAAGCGATGGCTACCTGGACAATCTCCCCCGTCGCGGATTCCGTGTCCGTGGGTTCGATCAACAAAACGCCGTTGAAGTCTTTGAGATTATGGGGCCGCTCGATGGGCAGGCGGCATACCTCGCCTGTCCCCTCCTGACAAAAGAGGACATCATGCAGCTGAAGTTTTTGGTTGGGTCCATGGACCTTGCGATCCAAGGCGGTCTTATCCGAAAGTACGACGACATTCAGCGAGACTTTCATCTGACGTACTTCAACCGCTGCGGCAACGATCGTCTACGCGATATGATTTCGCAGCTCGAGCGCTGCTTTATCAAACGCGATTACGAGACTGTCGATCAAGAGACGGCGTGCAAGCTGCTCGATAAAGCCAATGCCGAACATGCCCATATTCTTGAGCTGTTCGAAGCGCGGGACGCGGCGGGCGTGCGCGATTATGTACGCGATGTCCATTGGAACACGGAGAACGCCCAGTTCACCGTTTGGTAGGAAAGCAGCGGGCGGCAACGGACCAATTCTTGGCACCGCCGCTCAAAATGATTCATTTCCCTCCGTCACCAAGGGATCATTGGTGCAATGGGAGCAGGTTACTTTGCGCCAATAAGTAGGATGCGGAGCAACCAAACGGCAGGACTCCGGGCCGCAGCTTCTCAAACGACACCCTTCCGGAAACCGTGTCCCACTATCCGGGCGAATTCTGGGATGCAGCTTCCCAATGGGGCCCGGGACTGCGGACGATTTCTTGGACCGTTACGCGGCCCTTCCCAGCGCGGCGCGG
>CAJJZP010000010.1 GCA_905197665.1 uncultured Collinsella sp.
AGAGGTCAGAAGTTCAAATCTTCTAACGCCCACCAAATGTTCGCAGCTCAGAGGCATCGCCTCTGGGCTGTTTTGTTTTGGTCGCCAAATGGGTCGCCAAATACGTCACCAAATTTCGAGTTTTTGATCTTCCGGGATGCTTCTCAGTAGTCATCCGAGGAAACTCTCGTCTTCTCCGTTTGCATACACATATCTTTCAAGGATTCGTGCCGCGGTTGCATGAGGCTCGGCAAGGCACGACCGCAACATGTTGGTCAAGCATAATCTTTTGGATTCTTTTGGCGTGAGCGGCTTGGTTTTGGTAGGATTTGTCAGCGGCTTGACTAAGGGGGTTTTATAACTGCCATGCAGGTAGCCGTGTTGGTAACGTTTTACCGACTTGTCAAATACCCCTCATTTTTAATGCGTCTGCAAAATGACTAATTGCTTTGACCTGCTGAAACACTATATGTTGTGTTTGACCTAAAAAAAGAATACAGGATATAGATGCCTCTTTGTCGTATGATAGATGGCGGACAGAGAACGAAGACCTTAACTGCCTCTTTTGAACGTGTCCTTGAGCCGCTTGATCGGCTCTTGGGAATGTCCGCATGGAGGCTTATGGTTTATCGAGAACACAGATTGCGCGACGGCGCCGCAAGACGGGGGCAAGCCCTGCCGGGCATCGTTTGGCTCTGAAACGCAATGAGACTACGACGCGAAAGAGGCAAGAGGATGAAGATCATCAAGCGCAGCGGCACCGAGGTTGTCTTTGACATCGATAAGATCGTCAATGCCATCCGCGCCGCCAACTTGGAGGTCGAGGAGGGCTCTCGTCTTACCGACCGCCAGGTGGTTTATGCGGCGCAAAACGTCGCCGAGGCATGCGAGAACGCGGGCCACACCGTGTCGGTCGAGGAGATTCAGGATCTGGTCGAGGACGAGATCATGCGTCTCGACTGCTACGAGGTCGCTCGCCATTACATCATCTATCGCTATGTTCAGAGCCTGAAGCGCCAGAAGAACACGACCGACGACAAGATTCTGTCGCTCATCGAGTGCAACAACGAAGAGGTCAAGCAGGAGAACTCCAACAAGAACCCGACCGTCAATTCCGTTCAGCGTGACTACATGGCCGGCGAGATTTCCAAGGACCTGACTCAGCGTGTGCTGCTGCCCCAGGAGATCGTGGATGCTCACAATGAGGGTCTGATCCACTTCCATGATTCGGACTACTTTGCCCAGCACATGCATAACTGCGACCTGGTGAACCTGGAGGATATGCTCCAGAACGGTACTGTTATCTCGGGTACGCTGATTGAGAAGCCGCACAGCTTCTCGACGGCTTGCAACATCGCGACGCAGATCATCGCCCAGGTTGCTTCCTCCCAGTACGGTGGCCAGTCGATTTCGCTGACCCATCTTGCCCCGTTCGTCGAGGTGAGCCGTCAAAAGATTCGCGGCGAGGTCGCCCGCGAGCTCGAGGAGCTCGGCGTTTCCGCATCTCCCGAAAAGGTCCGCGAGGTTGTTGAGGACCGCCTGCGTGACGAGATCCGTCGCGGCGTCCAGACGATTCAGTATCAGGTCGTGACCCTTATGACCACCAACGGCCAGGCGCCGTTCGTGACGGTCTTCATGTATCTCAACGAGGCTCGCTCAGCGCAGGAGAAGCACGACCTTGCCATGATCGTGGAGGAGACGCTTCGTCAGCGCTACGAGGGCGTTAAGAACGAAGCCGGCGTGTGGATTACCCCGGCATTCCCCAAGCTTATCTATGTACTCGAGGACGATAACGTTCACGAGAATTCCCCGTACTTCTACCTGACCCAGCTGGCTGCCAAGTGCACCGCCAAGCGCATGGTGCCCGACTACATCTCCGAGAAGAAGATGCGCGAGCTCAAGCTGTCTAAGGGCGAGACCGCCGGCAACGGCGATTGCTACACCTGCATGGGTTGCCGTAGTTTCCTGACGCCCGACCGCTCGGGCAACGGCTTTAACAATGTCGCCAACGCGCTGAACTATGACCCGACCAAACCTAAGTACTATGGCCGCTTTAACCAGGGTGTTGTGACCATCAACCTGCCCGATGTCGCGCTGAGCTCGCATCAGGACATGGACAAGTTCTGGAAGATCTTTGACGAGCGCCTTGAGCTGTGCCATCGTGCCCTGCTGTGCCGTCATGAGCGCCTGATGGGCACGCTTTCGGATGCCGCGCCGATTCTTTGGCAGTACGGCGCCCTGGCGCGTCTGAAGAAGGGCGAGACGATCGACAAGCTGCTCGTGGGCGGCTATTCCACCATCAGCCTGGGCTATGCTGGCCTGTATGAGTGCGTCAAGTACATGACGGGCCACAGCCACACCGAGAAGGAAGGCACGCCGTTTGCCATGGCCGTCATGCAGCGCATGAACGACAAGTGCGCCGAGTGGAAGGCCGAAAGCGATATCGATTTCTCGCTGTACGGTACGCCGTTGGAGTCGACGACCTACAAGTTCGCCAAGTGCCTGCAGCGTCGTTTTGGCATTATTCCGGGCGTGACGGACAAGGGCTACATTACCAACAGCTATCACGTCCACGTGTCCGAGGAGATCGATGCTTTCGACAAGCTTAAGTTTGAGGGCATGTTCCAGCAGCTTTCGCCGGGCGGTGCTATCTCCTACGTCGAGGTTCCCAATATGCAGGACAACCTCAAGGCTGTCATTCGCGTGATGCAGTACATCTACGACAACATCATGTACGCCGAGCTCAACACCAAGAGCGACTACTGCCAGGTGTGCGGCTACGATGGCGAGATCAAGATTGTTGAGGACGATGGCAAGCTGGTGTGGGAGTGCCCCAACTGCGGCAACCGAGACCAGGAGAAGATGAACGTCGCTCGTCGTACGTGCGGCTACATCGGTACCCAGTTCTGGAACCAGGGCCGAACCGAGGAGATCCGCGACCGCGTGCTGCATCTCTAATAACCATCCCAGGCTGCCCCGTAGCGAGGCCCCGGACCTTTACTCGCTATTTCGGACAGTCCTGGCTCACGACGGAGGCGCCACTGGCGCCTCCTGTTCGTGTGGAACTCATATCGAGCAAAGGTCCGGGGCCTCGCTACGGGGCAGCCAAGTTGACGTAGCTGAGATGCAGTACGCGGTCTGCTCGCTCCTCGAAGTTCTTAGCGGAAATAATTCGGGCTGCAGCTGCGATTTACTTGCGATGGCGGTTGAGCCGCAACTCAGTTTTTATTAGACCACGAACCCTATACTCGATGTTCGCTTCGTTCATTGAGTTACCCTTTGCATGAGGTCGGGACATATCGTCCCGACCGCAGTTTCGCAGGCCGCAGGCCGAGAATGTTTGAGGACGGGATGATATGTCCCGGCCTCCCGGGAGAGTTACCTATGAACTACGCGAACATTAAGTATTTCGACATTGCTGATGGAGAAGGCGTCCGCACTTCTCTGTTTGTGAGCGGGTGCCGTCGTGGCTGCAAGAATTGCTTTAACTCCGTCGCGTGGGACTTTGCCGCGGGCGAGCCGTTTGATCGTGCCGTCGAGGACAAGATTATCGAGAGCCTCGATCATCCCTTTATTGACGGCCTGACGATTCTGGGCGGCGAGCCTATGGAGCCCGAGAATCAGGCGGGACTCGTTGATTTTGTCGAGCGTGTTCGCGCGGCCTATCCAGCGGGGTCGGGGAAGACTATTTGGTGCTTCACCGGCGATGTGCTCGAGGAGCTTATGCCGGGAGGCCGCCACCATACCGAGGTCACGGACCGTATCCTTGCCTGTCTCGACATGTTGGTGGATGGCCCGTTTGTTCAGGATCTGTATGATATCTCATTGCGTTTTAGGGGCTCGAGTAACCAGCGCGTGATTGATATGAACGCCACGCGCGCCCGTGCTGTGCGCGAGGGCGTTGCGCTTTGCGACGCTGTGGAGCTTTGGCGGGACGATCCGGTCTATTCGACCCATACTATGTAGCTTGTGGCCGATGCCAAAGGGCGTGGTACCATAGCGCGAACGTGAAATCGGAAAAGTGAGGCCCAGATGGTCGATCAGGAAAAAGTCGAGGCCGCCATTAAGCTGTTGCTTGAGGGCATAGGCGAGGACCCAACTCGTGAGGGCCTGCTGGAGACCCCGGCGCGCGTTGCCCGTATGTATGGTGAGATCGCCGGCGGTATGGATCAGAGTGCCGAGGAGCACCTGTCCAAAACCTTTGCCGTCGCTTCGAACGACTTGGTTATTGAGCGCGACATTACGTTTTACTCGCTGTGCGAGCACCATCTGCTGCCGTTTTATGGCAAGGCTGCGATCGGCTATATCCCTAACGGTCGCGTGGCGGGTCTGTCTAAGCTCGCTCGCACGGTTGAAGTCTATGCCCGTCGTCTGCAGCTGCAGGAGCAGTTGTGTGCACAGGTTGCCGATGCCCTCATGGAATATCTTGCTCCCCAAGGGGCGATTGTGCTGATGGAAGCCGAGCACATGTGCATGACGATGCGCGGCGTGCAAAAGCCCGGCACCAAGACCGTGACGCTCGCTCGCCGCGGCGTCTTTGAGACCGATCCCGCGCTCGAGGAGCGGTTCTTTAGGATGCTGGGCCGTTAGCATGAGGGTCGTCAACGACTTTACATCGAAGACCGATGAGGGGACGTCGCGTCGCGGCTTCATGGCTTCGGGCCTGGCCCCCTTTGGTGCTATGCCTCGCATTGATTACATTTGTGCCAACGGGCTGTTTCGGCGGCACCTGGGCAACATTGCGCAGTTGGAATCGGGGCGCATCTTCTGCCGCCACGGTATTGACCATCTGCTCGATGTCGCTCGCATTATGTGGATCAAGAATCTCGAGGAACAGCTCGAATTTGACCGCGAGGTCATCTACGCCACGGCACTTCTTCACGATATCGGCAAAGATGAACAGTATGAATCGGGTATATCCCATGATGTTGCAAGCGAACGCGTCGCCGATGCGATTCTCGGCGGCATGCCCGATGATGTGGCGTTTGAGCCGGCCGATGCCGCAGCCATTAAGACGGCCATTCTGGGCCATCGAAAGCTGCGCGTGAACAGCCAACCGCTTGAGCGTCTGCTCTATGCGGCCGATAAAGCGTCGCGCGCCTGCTTTGCATGCCCCGCGCGCAATGCTTGCAACTGGAGCGATGATAAAAAGAACCTGTCGATTCGCGTGTAGTTAGTTTGCGCGGTCGGGGTTCTAAACGAAGGAGACGATCGCGATGAGCAATAAGAAACTGCCCGAGAATGCAACCAAGACTGAAGGTGCCGAGCTCGCCCGCCGTGGAAGGGGCGAAATATCCACCGCAACGGCGGTACCCCACGTGAGCTATGACGATCTGCGCCATGCCGACCGCATCACCGTTGAAGGTCTTGAGGTTTTTGCTAACCACGGCGTA
The DNA here is from genome assembly GCA_905197665.1 of uncultured Collinsella sp. Lineage (GTDB taxonomy): Bacteria > Actinomycetota > Coriobacteriia > Coriobacteriales > Coriobacteriaceae > Collinsella. The sequence continues at coordinate 5,373 of CAJJZP010000010.1, forward strand.
TATCCCGAAGAGAACGCGCTGGGCCAGAAGTTCATCGTGTCCCTGGTGCTCTATGCCGACCTGCGTGCAGCGGGGGAGCACGATAACCTGGACGCCTCGATTGACTACGGCTCGGTATGCCACGATGTCGATGGCTATCTGCGCGAGCATACGTTTAAGCTCATCGAGGCTGCAGCCGAGGGTGTGGCCCAGATACTGCTGCGTCGTTACCCCCTGCTGCTTGGCGTGCACGTTAAGCTCGATAAGCCTTGGGCGCCCGTCGGTCTTCCCCTGGCAAGCTGCGGTGTCGAGATCGAGCGCGTGCGCTAACCGACTCTAGAGCTCGTTGGCGGGCGGTTTTTTGAGCCGCTGCGACAGAGCCCTGTTGTTGGGGCAGTACGTGTCGAGCAGCGCGTGAAACCGCTGATTGTGGCTTGGCTCGAGCAAGTGGACGAGCTCGTGGGCGACAACCATGTCGAGGCATTCGACGGGGTAGGCGGCAAGTTCTCGTGCGATGCGAACGGCGCCGGATTTGGGCGTGCAGGAGCCCCAACGCGTTTTCATGCTGCGTACGGAAACGCGGGAAACGGCGACATCCATTGCGATTTCGTATGCGTGCACAATATCGCGCAGTGCCGATGTGACCTCGGACGTATAGAGCTGGTCAATATGGGCTTGGATCTCACTGGGCGTTAAGCCGTCGAGGGTCGCGTTCCACTTGGCCTGCGGACGTTCGTCTGGCTCGTCGGTACCCATAAAACTTGCGAAGGTAGCCTGCTTGGGCCGCGGTGCGGGTGATGCAAAGTTATGATCGAGTGCATCCTGTACCGTGATGGGCTTGCCCCAAAGTGCAATGATCGAGTGGGGGCTGAGCGACTCCTGTGCCGTCGTCTGACGTTGCTCGCGCTGGGCAAGTCGGCTGATAATCCAGGCGCTGTTGCGCTTCACAAACGCTTCGATACGCTCGCGGCTGGCGCCGAGCGGCGCGCTGGCGTGGACCTCACCGCTCGATGTGACGCGTAGGTTGAAGTTCTTGACGCACTTTTTGGTAACGACGACGGGGATGGGCGTCCCATCCGGTCGGGGTACGGAAATCGTAAACTGCTGCGTCAAAAGCGGTCCTTCAGATTGGGGACGGGCCGGCATGTCGACCGTTCGGCATGCCGGCCCGCTCAAGGGATGTGAAATTAATAACGCTCAAAGAAGGCAAGCGCGTTGTCGCTGCAGAGCTTCTGCATCACGGTCTTGCCAAAGTGCTTGGAGAGCATGTTCTGGAACTCGGGCATCTTGCTGGCGTCGGAGAGGAAAGCGGGCACCGCGGCACCGTCCCAGTCGCCGCCGAGCGCGATGACGTCCTCGCCGCCCAGGTCGAGCCAGTGCTCGATATGTGCCGCCAGCTGGTCGAAGGTGACGTCTGCGGCTGTCTTGTCGGTTGCGTCGTTGGATAGGAACTCGCTGCAGTAGTTGAGGCCGACGATGCCACCCATGTCGCGAATGGTGCGGAACTGGTCGTCGGTAAGGTTGCGCTTAACGCCGCAAACCGCGCGGGAGTTGGAGTGGCTGGCGACGAAGGGGCGCGTGGCGTGGGCGACAACCTCGTCAAAGCACTCATCGTTGAGGTGGGAGACGTCGAGCACCATGCCGGCGTGCTCCATCTGCGTAAGCGCCTCGATGCCGGCGGCGGTGAGGCCGGCGTGGGTGTCGTGGCCGCTCGCGAGCGGTCCCTGCGCGTTCCAGCTGAGTGATGACATGAGTACGCCCAAGCTCTTGAGCACCTCGATCAGCGCGGGGTCCTCAGCAAAGAACGTGGCGTTTTCGATGGTGTGGATGCAGGCGACCTTGCCATCTTTGAGCGCAGGGCGAATGTCTGCCGCGCTGCGTACGTTGACCATGCGGTCGTGGTTGAGCATTGCCTGGCCGCTCATGTGCGCCATGATCTGCGCCTGGAAGCGCGCGGCGTGGGCGGTGGGAATCTCGTCGGGGACAAACGTGGCGAAGCACTGTGCCCACGGCGTGTTGCCGATTTTTGCGAGCGAGATGGCACAGGCGTTACCCTCGATGAGGTCGAAATCTTGCGGATGCGTTTCGTCGCCGGGGAAATAACCGTCGGTGCCGGCGGTAAAGCGCAGGTCGAGATCGAGCGTGGCCCAGCCGATTCGGTCGGCAGTGTCGCAGTGTAGGTCAAATACGGGATATGCCATGGTTCCTCCGGTTGCAGCGTTTCTTTGCAAACTGTCATTGAATTGTATGACTAGGGTATAGTTAGCGCCATATGTTCACGGCGGCCCGCGTTGTGCGCCGCCCTTATCACGGAGGTTACCATGTCCAACCAGGGCAAGAAGGTCAAGACCCATTATCGCGGCACGCTCGATGACGGCACGCAGTTCGATAGCTCCTACGATCGCGGCGAGCCGCTGGAGTTCACCTGCGGCGCCGGTCAGATGATCAAGGGCTTCGACGCCGCTGTTGTCGACATGCAGGTGGGCGAGAAGAAGACCGTGCACATTCCTGCTGCCGATGCCTACGGCGAGCACAATCCCGAGATGGTTCTGACCTTCCCGGCCGAACAGGTTCCCAACATCGAGCAGATCGAGAAGGGCATGAAGCTTTTCCTGTCCACGCCGAGCGGTATGCCCGTTCCCGCCGTGGTCATCGACGTAACGCCCGAGGCTGTGACGCTCGACGCCAACCACGAGCTGGCCGGCAAGGACCTCAACTTTGATATCGAGCTCGTCGAGGTCGAGGGCTAGAGTATGCCTGAACGCTTGGTTTCGACGACATGCTTGGGAAATCTCAACGATCCGTCCTATGAACTCCTGCTTCGCCGGAAGTTGGGCGGCGTCTTTGAAGTTGACGAGCTGCTGCTCGATTGGGACCAGGCTGATGTATGCGCGTTTGTGGGCGTGACGGAGCTGGGGCGCACAGTCGATGTTCGGCTGGATGCTGCCGACGACGGTCGTCTTGCCGATGGCGACGTGCTCGCCATCGACCGTTCGGGTGTGGTGCCCGTGGCGGTTGTCGTGCGCCTGCGCAGCGCCGAGGTTTATTTGGTCGAAGTTGACCGCATGGACCCGATTGCGCTCGCGCATGCGTGCTGGGAGATCGGCAATATGCACGCGCCGCTCTTCCGGGGCGACTCGGACGAGCGTACCGTGCGCATGTATACGCCGCTGCAGCCTGTTTTGGGCCGTATGCTCCGGGGCGTCGAGGGCGTTCGACTCTCGACGGTTACCCGTGAACTCGATGCGGACCGGCGCTTTGCGTCGAGTGCGGCGGATGCCGTTGTGAGTATGGCTCCAGACTTTACGATCGTAAAGAAGGCGCGCGGTTAACGTGCGTATAAGTAAGACGGACTTTGAGAGGCAACTATTCAAAGTCCGTCTTTCTGTTGATGAGAGGCTTTGGGGGAAAGCATATGGGTCTTGAGGGAATCAAGCTGATTGCATGCGATTTGGACGGCACGTTGCTGCATCCGGGGGAGCGCGAGCCGCGTTCCGAGGCCTTTGAGCTTATCGATGAGCTGCATCGTCGCGGTATCGTGTTTATGCCGGCGAGCGGCCGTCAATATGCGAGCTTGCGCTACCTGTTTGCCCCGGTGGCCGATGAGCTCGCCTACGTATGCGAAAACGGAGCCCTGGTGATGAGCGAGGGGCGTGCCGTTGTCAAGCGTTCCATGGAGCGTTGCCTTGCTATGGATATCGCGAATGCCGTGGTTGCGTATCCCCATGCCGACGTGACCCTTTCGTGTGAGGGGCGCCTCTACACCATGAGCGGCAACGACGCGTTTGTTGAACACCTGCGTTATGAGGTCCACTGCGATGTGGCGGTGGTCGACCGTCCCGAGGACATCGACGAGGACGTCATTAAGATTGCCTTCCAGACGCCCGAGGCAGAGCAGCCGGCGGCGCTGGAGTATTTCGAGCGCCACTTTAGCGACTGTGTCGACGTGATGACGTCGGGAACCGAGTGGACGGACTTTATCGGCTTTGATTCGGGTAAGGGTTCCGCGCTTGCCGATTACGGTCGTGCCCTGGGAATTTCGCCCGATGAGATGATGGCGTTTGGCGATAACGAAAACGACCGCGACATGCTCAACGTAGTGGGCCATCCCTATCTAATGGAGAGCTGCAATCCCTCTATGCGTGGCATCAACGACCGCGTCCGTTACGTACGCACGGTCGAAGAGGAGCTGCGTCGCCTGCTCGCCGAGTAGATATTTGGGACATGCCTAGAAATGTACTGTTTGCTGTAGCGGATGGGCAAGTAGATTTGCAGGCATGTCCCAAACATCTACCGGCAGTCGGGACAGAGACCCTCAAAGATGGTGTAGTGCGACGTGACGTGCCAGCCGATTTGCTCGGACGCCTTGTCGTCGAGTTGGGCATCGAAGGGGAGCGGCACGTCGATGACGCGGCTGCATGAGGTGCAGATGATATGTGCGTGCGGCTCGATGGTGCGATCGAAGCGGCTGCCGCCCGGCGTCTTAATAGAGAGAATCTCCCCTGCGTCGGCTAAGAGATTGAGGTTGCGGTAGACCGTGCCGCGGCTGATCTTGTCATCCTGTTCGCGTACGGCGTTGTAGATTTCGTCGGCGGTGGGATGGCTATAGCTTTGGCGCACAGCGTCAAGAACCAGCTTTCGCTGCTTGGTATTCCTTCTTTGCACCGCCATGCGCCTCGCCTCTTTTCTATCAACGGTCGTAGGTAAATGATACCGTATTTAGCACACAATACTAATAACGAGGAATGAAACCGTCTTCATTGGCAAGTGGGGCTCGGGACTGGGCGTCTACGAGGCGAAAACGCGTTCCCATGCGCTCATAGGAGGCATGAAGCGCCTCGAGATGAGACAGGATGTTTGCCGGCGTGCCCTGTAGCTCCATCTCAACCGAGCCGTCTTCCATATTGCGCACCCAGCCGGTGAGGGAGCGCGTCTGTGCGAGGTTGGTGTTGGTGAAGCGGAAACCGACGCCCTGGACCTGCCCTTCCCACCGCAGGAAATAGCGCTGCGGGGCGTCTTGAGTGGCCTCGTCACTTGCGAGCACGGTGAGCCTACGGCGCAGCTCGAGCTCGACGCCAGAAGGCTTTTGGGGTTCGCGGCTGCCGCTGGCGACGCCCGAGAAAAGCTTGTCGAAAAAACCCATCGCTAGGCCTGCTTGCCTGCGTCGGCCGGGAAGGCGATACCCGCCTGCTGACGCACGGCATCCATGATACGCAGCGACACGAGCGTGACATCGCGGTAGTGGCCAAGCTCGTGGCGTCCCGCTGGGGTCTCCCAAATCTCTTCCTTAACGTTATCGATGCCGCCGATAGCGGTGATAAAGTCTGCGAGTTCGTATTCCATAGTGTTGCACGATTTGGGCAGGTCGAGCACGCGGCCGTTGTCGCCCTGTTCACGCGGTGCCTCGGTCGCCGAGCCGCGTACGACATCGCCGCGATAGTCGATGCGTACGTTGCGGGGCGTGGACAGATGATCAATCTGGATGGTGCCGCGCTCACCTTCGATTTGCGAGGGCAGCAGATCGTTGGTGATCTTGGAATGCGCAAGCTCGACGGAAATGCGGCCACCGCCGTAGCTGGCGAGGATGGAGCCGCAGCCGTCGATGGGGCCGTGCGTGAGCTGTCGCGTGGTGGGGTCGAGCAGAGTAGTCATGCTCGTAAGACCGGAGGGCATGCCGAAGATCTCGACCATGGGCTCGACGGTGTAGACGCCGATGTCCATGAGGGAACCCGATGCCATGTGGCAGTCGAAGATATTGGTGGCGCGCCCCGCGAGAACCTCGTTGTAGCGCGAAGAATACTTGCCAAAGCGCAACGATGCACGACGAATGGGCGCAATCTCGCCCAGGGCGTCCTCGACGGCGTGGAAAGCAGGGTCATGGAGCGGGCGCATGGCCTCGAGGGCTACGACGCCCGCCGCCTCGGCTGCGCGAAAGACCTCGAGCGCTTGCGCCTCGGTGGCACAAAAAGGCTTTTCGACGATAACGTGCTTGCCGCCGGCGATACAGGCGAGCGCCTGCTCGTAGTGGAGCGCATTGGGGCTGCCGATGTAGACGGCGTCGACGTCGTCGGCGGACGCAAGCTCGTCAAGTGCGGTGAAGTTACGCTCGCCGCCATGCTTAGTGGTGAAGGCGGCGCCGCGATCTGCATCGCGCGAGAGCGTGCCCACAAACGCGGCTTGGTCATTGGCGTTGACGACTTGGATAAAGTCGTCGGTAATCATGGATGTGCCGATGGTCGCTATACGCAGCATGTATCCCCCTCGTGCCGTTCGGTTTACAGGATGAGTGTAGCGCGAGGGGGCAGGAAATAGCGTGCGAAAACGCCGTTACAGGTCGCTCTCGTTAAAGCCGGTATCGATATCGAGGTTGCTGCCGTCGGCCGCCGTGGTGGCGAGCTCATCGCAGCGCTCGTTGAGCTCGTGGCCGGCGTGACCCTTAACCCAGATGAACTCAACCTTGTGCTTGCTTTTGGCGGCGAGTAGGCGCTCCCACAGGTCGCGGTTCTTGACGGGTTGCTTGTTGGCGGTTTTCCATCCGCGCTTTTTCCAGCCGTCGATCCAGTGCTTGTTAAAGGCGTTGACGACATACTGCGAATCGGAATGGACTTCGACCTCGCAAGGGCGGTTGAGCGCCTCGAGCGCCACGATGACCGCCATGAGTTCCATGCGGTTGTTGGTGGTCTTGGCATAGCCGCGCGAAAGCTCGGAGGTGAAGGTCTTGCCGGCGGGGTTGGTGTATTTGAGCACGGCGCCGTAGCCGCCGCGTCCCGGATTTGATCGGGCCGAGCCGTCGGTGTAGATGATGACCTTCACGGGCTTCCTTTCGTTGAGTGCATTTCATGTGAGTGACCATTGTAGCGCCATGCCCGCCGGGGGCCAGCAATTTACGATTTCTACCCCGTCTTCGGACTGTTAGTTGGCATGGATGATGCGGTTGAGCTCGTCGAGGTATTGCTGCAAGAGGAGAGAGGGCTTGCGCTCGTCGTGCATGATGTAGCCAACGTGCATCGTTGGGGCGTCTGCTAGCGGGATCGATGCCATGCCCCATTGCATTTCATTGGAGAGGACGCCGGTCGACAGGGTGTAACCGTTCGACGTGATAAGTAAGTTAGTAAGTGTTCCGCGGTCCGAGATTCGTATGTTGCGGTCGCAAGGGATATAGCTAAAAGGTTCCTCGGCGTAATAGAAGGAGTTTGAGGTTCCCTGCTCAAAGCTGTAGCGCGTATAGGGCGTGAGGTCGGCAAGGGACAGCTGCGGGCGGCGTGCGAGCGGGTGGCGCTCGCTAACGAAGACGTGGACCGTCGCGTCGAATAGGGGATGGAAGCTTGCGCGGGCATCGGCGAAGGCCTTCTGCAGAACGCGGGCGTTAAAGTCATCCAGATACAGAATGCCGATATCGCTGCGAAACGCACGGACGTCATCGATGATCTGCGATGTGGTGGTCTCGCGCATGATGAACTCGAACTTGCTGTCGCGGCAGCGCTCGACTACGTTGACAAAGGCCTCGACCGAAAAGGCGTAGTGCTGGGCGGAAATGGCGAGGCGGGCTTGCGGGGTGCCACCGTCCTCGTAGCGTGCCTCGAGCATGTCGGCCTGCTCTACGACCTGGCGCGCATAGCCCAAAAGCTCGGTGCCGTCGTTGGTGAGCGTGACGCCGCGGCTGGAGCGCGTAAAGATCTCCAGATGGAGCTCCTGTTCCAGGCTTTTGACGGCGTTTGAGATGTTGGACTGAGCGGTATAGAGGCGCTGAGCTGCGGCGTTGATTGAGCCGGACTCTGCCACGGCGATCAGAAAACGAAGCTGCTGGAGGGTCATCGACGCAATCCTTCCGATTGTTATCTATAAAAACGATAACAGGTTAGCGCTTTTTAGTGATTGACCGAGGGAAACAATGCTCGTACTATTCAAAACACACAAATGCGGTAGGTAATTAAGCCAACCACGGAACCGGGATGCGAAAGGAGGCCCGCATATGAATTGCTTACCAAGACGAATGCCGGGCTCCTGTTTGCGCCCGTCGGCGTGATCAGGAGACAGCGACTTACTTCTCTCTTATTTATTTACTTTCGTTCGATCAAGGAGATCATCATGAGCCAGTTCATCAACAACCCCGAGCACACCTTTGGTTTCGATACCCTGCAGCTTCATGTTGGCCAGGAGAGCGCCGACCCCGCATCCGACTCCCGCGCCGTGCCTATCTACCAGACCACGAGCTATGTGTTCCGCAACTCCCAGCACGCCGCCGATCGCTTTGGTCTTGCCGACGCCGGTAACATCTACGGCCGTCTGACCAACTCCACCCAGGGCGTCTTTGAGGACCGTATCGCCGCGCTCGAGGGTGGCGTGGCCGGTCTTGCCGTCGCCTCCGGTGCCGCTGCCATCACCTATACCCTGCAGGCTCTTGCCCAGGCTGGTGACCACGTGGTGGCTCAGAAGACCATCTACGGCGGTTCCTACAACCTGCTCGAGCATACGCTCTCCCAGTTTGGCGTCGAGACCACGTTTGTCGATGCCCACAACCTGGAAGAGGTTGAGGGTGCCATCAAGGACAATACCACGGTCATCTATCTCGAGACGCTCGGCAACCCCAACTCTGACATCCCCAACATCGACGCCATCTCCGAGATCGCCAAGAAGCACGGTCTGCCGGTTGTCGTCGACAACACTTTCGGCACCCCGTATCTGTTCCGTCCGCTGGAGCATGGCGCCAACATCGTTGTCCACTCCGCAACCAAGTTCATCGGCGGCCACGGCACCTCGCTGGGCGGTGTGATCGTCGACGGCGGTAACTTCGATTGGAAGGCGAGCGGAAAGTACGCCCAGATCGCTGAGCCCAACCCCTCCTACCATGGCGTCTCGTTTGCCGAGGCTGCCGGTCCCGCCGCCTTCGCAACCTATGTCCGCGCCATCCTGCTGCGTGACGAGGGTGCCTGCATCAGCCCGTTCAACGCCTGGGTCCTGCTCCAGGGCACCGAGACCCTGTCGCTGCGCGTTGACCGTCATGTCGAGAACACCAAGAAGGTCGTTGAGTTCCTTGCCGGCGACAGCCACGTTGCCAAGGTGAACCACCCGAGCCTGCCTGAGCACCCCGATCACGAGCTCTATCAGAAGTACTTCCCCAACGGCGGCGCTTCGATCTTCACCTTTGAGATTAAGGGTGGCCAGGAGGCTGCCTGGAAGTTCATCGATCATCTGCAGGTGTTCTCGCTGCTCGCCAACGTGGCCGACGTCAAGTCGCTCGTCGTGCACCCGGCTACCACCACGCACTCCCAGCTCTCTGCCGAGGAGCTCGCCGAGCAGAACATCACGCCCTCCACGATCCGTCTTTCCATCGGTACCGAGAACGCCGAGGACATCATTTGGGATCTGAAGCAGGCCTTCGCCGTGCTGGACGAGTAAGGCGACTTGTGCAAGGACCCCTTGCGACTCGATAGGTATAACTGCATAAATGCCTGCTCAAGGCGCCTGCGCAAGCAATGGTTGCGCAGGCGCCTTTTTTGCATAGGAAGGGCGCTATTACAGGGTTTTTGGCATGCTTTATGCATTTGAGTTGTGGAAAACTCCTGTTGAGAGGATGTGAGTTTTACGCAATTGACGTGCGCCTTTTGAGTAAAACTGCAGGTCGCGATTTGCTCGAGGTACTATGCAGCGCGATCGAATCACACGCAGCTCAAACGCAGCAAAAACGCACTACGGAGGTTTCCAGCTACATGAGGATCGATTCACGAAAACCGAAAGCCGCTGCCCTTTCTGCCGCTCTGACCGTGGCACTTTTGGCAGGCGCCGGCGCAACTGATGCCCACGCGGCAACACTGTCCGATACGGTTGGATCTGCGCCGTCCGAGGCGACGCTGGTACAGCCCGTTGATTATCGCGGCGATGGTTATGGTTCCATGCAGGAGTGGAACGCCTCGATGGAGGCCAAGCGCGATTCCCTTGAGATGCGCGCTCAGATCATTATGAATATGTATGGCGACTATGCTACCGATGACGAGCGCGCTGTGCTGCAGGGTTGTATCGACGGTGCGGGTAGTCTGTTGACGATGGGGGAGGTCGACACGAAGTCGACCGAGCTCGATGAGCTGCGCACTGCGCTTGAGAATGCCAAGCGCGAAGCGCTCGAGGCCGCCGCAGCCGAGGCCGAGGCCGCCGAGGCCGTTCAGGCTTCGTATTACAACGCCGGCTCCGGCTTGTCTTACACGTCTGCTGCGTATTACGCGAACGGCTCGGGTCTGACGCGCTCGAGCGGCGTCAATAACTATAACGGCCGCCGCGAGACTTATTACAGCAGCAACGTGTTGTATCACCACCGCACGGGCGAATGGACTCAGGATTCCGAGGGCTTCTGGCGCGATTCCGACGGCTATTACGTTGTTGCCGCGGGCGATATGGCCCAGGGCTCGACCTTTACGGGCTCCAAGGGTGATTGCAAGGTCTATGACTCCGGCTGCGCCGCCGGAACCACCGACTACTACACCGGTTGGTAATCTGCCATCAGAGCAAAATAGGCACATGATGGGCGGGCGTCTTTACTGAGCTTTTAGGCAACGTAAAGCCGCCCTTTCTTTATGTGCGTTTGAGTTAACAGAGCCCTTACCGTGGCGGTACGCTGGGCGTATGCATGCGGGGCACACTGGTTCATGAGAAATAAGGTCTTTCTCGTGGAGGAAGTGGTCTCATGAACGCTCGAGATATCGCTATCGCCGCCGTCGCATTGGTACTTGGCTGTCTTGGCCCTACAGCTGCGTTTGTCGCAGGCATGCAGGGCTCGTGCGGGGCTGCTCCTATTGTGGTCGGCGCGCTCATCGCATCAGCGCTGCTGGGAAGTGCGGGCGTGACCCTTTGCCGCGATGACGAGGACGAGACGCCGCAGGTGCGGCGCTAGCCGTTGTGAAGCTGGTTTTGCCCATAGATGAAGAAGGAAGCCGCCGCAAGGGGAGTGCCCTTTGCGGCGGTTTTTGATATTGAGACTGTTGGATGCGGTGCGGCGGCGTTACCAGCTTGCCTCGATATCACGGATGCGCTGATAGAGCCATTCGTTCTGCGGCGCCTGGATATCGTGCTTGGCCGCGAGGCGGCGGACGGTGCCCGCGAACTCCTCGACCTCTGTTTTGCGCTGCGCGACGCGGTCCTGCGCCATCGAGGGCATGCCGGCAGGGTCGAGCCCCTCGATGAGATGCACCATTTGCGTTAGGTCTGCCTCGGTGAGCTCGATACCCTCGGCGTTGGCGACTGCAAGCGTCTCGCGCATGGCGGAGACAAAGCAACGACGCTGCTCGGAGCCCTGTTCCGTGGCGCTTCCGTACGTACCGCCGTAGGCCATGCAGGTCTGGTTGATGCCGTCGTTGAGCATAAGCTTGGCCCACATGCGGTGCGCGATGTCTGCCTCGACGGTGTGTGCGATGCCGCAGCGCGTGTAGAGCCCGTCGATGGCGGCGACGGTCGCGGGGTCGGTGCCGGCGGCCGCACCAAAGCGGATCTCGCCCGCATTGGTAAAGGTGAGCGCGCCGTTGAGAAACACGGCGTCCATGCCTTGGCATATTCCGAGGACGGTGTGCTCCCAGCCAAAGCGCTCGGCAATCTTCTGCTCGCTCGTGATGCCGTTGCACAGCGACGCGATCAGCGTGTCGGGTCCCACGACGCTTTCCAGGGTTTTGAGCGCCACATCGAGCCCGGTTGTCTTGACCGTGAGGATGACCAGGTCGACGGGCGTCGCCTCGCTCGCGCGGACGGACTTGAGCGCGCAGGGCTTGCCGTTGACGGTGAGCGCATCACCCGCGTGGCGCTCAAAGCGCGCGTCGTCCATAACGTATTCGACGGCGTCGTTGCCGAGCGCTTGGGCGATCATGCTGCCGTAGAGCAGGCCCACGCCGCCCTTGCCGATGAAGGCGACCTTGTTGATCTGCATGTGAATCATCTCCCCATAAAAAGGCGCCCGCGTATGGGGCGCCTGATGGATTGTATGCCGCCGGGCCATGTCGCGTGCACCGGATGGCCGTATTTGTTTGTTGCTCCTTTCATCGGGCTTTTTGCTGATGTTAATGCGGTGCCGTGACGGCTCGATTTCTGCTGCGTTACGATACGTTCTCAATTGAGATTCCATGATGTTTCGGCCGTGTGACCGTTGTGTTTCGCCTTGCCGGGGCGCTGATGGCGAAAGGAGGGGCCGTGCAATATCGCGTTGACCCCAAAAGTGGTAACCGAATATCCGCTCTGGGTCTGGGCTGCATGAGATTTCCCGGTGCGCCGGGACACCCCGATGCGAAGACAGCCGATGCCATCATTTCCCGTGCGGTGGAGCAGGGGATTAATTATCTGGATACCGCGTATCTCTATCCCGGTAACGAGGTGTGCGTGGGCGCCTCACTTGAGCGCCTGGGTCTGCGCGACCGCGTGTTGCTCGCGACTAAGTTGCCGCACGCTTCGTGCAAGTGCGCGGAGGATTTCGACCGGTTCTTCGACGAGCAACTGCGCCGCCTGCGGACCGACCATATCGACTATTACCTTATGCACAACATCACTTCGCCCGCCCAGTGGGAGCGCGTGGTGGCGTTGGGCATCGAAGACTGGATTGCGCACCAAAAGGCTGCGGGGCGTATTCGCCAGATAGGTTTTTCGTATCACGGCAGTGCGGCGGACTTCCTGACGATGCTCGACGCGTATGACTGGGATTTTTGCCAGATTCAGTACAACTACGCTGGAGAGCGCTACCAAGCGGGAACGGCGGGACTTATAGCAGCCGCCGAGTGCGGGCTCGCGGTGTTTGTGATGGAACCGCTTTTGGGCGGACGCCTGGCGGGCAAGCTGCCTCCGCGGGCCCGCGCCGTGCTCGATGACGTACGCGATCCGTACCTGAAGACGCCGGCTGCTTGGGGCCTTTCGTGGGTGTGGAACCATCCTCAAGTCACGATGCTGCTTTCGGGCATGACCGATACCGCGCAGGTGGACGAGAACGCGGTGCTGGCCGATCGGGCCCTGCCGGATTCGATGACAGCCGCTCAGCTCGATACCATCGCACGCGTGCTGGCGGAGTTTGAAAAATCGAATCGCGTGCCCTGCACGGGATGCGGCTACTGCATGCCATGTCCCAAGGGTATTAACATTCCCGGCTGCTTTGCCGCTTACAACGCGAGCTATGCGCACAGCTGGTTTACGGGGCTGTCGCAATACTTTACGGCGAGCGCGGTGCGCACGAGCGAGCCCAAGCTCGTGAGCAATTGCGTCAAGTGTGGCAAATGTGCGCGTCGCTGCCCGCAACACATCGATATCCCCGAGCGTCTCGACGACGCGCGCCGACGTTTCCAGCCTGGCCCCGTAACGGCCGCGCTTAAAGTCTTCAGCAAAACTCGCTCCTCATGACCCTTTTATATCTTGTGATGGAATAGTTCCTGTTTGCGGCAGAATAGGGCGATAGCAGGAACTATTTCGTCGCAACTGAAGGGGGCTGTCGTGGGCCATCGGGATTCATGTGATGATTTGCGTGAGGTTCGTTGGGGCGTTTTGGGCGCTGGGCACATTTCGCATCGATTTGCATCGTCGCTCAAGAAGGTCGACGAGGCGCGGCTGGTGGCTGCGGCCGGCCGCACTCCTGCACATGTCGAGGAATTTTGTCGAGCGTTTTCGATTGATGCCGCGCACAGTTATGCCACGGCTGACGATAGCGGCGATGCGGCTTATGATGCGTTGATTGCCGATCCCGATGTCGATGCAATCTACTTGGCTATTCCGCATGGCATGCATGCGCATTGGGCTTGTCGGGCACTGCGCGCGGGAAAGGCCGTGCTGTGCGAAAAGCCGGCCGTTTTGAATGAAGAAGAGGCCCATGCGATCGCCTCTGTTTCCCGTGAGTGCGGTGTGCCGTTTATGGAGGCGATGAAAAATCGGTTTTGTCCGATGCATACTCGCGTGAAGGGTTTGCTTGCGTCGGGCGAGCTCGGCTGTATCGTCTCGATCGAAAGCGTGCAAAAACTCGATTATGGTGAGTCCCCTTCGAGTTATCTGCTCGATCCGTTGCAGGGTGGCTGTCTATATGACATGGGCTGCTATGCGGTCGGGTGGTTTGAGGATCTGCTTGCGGGTGCGTGCGATGTTTCGTCTCGTGAAGTTCGCTGGCGTGACGTATTAGGCGGCCGCGTGGATTGGGCCGATGAGATCCATATGAGTGTCGGCGGTATACCCATTCATATGGTGTGCGACGGCAAAGCAGCATATGAAAGCCGCTTAATGATTGCTTGCGAACGGGGTTCGGTGGAAATCGAGCGCCTCCATCGCCCCGAGCTCGCCCATGTGAAGTACTCCGACGGACGAATGCTCGAAATTAATGCCCCGTTTGATGTCGATGATTTCTACGGCGAAATTCAGCATGCGACGCAGCTCGTCCAGACGGGAGAGCTTGAAAGCCCCGTTATGCCTCTTGCCGCCACGCAGCGCTGCGCGCAGATAATCGATGCGATTCGCTTGACGCTCTAGGCTGCGGTGCTGGTGCTCAAGGGGGCTCGGCGGACCTTGCCCCTGATGCCCCTTTTATATCTTGCGGTGGAATACGGTCTGTTTGCGCCAAAATAAGGCACCAATAGACCGTATTTCACCGCAACTGATGAGGGGGAGCTGGAGATGCTGACGATTGGGTGTCATCTTTCGACGACGAAGGGCTATCGGGCGATGGGGGAGACGGCGCTATCCATTGGCGCCAACACCTTTGCATTCTTCACGCGCAACCCGCGCGGCGGCAAGGCGAAAGATCTTGACATGGATGACGTGGCGGCCCTGCGCGAGCTTATGGAGAAAAACGACTTTGGCCCGCTTGTGGCTCATGCCCCCTATACCTACAACCCCTGTTCTGCCAAAGAGCGGGCACGCGAGTTTGCCTTGGAGGCAATGGCCGAGGACTTGCAGCGTCTGGAAGCGCTGCCCGGCAACTACTACAACTTCCACCCCGGCGCGCATGTGGGGCAGGGGACTGATGCCGGCATTCAGATGATCGTCGACACCTTGTGTCAGGTGATGTTTGAGGGGCAGCAGACGACGGTGCTGCTCGAGACCATGGCGGGAAAGGGTACCGAGGTGGGCCGTAGCTTTGAAGAGCTGGCGCGCATTATCGAGGGTGCTGCCGCCAGGCGTCCAGAGCTATCGGACAAGCTGGGCGTGTGTCTGGACACCTGCCATGTGAGCGATGCCGGCTACGACATCATCCATGATCTGGACGGCGTACTCGACGAGTTCGACCGCGTGGTGGGTATCGACCGCTTGCGTGCCGTACACATCAACGATTCGAAGAACCCCAGTGGTGCCCATAAAGATCGTCACGAGTGCATCGGCAAGGGCTACCTTGGCAGCGAGGAGTTTGGCGGCGGTATGCAGGTTATGCAGAATATTGTATCGAATGGCCGCTTGCGCGCATTGCCATTCATTTTGGAGACACCGAACGAACTTGCAGGTTATGCGGCTGAAATCAAACTGTTAAGGTCATTGCAGCAGTAATGACTGTCATAAAGTGGAGTGTTCCATTCACGTTATGGGTTTGTTTCAATCAGTTTTCTAATTGCGGATTCTTCCAAACGGGCGCATAATATCCAACAGTTTTTGCAGACCTCTGAATCAAACGGGGTCACCGGAAGGAGACTGATTATGAAGCTGAAGAAGCTTGGCGCATTTGCCGCCACGGGCGCCATGGCACTCGCCCTCGCACTGACGGGCTGCGGCTCGTCCAACGCCACCTCTGGTTTTGATGCCGGTTCCAGCAGCTCTGACGACGCTAAGGTCGAGAAGGTCGACGGCTCCAAGGAGTACGCGCTCGTCAAGGACGGTACGCTGACCGTCGGCACCTCTGCCGAGTACGCTCCGTTTGAGTACAAGGATGACAACGGCGATTATCAGGGCTTTGACCTTGAGCTTATCAAGGCTATCGGCGACAAGCTGGGCCTGGATGTCGAGTACGTCAACAATGACTTTGACACGCTGGTTCCGGGTGTCGCTTCGGGCGCCAAATATGACGTTTCCATCGCGGCTATCACCGACACGCCCGAGCGTGAGAAGGAAGTCACTTTCTCCGATTCCTACTACATGGACGATCAGGCTATCGTGACCAAGGTCGATAACACCGACATCACGGCCGACAACTACAGCGAGAAGCTCAACAACGCCGACGCTACCATCATCGTCCAGTCTGGATCGACCGCCGAGGCCTTTGCTCAGGAAAACTTCCCCAAGGCTAAGATCGTTCCCTACAAGGACGCCACCGAGTGCTTCAGCGCCCTGCAGTCCGATAAGGGCGATGCCGTAGTCACCAACCGCTCCGTTGCCAGCCAGCTGACCGCCGAGCAGTTCAACACCTGCCAGACCATCAAGCAGGTCAGCACCGGCGAGGAGTACGCCATCGCCATCAACCAGGGCAACACCAAGCTCAAGGACGACATCAACCAGGCCATCAAGGACCTGACCGACGACGGTACCGTTGACGCCCTCATGGCTAAGTACAACATCAAGTAAATTAATGCTTGATTGCGCGCGGGCCCTTTCCGTTTTGCGGAGAGGGCCTTTGCGCCTCTCTTGACGGAGAGCGTTTCCGTCTCGTTTTGTCGGCAACTTCTACGATAGGAGCCACCTTGTCTCGACTGAACAAAGGGGCCACGGAGCAGCGTTTTTCACTGCCCGCCTTGCTCCAAAAGCTAGCCTGCGTCATGGCCGTGGCGCTCGCGCTGGTGTGCGCGGGGGCATATGCGCCCACGACCGCCCAGGCGCTTGAGACCGCAAAGATTACTGCCCGACCCAACACCGGTTCGGGCAGCGCTGTGGTCGGCGGCACCGAGACGCGCATTACCTGGGAGGTCCAGGCCGATGCCGATGAGGAGCTGAGCGGTCTTTCGCTGACGTTTGTCGACGGCACGACGTTTGGTACCGATGACACGCGATTGACGATGCTCTCGGGCGAGGACCTCATGGATCGTACGCCCATGAAGCCCACGTG
This sequence comes from uncultured Collinsella sp., assembly GCA_905197665.1. Classification (GTDB taxonomy): domain Bacteria; phylum Actinomycetota; class Coriobacteriia; order Coriobacteriales; family Coriobacteriaceae; genus Collinsella. Next base: position 22,318 of record CAJJZP010000010.1, read on the forward strand.
CAAGGCTGACGGCCAGACGCTCAAGATCGATTTTGGCGAGACGGCGCCCGCCGGCGGTTATTTCCGTGTCGAGGTCTACGGCGTGACCTTCCCCGTCGAGGGCGGCGACGAGGCCTTTAGCGGCACCTACACTTTGGCCGATGGTTCGACCAAGAAGATCTCCAAGATTCCGTCGGTGGAGATCAAGGGCGTGACGGCATTCGATAACTTCCTGGCCGACCTTAAGGAGCAGCCGTGGGTCGAGGCATGGAATTCCAATATGTTCCTGCGCCTGTTCCTGAACCCGGTCATTTTGGTCCAGAGCCTGCCGATCGTTTTCAAAGGCTTTCTCATGTCGCTTTCGATCGTACTTGTGGCGTTTCCGCTGGCAATTCCCTTCGGTTTCGCCCTGTCGCTCATGCGCATCTCCAAGTCGCGCATCCTGCGCTGCCTCGCCGGCATCTACGTGAATATCATTCGCGGTACGCCGGCGTTCCTGCAGATCTATATCGCGTTCTTCGGTCTGCCGTTGGCCGGCGTCAAGGTTGATGACTACGTGCTCGGCGTCATCGTCATGGCCATGAACTCGTCTGCCTATCTGTGTGAGATCTTCCGCGCCGGTATTCAGTCGATCCCCAAGGGCCAGAACGAGGCTGCGCGTTCGCTGGGCATGAACGCGTTCCAGACGCTGCTCTATGTCATGATTCCGCAGACGTTCCGTAATGTCCTGCCTACGCTGACCAGTGAATTTATCCTGCTTTACAAGGATACGTCGCTGCTCGCGGCCGTGGGCGTGGTCGAGATCGTCATGAATGCCCGCACCATCGTGGCCACGACGGGCTCCATTACACCGTACGTGGTTGCCGCCCTGTTCTATCTGGTCATCACCCTGCCGCTCGCTCGCTTGGTGAGCGGTCTTGAGGCAAGGCTTTTGGGCACGGCCGAGACCAAGAAGAAGCGTCCCGCCAAGAGCGCCGGACAGGTTGTCGCGACGCCCGCCGATCACATCGCCGGTCTGTAAGGAGGTCCTATCATGAGCGAAACCAATAACTCGAACGAGGTTGTCGTCAGTATCAAGAACCTCCAGAAAGCCTTTGGCGATAACGTCGTTCTGCGAGATATCGATCTGGATGTGCACAAGGGCGAGGTCGTCGTAGTCCTGGGTCCTTCGGGCTCGGGCAAGTCGACGATGCTTCGCTGCATCAATCGTCTGGAGCATCCCACGAGCGGCTCGATCGTCGTTGAGGGCGTGGACGTTTGCGCCAAGGGCGTCGACCTTAACAAGGTACGTACGCATCTGGGTATGGTGTTCCAGCAGTTCAATTTGTTCCCGCACCTGTCAGTCAAAAAGAACGTCATGCTCGCACAGCAAAAGGTACTCAAGCGCAGCAAGGAAGAGGCCGAGAAAATCGCTATCGAGGAGCTGACCAAGGTCGGTCTTGCCGAGCGCATCGACTTTATGCCGAGCCAGCTCTCGGGTGGCCAGCAGCAGCGCGTTGCCATCGCCCGCGCCCTGTCGATGAACCCTCACGTCATGCTCTTTGACGAGGCCACGTCGGCGCTCGACCCCGAGCTGGTTCGCGACGTTCTTGGCGTTATGCGCGATCTTGCACGTGACGGTATGACCATGATCGTCGTGACGCATGAGATGGGCTTTGCCCGCGACGTCGCCGACCGCGTCGTCTTTATGGACGGCGGCGTTATCGTGGAAGAGGGTACGCCGAGCGAGGTCTTCGACCACCCCAAGAGCGAGCGCACCAAGGCGTTCTTGGGAAATATCTCGTAGCCGCTTTATATGACTGACATAACAGAAAACGGGAGCCGGATGTGATCCGGCTCCCGTTTTTGTTGGGATGCGAATGTGTTTTGGTGCAGAGCTCGTTATGGGCGGAGCTCATTGCCGCTAGGCGAGCTCGGCTCCAAGGGCGCGGCAGGCCGCCTCGCCCTCATCGTCGGGAGCGTCGTAGCAGATGACGGAATCGACGACGTTGACGCCCGCCTCGTCGGCGTCGGCCTTCCAGTTGTCCATCCACTCGCCCTCGGCCCACGAATAGGAGCCAAAGAGGACGACCTTCTTGTCGCCGAGAACCTCCTTGACCTCGTCCCACATCGGCTGGAACTCATCGTACTCGAGTTCCTCGGAGCCCATGGCGGGGCAGCCGAAGGCGAAAGCGTCGTAGTCGGCGGCCCTGTCGGCAGAGAAGTCGGCGCAGGGGATGACCTCAGTCTCGGCACCCGCGGACGTGGCGCCTTCGGCGACGAGGTTTGCCATGGCCTCGGTATTGCCCGTGCCACTCCAATAGACGACGGCGATCTTGCTCATATGTTTTCCTTTCGGTTGTGCGGCGTGCGGCCGCGTTTTGTATGCTCTATCGGGTTGCCTGGACAAGTTGTCCCAGGGTGCAGCCCTGTTGATAGATGTACGTAAGGTATTGCGTGCATGCGCGATAGGAATCGAAGGTCGTGAGCGCCTGCTCAACGTTTGTGTATACCTTCCATGCGCCAAAGACCTTATAGTTTTCGCCGTGCTGGACGATAAACTGATGGACATCTTCGTAGGGATAGCCCAAAAAATAGCCAATTTCGTGGGGGAACTCGCACATGCACCCCGTATCGCAGTGCCTATTTCGCGCGAGTGCGCAGACGCTGCTGTCATAGGCGCTTTCTGCGGCATTGCTGCTTGCCAGCGTGATGCGCGCGGCGAGATGCACCAGGGATGCGGGCAGGTTGTGGACATCGTAACCTTCGGCGGTAAGCGCCGTCGTGGCGCGGGGGTCGGAGAGGTATCGCATGAGGTCCGCAGGGCGGTACACATAGATGAGCGCTCCGCAGGGGCGCCAGACCAAAACGCTCATATGGATCCCGAGTGGCTGGAGCTCGCGGTTGCATTGGGCAATGACCGCGAGCAGGCGAGAGCGTCGCTCTTCGATATGGGCGGCGCCGGGTTTTCCGCCTTGGTTGGCGTAAACGCCGGGATAGGTAAAGAGCGAGGCCGGCTTGATACCTGCGAGCGTAGGGGAGCAGTTGCGCACGACAGCCGTTTGGTATGTTGGGATGTCAATGGTTCGAGTCACGATGCTCCTTTCGGGTCCTCAGTTGTTAGCCTAGGAAAACTTATACACGAAAGTAAGCCAAGGTCAACAAAAAAGTTTGAAGCGGGAAACTAATTGACCGAACCGACACGAGTCTGGAGTAAGATGGGAACACCCCATGGGGGTATAGGTATAAGAGTTTGGAGAAAGGGGATCGCATGGAAGACTTGCTAAACCCTGCAAATATCATCGTGCTTGCCGCGATTGTCGTCGGCATGTTCTTTGGCCTGCGGCGTATTGTCGCTTCGACACACGGAAAGAGCTGCTGCAGCGATGGCACGAGCGGTAAGAAGGCCAAGAAGGTAGTGGTTGCGGATACCGATCCGTCCCACTACCCCTATAGCGATGAGCTGCTCATCGGCGGCATGAGCTGCGATGGCTGCGCTCAGAATGTGGCCAATGCCCTCAATGCGCTGAATGGTGTGTGGGCAACGGTAACGTACGCGGACCACACGGCGCGCGTGCGCTCCAAGCGGCCAATCGATCGCGGTGCTCTCGTGGCGGCCGTGAAGGATGCGGGTTACTACGTCATGACGCTGTAAGCGCCGCCTTGGATGCACTTCCTTGTCTAGGCTCGTCCGCGCAGTTCGATGTCAAGAATGTCATCGAAATCGATGGCGATGTCTTTGAGCTTGAGGAGCTTGAAGGCAGGGAGTACCTCGTCGAGGATGCCGGTGCGGGAGCGATAGCCGTACGCATCGTAATAGGTGACGCGGACTAGGTCGCCACGTTTGAGGCCCTCGAGCTTTTTCGAAAGCTCGAGGGCTTTTTCTTCCGTGAGTTCACATTTTGGTTCGGCGGTGATCTCTTGCTTGCGCACGAGTTCGTAATATCCCGTGAGGGCGGCAAAGGGCATAAACTGCGCGGCACGGCCGGCACGGACGGCGCCGTTAGCGGTGAGCTTGGGGTCGGCGGAGCGACGTCTTCCCTCGGGGTCCGCTAGGCGTTCAAAAGGTGTCGGTGGCCGCATCGGCTGCTGTTGGGGCTTAGGCACGGTGCCCTCCTACCTGATCGTTGCGTTCGCGTGCGGTGGCACCGGCGGTAAAGCTCAGTCCCTTAACCAGCGCGTTCTTGCCGTATTTGCCTTTTACAGCCAGCACGGCACGGGCCAGCTCGCGCTCGCGCTCATCGGCCTCGACATCGCTAAATAGATCGATGGTGGCAAACTCCTCCGGCATGAGGTTGCCAAATCCCAGGTTGATGCGCTTGACTGGTCGTTTGGGATCGACAGTCTGCGCCCAGAGCTCATCGAAATAGCCCATGATCTTCTTAAACGAATTGGTGCGCTCGGGCAGCTTGCGCGAGGCGTTGGAGTGCGCTAAGAGTGCGGCATAGCCACCGCGCGGTTTGCCGCCATGCTCTCCCACAAAGATGCCATCGATAGCCTGCGCCTCCCGCACCAGGCGGCGCCGTTCGTCATCGCGCTGGACGGGCTTGGGCGCACGGGGCGCGAGCTCAGGGCCGGCGGTTGCGGTGGGTTCGATGCTCGACGTGCTCGAGCGTAGGTGTCCGCATCCGTCCACATATTGCGCTGTACCGCTGGCGTCGAGGCGGCGTATGTCAGCTCGTTCGCTCGCATAACCCACAAAGAGCGAGATGCTGTCGCAGACCACGTGCTTATCGACTAGGTCCAACACGGCGTTGTCGACCATCTCGCGCAAGACGGTGTAGGCCTGCTCATAGGCATAGCCCTTCGAGAGCACCTGCCCTGTGGTGGTCGAGGTCGCTTGCGGGCGATAAGCTTGGATATCGGCGATGGTTGTCGGCTCACGCCCGAAGGCGTGGTCGATAAGATATTCGGCATTGACGCCGAGTTCGTCGTAGAGCAGGTTCTCGTCGAGCGCTGCGACCCCCATCAGGTCGTAGACACCGTATTTCTCGAGACGGGCCGCCACGCCGGGGCCGATGCCCCAGATGTCGGTGATGGGGCGATGGGGCCAGATCTCCTTGCGAAAGGTCTCGTCGTCGAGTGTGCCGATGCGACTGGGCACATGCTTGGCAGTGATGTCGAGTGCTACCTTGGCCTGGAATAGGTTGGGGCCGATGCCGACCGTCGCCGTGATGCCGGTGCGCGCGAGGACCTCGTCGCGCAACATGCAGGCGAAGCCTTCCGCATCGGTGTGATAGAGGTCCAGATATGGCGTCACGTCGATAAAACACTCGTCAATTGAGTAGACGTGAATGTCTTGCGGACTGACGTATTCCAGGTAGATACCGTAGATCCGCGCCGACACCTCCATGTAGTGCTGCATGCGCGGTACGGCCTTGATGTAGTCGATGCCATCGGGTATTTCGAACAGGCGACAGCGGTTGTGAATCCCTAGGTCCTTCATAGCCTGCGTGATAGCGAGACAGATAGTCGTGCGTCCGCGCGATTCGTCGGCAACGACCAGGTTGGTGGTGAGCGGATCGAGCCCACGATCGACGCACTCGACGCTGGCATAAAACGTCTTGAGGTCGATGCAGATGTAGGTGTGCTGCTCGTGCGCCATCCGAGCCCTCCCATCAAACACATGTTCTTATCGAATACCTGTTCGATAATACCTGCTCGACCGGACACCGTCAAAATCTGTCCCTTTTTGGCAGGTATGGTCGTGCGGTTGCATCGGGTTTTTAACGCAGCCCTAAAGAGCGCGAAACAGCTCGGAAAAGCTCGCTTCGTAGCATGAGGCTAACGATTGATGCCACCATAAAGCACGGAAGGGTTGTGGGGATAATGGTTAACTATGGGTTTGGTATGCCGACGCGCTTGGTTGCGGATGGGGACGTGGCTCGCTGGTGCGGGCGATTGGTTGCCCACTATGGCGGCACCAAGACACTGGTCGTGCTGGGAGGCGACAAGCACACGCGTGATGAGCTCGTTTCGGCGGCGCTGGGCTCGCTCGATCGCGCCCTGCTCGAACGCGTGCTCTTTCGTTGCGGCTTGGTCGGGGGCGACGGGGGAGACGATTTGGTCGATGAGGCCGTAGCCCTGGCGACCGATGAGGGCGTGGACTTTGTCCTGGCGATCGGCGATGCCGATACGGCGGGCTTTGCGCGCGAACTCGCTCGTCGCATGGCCGTGCTCGATGCCGGCGAGGACGGCTTTGTTCCCTACGGATGCATCGTCTCCGAGGGAAAAGTGCCCGCCGTTGTGGGTGCCGGCGAGGTTCCCGTTTTCGCCATCATCGCTCCCGAACTGCTGGAGGGTATCGGCTCGCCCTTGCGCGAGCTGCTCGGCAGTGTGTGCGCCGCGGCCTAATATTTACCATAAAGGGATAGGTTATTTTTGGTTGGTAAAGCGTTTGACCTGCCAAAATAAACCTGTCCCTTTTTGGTCGGTTGCCGTTGGGGGGCGGATTGGCAACGCTCGCTGATTGTAGTCTTGACCTGCGCTAGAATAGGACTATCTGATTATCCGGGCGCATGGAGGCTTGCGCCCGTATGCTGAGGAGGACTTTATGGCAACTGTTGCCGCACCTATCGATGCTACGTCGACTGCCGCTTGGAAGGCGCTCGAGGCTCATCAGGAGAAGCTCGAGGCCGAGGGTATCGACCTCAAGGCCTGGTTCGCCGCCGATGCCGAGCGCGTGAACAAGCTGAGCTTTGACGCCGGTGACCTGCATTTCGACCTGTCCAAGAACCTGGTGACCGATGAGACCGTCAAGCTGCTGTGCGATCTTGCCCGCGAGGTAAAGCTCGAGGAGCGCCGCGACGCCATGTTCTCCGGCGAGCACATCAACACCACCGAGGACCGCGCCGTCCTGCACACCGCGCTGCGCCGCCCGGCAAGCGAGAAGGGCCAGCTCATCGTCGACGGCCAGGACGTCGTCGCCGACGTGCACGAGGTTCTCGACCGCATGTATGCCTTCGCCGAGCGCGTGCGCTCCGGTGAGTGGAAGGGTGTTACCGGCAAGAGGATCGAGCATCTGGTGTCCATCGGCATCGGCGGCTCCGATCTGGGCCCGGTCATGGCCTACGAGGCCCTGCGTCCCTATGCCGACGCCGGTATCGACTGCCGCTATATCTCCAATATCGACCCCAACGACCAGGCAGAGAAGCTCCGCGGCCTGGATCCCGAGACCACGCTCGTGATCATCGTCTCCAAGACCTTCACCACGCTCGAGACCCTCACCAACGCCCGCGAGGTCAAGACTTGGATGCTCGAGCAGCTCAAGGCTCAGGGCGCCATCGACGGCTCCGATGAGCAGAACGCCGAGGCCGTGGCAAAGCACTTCGTCGCCGTTTCCACCGCACTCGAGAAGGTTGAGGCCTTCGGTATCGACCCCGCCAATGCCTTCGGCTTCTGGAACTGGGTCGGCGGCCGCTATTCTGTCGACTCCGCCGTGGGCCTGTCGCTGATCGTCGTGCTCGGTCCCGAGCGCTTCCAGCAGTTCCTCGAGGGCTTCCACGCCATCGACGAGTACTTCTGCAACACGCCGCTCGAGAACAATGCCGTCGCGCTGATGGGCCTGCTCAACGTCTGGTACGTCAACTTCTTCGGTTCCAAGAGCCACGCCGTGCTGCCGTACTGCCAGTACCTGCACCGTTTCCCGGCCTACCTGCAGCAGCTCACCATGGAGTCCAACGGCAAGCATGTCCGCTGGGACGGCAGCGCCGTGACCTCCGACACCGGCGAGATCTTCTGGGGCGAGCCCGGCACCAACGGCCAGCATGCCTTCTACCAGCTGCTGCACCAGGGCACCGTGGTGGTTCCGGCCGACTTCATCGCCTTCGCCAACACCGCCAACCCTGCAACCGACAACGGCCAGGACGTGCACGAGCTGTTCCTGGGCAACTTCCTGGCCCAGACCAAGGCGCTCGCCTTTGGCAAGACGGCCGATGAGGTGCGCGCCGAGGGCACGCCCGAGCAGATCGTCCCGGCTCGCTGCTTTGAGGGCAACCGTCCGACGACCTCGATCTTCGGCGACACACTGACCCCGTTCGCGCTCGGCGAGCTCATCGCCCTGTACGAGCACATCACGTTTGTCGAGGGCACGGTCTGGGGCATCGACTCCTACGACCAGTGGGGCGTCGAGCTTGGCAAGCAGCTTGCCAAGCAGATCGCCCCGGCCTTCCACGACGACGCCGCCAAGGCCGAACAGGACGCTTCGACCCAGGCGCTCATCGAGTTCTACCGAGCTCACCGCAAGTAGGATTCGCTGCGAAAACTAACGCATAGCCGACAAGGGCCCGTATCCGTTGGGATGCGGGCCCTTTGCTATTTGGATAGGATGGAATGTATCGGGAGGCGCCTCGACGGGCATCGCAATCGTCGAAGGCGCGCCGTTCATGTTTGGGACAATATGACATTTTTCCCGTTGCAAACAACGCCGCCGTGGGTGTTCTGTATGATGGCTCAGACAAGGTTGTTCAATGTCAGGGAGGCATATATGGCAATCAAAGCCATCGCAATGGATATCGACGGTACGCTCACCAACGACCAAAAGGTCATCAGCCCGCGTACGCGCGAGAAACTGCTCGCGGCGCAGGAGTCGGGCATTAAGCTTATCTTGGCTTCGGGTCGTCCCGCATGGGGGCTGCATGCCTTGGCGCAGGAGCTCGACCTTCAGAACCATGATGGTCTGCTAGTTGCCTTTAATGGCGCGCACGTCGTCGATGCTCAGACCGACGAGGTGCTGTTCGATCAGGCTATGCCTGCCGACGAATTGCATCGCCTGATTGATCACCTGCGTAATTTTGACGTGATCCCCATCATCTCGCTCGGTCGCGATTTGCACGTCGAGGACTCGTACCATTGCATGATCACGCTGCCTGACGGCTCGCAGAAAAACATCGTCAAATACGAGCGCGATGCGTGCGACCTTAAGATTCGCGAGGTCGAGAGCCTGCATGAGGTCGTGGGCACTTATCCCGTGGACAAGCTGCTGACGGCGGGCGATCCGGCCTACCTGCAGGCGCATTACGAGGAGATGTATGCGCCCTTTAAGCAGACGCTTTCGGGCATGTTTACGGCCGACTGGTACTTTGAGTACACGGCGCCCGGTATCGATAAGGCCCGTGCGCTCGAGGGTGCCCTGCCCAAGCTCGGCATCGATGCCAGCGAGGTCGTATCGTTTGGCGACGGCCAGAACGACAAGTCTATGATCGAGTGGGCTGGTACCGGCGTCGCCATGGGTAACGCTGTCGATGAAGTCAAGGCCGTGGCCCAGATGGTGACCGCCAACAACAACGAAGACGGTATCGCGGTAGCACTTGACCAGCTGCTGGGTTAGAATCGCCGATAGTGCATGGTTCGGGCGTCCGCTTGCGGGCGCCCTTTTGTTAGGGAGGGTGCCGTGTCCGCATTTCCGTTCGACGCCGTTATCTTTGACATGGACGGCGTCATTGTCGATACCGAGTATTACTACCTGGGGGAGACTGCCGCGTTTGCCAAGGAGCTTGGGTTGAATCTGACCCAAGAGGAGTTGAACGGGCAGGTTGGTACCTCACATCAGTTCTTCCTGCATATGCTGGTCGATTGGTTTGAGCGCGCCGGTAAAGGGCACTTCACTGGCGAGGAGGCATTGGCCCGTTGGGACGAGTGGGCGCATAAGCGTCCGCGTGACTACCAGGCTTTGATTAACCCGGGCGCTGTGGATACGATTCGAGAGTTGCCGCGCCGCGGCGTTCGCGTGGCGCTGGCGAGCTCGTCTCCCATGGACAGCATCGAGGAAGTACTCGATGCATGTGGTCTGTCGGATGCCTTTGAGTACGTGGTGAGCGGCGAGCAGTTTAAGGAGAGCAAGCCCGAGCCCGACATCTACCTGCATGCGCTGGACCTGTTGGGGCTGCCTGCGGTCCGTTGCTGCTGCGTTGAGGATTCGGTGCCTGGCATCACTGCCGGCAAGCGAGCGGGTCTGACGGTAATCGCCAAGCGCGAGGAGCGGTTTGGCTTTAGCCAGGATGCTGCGGACAAGATCATCGACCAGCTGCCGGAACTGCTTGAGCTTTCTTAGGAGCGCGGTAGTTGCGCGTTTTTCGGGTCTGATGAGTAAATAGCCGACATTTTGGTGCGACACCTAGCATACTTTAAGCTAATGCGGGCTTAAGGACTTGTTGAATGCCCCTAAGTCCGTTTTAGGCTTAATTGTGCTTGGAGAGGGTATATGCCACCGACTGAAGGGCTAACTGACGGTAAAGCAGCGATACCGCTGTACCAACAGGTTATCGATATCATCAAAAACGAAATCAACTCCGGTGCCTACAAGGCAGGTGCGCGGATACCCAACGAATTCGAATTGGCTGAGAGCTATAAAGTTGGCCGCGTTACCGTGCGACGCGCTATTGAGGAGCTCGTCCAACAGGGCTATCTAACGAAGCGACAGGGGAAAGGCACGTTTGTCAATGCCCCCAAGCTCAAGCGCAAGATTCGCCAGAAGGATGACGTCCAGAGTTTTTCGGACGCATGCCGCGTTAACGGAATGGAACCGGGGGCGCGTGTCATTTCGAGAAAGATGCTGCCGGCGGATTCCACCGAAGCACAGTTCTTTGGTGTTCCCGTTGGAACTGACTTGATCTGCGTTGAGCGCGTGCGTACTGCCGATGGCGTCCCTGTCATGCTCGAGAACAACATATATGTTTACGAGGACAACGCCTATCTATCAACGGCACCTCTATCTAACCAATCCATTTTTGAGTTCGTGCGCAACCTGACGGGCCGCACGCCCGCGTTTACCGACCCATGCACGCTTGAGATCGCGTGTGCGTCGCCCGAGGTCGCTCGGTTGTTGGCAGTTCCCGTTGGCGAACCCTTGTTTTATATGGAAGCCTTCTTTTTCGATGAGCAGCGGCGGCCGTTTATCATCGGTCGTCAGCGGATCGTTGGGTCTCGCTACGTTTTTGACATCTAGGACATTGCGTATGAAAGCGCCCGGTGGATCATCTCACCGGGCGTTTCCATACCGTTCACGGCGCAAACGCAACCGTTCAACCGCGTTGCGGCAATCAGTTTGAAATTATCTTGATGGCGAGAAAAGCTGCTGGTAACCTATAGAACGTCATAGAACGTTTGCCTTGTGCAAACGTTGAAGCGAGATGCGATGCAGTCTCGAGTTCTTTGGAGGTATCTATGTCAGATACGAAGGCGAAGAAGACAAACAGACGTTTTAAGTTCAAATTACCGCATGTCTATACGATCATGTTCTTGCTGATCGTTGTCTTTGCGGTCTTGACTTGGATCGTTCCCTCTGGTCAGTATCAGCGCAAGACGATTTCGACAGCGGCGGGCGAGCGTGAAGTCGCCGTTGCTGGAACCTATGAACAGGTCGATAAGAACTACACCGATTCCGAGACCGGCGAGACCATCAATTTGGGGCAGGATATCTTCGCGGTCCTGCAAGCGCCCACTAAGGGCATCCAGGAGGCTGCCGACGTCGTTGCGTTCGTCTTATTGATTGGCGGGTCGTTCGCAATCATCACCAAGACCAACGCTTTGAATGCCGGCATGAGCCGTGTGATTAAAAAGCTCAAGAACAAGGACATCCTCATCATTCCCATCACGATGACGTTGCTGTCCATTTGCGGCACCACGTTTGGTATGTCTGAGGAAGCCCTGCCGTTCTATGCCATCTTCATTCCCATCATGATGGGTATCGGTTATGACTCGATGACGGCATTCATCATCTGCTTCCTTGGTCCTAACCTGGGATATTGCGCTTCGACCATCGATCCGTTTAATGTTTTGATCGCCCAGGGCATCATTGGCATCGAGGGCAATCCGCAACTGTGGCTGCGCGCCGTTTCTTGGGTCATCTTCACTGCCGTCGGTATCGCATGGGCCATGCGCTACGCCATGCGCGTCAAGAAAAACCCCGAGTCGTCCATTACGTACGAGGACGATAAGCTCAAGCGTATCGAGTTTTCCGTGACCGATGCCTCCATCGAGGAAGAGTTCACTACCCGTCAGAAGCTCGTGCTTATCGATTTTGCTTGCGGTATGGGCATTATCGTCTGGGGTCTTGTTACCCAGGGTTGGTACATGAATGAGATTTCCGCCGTGTTCCTTGGCATGGGCTTGCTTGCCGGTATCCTGGGCGGTCTTGACCAGCAGACGATTGCTGAGGAGTTCGTTAAAGGTCTCGCCGACTTTGCGTACGCCGCCATCGTTATCGGTATCGCTCGCGGTATTCTGGTCATCGCCGAGGGCGGCATGATCATCGACACCATCCTCCAGGCGCTCGCTACTGCGCTCGCCGGTGCACCCGCCGCCGTCTACACCACGTTTATGTATATCGTCCTTGGCCTGCTCTCTTTGCTGGTTCCCTCGAGTTCTGGCCTGGCGGCACTCACCATGCCCGTTATGGGCCCCCTGACCGAGCTCATGGGCCTCAATCCCGAGGCGGCCGTTACCGCGCTCCAGTTTGCCAACCAGACCATCAACACCATCAGTCCCGTGGCGGGCATGACGGTTGCCGGCCTTGGCGTGGCTAAGATTTCGTTTGGCCAATGGTGGAAGACCATTTGGAAGTTCTTCATCTTCATGGTCGTCTTTGGCCTGATCGTAACTGCAATTTCTGGCATGCTTCCGGCGTAGGTGGTTGTGATGTCTGATCGTTTGACGGTCCTGACGTCTAAGAGCGTCTTTACCGGTACGGGGGACCTGCCGTTTGAAGGTTTCGTAGCGGTCCGTGACAATCGAATTGAGGCGGTTGGCACCAAGTGTGAGGCAGCTTCGTATTTGACCCAGGCGGACGAGGTAGTTGACCTGGGCGACCGCACCGTCATGCCTGGCCTGATCGATGTACATACCTTCTATACAGGCTGGGCGCTGCGGACGTTGGGGTCTGATCTGTCCGGCATCGCCGATGCCAAAGAGGCCGTGTCGCTCTTGCGTGCATGGAAAGAAGATCATCCGGATTGCGCGGCGGCTTTTGGCCGCAACCTGCCCGAAACGTTGGCATCGGATGCCGAGAACGCAGATACGTCAGCTGCGTTTGACGATTGTTTTGGCGAGATCCCTGTCGTCTGCTTTACACCGGGTGCGGAGACCTGCGTTCTCAATGCTGCCGCCAGTGCGCGATACGGCTTCACACCCCAGGCGTGCTATGCCGAGAAGATCTGGCGCATGATGAGCGATTTCCTCGCGCTGCCCGAGGTACGTGCGGGGTATTCGGACTACATGAGCATGCTTAACGAGCGCGGCGTTACCGCCATCAAGGAGATGGCGTTTGATGACTACTACGGTTTTGCCGACGAAATGGCTCGCCGTGAGGAATCTGGTGAGCTGACGGTTCGCGTCTCTATGATGTCGCAGCCGGTGGGTGCCGGTGCAAATCTGTCGTATGCTCGCGAGGCACGAGAGCGCTTTCGGGGACCGTTCGTTCGTTTTTCTGGCTTCAACCGTATGACCGATCGCGGCGTATGGGCGGGGCTTGCCGAGATGATTGACCCCTATGAGGACACGGCCGATGCGGGAGCTGCCGGCAAGACGGTTGTCGAGGAGCCCGAGTGGGATCTGATTGAGAACGAGCTGCGCGCAATTGATGCTGACGGCTTCCGATATTCTTTGCATTGCCAGGGCGATGGCGCCGTTCGTCGCACCGTGGCGCTCTATGCCTCGCTGCCTCGAGACAAGCATGGACGGTTGCTTCGCCGCCATGCGATTACCGATCTCGAGAACTCTGACCCGACCGATCTTGTCGAGTTTGGCAAGTTAGGTGGAATTTGCGAGGTCTATCCGCAGATTCTGACGCTGGACCGGCGCGAGGATTGCCTGTCGATGATGCGTCGACAAATTGGCGAGACGCGACTTTTGCACAGCTGGAATCGCCGCGGCATGGAAGATTCCGGATGCACGGTGTGCTGTGGTACGGATTTGCCACTGCTGATTCCGAGCCTGGGCGAGTCAATCTACAGCGCGTGCGGTGGATACTTCGACGATGGACTGCCCGTGAATGAGGCCAACGCGCTGACGCTTGTCGAGCTCTTGCGTGCTTGGACTGCCGGGGGCGCGTACGATCTGATGCGCGAAGACGAACTGGGTACGCTTGAGGTCGGCAAGCTTGCCGATATCTGCGTGCTCGATCGGGATGTGTTCGACCTTGATTATCGCGACGCACGCGATCTTTCGGTTGATATGACGATGTCGGACGGACAAATCGTGTTCGATCGAAATAAGGAGGCATAAGATGTCTGAATCCAAACCGACGCTGCGCCGCGAACAGATTGCGGGCATGAATATCCACTACATCATGTGGTCGCTCGATTACTTCCTTGATGTGCAGCAGCGTTTGGGCTTTGAGTCCATTGAGCTGTGGTGTGCGGAGCCGCATGTGACGCTCGACCACACGGGCTACTTTGAGGCTGAGGTCCTGGCGAAAAAGGCTGCAGGCCGTGGGCTTAGGTATCGTACTCTGTGCCCCGAGAATGTTGTCTATCCTTGGCAGTACTGCGCACGCAAACCGCTGCATGAACAGCGCAGCCTGGCGTACTTTAAGCACGGCATTGAGCTTGCCGAGGTACTTGGGTGCGACCGTATGTCCGTCAACTCGGGCTGGGGCGACTGGGACGAGGACCGCGAGGAAGCCTGGAAGCGCAGCCGCGAGCACTTGTCCATTCTGGCGGAGTATGCCGGTGAGCACGGTCTGGTGCTTACGATGGAAAGCCTGCGTCCCGAGGAGAGCAACCTTGTAACGACGGTTTCCGATGCGAAGCGCATGATTGACGAGGTTGCGAGCCCGTACTTACAGCCCATGGTTGATACAACCGCGATGGGCGTTGCGGGCGAGACGCTCGAGGACTGGTTTGCCGCCTTTGGTGATGGGGCAATTCACGAGATGCACTTTATCGACGGTGACCCGTATGGCCATCTGGTGTGGGGCGATGGCAAGCACGATATGGACGCCTTCGTCGCCACGCTTAATGCCCATGGTTTCGATGGCATGCTGGGCCAGGAAATCACGGACGGGCGTTACTACGATGACCCGGCGGCGGCAGATGCCAAGAACATGGCCGCATTCGAGAAATATCTGATTGACTAAAACAACTATCGGCCACGCAGCCAACGTCATTGATTGCGGACCAAACAAGAAAGGAACTGGATATGAACGCACACGATCTGATCAAAGAGGCAATTGCCGAGAAGGGCAAGTTCGACAGCGTCTACTGGATTGCTTGCGGTGGCTCCATGATCGATTTGATCCCGGCTCATGAGCTTCTGCAGCGCGAGGCAACCACCTTCACTTCGTATATCTATACGGCTCGCGAGTTTGATATCATGCGCCCGCGCCGCTTGGGTGAGAAATCCCTGGTCATTGCTTGCAGCCACAGCGGCAACACCCCCGAGGTCGTCGAGGGCTGTGAGATTGCCCTTGCTGCCGGCGCTACGGTGATCGCCCAGACCGACAACGCTGGATCCAAGATTGACTCCGGCAAGTGGACCACGTGGGTCTACCCGTGGGGCGAGGGCGTGCCGCAGGCCGAGGTCCCCGCTGGCATTTCGCTGTCGCTTGCGGCCGAGCTGCTCGATCAGCAGGAGGGCTACGCCGATCTTGCCGATATGTATGCCGGTATCGCCGAGATGGATAAGATTCTTCCCCCGGCACGTGAGAAGGTAAATGCCGAGCTAGGCGATCGTTTTGCCAAGCTTTGCCAGGAGCACGAGTTCTTCTACATTCTGGGCAGCGGTCCCAACTTTAGCCAGACCTACGGTTTCGCTATCTGCTCTCTTATGGAGATGCAGTGGCAGCACTGCAGCTACATCCACTCTGCCGAGTACTTCCACGGCCCCTTCGAGGCTACTCAGGATGGCGTTTTTTACTTCCTGCAGATGGGCTCCAGCGAGTGCCGTGCTATGGACGAGCGCGCCCTTGCGTTCCTTAAGACGCATACCGATACGCTGATGGTGCTCGATGCCAAGGAGTACGGTATGGAAGCCGTGCCGGCGAGCGTCCGTGCCTATCTGGACCCGGTGCTGTTCTACGCCATGAACTGCGAGCTGCGTGCTGCACGCGGCAAGGTGTTTGATCACGATCCCGATTTCCGTCGCTATATGGGTGTTGTCGAGTACTAGAAGGGGCAAAGGCCATGGCATTTAACGTTAACGCGCTCGGATTTGGCGACAACGTCGTCGATCGCTACGAGCATATCCACACCATGTATCCCGGCGGCAATGCGGTGAACTTCGCCGTTTATGCCAAGAAATGCGGTGCCGCACGCTCTGCATACATGGGCATTTTTGGCAATGACGCCGCTGCCGAGCATGTCATTGCAAGCCTCGAGGATGAGGGTATCGAGCTTGACAAGTGCGAGCAGATGATTGGCGAGAACGGAGCGGCTCGCGTGACCGTCGTTGACGGTGACCGTGTCTTCCTCGGTTCCAACGAGGGCGGTATCCGTGGCGATGCGCGCTATGTTCTCGATCGCTTTGACCTTTCGTACATGAAGCAGTTCGATGTGGTTCATTCGGGCAACTATTGCTTCACCGAGCGCGAGCTGCCCAAGTTGAAGGCTGCGGGCGTCACGGTCTCTTTTGACTTTTCGGACGACTCCACCGACGAGTACTACGAGCAGATTGCGCCCTACGTCGATTTTGCTTTCTTTAGTGCGGCGGATGCCGCGAGTGAGGACGAGATTCGCGAGCGTCTGGCATGGGTGAAGGGTCTGGGTCCGCGTTTTGTGTCGGCTACGGCGGGCGCCGCGGGCTGCATCGCTTACGACGGCGAGCGTTATTACCGCCAGCTGGCTAAACCGGTAACGGACATGAAGGACACCATGGGGGCGGGCGACTCGTTCCTCACCTCGTTTTTGATGTGCTATCTCGATTCCGCCAAGCGTGGTGAGGGTGGCGCCGAGGCCATCGAGCGCGCGCTCGACTTTGCTGCCGGGTTTGCCTCGACCGTGTGCGGCATGGAAGGTTCTTGGGGCCACGGAGCACCAATCGTCGAATAGCTTAAGAAAGCGTACGGCGGTCTGGCTATGAGGCCTTGGACAGCCGATGCAAAACAATAAGCGAAACGCGAAAAGGGGGGCTCGCCATGTGGTGGGTCCCCTTTTGAACATTGGAGAAGACCATGGGTATTAAAGCGTGTGCGGCTGGTTTTTGCTGTGCGGACGTCTATCAAAACATCGGCGTGTTCTATCCGACTGGTAATGGCATTGACTGGGGTATCCATCTTGCACGAATGGGCGTTTCGGTATCCGCCGTGTCGGTTGTCGGCAAGGACGAGTACGGAGACAAGATGGGAGAGGCGCTGGCCGCCGAGGGGTTTGATATCTCTCATCTGCGGGTGGAGGATGGCGACACCTCGGTGATGCTCATGGCATTGAAAGACGGCGTCGATCGCGTGCATCTCGAGGCAATCGATGGCGTAATGGAGACATATCGTCCGAATGAAGATGACCGGGCGTTTATCCTAGAGCATGACATCATTCATACCGACCTGTTTGGCAATTGTTTGGACCTCCTGCCCGAATGGCATGATGCGGGCAAGACGGTGGTTATGGACTTCTCGGTGTTCAGCCAGGATCCCGAATATGCATGCGAGGCTCATTTTCCTTACGTAGATTATGCGTTCATGTCGTTTGAAGAGGACACTCCGGAGCTGCGGGACTGGGTACGCCACGTGCAGGAATTGGGACCGCGCGTCGCGGTTGCCACGCTTGGCGAGAAGGGGAGCATTGCCTATGACGGTGAGCGCTTCTATGAGTGCGGGATCGTACCGGCGGAGAGGGTCGTTAATACCGTGGGTGCCGGCGATTCGTATATTGCCGGGTTTACCAAGGGCGTGATCGATGGCCTTGATATTCCGGCGTGTATGAAGGCGGGCGCTGAGCTGTCGTCCCGAGTGATTGGTTCGTTTGAGCCGTACTAGGGTCAAATGCCTGGAAAGGAGTACGAAATGGTTATCGACATGTTGGTCCAGCCCATGCTCTACGGCGAGATCTGTACGCCGGGTGATGAGCCTGATGGATTCGGTTTTTGGTCACGAGAATTTGGTATGGGGCATATGGGCCCTATGGATTGGGATGAGCTTCAAGTCGAGATGGACGTCTGCGACGTGCAGAAGAGCGTGCTCATGCCGCTCGATGTAACCACGGCATGCGGAGGGCACTTTGGCACCAATGACCAGATTGCCATGCTGGTTGCCGCGCATCCCGATCGTCTGTGGGGATTTGCGAGCGTAGATCCGCAGGTGAGCGGTGCCGCAGGCGAATTGGAGCGCGCCTTTACCGAGTTGGGGGCAAAGGGGCTTTGCCTGCATCCGGCAAAGCAGGGTTTTGCCCCCGAAGATGCCGTGGCCGAGCCGCTTTACGAGCTGTGCGAGCGCTATAACAAGCCGGTGGTTTTTCATGCCGGTATGTCTTGGGAGCCGGGTGCAGAGCTCTCGCGCAGTAACCCGCTTGCATTTGAGCACACAATCGCAACGCATCCAAATGTGCGTTTTAGTTTGACCCACTTTGGCTGGCCCTGGGTGCGCGAGACCGTGGCGATGCTGCTCAAGTATCCCAACTGCTACACGGACACTTCTATCACTTACATCGATTCGCCCGAGGAGATGATGCAGCGTCTTTTCACGGTCGATATGGGGCCGCTGTGGTATGAGCGCGCGCTATCGCATCAAGTGATGTTCGCCAGCAATACGCCGCGCTTCCGTGCATTCAAACTCAAGCGGGCGCTCGATACCGTGTCCATGCGCGATGATGCGCGAGAAAGGCTCTACTGGGGTAATGCCCTGCGTTTTCTTGAAGGAGATGAGTAAACATGGTGACGCTCGAGACATTGAGCTATCTATCGACTGCTCCGGACCAGTTCATCGATATTACCGAAGACGTGCACGCTGCCATCGAACGCAGCTCGGTGACCAATGGCTTGGCGGCGATTATTTTGTCGCATACGACCTGTGGAATCGTGGTAAACGAGGGGCTGCCCTGCGTGGAGACGGATCTTATGGAGACGCTTGATCGCATCGCCCCACTCGATGCCCCCTATGCGCATGCACACTTCCTGCCGAGCTATGGAGCCACCGGCAACAACTCCTGTGGGCATATCAAGAGCATGATTTGTGGAAACAGTTGCTTCTTTCCCGTCCAAGATGGCCACATCGTGTGCGGAAGTGCCCAGAACATCTATCTTGCGGAGTTTGACGGTCCGCAGAAGCGAAAGGTGTACGTCGAGGTGCTGGGGGAGTAACGTCCCTGCAATAACCCTATGAAGGAGCACGTTATGTCGTTTCTAACTTCGATGTTCAAGAACGAAAAGCCGGTTATCGGAATGCTGCACCTGCGTCCTCTGCCGGGCGATCCGCTGTATTACCCGGGCGGAAGCGTATCGCAGGTCGTGGAAGCCGCCAAGCGCGATCTCGAGGCGTTGCAGCAGGGCGGTGTCGATGGCATTTTGATTACCAATGAGCTCTCGATGCCCTATGAGCAGCACGTTTCTCCCTCAACCCTTGCATCGATGGGCCATGTAATCGGGACTCTGTCCCATGATTTGTCGACCCCTTGGGGAGCTGAGGCAATTTACGATGGTGATGCCACAATCGAGCTGTGCGCTGCCGTCGATGCGCAGTTCACGCGCTGCAATTTTTGCGGTGCCTGGGCCGGTGATCTCGGGCTGATTAACCGAGATTTCGCTCACACCATGCGTCGCAAGGCGGCGCTGCGCCTGGACGACCTCAAGCTTTTTCATTTCATCACGAGCGAGGGGGAGGTTTATCTCAACGACCGCACGACTGCGGACATTGCCGATTCACTTCTCTTTAATTGCCTACCGGATGCGATGGTCATCGGCGGTTCGGCTGCCGGTCGTGGCGCTTCGGGCGAGCTTGCCGATGAGGTCCGCGAGCGTGTTGGCGAAGTACCTGTGGTATGTGGCACCGGTTGTCGCGAAAATACCGTGGCTGACGTATTTGCTCACTACGATGGCGCGTTTGTCGGCACGTGCTTAAAGCGCGACGGAAAGCTGGATGCCCCGGTTGATGTTGAGCGGGTAGTTCGTTTTATGGCTGCCGCTCGTGCGGCGCGAGGGGAGTAGGCACCTATGGCGCTCTATCTGGGTATTGATATTGGGACAAGCGCCTCTAAAGGCGTTTTAATCGATGATCGATGCAACATCGTTTGCCAAGCCTCTTGTGGACACGAGACGGACAACCCGCGTGATGGATGGTATCAGCATGATGCGGAGGCAGTTTGGTGGGGCGATTTTTGCCGCTTGTCGCGCGAGCTGGTGGTGCGATCGGGGGTTAACGCGGCGCAGATTGGATGCGTGGGCCTTTCCGCATTGGGTTGCGACTGCGTGCCGGTCGATACCGAGTGCAACGCGCTGGCGCCCGCGATTTTGTATGGAGTCGATGCACGTTCGAAGCCGCAGATTGACGAGCTCCTTTCCGAATATGGGTCAGATCGCGCACGCGAGCTTTTCGGGCACGATCCCTGTTCGTCAGATATTGCTCCCAAGATCTTGTGGTTTAAGCAGAATATACCCGAGGTGCACGAACGTGCCGCGAAGTTCCTGACGGCGTCATCGTTTCTATGCGCAAAGTTGACGGGGCGTTTTACGGTGGACCGTTATTTAGCGGAGGATTTTCTTCCCCTATATGACCGCTACACTTGGAAGGTTGATGCTCGGGAATGTGCTCGTTTCTGCCGGCCTGACCAGATGGCGGAGGTAATGTCGGCTACCGATATTGCCGGGGTGATTACGCAGCGTGCGGCTGAGGCGACGGGGCTCGCGGCAGGGACACCTGTCTTAGTGGGAACGGGCGACTCTGGTGCCGAGGCCATTTCGACGGGTGTATTTCGTCCCGGCGATATGATGGTTCAGTTGGGGAGCACGGCGTATTTCATCTACCTAGCTGATCATATGGTCGATGATGCCCGCCTGTGGCCAGGGACGTTTATCATTCCCGGAACTTACGGGATCTGCGCGGGGACCAATACGGCGGGTGCGCTCACATCGTGGTTGCGCCAAGAGCTGTATCGCGACGCCGTGGAGGCCGAGGGCCACGGTGGCCCCGATGCATATTCGGTTATGGCGCATGATGCCGCCGATGTGGCGCCGGGTGCCGATGGGCTCGTGTGTCTGCCGTACTTTGCGGGGGAGCGTACTCCGCTCAACGATCCCGAGGCGCGTGGCGTCTTCTTTGGCCTGACCGGAAGGCATACGCGAGCCCATATGGTTCGCGCCGCCTTGGAAGGCGTCGCGTATACCGTTGCATCCCATGTCGACATTATCGAGCGAGAGCATGGACTGCCAATTGGGCGCATTATGCTTGTCGGAGGTGGAACCAAGAATCCAGTTTGGATGCAGGCTATCGCCGACGTATGCGGGCGCGAGGTCTCGGTTGCCAAGGTTACGGTGGGCGCATGCTTCGGTGATGCCATCATGGCAGCTCTCGCAGGTGGCGCCTATGCATCATGGGATGAACTCGCCCAAGTCCTTGGCGTTGCGCAAACAATCGTGCCCGATATGGCTGCCCACGAGTTATATGCGTCGCGTCGTCATATCTTTGACGAATTGTATGCACGCAACTGTGATCTCATGCACGAATTGGTGTAATGCTGCCGAATTGTACTGCCTTCCAATAGGGACTGCGTTGTGTGATTCGCATGTCCCTTGGCATTTTTTGCCCACAGGGGTTAGCGAAGGTCAAATACAGAGTGCGCATTTGCTAAAACTGCCGATTCGATGCGCTTTATGTCACAGTTTTTGAGTGAGGCGATGTGTTCCGAGGTCCTTGTGAGCGATCTGATGAGCGACTGCGCGCTTGTTTCTGTGTTTGGCTCGGCCGGCGCATCGGTCTCGAGCAGTAGACGGTCGAGTGGAATCTGTCGGGCATATTCACGTCCACGTTTAGACGCAAGCATGCGTTCGTTGACGGAAAAATTACAGCTCGCATTACGCGCGCGGACGAGTTCGTCCGAAGTGCCGCTAAACCAGTGGAAGATGATAACGGGGGAGTCGGAGTTTGGGATGAGTAGTCCATGCGATTCGAGGACGTCCAGTACGGCTCCCGCTGAACGAACGGCGTGAATTGATATCACGCGCCCGGTAAGAGGATGCTGCACGAGTGTATCGCAGAGCCGGTTAAGTGCCTGTATTTGTAGCAGCTCACTTCCAGCAAAGCGCGCGGAAAAGTCGAGTCCGACTTCGCCGATATAGCGCTCTTGGGCAGCAACTTCGCAAAGCAGATTGACTTCGGCAGGACCGCAGCGGCCGTCGGCGAGCCACCAGGGATGGAGGCCGGCGCCCGCGATAATGTTTGGGTGGCGGCTGGCCCGCTTTTTTGCTGCCGCGAAGTCGCGTGGGTCGACCCCGCAGTCAAAGAGCCCCAGACCCAACGCCGCCGACTCGCTGGCTGCAGCATCGGGGCTGAGCATCAAATCAAGATGACAATGCGTGTCAAAGAATCGCGGTTCCATCGCAGAACATCCTGCTAGTCTAGGCGCTGGCCATCGGCGCGCACGCGCTCGGTGCCGCGGCCACTGATCTGACGGATAACCTCGCCGGCGATCATCTGGCCCATGATGGGCGGCATAAAACTGGCAGTTCCCAGCTCGGTGCGCTCGTGGATGTTGGAAGGGTCGCGGGGCTGTGTCTTAACCGATTCCTCGCAGCTAAACAGTACGAGCAGGCTCTTGATGCCGCGCTTCTTGCATTCTTTGCGCATAATGCGGCTCATGGGGTCACGTACCGTATCGAAAATGTCGGCAAAGCGGAGGCACTCGGGATGGAGCTTGTTGGCCCCGCCCATGGAGCTAACCAAACGAATGTCGTGGTCTTGAGCATATTTGGCAATGGTGAGCTTGGCCGAGATGGTGTCGATGGCGTCGACGACGTAGTCGAGCTTGCCGTCCGTCTGCTCCAAAACGCCCGCGAAGAAATCATCGATGTTGTCGCTCAGCAAGTATTCGGTGCGTTTGATAACGGTGGCGGCGGGATTGATGTCGTGGATCATGGCTTCCATCACGTCAACCTTGCGCTTGCCGATGGTGCTATGAAAGGCGATGGCCTGGCGGTTGATGTTGCTGGGCGCTATGATGTCCTTGTCCAGGATCACAAAATGGCCGATGCCGCCGCGCGCGAGCGCTTCGCAGCAGTTGGATCCCACGCCGCCACAGCCCAGCACCAGCACCGTGGCGTTGGCGAGTTTATTGAGCGCCTCGCGGCCCATGATGATCTCGAGCTTGGTGTCGCGTGTCTCGACGGGAGCTGCGGCTGCGGTTTCGGTCATAGATGTCCTCCGATGGGGAAGCGGATCGTGTTTGGGCTATCGCCATTATAGGGATTATCACGATTCCATTTGAGCCCTAGGGGCTTGTTGAAATGAGATCGGGATTCGCATAAGATGAAGCAGATGGCACCCGTTGCCGCGGGTTAGCCAACTCCGAAACACGTTTATGGCGTGAGAAGTGGCCGTCTTCGCATTACGCGGGGGCGGCTATTTCATTCGACCTCCAATGTGGATGCCGAGCTCCACGGCCGCGATTACAAGCAATAACAACGTCAGGACATCGTCAATACTCATAGTCCATCTCCTTCTTGGTAAGAGGGAGCTGACCCATCTGCTTCTGGGCCCATTGTATCTAAAAACGAACGAATGTTCTATACGTAGTATCAAATTAGATAATTAGACAAACATCTAAATATCGAGTATAGTGTGCGCGTCATGAGAGATGATGAGAGGAGGTCTTATGCCGGGAGAGGGTTTTAAGGCGCTTGCCGATCCAACGCGACGGCGCATTTTGGAGTTGCTGCGCGAGGGCAATTGTACGGCCGGGGAGCTTGCCGAGCATTTTGACATCAGCAAGCCGTCATTGAGCCATCATTTGGCGACGCTCAAAAACGCCGGGCTGGTGACCGACGAGCGCCATGGCCAAAACATCGTTTACAGCTTAAACACCACCGTCATGCAGGACTTGATTGGCTGGTTTATGGGCTTTACAGACACTGAAGGTGATGAGGATGAATAACGAAAACAAGGGCATTCACGCCACGGGGGTATCGCCGCGTGTATGGGCCATGCTTGTTGTGGTCTGCGCTATTAATGTCGCGGCGCACCTTATGGTGATGCCGAGCTTGCCTGCACAGATTCCTACGCACTGGGGAGCGAACGGCGCCGTCGACGGTTGGGGCCCTAGCTGGATGGCCTCCGCGCTCGGCGTGCTGCCTCTGGCACTTCTTGCAATGTTCTACGTGGTGCCACGCATTGACCCCAAAGGTGAGGCATATCGAACCTCGGGCAAGTTCTATCAGGGCTTCGTAATCGCCTTCACCTTGTTCATGTGTGCCATAAGCTGGTTGGGTGAGCTTACGGTCTGGGGCGTGGTGCCGGCGGTCGGTTCGGTCAACGTGCTGATTTCCGGTGCTATCGGTTTGCTGTTCATCGGCGTAGGCAACTACTTGCCGCGTGTGAAGCAGAACTATACGCTCGGTATCAAGACGCCTTGGGCGCTTGCCGATCCCGAGAACTGGCGCCGTACGCAGCGTTTTGGCGGCGCCTGCTTTATGGTGCTGGGTGTTGGTTTGATTGTGATGGGCGTGGCGGGTAGCGTGCTTTCGAGTGAAGTCGTCGCCGCGGTGATTGCGGTTCTGGCGTTTGGTTCAGCTGGAGCTGCCTACGTCTATTCGTATCTGCTGTGGCGCAAATCGCAGCGAGCCGCTCGTTAAGGTTGCGGAAAACTAGCGTACGCAGTTCATAGTGTGTTAAGGGGGACTTTTCCCAGGTAGTATTAGGGGGTGTGGGCAACCATGCCCCTTTTTCGTTAAGTTTCAGAGCTGGTTTCCTCATTTCGTTTCCACTAAAGCGAATCAAGAATAGGGAAACAGCAGGTAGAAAGGATAAAACAGGCAAATGGCAGAGTTTATCTACCAAATGTATCAGGCTCGCAAGGCCCATGGCGACAAGGTAATCCTTGACGACGTGACCCTGAGCTTCTACCCCGGTGCCAAGATCGGCGTCGTGGGCCCCAACGGTATGGGCAAGTCGACCCTGCTCAAGATCATGGCCGGTATCGAGGAGGTCTCCAACGGCGATGCCAGGCTCACTCCCGGCTACACCGTGGGCATCCTGCAGCAGGAGCCGCCACTCGACGACGACAAGACCGTCATCGAGAACGTGCGCATGGCGTTTGGCGACATGATCGCCAAGGTCGATCGCTTCAATAAGATCGGCGAGGAGATGTGCGACCCGGACTGCGACATGGATGCCCTCATGGCCGAGATGGGAAAGCTCCAGGACGAGATCGACGCCGCCGACGGCTGGGATATCGATTCCAAGCTCGGTCAGGCCATGGACGCCCTGCAGCTGCCCGATTCCGACATGCCGGTCAACGTACTTTCCGGCGGCGAGCGCCGCCGTGTGGCCCTGTGCAAGCTGCTGCTCGAGGCTCCCGACCTGCTGCTGCTTGACGAGCCCACGAACCACCTGGACGCCGAGTCGATCCTGTGGCTCGAGCACTTCCTGCACAACTACCAGGGCGCGGTGCTTGCCGTCACACACGATCGCTACTTCCTGGACAACGTTGCCGAGTGGATCTGCGAGGTCGACCGCGGCCACCTTTATCCCTACAAGGGCAACTACTCCACGTATCTGGAGACCAAGGCCGCCCGTATCGAGGCACAGGGCAACCGCGACGCCAAGCTCGCCAAGCGCATGGAGGCCGAGCTCGAGTGGGTGCGCAGCTCGCCCAAGGCCCGTCAGGCCAAGAACAAGGCCCGTCTGGCCCGCTACGAGGAGATGGAGGCTGAGGCGCGCGCTAGCCAGAAGCTCGACTGGACTGACATTCGCATCCCTGTCGGCCCGCGTCTGGGCAATAAGGTGCTCGAGGCCCATCACCTGCACAAGGAGTTCGACGGTCGCGTGCTCATCGATGACCTTTCGTTCACCCTGCCGCGCAATGGCATCGTGGGCGTCATCGGCCCCAACGGTGTCGGTAAGACCACGCTGTTCAAGACGATTGTGGGTCTGGAGCCGCTGACTTCGGGCGAGCTCGAGGTGGGCGAGACCGTCAAGATTTCTTACGTCGACCAGAACCGTTCCGGCATCGACCCCGATAAGAACCTATGGGAGGTCGTCTCGGACGGCCTGGACCACATGATGGTCGGCGAGACCGAGGTTCCGAGCCGCGCTTATGTGGCGAGCTTTGGCTTTAAGGGCCAGGACCAGCAGAAGCGCGCTGGCGTGCTCTCCGGCGGCGAGCGCAACCGTCTGAACCTGGCGCTTACGCTCAAGCAGGGCGGCAACCTGCTGCTCCTCGACGAGCCCACGAACGACCTCGACGTCGAGACGCTTTCCTCGCTCGAAGCGGCGCTGCTCGAGTTCCCGGGCTGCTCGGTGGTCATTAGCCACGATCGTATGTTCCTGGACCGCGTTGCCACGCACATTCTGGCGTGGGAGGGCACCGACGAGAATCCGGGCAACTGGTATTGGTTCGAGGGCAATTTCGAGGCCTATCAGGCCAACCGCATCGAGCGCCTGGGCGAGGACGCAGCCCAGCCGCATCGTGTTCACCGCAAGCTGACGCGTGACTAGTTTTGTTACGCGGTTTTTCCAAACCGCGTAACGAGTTGACGCTGCAAACGCCCCTAGGCGGCAATCTGACGTTCAATCGTCGGTCGCGTACCAAAGTACGCTTCCCTCCTCTTTCACGTCACCTTGCTCGCTTAGGGGCGTTTTCGCTGACTTTTGCTCAACCTGAGAGAATAAAAATGCGGTGAACGTTTTTGTGACGTTCGCCGCGTTTTGCTATTCGTTGGATTCTTCAACCTTGTCGATGGTCCAGGCGGCTCCGAGACCGCCGGCGGTGTTGCGGCGGATGCGCACGGCAACCTCGCGGCGCTCGCCGGCCTGCGTGTAGTGCAGGGGGAAGCTTGCGCGGTTTCGCGCGGCCTCGATGGTACCGCGCTCGCGGGCGATCCAGTAGTACTCGCCGACGATGCCGAGCGTGTCGGCGCCGTAGGGGAGATAGGTCGACAGCTGGTGCAAAAGCGGGCCGGGGCAGAAGACCTCGGTTGTGAAATCGACGGGGAAGTCCTCGGGGATGGCGGGCGCTGCGGGTGCGGGGGTTGGGGCCGCTGCGGGTGCCGAAGCCGGTGCGGATGCGGGTATTTGGTCGCAAGCAGCGACGGGCACGGATTCGATGACGGGTGCGGGCTCCGGCGTTACTTCCGGCTTGATCTCGGAATCTGCGGGCTTCACGGTGACGGGCGCGTCTGCAACTGCGGTTTCAACCTCAACCTGCGTCGCGTTCTCGTTCTCGACGCTCGGCTTTGCCTCGATGGGCGTGGATGCACTGGTGGTGATGCCGGCGTTGGCGTTCTCGGGGTCATAGACGACCGTAAGCGAGATGGCAGGCTGCGGCGTCTCGGGTTCCAGCGTCGACTCGGTAGCGTCTTGATCGGCGGACTCGTCGGGTTGATCGTCCTCGGCCTCGTCGCCAAAGACATCGCTGTTTTGGAACGCAGGCGTCTCGGGTTGGTTGGCGGCCTCTTCGGTTGTCGACTTGGGAGCCTCGTTGAGCTCCGCAGTGGCTTCCTGCTCTGATATGACTTCGGGATCGGTCGTGGCGGCGATTTCGGTTTCGGCTTCTGCTGTTACCTCAATAGCGACTTCGATCTCTGTCTCGGGCTCGGGCTCCGGCACAGCTTCAACCGCGGCTTCTGGTTCGGGACGCTTAACGTGCTTGGGGCGCACAGCCTTGAGGTCCTTCTCACTGCGCTTTTTCTTTTTGTAGGACTGCTTAGCGCCCTTGGCGGTCTTGGGCTTGTCCTCGCCCTTGGCAAGTGCGGCATCCCAGGCCTCGTTGGCGATGACGGTGGCATACAGGCGACCGCCCTTAAAGACGGTCAGCTTAATGCAGTCGTCAAGCTCTTCGAGCAGCTCGCGCGTGGATTCGAAGCCCAGGTCATAAGCGGTCATGTCGCCAGCGGTGAGCGCCTCCTCGACCTGTGTCATAAACGTTTGCTTGCCACACCCAATCGCATCGCGCAGCAGGCGATACAGATAGATGTGGTTGCCCAGCGATAGCGTGGGCCTAACTATTGTCTTGCTCATGGCAAATCTCCTCTTTACACATGTAAAGCATCTTACCATCGCATGGCACTCGCCATGGCGGCGCCCAAGGCAAACGGGCGCGAACCGCTGTCGGTTCGCGCCCGTTGTACAGGTTGCCTATCTGGGGATGCAGTGCCTAGTTGCCCGATGTCGTGCCTTGGCTTGAACTGTCAGATGCCGTGCCGGACGCGGTTCCGCTCGAGCTGTTGGTGTTGCTGTTGTCGGTAGATCCCGTACTCGGTGTATTGCCATTCGCCTGGTCGCCCGTGCTCGGTTGAGAGCCGTCAGTCGTTTGGCTTGAGTCAGTCGTGCCGGATTGCGTGCCGCTGTTGTTCGCAGAGGAATCGACGCCCTGCGATTGGTTTTGGGTGTTCGAGGACGAATTGGCAGAGGTAGAACTGTCTTGCGTATCGTCCGTCTGTGCCTGCTGATCCTGCGACTGGGTGTTGCCATTTGCATCGCTCTCGGTCGTGCGCGACGACAGGATTGGCTCGGGACGCTCGCCCAGACCCTCACCGGCAGTGGTGATAAGGATGGCGCCGGCGCAGGCGATGACCGCGACGATGGCGATAGCGATCGAGAAGACGATGACCTTCTTTTGCGTCTGGCTGCGCTCAGCCGCCGCCTTGGCGCGCAGGCTGTTGGGAGCGACGCGCGCCGTGGTCGCGCGTCCCGCAACCTGGCGCATCTCCTGCGTGGTTGCGGCGCCACCTAGGTGCTCCTCGACATTGGGCTCAACGGGCTCGTAGGCGCCGGTAGGGTAGTCGACAGCGGCATGCGTGCCCTTGATTGCTTCGGCGCTGGCGGAGATAAAGTGGCGATAGACCTGCGAGGACACAACAGTGATGACTGAGCTCACAGCGGCACCAATCACCGAGCCGGCAATGCCGATCTTTGAAGCAAGCGCGACGCTCGTTGCGGCAGCAGCGGCGCCGGCGACGATCTGGGGAATGGAAATGTCGTCGAACAGGCCCTTTTTGGGCGCGATGGCCATGGTCTGTCCGATGGAATGGTTCTCGTGCACGCCGTTGTTGAGCGATGCCGGCGTCATGACGCGCGTGCGCGGCGCGTCGGTGTACTTGGTTGTCATACGGGGTCCTCCCGGTGTAAATCTACTTCGTTTCGTGTAGCCATCAGGGTACCCACCAGATGTGAATCGTACGTGACATTTAACAGATACCATCAACTCATCAAGGGGGCCTGCTGTCTTTGGTGCAATAGCTTGATGCTAAACTGGATTTATGTTTGCGAGGTGGTTTACGTGATGTACCCGTATATGACATTCGAAGATGGAACCGAGGTCATTCATTCTGACCTGAT
The DNA here is from genome assembly GCA_905197665.1 of uncultured Collinsella sp. Taxonomy (GTDB): domain Bacteria; phylum Actinomycetota; class Coriobacteriia; order Coriobacteriales; family Coriobacteriaceae; genus Collinsella. The sequence continues at coordinate 51,683 of CAJJZP010000010.1, forward strand.
TACAGATGGCGATATCGAAAAGGTTATCGTGCATTTTGAGCGACCGACGGCAGAGGGCTTCGACTCCGCTCGTTGTGAGTTGCCTTCCTGTTCGTGGACTGACTGGGAAGGGCATTTTACTCAGAGTGAAAAACGAGCTTTCGAAGAGTGTCTGAGCAAATAATTTAGATTAGTTCGAGTTTAGTTCGAATAAAGAAGCTGAATGCGATGACCTAAAGCGTATGCATTTTTAGTATTAGATGCGTATGAAATGGAGGATGTGAATGGATGAGCTAATAGACTTTAAAAAACGATTTCTCAAGAATGGCGAGCTGGTTTCAATTCCAAAAAAGGAAAGCTATAAAAGAATCATGCTGCTATGGGCCGTCTCTTTCTTTGAATTAAATACAAGTTATACGGAGCTTCAGGTTAATCGTGTGCTGTCACAGCTCTATCCTGATTATGCCGTGTTGAGGCGGTACTTGGTTGATTATGGATTCCTATTAAGGGATGAACGAGGCCTGAAATACGAGGTTAATCGTGATGTTCACGGTATTGAGAGCTAGCCGTCCGGTTCGGGTCCTATATATTGCTAGAGGGATAAGCGAAATAGGCAATTGGTGTGCGAATATTGCTTTGCCAATGCTGATTTACGAGGTAACTCACGATGTTTCTGCAACTGCTTTGATGGTCTGCTGCAGATTTGCCCCCTCTCTGTTTTCAGTTGCGCTCGCGCAGCTGCCTCAGAAGATGGGTATCGGGACACTGCAGGCCATGAGATTGGCAGACTTAATTCGCGCGGGATTATTCGTTTGCTATATTTTTGTTGATAGTAAATGGAGTATGTTTGCTATTACGTGCGCGGTATCGCTTTGCCGAACGGTAGAAATGCCCTGCTTTTACTCGTTGTTAAGAGCCAATACGAATAGTATCAATCGCGACGTAATTAATAATTCGTTTGGGTTCCTGCAGAATTTGATGATGGTTCTGGGGCCAGTTGCCGGCGGTTTTGTTGTCGCTCAATTTGGGGCGGAGGCTGTTCTTGCATTAGACGCGCTTTCTTTTGCCGCGTCGTTCTGGTTGCTGCGAGATGTTCCGTCGGTTATCGAGGTTAATGATAAAGAGGGAATAAGCAAAAATGAAAAAAACAGGACTGCATTTAGTGATCTTAGCGCGAAGCACTTGGCAATTGGTTTCCTATTAATCGATATTTCTAGTGGCGTGGCATTCGGCTCTCTGAATTCTCTTTTGCCAGCTATAGCGCAATTGCAATTTGACTCGTCATCGATACAATACGGATTCCTTCAGAGTAGTCTTACAATCGGACTGTTGTTCGGAAATACAATATATGGTCGTCTAATCAGTGGTTCCGATTGCGTTAAATCATATTGTTTTGTGACGTATCTTGCGCTCGGTGCGTATCTGGCGTTTGGCTATCGCTATGCGTCTGGGATATCGTTTATTTTCCTTTTTATCGTCGGTGCCGGAAACGCCATTCAAGATGTGCTTCTCATAACATCGCTGCAGGATTTGGCGAGAGACGGATCTGAATCGATAAGCCTGTTTTCAATTAGGGAGTCTTTGCAATCGGTTGCTGTTGTTATTTCAACACTTCTTGTTTCGCTGTTCACGAGCATCGCGATGTTCTCAATTCTCGTTACAGGACTTGGTGTATTTTCAATTATGATGGTAGTTGTGTTTCAATTGAATTATTTGCGAAAGATGTGACGTTGATATGCCTAAAACGCTTTTAGTATTTCCCCCAGGATGGAGTCCAGTGGGGCCGTATCTTGCCTTGCCTGTTTTGAAGTCATATCTTCAAGAGGTTGAACAATACAAAGTTGACATTGTTGACTTAAACGTGGAATTTTACGATGACCTCCTATCTTTTAGACATGTCGAAGAGTGCTGTAAAAGGTATCGGGAATCAAAGGATTCGTTTAGTTCGAATGTTCAATTAACAATCGAGTTGATACAAAAGTCGGCACTTAATGTTGACGAGGCAAAAGATATTTTCAGATCGAAGAGATACTTTAATCTAAAAGAAAGACAATATGCTGAAAACATTTTTAGAAATGCACTCTATATCATAAATCACGTCTCATATGGAGTTAAATACACGTTCAACTCCATAGATCTGCCCTATGATTATTATTCGACACCAGAAATAATGAAATCGCTTGCGGATACCTTGCATAATCCGTTTATTTCCTTCTATGAAACTGCCTTTCTTAAGCGTATTCAGAGGGAAAAAATCGAGTTTATTGGGATTTCGGTGAGCGGCTGTTTCCAATTGATTTCTGCAGTTACGTTAGCGAAACTGATTAAGGAAGAATGTCCATCTGTTAAACACGTCTCATTGGGCGGCAATTACATTACTCGTTTAGCAGATGACTGCATGAAAGAATGGCATCCCTTTTTTGAATACATTGATTCGATAATGATGTATGACGGCGAAGAGCCGCTTGCACGTCTTCTTGAGGCTCTTGACTCTGGTGATGACAATCTCGACTGTGTTCCAAACCTTTGCCATGCTAAAGGTGGAAAGATATATAAAAACCATCGGATTGAGCAAACATTTATCAACGATACAGTTCCCGATTTCGATGGCTTCGCCCTTTCTAAATACTTCATGCCTGAGTTAATATTGCCGGTTTATTCCTCTAGGCAGTGTTTTAATCATTGCGCCTTCTGCACCATTCCCGGTGCTACCGGTGGTTGTTACCGAAAGATGCCTATATCGAGAGTATTTGAAATAATGTGTCGGTTAAATGAAAAATACGGCACGAGAGTTTTCTCTTTTGTGGATGAAACATTCGAAGGCAAAAGAATGGAGCAACTCGCGGATGAAATAAACGCATCGGGAAAAACGTTTTTCTGGCATGGAGAAACGAGGTTCTCTCCAACCCTAAGTACAGAAGTTTTTAACAAGATATACCAAAGTGGATGTAGGCAGATTCAGTTTGGCCTCGAGTCATACAACCAAAGAGTTCTTGATCTAATGAAGAAGAACACGAGAGTTGATTGGATTGATCGCAATATCCATGATTGTCTCAATGCGGGTATTCCTGTTCATCTATTTTTTATGATTGGCTTTCCGACCGAAACTAAAGAAGAGGCTCTGAACACCTTAGCTTATACAGAGAATGTTTTGAATTATTCAAAACAGGTATGTGGTGTTCCATATTCCACGAGAGGATTTACGAATTTTGGTCTCGTTATGGGGTCGGATGTTTGGAATCATCCCGATAAGTATGGTGTCTCTGTAATGCCGAAGTCCCAACATGAGGATTTGCGCCTCGAAGTGGATTATGTTTCAGGCACTGGTTTAACTTTAAATGAAGCAAAATCCTTATCTGATGAGCATCATATTGATTTTTATATGCAAGAGGTCATAAACGGTAGCGACACAATTGACTTGCCCCAGCGGCTTCATATTTCAGAGGTCACCTGGATCCTAGATTCTATTCACGCTGTCAGGTATAAGGGACATTTGACCAAAGTAAAGCGACGGCTAACTAGTCTAAATCCAGCTGATCGAATCTGGCTGGATTCCAAGACCTCTGTCGTGCTCGTTGAGCCATTTGCCTACTTCTATAATTCTGAATACCATCATGTCTATGCTGTTTCCCAGTTGGTATACCTTAAGTTGGCCCGTTTATTGGAGGCCGATTGTAGCATTTCTCTTATTCTTGATCAGGGCGACCTCGAGCTGACAAGGGCGATAGAAGAACTGTTGCATTATGGATTGCTGAATACAAATATCGATGCCGATTATGTAATGCACGATAATGGTTTTCAATTGGTTAAAAGTTCGTTTGTTAAAGAAGTCGGACGCTCAAAAGAGGGGTTAAGAGTACTGCTGAGTTGTGCCACCCATAGAATGTGTGCGGTTAATGATTTTTCGTTCGCTTTGCTTTCGTTGTTTGAAAAGCCGATTACTAAGAACGAGGTGCGCGACATTTTGAAAAAAGAGGGACTATCGGCAAGCGAGGAGCAATTAAACAAGTTGGTTGATAATTGCATGAAAGCAGATATACTACAATTGATTAGATAGAGGAGGTTTCTACATGGACGTTATTAACAAAGATCTCTTGGAGCAACTGAAAGAGTCTCAGGAAGAGGGCGTCGTGGTAGAAGTGTTCGACTTTGAGGACTACATGGATAAATTCTGCCATTAGTTTCGGAATTTACTTGCCTCGCTTAAAGGAGAAGTCGATTATCGATTTCTCCTTTTTTAATTAAAGATATTTTTGGAATACATGCTCTTAGCACAGGTTGGCGTCTCAGTAAACTGGGAGGTTGCTTTGGCTAGTTAGAGATATGTGAACGTCCGTTAGACTGAATCTCAGGGTAGAAGGGGCCTCCAGTGTCCAGATCAACAAGGCAATGCTGCGTTTCGGCTAATAAGAACGATGGCTTTTTGCGTGTGGCGGCGGCGTCGCCGCAGATTCGCGTCGCCGATGTCGAGGGCAATGTCGAGGTTGCGCTGGCGGCTGTTCGCGATGCTGCCGAGCGCGGCGTTCATGCTCTGGTGCTGCCCGAGCTTAACCTGACCGGCTATACCGCGGCCGACCTGTTCCATAATCGCACACTGCTGCATGTCTGCGAGGCTGCTCTGGCGCATATCCTCGATGAAACCCGTGAGTTGCCGGTCGTCTTTACCATCGGTCTTCCCGTTGCAGTTGCCGAGAATATCTACAACTGCGCCGCCGTGTGCTGCGCGGGCGAGCTTTTGGGCCTCACGGCCAAGAAGTATCTGCCCAACTATGGCGAGTTCTATGAGCGCCGTTGGTTTGCTCCGGCGCCGGCCGATCCCGTGTGGATTGAATTTGCTGGTCAGGGTCCGGTGCCGCTTGGCTCGGGGCTTGTCTACCGCTGCTGCGATGAAGGTGCCGAGGATCTGGTGCTGGGTGTCGAGGTGTGCGAGGACCTGTGGGTACCGGCGCCCCCCTCGACCGAGATGGCGCTTGCTGGCGCGACGGTGATCCTCAACCCGTCGGCCTCGGACGAGATTATCGGCAAGGCGGATTACCGCCGCAGCCTCATCTCCAACCAGAGTGCGCGCCTGTACTGCGCCTATGCCTACGCGGATGCGAGTGAGGGCGAATCTACGACCGACATGGTCTTTGCGGGCGAGAACCTGATCTACGAAAACGGCTCTAAGCTGGCCGCCACCAAACTGCTTACCTGCGACATGGCGGTTGCCGATGTCGACCTCGATCGTCTGGTTGCCGAGCGCCGTCGCTCGACGACGTGGACGCGCGCGGACGATGCGCCGGAGGCCACGACCGTTGAGTTCTCTTTTGAGGGCGTGTTGGCCGAAGAGTCTGTCCTGCGCGATGCCTGCGATATCGACCGTGTTTTCCCTCGCGCGCCTTTTGTGCCGGCCGACCACGGTGATCTGGCCGAGCGTTGCGAGACTATTCTCAATCTGCAGACTGCGGGCCTCAAGACCCGCCTTGCCCATACGGGTACCAAGGCTGCAGTCATCGGTCTTTCGGGTGGCTTGGACTCCACGCTGGCACTGCTTGTGACCGTGCGTGCCTTCGATGCACTGGGACTGCCACGCACGGGTATCACGGCGGTTTCCATGCCCGGCTTTGGCACGACGCATCGCACCAAGTCGAATGCCGAGTCGCTCGCCCGCGACCTGGGCGTGAGCTTCCGCGAGGTTTCGATTCACGCGGCCGTGGAGCAGCACTTTAGGGACATTGAGCACGATCCGGCCGTGCAGGACGTGACCTACGAGAACAGCCAGGCCCGCGAGCGTACGCAGATCCTGATGGACCTGGCCAACCAGGCTGGCGGTTTTGTCATCGGCACCGGCGACCTGTCGGAGCTGGCGCTCGGCTGGGCTACGTACAACGGCGACCATATGAGCATGTACGCCGTCAACTCGAGCGTTCCCAAGACGCTCGTGCGCCATCTGGTGCGCTATGCGGCCGATGTCTTTGGCGGGCGCATCGCCAAGGTGCTGCTCGATATCCTCGATACGCCGGTGTCTCCCGAACTTCTGCCGCCCACGGGCGACGGCGAGATTGCGCAGAAGACCGAGGATTTGGTGGGCCCGTACGAGCTGCACGACTACTTCCTCTACTACCTGCTGCGTTTTGGCTTTGAGCCCGGCAAGATCTACCGCATGGCGCTCAAGAGCTTTGAGGGTGTCTACGATGCCAAGACCGTCCACACGTGGCTGCGTACGTTCTACCGTCGCTTCTTTGCCCAGCAGTTTAAGCGCAGCTGCCTGCCCGATGGTCCCAAGGTGGGCTCGGTGACGCTCAGCCCGCGCGGCGATTGGCGTATGCCGAGTGACGCCAGCTCGCGACTGTGGCTTGCGCAGATCGACGCGCTTAATGCAATTGACTAAGGTTGGCTAAATTGAACCAATGCGGGGGTTGCAAGCGTTACACTTTTGCAATCTGATGGCCCGTATCGCGCGGCGCTCTTGTCGGAGCGCCGCGTTTTTCATATCGAAAGGTGGCACCATGCAGGCATCGCAGCGTCTCGACCGCTTTGGCGCGGAGGTCTTTGCCTCGCTTAACAACAAGCTTCTCGCGCTGAAGGCTCAGGGCAAGACCATTTACAACATGAGCGTGGGCACGCCCGACTTTAAGCCGTACGACCACGTGGTCGAGGCGCTCACGCAGGCAGCCCAAGATCCCGAGATGTGGAAGTATGCCCTGCGCGATCTGCCCGAGCTTAAGCAGGCCGTATGCGATTACTATGAGCGTCGCTTTGGCGTTTCGGGCATTACGCCGTCCATGGTGCAGTCGTGCAACGGCACGCAGGAGGGCGTGGGCCATTTGGGCCTGGCCCTGCTCGATCCGGGTGACACCATTCTGGTTCCCGATCCGTGCTATCCGGTCTTTGAGGCGGGTGCCAAGATCGCCGATGCCAAGCTCGAGTACTATCCGTTGGTCGCCGAGCATAATTACCTGCCCTATGTGGCGGGCATCGATCCCGAGGTGGCCGATCGTGCCAAGTACATGATCGTGTCGCTGCCCGCCAACCCGGTGGGCTCGGTGGGCACGCCCGAGGTCTACGAGGAGATCATCGCTTTTGCCCGCGAGCACGACCTGCTGATCGTTCACGACAACGCATATTCCGACATCGTGTTCGACGGCGAGCCGGGCGGCAGCTTCTTGCAGTTTCCCGGCGCGCTCGAGGTGGGCGTGGAGTTCTTCTCGCTCTCCAAGTCGTTTAACGTCACCGGTGCGCGTATCGGCTTTTTGGTCGGCCGCGAGGACGTGGTCTCTGCCTTTGCCAAGCTGCGCGGCCAGATCGACTTTGGTATGTTCTTCCCGATCCAGAAGGCTGCTATCGCCTGCCTGAACGGCCCGCGCGATGAGGTCGAGGCGCAGCGTCTGAAGTACCAGGAGCGTCGCGATGCCCTGTGCAACGGCCTGGAGGGCCTAGGCTGGGAGCGCCCCAACGCGCGCGGTTCCATGTTTGTGTGGGCCAAACTTCCCGGCGGCCGCACCGATTCGATGGCGTTTTGCGAGGAGCTCATGGAGAAGGCGGGCGTTGTGGTGACGCCGGGTGCGAGCTTTGGTCCTTCGGGCGAGGGGCACGTGCGCATGGCGCTGGTCCTGCCGCCCGATCAGATCGCTCTGGCCGTCGAGGCTATTCGCGAGGCGGGTCTGTATTAAAGGTTCGTTTTGGCACGTCAATAGTTCGAAACCGATTTCGTACAGTTATTTTACGAATTCTGCAAACAATTTCGGTAAACGGTCGATTTTTGGCTGCGAATAGGAGCATAATCAAAGTCCCGATTGGATGTATTGGGATTACGGCAAGCCGCTCGGGTCGTTCCCGGGCGGCTTGTTTGTGGAGAGAGATGGGAGAAAGTAATGGTTAACGAGAAGAAGGTCGCTATTGTCGGCTGCGGTTTCGTCGGTTCGTCTTCGGCGTTCGCGTTGATGCAGAGTGGTCTGTTCTCCGAGATGGTCCTCATCGACGTGGACAAGAACCGCGCCGAGGGTGAGGCCCTGGATATCGCGCACGGCATGACGTTTGCCGAGCCGATGAAGATCTACGCCGGCGATTATTCCGATGTCGCCGACGCCGCCATGATCGTCGTCACCGCTGGTGCCGCCCAGAAGCCCGGTGAGACCCGCCTGGACTTGGTCAACAAGAACGTCAACATCTTCAAGTCCATTATTCCCGAGATTAAGAAGTCTGGCTTCGACGGCATTCTGCTCATCGTCTCCAACCCGGTCGATGTTCTGACCTATGCCGCCATCAAGATGTCCGGCCTGCCCGAGGGCCATGTCATCGGCTCCGGCACCGTGCTCGACACTGGCCGACTGCAGCAGATGCTTGGTGCCCACGTCGAGGTTGACCCGCGCGATGTCCAGGCCTATGTCATGGGCGAGCACGGCGACTCCGAGTTTGTCGCTTGGTCCAGCGCTCAGGTTGCCGGCGTTCCGCTGAACACCTTCTGCGAGCTTCACGGTCATCTGGAGCACGAGGCTGCCGAGAAGCGTATCGCCGAGGACGTCAAGAACTCCGCCTACACCATCATCGAGAAGAAGCACGCTACCTACTATGGCGTTGCCATGGCCGTCAAGCGCATCTGCACTGCCGTCATGCGCGATGAGCAGACCGTTCTGCCTGTCTCCTCGCTCATGGTGGGCGAGTATGGCCTGTCCGATCTGGCCATCTCCATGCCGACCGTCGTCGGCCGCGATGGCGTTGTCTGCCGCGTCCCCGTGCCGCTGAACGATGACGAGCAGCATGAGCTCACCGCCTCCGCAAAGGCCCTCAAGGACATCATCGACAGCGTCGACTTCTCCTGCTAAATCAAGCTCGCAAGCGCGAAAAGCTACAATGAAGGCGTCCGAGCCCATACGGCCCGGGCGCCTTTTTGGTGCAAAGTAACCTGACCCCAATGCAGCATAGTTGATGGGAGGGCCATGTCGGATTCGCCTAATTTTTTGACCTATGCCCAGACGGCGTTTTATCCGTTTGAGGAGCAGCCGTTCTGTGCGGTGGATAGCCTGGTCTTTGCGTGGTTGTCCTATTTGCGTTTGCCGGGTGATATGGCGGAGCTGACGAACTGGCAGGGCCTAGACGTACGCGAGTTGCTGCGTGCCGAGTACTACCGGGACATGATTGGTGACTTGTGGGACCCAGAGGGGAGCAGGGCCTTGTTGGAGGCCGTGGCAGCAAGCCCTCGTTACCGTGGCGTGCGCGTTTGCGGCTATCGTGCCGTGAGCGATGTGGTGGCGACAGAGCAGTTTGCAGCCATGGCGTTCCGGTTTCCGGCGGGGTTTAGTTATCTTTCCTTCCGGGGGACCGACAGTACGATTGTGGGCTGGAAAGAGGACTTTAACATGGCATTCCGGTGTCCTGTGCCGGCCCAGGAATCCGCGGCGCGTTATGTGGACGAGGCGGTGGATGCGATTGACGGGCCACTTTTGTGCGGAGGTCATTCCAAGGGTGGAAACCTTGCGGTGTACGGTGCGGCGATGTGCTCCGATGTCGCCCGTGAGCGAATTGAACGGGTGTATTCCCATGATGGTCCGGGCTTCGTCGAGGAGTTTCTGAACGGCAACGCCTTTGCCGATCTTTCCGGTCGAATCGACAAGACGCTACCTCGGTCGTCGATCTTTGGCATGATGTTCGAGACACAGGAGGACTATGCCATCGTTGAGAGCACCGAGTTCAGCCTGCTGCAGCATAATCCCTTTAGCTGGGTGGTTGATGGTCGCGACTTCGTGTACTGTGAGCGCCTGTCCGCCGGTGCTCGATACGTTGATGGCTCCATTCGCGAGATGCTGCTTGCAGTGTCGCCTAGCGAGCGCGAGCGTTTTGTAGATGCGTTGTTCTCCGTGTTTGAGGCTACGGGTGCTGAGCGGTTTGCGGATATCGCCGGGAATCTGCGCGAGAGCCTGCCCGTGATGCTCCAGGCTGCGCAAGGCTTTGACGAGGATACGCGACGCTTTGTCTCGCAGACCATCGTGGCAATCCTTAAATGCGCACTGCTGCCTAAACGACCCCAGATCGACATGCCCGCTGCCGGCAAGAGTTTGGCAGAACAGCTCGAGGCTTGGCAGTCCGAGCTCCTGCGCTAACCATTGGTGCAAAGCAACCTGTCCCCGATGCATCAAGCTTCGATGCGCCTGGGGCGGGCCCGACCGCTATACTGGTTCGTGCCGAAATCGATCTAGAACGGAATGCCGTATATGAAAATCAATCACGCGATTCTGCACATCCTGGACTTTGACTCTGCCGTCAACGTCATGAGCCAGCGCGAGCTCGATATCGAGAGCCGTACCGTGCGCAACTTTGTGACCACGCATCTGCGCCGCGCACGAACCTCGGCCGACAATAAGCGCGCCACGTTTGCCGAGAACTCTGCGTTTGGCGGCGAGCTCAAGGGCTATTTCTTTGGCGAGCGCGAGTTCGTAGACCTGTCGCAGCAGATTGCGGAGTTCATTTCCTCCGAGCTTACCAAGGCCGAAAAAGCCGAGTCCACCGATGTGCTCGTGGCCGATTTTGACGACGACGAGGATGCCCGCTGGTTTGCCGTGATGCTGCTGGGCTCCAAGCAGGCTTTTATGCACGAGGTGGGCCGCGAGGAGGGGGAGGTGCGCAACGACATCGCGCGCCACTACGCTATTCTGCCAAACCCCTCGCAAAAGGTGCCAAGCTATGCCATCGTGCGCGCGAGCACCATGGAGATCGGCTATGTGGACAAGAAGCGCAAGATTGCCGGCGAAGACCGTATGCTCATTCCCGACGGTCTGCTGCAGTGCGATACGGGCGTGTCGGGCAAGGAGGTCATCGACACCGTGACGCGCGTGGTCGAGGAAGTCGCCGAGGAACACGGCGCCAACACTGCTGTGGCGCTTGCTAAGGTCAAGGCTGCCGTGGCTGAAAAGGTCGAGGATGACGAGGAATTGCCGCCTTGGGATATCGTCGACGAGGTCTTTGAGGATGAGCCGGTTATCAAGGAAAGTGTACGCGCGGCACTGACCGAGGAGAAGGTTCCCGAGCGCGTTCCCGTGGAGCGCAAGCAGGTCGAGCGTGCGGCAGTGCGCAACCACAAGATTCGTACCGATACGGGCATCGAGATCAGCTTCCCGGCCGAGATGGGTTCGAACTCCGAGTACATCGAGTTCGTCAACGAGCCCAACGGCCTCATCTCCATCGAGCTCAAAAACATCGGCAGCATCGAGAATCGATAAGTTGCGTTACGCCTGCAGCGAGAAAGCGAAGGCCGAAGCCTCGGATGAGGGCTTCGGCCTTTTTACTTGGGGCTTAATTTCGCTACTGGTTGAGCATAAGTCAGCGAAAACGCCCCAGAGCGAGCAAGGTGACGTGAAAGAGGAGGGCATTGACCTTTTGGTCATGCCCGACGACTGAACGTCAGATTGCCGCTCTGGGGCGTTTGCAGCGTCGGCTAGTTACGCGGTTTGGTAAAACCGCGTAACCCTACAGTTGACGTAAGCCCTCTTCCAGGCCGGTCTTGCTGTCGGTCTGGGCGTCGCGCATCTTGATGACGCGGGCGGGGACACCGGCCACGACGGCACCGGCGGGGACGTCCTCGACGCATACGGCGCCGGCGGCAACGACGGCGCCCTTGCCCACGTGCACGCCCTCCAGGACCACGGCGTTGGCGCCGATCATGACATCGTCCTCGATGATGACGGGCGTGGCGCTGGCGGGCTCCACAACGCCTGCCAGCACGGTGCCGGCGCCGATGTGGCAGTTCTTGCCCACGGTGGCGCGGCCGCCCAGCACGGCGCCCATATCGATCATGGAGCCCTCGCCGATAACGGAGCCGATGTTGATGATGGCGCCCATCATGATGACGGCGCGGTCGCCGATCTCGACGCGGTCGCGGATGATCGCGCCCGGCTCGATGCGGGCATTGATGCCCTTAAGGTCGAGCATGGGCACGGCGGAGTTGCGGCAGTCATTCTCGACGTCGTAGTAGTCGATGGAGTCGGCATTGGCATCGAGGATGGCCTTGAGCTCTTCCCAGTCGCCAAAGACGGTCTTACCACGACGGCCGCCGTAGACGTGCGCATCGCCCCAGGCAACCTTCATGCCGGGCTTCTCGCGCACATACAGCTTGACAGGCGTCTTTTTAGGCGCGGTGGCGATGTAATTGATAATCTCCTGGGCATCCATCTCGGCTGCGTTGCTCATATGCTGTTTCTCCTTTGCGTGGGTACGGTAGTTAACTGGTTAGGCGAACATGACCTGATCGAAGGTGTAGAAGCCAGGGTCGCGGACGACGAGCTTTTGAGCGGCGGCCAGAGCGCCGTTGACAAAGATCTGGCGGCTCGTAGCGCGATGGCTAAGCGTGACCTCCTCGTCCTGGCCAAAGAAGCTCACCTCGTGTACGCCGGCGACGGTGCCGCCGCGCAGCGAGTGCATGCCGATTTCCTTGGGATCGCGAACGCCGCACATGCCCTCGCGACCGTAGACGGGATGATAGCCAGCCTCTGGCTCGGCCTCGACCACGGCGTCGAGTAGCAGCTTGGCGGTGCCGCTGGGAGCGTCGACCTTTTGGTTGTGGTGCGTCTCGACAATCTCGCAGTCAAAGCCGGGCAGCTCACGCGTGGCTTGGGCCACTAGGTGACGCAGGGCGGCGATGCCGATAGAGTAGTTGCCCGAGTGCATGACGCGGGCATTCTGGCCCAGCTCGCGCAGGCGGTCCATCTGATCGGGTGTGTAGCCCGTGGTGCCCGAGACCAACGCGGCGCCTGTACGCTCGACATAGGCGACGACGGCATCGAAGGTCACGACGTTCGAGAAGTCGATGATGACGTCGGCTGCCGGGGCGCTCTCGAGCTCGGACAGGTCAAAACCGATCTGGGCCACGATATCAAAAACGGGCTGCCCGGAGGCGTCGGCAATGCCTTCGGCGGTAGTGCGGATGAGCGAGCCCATGCGGCCCGTTCCCATAATGACGGTCTTAATCAAGCAGACCAGCTCCCTTCAGAGCATCGGTAAGTGCGGAACGCGTGTCGTCTGCCATGGGGCACAGCGGCATGCGGTAGTTGGCTTCGATCATACCCATCTGGGCGAGTGCTTCCTTGACGGGGATGGGGTTGACCTCGCTAAAGAGGGTGTTGATGAGCGGCTGGCCGGCAATCTGGATATCGCGGGCGCGCTCCACGTCACCGTCCAGATAGGCGCGGCACATGTCGTGCACGAGCTGCGGCTGAATGTCTGCCCACACGCTGATGGTGCCCGAGGCGCCCAGGCTCATGAGCGGCACGGTAAGCGCGTCCTCGCCCGAGTACATGCGGAAGTCATCGGACAGCAGGTGGGCGATCTTGGCCGCGTAGGCGACGTTGCCCGAGGCCTCCTTGATGCCCATGATGTTGGGGTGCGCAGCCAAGCGCTCTACGTTGCGCTCGCTGATGCCGCAGCCACAGCGGCCGGGGATGTTGTACAGAATGCAGGGGATGTCCACGGCGTCGGCCACGGTCTTAAAGTGCTGGTAGATGCCCTCTTCGTTAGACTTGTTGTAGTAGGGGGTAATGAGCAGCAGACCATCGGCGCCCAGGCCCTGGTAAGTGAGCGACTTAGTGAGCATGGTCTGCGTGGAGTTAGAGCCCGAGCCGGCAATAACGGGGACTCGGCCCGCAACCTGCTTGACCACTGCGGCGACAACGGAGTTGTCCTCGTCGTCGGTCATCGTGGCACTCTCTCCGGTGGTGCCCAGGGTGAGGATGGCGTCGGTGCCATTTTGCAGGTGGAAATCGATAAGGCGCTCGAGCGCGTCAAAGTCGACACTGCCGTCCTTTTTAAACGGCGTGACAAGGGCGACGATTGAACCCTCGAGATTGCGGATGTCCATGTTCTTCTCCTTCGCTTCCGCGATCTGGATGCGTTTGTTCCACTGAGCGGCGACGGCCAGGCGCTCGTCCTGAGCGCGGCGGCGGGCACTTTCGGCGCGCGACTTGGCCAGCAACTCTCGGCCGCACGGCAGCACGTCGAGCGTGGCAAAGTAGTCGCCCGGGCGCTCGGCGCGACGGATGAGGTCGGCCGAGCCATCGGGGCGCAGCAGGACCTCGGCGGAGCGCAGACGGCCGTTGTAGTTGTAGCCCATGGAGTAGCCATGCGCGCCGGTATCGTGGATTACAAGCAGGTCACCCATGTCGATATGCGGCAGCTCGCGATCGATAGCGAACTTGTCGTTGTTCTCGCACAGATTGCCCGTAATGTCGTACGTGTTTGTGACAGGCGCCGCGGTCTTGTCGGCGCCACCCGGCTGGCCCATCACCGTAATGTGGTGGTAGGCGCCATACATGGCAGGGCGGATCAGATCGACCGCGCTTGCGTCGACACCGATATAGTCCTTGTAGATCTGCTTTTCGTGGATGGCCTTGGTGACCAGACAGCCGTAGGGGCCCATCATAAAGCGGCCCATCTCGGTGCAGATGGCCACATCGTCCATGCCGGCGGGAACCAAGATCTCGTCGTATGCCGCGTGCACTCCCTCGCCGATGGCATGGATGTCGTTAGCCTGCTGCTCGGGCAGGTAGGGGATGCCGACGCCGCCGGATAAGTTGATGAAGGCGACGTGTGCACCGGTCTCGCGCTCCAGGCGCACGGCAAGCTCAAAGAGAATGCGCGCGAGTTTGGGATAGTAGTCGTTGGTGACGGTGTTGCTGGCAAGGAATGCGTGGATGCCAAAGTTTTCGGCGCCCTTGGCCTTGAGCATGCGGAAGGCCTCGAAGAGCTGCTCGGTGGTCATGCCGTATTTGGAGTCGCCGGGGTTATCCATGATGCCGTTGGAGAGCTGGAACAAGCCGCCCGGATTAAAGCGGCAGCTGACCGTCTTGGGGATGGGGCCTGCAACGCGCTCAAAGAACTCAATGTGGCTGATGTCATCAAAGTTGACGATGGCGCCCAGCTTGTCGGCGAGCTCAAAGTCCGCTGCCGGCGTGTCGTTGGACGAGAACATGATGTCGTGTCCCGTGATGCCCAGCGAGCGGGCGATCATGAGCTCGGTATAGCTCGAGCAATCGCAGCCGCAGCCGTATTCGTTGAGAATGGAGATGAGCGCCGGGTTGGGATTGGCCTTGACGGCAAAGTATTCCTTAAAGCCCGGGTTCCATGCAAAGGCGTCGCGCACTTCTTGCATGTTGCGGCGGATGCCCGCCTCGTCGTATAGATGAAACGGCGTAGGGAACTGCTCGACGATATGCTCGAGCGTCTCCTTGTCCACAAACGGCCGCTTGGCCGCATATGCCTCGTTGGGGGTCAATGCCATGTCCCGTAAACCTCGCTATCCAGACGGCGCCATCGGCGCATCGAATCCGCATAGCGTGGACCCCATGTCCGGATAGCGCTCCCGCATTGCTGCAGACAGTCCTGCGGGTGTTTCCCACAGGCCCACCAGGCTTTTCGTGCCTGAAAAACCCAGTTCGGCGGGTTTCGCCTCCCCACGGGGTCAAAGCCTGCCGGCTCGCCCGCGGCTCTTCGTGCCCGCGCCTCTATCAAGTGGTAAAGACCCTACCACGTTGCACTTTACCAAACAAGAGTATTCGTATATAACGTTTAAAAAATGCAGGGATATGCTGGAAACAAGGGTGTCATAATTCTGCATCAAAATAGTGTGTGAATGGATATGCCCCATGAAAGGATCCTTTATGACCGAGCTCCAAGAACTTCGTCGCTATCGTCGCGACCTGCATCGCATTCCGGAGCTCGATTTCGATCTTCCTCAAACCATAGCCTATATCGAGGGCGTGCTCGCCTCGCTTGCCTGTGAAGTGACCCATCCCTGTCCCAGCTGTGTTTGTGCTTTCTTCGACGCTGGCACAGGCGCCGCGCATGCCACGGCGATTCGCGCCGATATGGACGCGCTGCCCATCGCGGAGGCGACGGGAGCGGCCTTTGCCTCGACGCATCCCGGCAAGATGCACGCTTGCGGGCACGACGGACACATGGCCATGGCGCTTGCCGCCGCGACGTATGTCGACCGTACGATTCGCGAACAGCCGGGCGCCATTAGGCGCAATGTTCTCTTTGTGTTCCAGCCGGCCGAGGAAACGACCGGTGGTGCCAAGACGGTATGCGAGAGTGGTGTATTCGAGCGCTATGGGGCCGACCGCATTTTTGGCTTCCATGTGTGGCCCGATCTGCCTGCCGGCACGTTGGCGAGTTGTTCCGGTCCGCTGCTGGCGCGTTCGAGCGAGACGCATATCCATATTCACGGTACGAGCATCCACATCGCTAAGACCTATGGTGTGCCGGTTGGGGAGTCGCACGATGCCGCGTTGGCGGCAGCAAAGTTTTTGGTTGCCGAGCGCGAGCTGATGGACGAGCTGGGCACCGACGAGCCCTGTATCGGTAAGTTTGGTCTGCTGCAGGCCGGTACGGTTTGTAACGCGGTAGCGGGGGAGGCCCATGTGGCCGGAAGCCTGCGTGTGTTTACGGACGACATGTTCGACCGGGCGCGCGAAGGCGTGCGTCGTGTGCTGGACGATGCCTGTGCCGCAACGGGCTGCACGTACGATCTCGACTTTGCCGAGGGCTATCCGCCGGTCGACAACGACCCCGAGTTGTTTGCTCGAATCGCGCCTGCTCTGCCCGACTTACAGCTCGTGGACGAGCCGCTGCTGATTGCCGAGGACTTTGCCTTCTATCAGCGCCATCTGCCGGGCGTGTTTTTCCTGCTGGGCACGGGCGCGCCTGCCGGCCAAGATAACCCGAGCGATTCGGATGGCTGTCCCGCCTATGCCACGAGCGCCCTTCACACTGATACCATGCTCTTTGACGAGGAAATCCTGCTCAAAGGCCTCGATGTCTACAAACGATTACTTGGCTTGGAGTGACGATGGAGCGACGCCGACAGTCTGCCGTGTATAGTCCTGGTGGGTGTGGGTGCGGCTTGCTGCTGCTCCCGGTTATTGCTGTGAGCATTGGCGTGATGTTTGTGTTTGCTGGGCTGGCTGCGGCGGCACTCGTACTGTTTATCACTGCCATCGGCGTGACGATTTGGCTCTGCCGCAATCGCGGGCAACGCCGTGCCGACGGTAAAACCAATGTCGGCTGGGTCGTATTCCTGATCATTGCGTACCCGCTGAGTGTCAGCTACCTGGTGTTCTTTGCCCTGTTGATGATCAGTGCCTTTACCGGGAAATCCGTCACGGTGGGTTGATGCGCTGCCAGCAGACGGTCGCGCAAAGTGCGTTTGCTCGGCGCTTGGACAACTGCATTGGCCGTTTACCGCAACCTTAGCTCTCAGCTAATGAATTCAAGTTCAATCCTTCCTACGATGTGCTGTGTGCCGGCACGGTAGCCGGATCGTAGGAAGGATGAATAATGGCAAAAGAGGGAAAGAAGCCGATCGGCAAGATTGTCCTAGGCGTCATCGTGGTGCTGGTTATCGTCGGTGCCGTGGGCTCTATGGGTGGCAATTCAACCGATTCGTCTGCGAGCGATTCGGCAAAACCTGCCGAGGCGACACAGCAGGCTGAGGAGCAAAAAGAACCGCAAGAACCGTATACCATTGCTGACGAGGCTGAAGACACCTCCAATCAGTTTGCCTATAAGATCACGGGCACGCTGACCAATAACACGGACAAGGAAAAGAGCTACATTCAGATTGAATATGTTCTGTATGATGCCGATGGCAACCAGGTTGGAACGGCTCTTGCAAACACCAATCATCTGAAGGCGGGCGGCTCCTGGAAGTTCGAGGCGCTGGGTACGGTGTCTCCCGACCAGGTTGCTAGCTGGGAGCGTTCGGACGTAAGCGGTTTCTAGCATGTTGCATGCACTGGGGGAGGTGAAGTCGTATGCCCGATAAAAAGCTGACCGAGGAGTTGCTCAATGAGCTTCTCGATGCGCCGAACATCGATGGCTATATCAGGGAGCACGACTTTGCCGCCCCGTCGCTTTCGGACTACCTGAAGCAGCTGCTGCAGGAAAAGGGCTTGGAGCGTTCGCGCGTGGTGCGTATGGCCGACCTCAACGAGACCTTTGGCTATCAGATCTTTACTGGTTCGCGCAATCCGAGTCGCAATAAGGTGCTGCAGATTGCCTTTGCGATGGCGCTGACGCTCAAAGAGGCCAACCGTGCACTGACGGCTGCCGGGGTGAGCGTCCTTAACTGCAAGGATCGCCGTGATGCGATTATCATCTTTTGCATCGATCGCGGGTGCAGCCTCCAAAAGGTCAACGAGGAGCTGTATCGCTTTGGCGAGGAGACGGTGAGTTAGCGGCTGATATCTGAGCCGGCGGAGCTGCCGAACAAGGATGCAAACGAACGGGGCGCGGATGCCATGGGGTGTCTGCGCCCTGCGCTATGATGGAGGCTATGGATACTCAGACCCCAACATATTTCGATGACGAGCTGACCGCAGCGCTTGCCGAGCACCTGGCGTCGCTCGATCGCGACGACAGCTATCGCGTGGAGCGTGTACTTAAGCGCTCGTCCGTTGAAACAACCGAGCTCGTGTACTTTGAAGGAACCGGTGGTGGTTCGCTCGGCCCCTTTGTCCGTAAACGCATCGATGCCTCGGCTCAAATCGGCGGGGCATACGAGCGTCTGTTTGCCGCTCAGCGGGCAGGCAGGCGTTTTGAGCACCTGCCCAGAATCGTCGATTGTCGTCGTGTGGGCGACGAGCTCAACGTGGTTATGGAATACATCGAAGGGGAGACGCTCGGGGTGCTGGTGGACCGTCTGGGAGCCACCCCCGATTATGCGCGTGAATTGTATCCTGCCCTATGCGATGCCGTGGGCGAGCTCCACGCCGGTTTTGCAATGGCGGGGGAGACGTCGGCGCCGGTGATCCATCGCGACCTCAAACCGTCGAATATCATCGTGACGGGTGCGAACTGTACGCTCGATGAGGGCCTGACGTTTTCGTCGCTGGTGATTATCGACTTGGGGATCGCGCGCGTATGGCGCGATGGTGCCGATGCCGACACCGTCAAGTTTGGCACGCGACCCTATGCGCCGCCCGAGCAGTATGGGTTTGGGCAGACGAGTGTGCGCAGCGACGTCTACGCACTGGGCGCCCTGTTGTTCTTCTGCTTGACGGGAGTCGACCCTAAACCAGGGCTCGACATGCGCGAGCAATGCGAGATGCGCGGCATTCCTGCCCCTCTGGCCGATGCCATCTGCATGTCGATGGCGCTCGACCCGGCCAAGCGTTTTGCGAGTGCGGAGGCATTGGGACGGGCGACGCGCGCGGCATACGACCTGAGTCGCCCCGTGCGGCCTCCTGTGCCTGCACCTGTCCGTACTCCGGCATCGGAAACGGTGTTGACGCTCCAAGGGCTCCAGAACCCCGCAGGACTTCCTAGGCCTGCCGCCTCCGCTGCATGCGGCCTGCTCTCTCGCGTTCCGGAGTCTCTGGGCCGCATTTGGAATACGCTTGTCTGTTTCTCGCTGCTTGTGTTCTTTGCCGGAAGTCACTTTGCCGTCTTTCACCCCACGGGAGCAAACCAAAGCTACCCGACGTGGCTTCTCATAATCGAGTATTTTTTCTTTGTCGATGGCCTTATGGCGCTTATGCATTTTGCGCTGCTCGATAAGCGCCGTCTTCGTCGGCGATTCGCACTGCTCGACAGCTATCGCGGCATGAAACTCGCGAAACTCTGGCTCAAGGCATTGGGCGTGCTGCTCCTATGCATGATCGTCGTAGTCGCGGTTGCCAATGCGACCGGCGTCGTCGATACTTCCGCTACCTAAAAGAAAAGGGGTCCCGTTTGGGGCCCCTTTGCAGTTGCACTTAGATGCGGTTCATCTGAGCGGCGACTTTGTTGTACCAGTCCTGCCACGTGGGCGGGCAGTACTTTTTGGCCGCTGCCGGGGTAAGGGTGGAGCCGTAGTTGGCGCCCAGATAGGCGACGTGAGCGGAGATGCCCTCGCTCCAGCTGCCAAAGCTGCGCCAACCGCCGCCACGGGCGCTCCAGCCCCAGGCGTTGTAAGAATTGGCGCAATAAGCACCCTTGGTGCTCTCGATGCAGGCGATGGCGGGGGACCAACGGGGGTCGACACCGGTATTCCAGGCGGCGACGGCAAAGTTATAGCCCTGGCCTGCCATGGGGGAGCCGGAAAGATAATTGTCGATGCGGCTCGTCCACTCATTAATGAACGAATCGTAATCGGAACTACCGGTATTGGAGTTGTTCACCGTGGTGTCTATGGTGGTGTTGGTGTTGGTGGCCTGGCTGCTGGAATTGCCGCCGCTTACGCCCTCGCCCGAGAGCTTCTCGGCGGCAGCGGCCTTATCGGCCTCAAGCTTGGCAAGCTCGGCGGCATTTTCCTGCTCGGCTTTTGCCTGCGCCTCGCTGCGGAGCTGCTGGGCCTGCGCCAGCGCATCCTCGGCGTTTTTCTGCTCTGCCTCAAGCTGTGACTTGGCCTGCTGGAGCTCGGCCTTGTTCTGCTCGAGTTCGGTTTGCATATTATTGAGCTCTTCGATCTCGTCGACGCTCGAGCTCGTGATCTGGTTGGTGTACTTGCAGGTGGTGATGAACTCGCCCAGGCTCTGCGCGTTGACCAGGAAGCTCACGATGGGATTGGTGCCCTTCTGATACTTGTACAGATCGCGCATGGCGGAGCTTGCCTTGGCCTGCTGCTCGGGAAGCTTAGCCTCGATTTCCTCGATGCTTGCCTCGTTGGAGTCAATCTGCTTTTGCAGGTCATCGAGTTTGGTGCGGGCGTCGTTGTAGGCGCTCGTGGCGGCTTCGATCTTCTGCTGGGCTGCGGAAAGCTGGTCCTGCGTTGCCTGCGAGGCGGCATACGCCGCAACGGGGGAGAGCATCGGCGTGGCCGTCAGCGCAACGGCGAGCGCGGCGCTCGTGATGATACGAGCCGGCTTCGACGCAATGAGCGCTGCGGTGCGATGATTCGAATGCTGCATCCAGTCCCTCTGCAATCAATCGTAGGTTATGGTTCGAACGGTATTCTACTACTGCTTTCGACCTCAACTTGAACCTTAAAGGTTCCAAAGGGTCAAGTCGAACTTGAGGCTTTGGCTTTGACCTGCAGTTATGATGAATTGTTGAGAAACCATAGAGTTCAACTTTAACGTTACGGGGGCCTGTTTGCGGACGGGCTTTCGGCCGTGAAAGCTATCTCAACAGGGGGTTTGCAGCTACAAGGCCCCATCGCGGTGAGTGCGGCTTTATGCTGGACGATCACGTCGATTGCCATAGATACGGTGGAGCTTTGGGCACCAGCGGCTCGGCACGCTAGAATAAATCAGTTGCGCAAAGACCGCCCGTTGTGTGGGCAGTTCATGATAGGAAGTTTCCATGGCATTGCAGTTTACAGAGCGCGAGTTCATTCCCGTGCTGCTCGGTGGCGACATCAACGCCTATTCGGTGGCGCGCGCCTTCTACGAGGAGTACCAGGTCAAGAGCCTGGTCTTTGGCAAGTACCAGACGGGTCCCGCGTACCGCAGCCAGATTATCGACTACACGCCCAACGTGGATATCGATACCATGCCCGTGATGCTCAGGACCGTCAACGGCATTGCCCAAGCGCATGCCGACAAGACGATTGTCCTTGTGGGCTGTGGCGATAACTATGTTGCCCTCGTGGCTCAGGCCAAGGATGCCCATGAGCTGGCGGATAACATCGTCGCGCCTTACGCTCCCTACAGCATGCTTGAGCAGTGTCAGAAGAAGGAGATCTTCTACGAGCTGTGCGAGAAGCACGGCGTGCCCTATCCGCATACCTTTACCTTCACCATGGCGATGCTGAATGCCCAAGGCGAGGCACCTGCCGAAGTGCTCGACCAGATCGATTTTCCTTACCCGATGATCCTGAAGCCTTCCGACGGCATCATGTGGTGGCAGCACGAGTTCGAGGGCCAGAAAAAGGCCTATGAGATTGCCGACCGTGCCGAGCTGGAACAGGTCATTCGCGACTCGTATGCCAGCGGCTACACCGACGACCTGATCTTGCAGGATCGCGTGCCCGGCAACGACGAGTATATGCGCGTGCTCACCAGCTATTCCGACCGCAACGGCAAGGTCCGCATGATGTGCCTGGGCCACGTGCTGCTCGAGGAGCATCAGCCTCACGGTGTCGGCAACCACGCCTGTATCATCACCGAGCCCAATGACGAGCTCATGGGCGGCGTGCGCAAGTTGCTCGAGGACCTTCACTTTGTGGGTTATTCCAACTTTGACGTTAAGTACGACGAACGCGACGGCTCGTTTAAGTTCTTCGATTTCAACACGCGCCAAGGTCGCAGCAACTACTACGTCACTAACAGCGGCTTTAACGTTGCCAAGTATGTGGTGGACGAGTATGTGTTCAACCGCCCGTTTGAGCCGGAGTTTGTGACGGCGCAGGACGAGGCGCTGTGGATGGTCGTTCCCATGGGCGTCGTCGACAAGTACGTCAAGGATCCCGAGCTGCGCGCTAAGGTGCATCGCCTGGACAAGGAAGGCAAGGGCGCCGACCCTTCGTTTATGAAGGGCGACTTTGTCTTTAACCGCTGGCTGCGCATGTGGCACACCAAGCTGCGCCACTTTAAGCTGTTCAAGACGTATTACAAGTAGATGAGTGCGGCGCCCGTCCGGTTTACATCGGGCGGGCGCGGGTATGATACGCGCAATTGCGCAAGCGTCACCAAGGAGGCGGCGATGGAAAAGCTGGGAGTTATCGGCGGCATGGGCGCCGAGGCCACGTCATATTACTACGACCAGGTGGTGCGTCATACGGCTGCTGCCTGCGATCAGGAACATATCGACATGGTGGTGCTCTCCAAGTCGACCATGCCCGACCGCACGCTGGCCATTAAGACCGGCGGGCATGCCAAGCTGCTGGCGACCATGAAAGAGTGTGCCCAGGCACTCGAGTCGCTGGGCTGTGCGCACATTGCCATTCCCTGCAACACGTCACACTACTTCTACGACCAGATCCAGTCGTTTACGAAGGTGCCGATTATCCACATGCCGCGTGAGTCGGTGCGCTATGCCCTTGCGGGTGCGGTGATGGGGGAGTGCGAGTTCGACCCCAACCTGAGTATGCCGGCCGAGCCGGTGCGCAAGATTGGCATCATGGGCACCGACGGAACCGTGGGCGCGGGCGTCTACGGCCGCGAATGCGAGGCCGCGGGTGTTGAGGTTGTCTATCCCAGCGAGAAACGTCAGAACGATGTGATGTCGCTTATCTACGATGATGTGAAGGCCGGACGTGAGCCCGATATGGATAAGTTCGACCGCGTGATGTGGGAGTTCGCCCGTAGCGGCTGCGACCGTGTCATTCTGGCCTGCACCGAGCTATCGGTGCTGCAGAAGTATCGAGAGATGCCCGAGATCACCCTCGATGCCATGGATGTCTTGGTGCGCGAATCCATCATCCGCAGCGGCGCCCCCTACCGCCTCTAGCTTCCGACCTGTCAAAAAGGGACAGGTTAATTTTGGTAGGTTTTATCTGGTGAAACAGTAAAGGCCTCGGCTCGTTTGGTGCGAGCCGAGGCCTTTTGCGTTGGGCGGTTGCTGCCGGTGGCGAACTAGAACAGGAAGCCGATGGCGATGAGGGCGATGCTGACGATGAGCACGGCGATGTCCAGGCCCTTGATGGGGTAGCGCTTGTACGAGCTGGCGCGTGTACGCAGATAGAAGCCGCGCTGTTCTGCCGCCAAGGCTGTGGCATCGGTCTTGCCCACGCTCGAGATGAGCAGTGGCACGCACAGTGGCAGCATGAGCTTAAGCTTCTTGATGGGGTTCTTGGTGTCGTACTCGACGCCGCGTGCGGTCTGCGCTTCCATGATGGCGTTCATCTCCTGACCAAACACCGGCACAAAGCGTAGCGCCGTGGTAAAGGTGAAGGCATAGCGATACGGCACGTGCAGCACCTCGACGCAGGCGTTGGCGAGGTCGTTGAGCTTGGTCACCATAAGCATGAGGATGAGTGGCAGCGCCACGCCCAACAGGCGTAGGCAGGCCTTCGATCCGGTAATGAGGCCCGTGTCGGTGATAAAGCCCCACACTATGTTGCCGTCGCGCATAAAGGCCAGCTGAAGCACCAGCATGATAAGTGCGAGCGGAATCAGCAGCTTGAGTAGCGAGAGCAGACGGTCGACGACACCGGCATAGGCGCCCAGTGCGAGGGTGAGTGCCAAAAAGCCCAACAGCGCCACGTAGGTGTCGGACAGGAAGATGCCGATGATGATGGCGGCGGCAAGGCCCAGTTTGACGACCGGGTTCAAGCGGTGCAGCAGTGTGTCGCCCGGCATATAGTCGATGACGTTAACCACGGTGGACCATCTCCTCGGTAATGCGAACGATATCGGTGACCTCGCTCACCTGTGCAAAGACGGGAGAGACGGAGGATGCCAGACGATGAGAAAGCTCTATGACCTGAGGTGGCTCAACGTAGGCTTGCTGCATGAGCTCGATGTTCGAGAATAGCTCGTGCGTGCGGCCGCGGTCGAGGATACGACCGTCGGCCATTACTACGATACGCTCGGCAAAGTCGGAAACGACTTCCATGTCGTGACAGACCATAATCACGGCGCAGCCGCGCTCGGCCATGGTGCGCACCGTTTCCATGACGGTCATGCACTCGCGGTAATCAAGGCCGCTCGTGGGCTCGTCGAGCACGACGATCTTGGGCTCAACCACTACGACGGAGGCAAGCGCCACCATTTGTCGCTGGCCGCGCGAAAGCGAGAAAGGTGCCTCATCGGCAGGCAGGCCAAAGCGGTCGATAACGAGTCGAGCGCGACGCAGAGCCTCGGCACGGTCGATGCCGGCAAGCTCCAGGCCAAAAGCGACCTCGTCGAGTACGGTATCCTTGCAGATCTGGCGGTCGGGGTTTTGGAAGAGGGTTGCGACTTCGCGGGCGATGCGGCTCGTGGGAACGGCTGCGGTGTCCAGCCCCGTAACGCGCACGCTGCCCGAGGCGGGCTTAAGCAGGCCTGTGAGCAGCTTGGTGAGCGTGGTCTTGCCGGCACCGTTCTGGCCGACGATGCCCACGAGCTCGCCGGGATAGAGGGTCAGGTTGAGGTCGTGTACGGCGGCGCCGCCATTGGGATAGGCAAACTCAACGTGATCGAAGGTGAGCACGGGCTCGGCGTCCTTGGCGTGCGGGCGCAACGACGGTGCATGCGGGGAGCCGGCGGGCGCCTGGGCTTCGCTGGCCGCGTGTGCGGGGTCGACAATGCCCGAAATCAGGCGCTCGGCCTCATCGACATCCAAGCAAGGGGTACCGCTTACCAGGCCATCGGCCTCGAGGCTATTGAAGATACGCGTGACGCGAGGGCAGTCGACGCCGATGGCACGGAGCTCGTCGGTATGCGCGAAGACCTCGTGTGGCTCGCCCTGCAGCGCGATTTCGCCATGGTTGAGCACGAGCACGCGGTTGCAGTACTCCGAGAGTAGGGCGACCTTTTGCTCAACGACGACGATGGTGATTCCAAGTGCGCGGTTTGCCTCACGCAGCGTCTCGAAGACCAGCGTGGAGCTGGCAGGGTCGAGTGCCGCGGTGGGCTCGTCGAGAACCAAGACGCGCGGACGCATAGCGAGAATGGCGGCGATGGCTACCTTTTGCTTCTGTCCGCCCGAGAGGGTGGCAATCTCGCGGTCGCGCAGGTCGCTGATGCCGACGGTCTCGAGCGTTTCGCTCACGCGCTGCTCGATCTGGTCATGGGGGACGCCAAAGTTCTCGAGGCCAAAGAGCATCTCGTCCTCGACGACCGAGGCGACCATCTGCGTGTCGATATCCTGCAGCACGCTGCCGACGATTTGCGACACGTCGGTCAACGAGACCTCGCAGGTGTCGTGGCCGTCTACCATGACGGCCCCAAAGAACGTGCCGGTGTAGTGGTGGGGCACGGCACCCGACAGGCAGGCGGCAAGCGTGGACTTGCCGGCGCCCGAGGGCCCGATGATGCCGATGAAATCTCCCTTGTTCACGCTGAGCGAGATGTGGCTGAGCGCCCGCTCGGTCTGCGTGCCATAGGAGAACGAGACATCGTCGACGTTGATGATCGTTTCCATGGATACCTTTCATAGTCATTGGGGACGTTCTTTAATGACTAGTCGTTTAAGAACGTCCCCAAGAGCTAGTTGTTTGGGACGGTCTTTACCGATGGGTCACTGTGGGTTAGTTGAGCTTCAGGGCCTTCTGGATGGGCAGGTAGAGGGCGCCGACCAGAATGGCGTTAAAGACGGCGGTCATGGCGACGACGGGCAACATAGCGGCGGCGAGCTCGCCGACCACGCCAAGCATGGCCATCTTGATAACCATGAAGATGACGCCGGAGACAAAGGTGGTCACGAAGGTAGCGACGATGGCGACGGCAGGCTTAACCTGACCGTTCTTGCCGGCGGCGTTGACGATGCCGGCCATGAGCATGGCGGCGATGCCCTCGGCGGCAAAATCGACGAACGGCGAAGTGGTGGTGATCTGGATCACGGCAGCCGAGATGAGGCCAATGACGAGCGCCTGGCCGATGTTGGGGCGAACGACCAGGATGGTGAGGCAGAAGGCCGAGATGATGAACTCGGGGCTGATCATGCCGCCCGAGATGCCCGAGATTGCCTTGCCGACGGTGAAGTTGAGGATGAAGCCGGCGGCGAGCAGGATGGCGAGCAGGACGAGGGCGCGGACATCGAGTTTGCCGCGATCGGCGGTCTGGACGG
The DNA here is from genome assembly GCA_905197665.1 of uncultured Collinsella sp. GTDB lineage: Bacteria > Actinomycetota > Coriobacteriia > Coriobacteriales > Coriobacteriaceae > Collinsella. Next base: position 78,257 of record CAJJZP010000010.1, read on the forward strand.
TGCGGGGCTGGGTGGCGGTGGTGTTCTGAGACATGGTGAAAATCCTTTCGGAAGGGGATTGCAAGAGAAAAGCGGAGGCGCGTGATGCGAATGCGATCGGGCTCGAGATAGAAAAAGGCCCCCGGTCGAAACCGGAGGCCTTCCAATCACCTAGAGCGCAAAAACAGGCGTGAGGGACTCACTGTCGACCGATCGTATTCGCATCACGCCACCACCAGTTGTTGAGAGACTTCATCGTGTTCTTCATGTTGGTGGCTCCTTTCGTGATGCCGTGGCGCGGTCGCACCTAGTTGCTGTTGCGCTGCACTATAGCACAGCGAAGTGTGTGCGGGGAAATCTTTTTTAAAAAGAATTCAGGCGGGTTTCCCGTCGGTCAAAAAGGCGGGTTAAGTGGGCGTGGTGACTCATGTGCCCCGCCCGCTCAGCTAAGACGTTACTCCTTATTGCGACGGTAGAGGAAGTAACCGCCCGCGGAGATGACGGCAACGCCAGCGATGGCGAATGCAGCCACCATGCGGCCATCAAAACGATCGCCAGTGGTGGGCAGGCCGCCCTTGGTGTTCGTCTTGTTGGTGGTTACCGTGGTCGTGGTGTCCGACTTGCCGGGCTTCTCGGGCTTGGTGGTGGGCTGCTCGGGCTTAGCGGGCTGTTCGGGCTTAGCGGGCTGCTCGGGGGTACCGGGCTGTTCGGGAGTTCCGGGCTGATCCGGGGTCACCGGGTCGGTGGCAAGAGTGTCCTTGGCATAGGTGATGGACACCTTGAGGCCGTTGGTCTCGGTGTTCAGGTCGCTCGGGGTGAAGGGCGTGCTGAAATCCTCAGCCTTCAGATAAGCGCGCATCTCCTGGAGAAGGGCCTTGCACTTGACGTAGGTGTTCTCAGTGGCAGCCTTGCCGGCCTTGTTTGCCAGGGCGGTGCGGCCCTCAGTGGTGGTCTCGGCCTGCATAGCAGCATCGACCTCAAGGTTCTGCTCGATGAGCTCGTTCTGGAGAGCGTCGAGGTAGGCGCGAACGCCGGTGCCGAGCTGCTCGCGGTGCTCGTAGCAGAGGGAACTAATGTCCATGAGGACGTAGTTGATGGAGTTCTCGGGCTCCTCGTTGTTCACGATGTCCGTCTCTTCGCAGTGATCGTAGGAGACATCCTGATTGCTGAAGTAGGGGCTGACCTCGGTGAGCAGTGCAGAGTACAGAGGAATAGCGACGGAGTAGGCGGCGCGGGAGAGCATCTCCCACTGAATGGTCGCGATCTCGGGGTCCATGCCCTGACGGATCTGGAAGAGGTTGGTCTCGGTGCTTCTTTCGGTGCCGATGGCGTAGACACCGTCGGTGTTGGCGTTGAGGCCGGGGACATTTTCGCCGCGGTTGCCAAATGCACGGATCATCTCAAAGGTGTTCCAGTCGGACTTGCCGGGCTTGAAGAACAGGGGCTGGATCTCGCTGACCATGGCTCCGATTTGGTCGGGGCCTTTTTCCGGTTTAACCGTGACGATGTCGTAATCCGCACCCTTGGTCAACGGGGCCATGAAGTAATCGCGGCCCTGGACATAGCGAGTCCACTGATGAACGCCGGAATCGGCGACGCTTTTGCCATAGGTCTTGGCAACGTCGAACTTGCCGTCGGTGTACTCGGCGAAGCCATTTTTCTCGGGCATGGTCTGGATGCCCTCGGAGTGGAGGCAGTTCTCGGCGTCATCAAGGTTGACATCGTAATTGAGTCCGCCGATGTTGGGGTTGAGTGAGGCGACGTCATCGGCGAGCTTCATGGCGATCCACTGGTGGCCGGAAAGTGCGGCAAACAGCCAAGTCTCGTTGCTGTCGGCGATGATAATCTGATCGTTGCCGTTGGCGCCCTGCTCGTCGATGATCTTGCCGAGGAGTTCGACACCCTCAAGTGCTTTGGCACTTTCGCCTAAGATAACGCTGCCGTAGCTATACTCGCCAATGCCAGTGTCGGTCAGGGGGTCTGCCTTGGCGGCTTTATCGTTCATGTTGGTGGTCAGCGTTGCGGAGCAGGACACGCCCTTCTCGTTGATGCCTGCCTCAGAGTAGGCATCATAGCGCCCGTGCCACTGCGAAGGATGATCGCGCACGTAGCTATAACGATATGTAGTCTTGGTCGACCTGTATGAGAAGTCGGACTCGTCTGAGCCGTAGGTATACCCGGGGGCATGCGACGGCTCAATGCCAAAGTGCTTGAGGTAGCGCGGGCCAAAGTCCTCGGCGCGACCATAATATGTGTTGCCGTCGGCTGTTAGGTTTTTGCCCATGTACATCTGCGTGCAGGCGAGCGCAGATGTCGGCATGGACATGATGGTCGCAGCTCCAAAGGCGAGGCCTATGCCTAGCTTCTTGAGCGCGTTGACGGGGCGAGTTTTCCTCATTTTCCCTCCCAGCGTGCGAAAGCCCTCTGTCGCCAGAGGGCTTCAGCCAATAAAGACACCTCATTAGCGTAACGAACTGGAAACAATATTCATCTATGAAAGAAACTTACTCGATAAGCGTGATGAAATATGCGATGAACGGTTAATCGTACTCAGTTTGCAGCTTTACTTTAATAAAGACGCCCTGTAATTACTGTAGCCGAATAAAGTAGCTGGGAATGCCCGAAATGAAAATCCCCCGCTGTTTGACGAATGCATAAACAGTGGGAGAGTCGATAACTGGATGAATATCATACCAATGTGGATTTACTTCTTTCGGCGGTGAATCACGTTGATGGCGTAACCGACGAGCATGGCCAAGACGATGACAATAAAGCCGATCAGGGGATTGTCGTTCATAGGGTCCTCCTATTTTCCGAGCGGGGAGAATTCGTCGACGATGAGGTCGAGGCATTGCGGAAGCGCGCGGGCTCCAAAGACGCCCGAATTGCTGGAGATAATCTCGCCATCGAACTGCATGCCCAGTGACGGGGTGCAGGTGATCTTGGCTTCCTTGGTCTGGATGATCTTGAACTGTGGGCGCCCGAGTACCTTACCGGCGGGGTCAAGCGCAGCGGTGATCACAGTAGGCAGCAGCTGAACGGTGCGCACGGGTTTGATGACCGCAATATCGACCATGCCATCGTTCATGCGGCAGTCGGGGAACAGGTTGATGTCGTTTTGAATGACCGAGGTATTGCCCGCCATGCAGCAGATGCCGTCGAGCTCCTCGACAATGCCGTCGTGCTCAATGGTAAAGTGCGCCACCGTGGGGTTGGGCGTGGCGAGAGCGGAGAGGAAGTAGGCGATCTCGCCGATGTCGTTTTTGGTGGGAGCGGCCTTCATCATGATCTCGGCGTCGAAGCCCGAGCCGGCGATGATGATAAAGCCGTGGCGCTTCTCTCTGCCGTTCTCGTCGAGCCAAAAGAGCTCGCCCATGTCCACTTTGACCGTGCGACCGGCGCGGCAGGCCTTGGCAAGCGCCGCCGCCTCAGGGGCATTGCCGATGTTGTTGAAGAACAGGCAGGCCGTGCCGGAGGGGAAGACGAGCGTGGGGACGCCGCATCCGCGCATCTGGTCGAGCACGTTGGAGACGGTGCCGTCGCCGCCCGAAATCACCACGCGATCAAACTCGCGCACGTCTGCCACGGCGTCTTCGGGTTCCATGCCATCGCCGATAAAACGCATCACGACCTCGTCGCCGCCCTGCGCGAGGGCGTGCGTGAATGCGTAGATTTCATCTGAGCTGGGGCCCGATGCCGGGTTGTGGATGATAAGGCAGCGCATACTTACGTTCCCGTTCTGTGACTAACCGAGTATAGTTGTAAGGCAATGCCGATATCCTACCCGTGTTTTTCGGGCCTAACCTTATTCGATGGGTTGATATGTACATTTCCACACATCAGGCTCTACTCGACTTTTGTCAGCGCGCCCGTGAGTTTGACGCGATTGCCGTCGATACCGAGTTTTTGCGCGAGCGCACGTTCCATCCGCGCCTGTGCCTGGTCCAGATTGCCACTCCTGCCGAGAGCGTCGCGGTTGATCCGCTGGTGATCGACGACCTGTCTCCCTTGGCCGAACTCATGGCCGACGAGAGCGTGACCAAGGTGTTCCATGCTTGCTCGCAGGACATGGAAGTTATGCTTCATACCGTAGGCGTGTTGCCGCGTCCGATTTTTGACACGCAGGTGGCCGCCGCCTTTTTAGGCGAGCGCCAGCAGATTTCCTACGGCGCGCTCGTGCAGACGTTTTGCGGCGTCTCGCTGCCCAAGACTGAGTCGCTGACCGACTGGTCGCGTCGCCCGCTGACCGATAAGCAGATTGAGTACGCGATCGATGACGTCAAGTACCTGATCGTCGCCTATACCGAGATGATGAGCCGTCTGCGCGAGCTGGGCCGCGTGGACTGGGTACTCGACGAGTTGCGCCCGCTGGCTGACGAGTCGCACTATCGCGCCGATCGCCACGAGGCGTTCCGCAAGGTCAAGCGCATCAATTCGTGCAGCCGTCACCAGCTGGGTATCGCGCGCGAGCTCGCCGCCTGGCGCGAGGACCGCGCCGAGCGCCGTAACATCCCGCGCAAGTGGGTCATGTCCGACGACACGCTGCTTGCGCTCGTTAAGCGCAATCCCGTCCGCGTTGAGGAGTTCCGTAGCATTCGCGGTACCGACCAGCTGGGGGAGCGCGACGTGGACGGTGCGCTCATGGCCATCAAGCGCGGCGCGAGCTGCCCGCACGATCGCCTGCCGCTCATGGTGCGCGGACACCGTCAGATCTCGCCGGAGCTGGAGAGCGTGACGGACCTGATGTATGCGCTCATCCGCCTGGTTGCCGAGCGCTCGGGCGTGGCGACCTCGGTCATTGCCTCGCGCGATGATCTGGCCGACTATATTGAGCACCCCGAGCAGAGCCCCCTGCGCGAAGGCTGGCGTTTTGAGCTTGTGGGCTCGCGCCTGGACGATCTGCTTTCCGGCAATATGGGACTCACCGTGAAGGACGGAAAGATTGAGTTGTTATAGGTATATAGTTACGCGGTTTTACCAAACCGCGTAACAGCTCGACGCTGCAAACGGCCGAGAGCGGCAATCTGACGTTCAATCGTCGCTCGCGTACCAAAGTACGCGTCGCTTCTCTTTCACGTCACCTTGCTCGCTCTCGGCCGTTTTCGCTGACATTGCCAAAACATCGATGTTGATTTGCCTGCTGGGCGAGTGGGTAGAATGCCTCCAACGTGTAACTCGATTTGGAGGAATTCGCATGCCCTATTACTATGGATATGGCTTTGGTATCGACCCGCTGTACCTGCTGGTTGTGCTTGTCTGCACGGTGCTTGGCCTTGCCGCGCAGAGCTATATCAACTCGACGTACAAGACGTGGTCCAAGGTTCGCTCGGACGGCGACACGGGTGCCACGGTCGCTCGCCGCATGCTCGACGCCAACGGTTGCAACGCCGTGGGTATCAAGGGCGTCGCCGGTGAGCTCACCGACCATTACAACCCGCAGGACAATAACCTGTATCTGTCGGATTCCAACCGTTCGGGCGGCTCGGTCGCAAGCGTTGCTGTCGCTTGTCACGAGGCAGGCCATGCCGCGCAGCGTCAAAGCGGCTATGCCATGATGAAGGTACGTACCGCCCTCGTGCCGGTCGTCAACTTTACCCAGAACACCTGGACCATCGTGCTGCTCATGGGCCTGTTTATGAACATCGCGGGACTCACGACCCTCGCACTGATCTTCTTCTCGTTTAGCGTGCTGTTCCAGCTCGTTACGCTGCCGGTCGAGATTGATGCCAGCCGCCGCGCCGTGGCGTATATTGAGCAGTCGGGTATGAGCTCCAAGCAGGTCAACGGTGCCAAGAAGGTGCTGACGGCCGCCGCGCTTACCTATGTGGCTGCGGCGCTCACCTCGATTATTCAGCTGCTCTATCTTATGGCTCGATACAACAGAAACTCCAACCGATAACAAATTGGGTCGCTGGGCGCCGCGGGGATTCGTGTCCTCGCGGCGCTGTACTATGTGTTGGACTTGAATTTGCGCAGGGCCGAAGCCCTTGTGCACGATGACGAAAGGAGGCTGCGTGGCAGGCTGGAATCTAACCGGCAATGCCGTTTCCGCCGAGTTCGACGGTTCGGACGAGCAAGAGCGCAAAGAGCTCAGCGTGAGCCAGGCGGTAGAGATCGCCGCCGGTGCGCTCGATGCCATTCCGCAGCTGAGTGTCCTGGGCGAGGTCACGGGTTTCCGTGGTCCCAATGCCCGAAGCGGCCACTGCTACTTCCAGATTAAAGACGACTCGGCCGCCGTCGACTGCATCATCTGGAAGGGCGCCTATCTCAAGCGTACCTTCGATCTGCGTGACGGCATGCAGGTGAGCTTTAAGGGCAGCTTCAATCTCTATAAGGCCACGGGCCGCATGAGCTTTGTCGCTCGCTCGTTTTCGCTGGCGGGGGAGGGTCTGCTGCGTCAACAAGTGGCGCAACTGGCCGAAAAGCTACGCCGCGAGGGCCTGATGGACGAGGCGCGCAAGCGCCGCATCCCGGTGTTCTGCTCGCGCGTGGCGGTCGTCACCTCGCTTTCGGGTGCCGTAATCGACGACGTCAAGCGTACATTGCGTCGTCGCAACCCGCTCGTCGAGCTCGTTTGCGTGGGCGCCAAGGTTCAAGGCGAGGGTGCGCCGGCCGAGCTCATTGAGGGCTTGCGCCGCGCCGCTTCCATTACGCCGGCGCCCGACTGTATTTTGCTGGTGCGCGGCGGCGGTTCCTTTGAGGACCTCATGACCTTTAATGACGAGGAGCTTGCCCGCGCGGTGGCGGCTTGTCCTGTGCCCGTGGTGACCGGCATTGGCCATGAGCCCGATACCTCGATTTGCGACATGGTGAGCGACCGACGCGCCTCCACGCCCACGGCGGCGGCAGAATCGGTGGCGCCGGCTATGACGGAGTTGGCCGATGTGCTCGAGGCGCGCCATCAGCGTCTGGGTGCCGCGATGGCATCGATGATTGGGTCGGCCCAGGTCGACCTGGAGATGCTCGATCAGCGCGGTCGCCGTGCCTGGGATACCTATACGGCTCGCTTGGGTGATGCGCTCGATGCCGCTGCGTGTCGCCCGTGCCTCAACGACCCCACATTTATGGTCGAGCGTCGCGAATCGGAGCTTGCGCTGACTGCCGATCGCCTGTCGGGCGCCATAGTACGCTCGGTCGGGACATTCCGCTCCAACTTTGAGCGCTTGCCCGAGCGTCTGATTACAAGCACCTCGGGGCTCGATGGTAAGCGCCATGCGCTCACGCTTGCGAGTTCCCGCCTAGAGCATCAAGGGCGCACGATGCTCAGCAAGCCAGCGTCCGACCTGAGCCGTGCGGCAGCGTCGCTCGATGCCCTGTCGCCGCTCAAAGTGCTTGCTCGCGGCTATTCCATCGCGTACAGCGATGATGGTGTGGCTACGAGTGCCAAGACCTTTAAGCCTGGCGACGCCATTCGCGTGCGCATGGCAGACGGCAACGTGGCAGCAACGGTCGATACGGTCGAGTAGACCGCGTTTCGCAGTGATAGACCCTTAGGAAAGGAAACAGATATGGCAGAGAAGACCCCGGTCGAGCAGCTTACGTACAAGCAGGCCTCGCAGGAGCTGGAGCTCATCATCCGCAGCCTGGAGTCGGGCGATATGGAGCTTGAGGAGTCGCTCGAGAGCTACACCCGCGGCGTCGAGCTCCTCAAAAGCCTGCGCACCCGCCTGTCCGATGCCGAGCAGAAGGTCTCGGTGCTCCTTAAGGACGTCGACGGCAACGACGTGCTCGCCGACGGCGAGGCCGCCAACACCGATGATAACCTTTCGTTCTAAGCATCTCGACCAAATATAATTACCTTGGTCTGTAAGAAAGGAACCAGCTATGTGCGATTGCATCTTCTGTAAAATTGCCAACCACGAGATCCCCTCGACCGTTGTCTATGAGGACGACCAGGTCATCGCCTTCGACGACCTCAACCCGCAGGCGCCGGTCCACACGCTCGTGATCCCCAAGAAGCACTACAGCGACATCGCCGACAACGTGCCCGCCGAGACCATGGGCGCCATGGCCCACGCCGTCCAGGAGGTCGCCAAGGCCAAGGGTCTGGAGGACGGTTTCCGCGTCATTTCCAACAAGGGTGTCAACGCCGGCCAGACCGTCATGCACTTCCACATGCATGTCCTCGGCGGCAAGAACCTGGGCGAGAACCTCATCTGAGGACACGTAGCCCCGTCGACTTGGCTGCCTTTGGAGTAATCTATGCAGCTTTCTCAACTCGAATACCTTCAAGCGGTAGCGAACTATGGCGGCGTGCGCAAAGCAGCTCGCGCCGTTCATGTGAGTCCGCAGGCCGTTTCGTCGGCAATCAAAAAGTTGGAATCTGAGTATCAGATTGTTTTGCTCGACCGATCGGCGGGGGAGGCTGTTTTGTCTCCGGCGGGCAGAGAATTTGCGCGTCGTGCACGCGTGATCCTGGCACAAGTCGACGATCTTAAAAAGTACGCCCAATCGAGGGACGACGGCGTCTCGCCCGACGGCCACTTCCGTCTTTACGCCCCCTGCCTTCAAGGGCGGGGGCGTCTCTTTTCCGAAAACTGGTACGACTCGTTTGAAAGCTCGCACCCTCAGATTCACCTTGATGTGTGGCATCAGCCAACGGCTACATGCTTTGAATCACTTGTGCTTGGCATTTCGGATGCGGCCATCTCATTTGAGGAACCAAGGAACAGTGTCCTTTCTTCGAAATACTTGGGTGAAAAGGAGCTCAAGGTTCTTTCGTGCCCAGCGGGTCATCAATCTGTGGGCGCTATGACCGTCCGTGAGTTACTGGGCGGCAGGTTAGCTGTTCCCATTAATTTGTCGCCCTGTCTCAATGCAATCAATCAATGCCCCGAAGCTCAGCTGGTTAATTTCCGCTTCCGCGACGTCGAATACGGAAACAGAGCGCAGGCTGAGTTTCTTCAAGCCGGGGGATTGATATTGGGTTTTTCTGGCTCTTCTCTCGCATCAGATGGATCGGAAGTGAGCGAGTGCTCCATTGAAGCCTCGCATGACGTAGCCTTGCCCATCTACTTCTGCTATCGGCAAAACTCCTGGACCGATCGACACCAGACGGTTTTTCTGCACCTATTGCGTCATCTTGCTTCGTGAGATTAATTGGCTTCGAGGCGTCAAGTGATTATTGACGCCTTGCAACACATAGCTGACAGCTTTGCCCTCATGCTTTTCCAAGATTCCGATTTAGATTGCTGACTCTTGGAGGGCGGAGCATGAAAAACCGTACGGTTTTGCTTTATATGACGTTCGTTTTTCTGTCGAACTTCAGCACCATTTTGTATTTTCTGACGGTTTACCTTGAATTCGTCGGATTCTCGATGGTGGCGATTTCTAGCATGATGATTGCATATCAAGTGAGTAAGTTCATCCTCGAAGTTCCCACTGGCTATATTGCTGATAGGTTTGGACGAAAGACAAGCGGTCTCGTTGGCGTCGTGGGGATGCTTGGATACTACGCCGCCCTGCTTCTCGTCCGTTCCCCTCTGCTTTTAATCGGTGCGTTTGCTCTCAAAGGTTTTGCCGTTGCATGTGTGAGCGGATCCATAGAAGCGATTTACATTGACAGCGTCTCTCAGGACCAGCTCGTAAGACTTAATGTCGTTGAGCGATTTGTTTTCTATGCCTCTTATGCCATCTCTGCTTGCGTGGGCGGTTTCATTTCGTCTGTCGGTGCATATCTCATTGGTCTTTCGGCAGATATCATCGCAATGGTGTTGACGTTGGTTGTCGTTGTCTGCATTCCTGAGATGCGAAGAGGGGGCACTGCGGGGGTACCTGAGCGTGGAATAAGCCCGAAGATGATCGGTGCCGCTATTGCGTGTAATGGCATTCTTCGTTCAGCGTTCATCATGGACTGTTCTCAGGCATTTGCTTTTGTCGCCCTGGAAGACTTTTTCTCACTGCTGCTTGCGAGTCGCGGAATGAATGCCGTCGCTTCGGGCGTGACCATTGCGATCCAGCTCCTTGCCTCCGCCTCCATGGGGCTTATTGTGCCCAGTGTGATTGCTCATGTCGACAAGGGCCGTTTTGCGCGTATTTGCGGCATCATTCGCTTAGTATTGACAGCTTTGTTTTTGATCCCCCTTACTCCGGCTAATTTGCTACCCGTGTTCTATGTGCTGCAGACGGTTGCGTACTCGTTGTTTGCCCCAATCAAATACTCAGTTTTCCAAAATGCCGCCGATTCACCGATGCGCTGTTCACTGATTTCGGTTCAAAGCCAGATGGTGGCGGTTGGTGCCGTTCTTTTCTATCTGCTCAACGCTGTGTTGAGTAACGTTGCGGGCATTCGAGTCGTATTGCTTGTTGCGCTCGGGATTTCTTCCCTGGTGTATATCCCCGCGCTATTTCGTCTTACAAGTCAAAGGCCGTGAGTATTTGGGCATCGATAACTTATATATCAACGCAATAAACCCGAGCGCGAGGGCGTTTGGGTTTATTATTGAAGCGTATGTAACCTGGCGGCGCCACACCGCCTGTTAGTAGGGAGACACATGAACGTTCTGGTCGTCAACGCAGGATCTTCGACCCTTAAGTATCAGGTCATCGATACCAAGTCCCACAAGGTGTCCGCAAAGGGCTCCTGCGAGCGCGTCTGCTTTACCGGTGGTACCTTCACCCACGCTGCCAACGGCTCCAAGAAGGTGACCGAGAACATCGAGTTCCCCGACCACAAGGTCGCCATCGAGGTCGTCCTGAAGGACCTCGAGGCCAACGGCGTCAAGATTGAGGGCATCGGCCACCGCATCGTTCAGGGCGGCTGGTACTTTGGCGACTCCTCCCTCGTCGACGAGGACGTTCTCGCCAAGATCCGTGAGGTTGCCCCGCTCGCTCCGCTGCACAACAACCCCGAGGCCAACGTTATCGAGTACTGCCTGGAGCAGTATCCCGACCTGCCCAACGTCACGGTCTACGACACCGCTTTCCACTTCAACATGCCCGAGGTCGCCAAGACCTACGCCCTGCCCAAGGACGTCTGCGACAAGCTGCACATCCGTAAGTACGGCGCCCACGGCACCAGCTACCGCTACATCTCCAAGAAGGTCGCCGAGATGACCAACGGCGAGGCTCGCAAGGTCGTCGTGTGCCACATCGGTTCCGGCGCTTCCCTTTGCGCCATCGAGGACGGCAGGTGCATGGACACCACCATGGGCCTGACGCCGCTCGACGGTGTCATGATGGGCACCCGCTGCGGTTCCATCGACCCGGCTACCGTGTGCTACCTGCAGCGCGAGGGTGGATACACCTTCGACGAGGTCGACGAGATGATGAACAAGAAGTCTGGCCTCATGGCCGTGACTGGCGGCAAGACCAACGACTGCCGCAACGTCGAGGAGCTCGCCGCCGCTGGCGACCCCGAGGCTCAGCTCGCCTTCGATATGTTCGTCTACAAGATTGCCGCCAAGGCCGCCGAGATGGCCACCTCCATGTGCGGCATGGACACCCTGGTCTTTACTGCTGGCATCGGCGAGCACGCTCCGGCCGTCCGCGCCGGCGTTGCCGACCGTCTTGCTTTTATGGGCGTCAAGATGGATCATGCGCGCAACGCCCTGCGTGGCGACGGTGCTTGGTGCCTGTCTGCCAAGGATTCCAAGGTCAAGATTTTTGTCATCCCCACGGACGAGGAGTTCATGATCGCTTCCGACGTCGAGCGCATTGTCAACGCCAGGTAATTACAAGAGGGGAGGGGCTGGACGACAAATGCCGTTCGGCCCCTCTTTTGCGCTCGTTGGGCGATATGTCTGATAGCTATTTATCAAGCTGTGATAACTTCTTATTATCATGCGGCCGCCTTAAGGGACCTGTGCCGACCGTATTGCACTGCAAAGGAGTCTCATGAACGTACTTGTTGTTAACGCCGGTAGCTCAAGCCTTAAATATCAGCTTTTGGATACCGATACCCGCGAGGTATTCGCCAAGGGTAACTGCGAGCGTATCGGCTCGGAGATGGGCATCTTTGGTCACGCCGAGAACGGTGGCGCCAAGCAGACCGAAGAGATTCCCTTCCCCGATCACCGCTCGGCCATTGCGCGCGTACTCGAGGAGCTCGAGAAGACCGACTTTACGATTGACGGCATTGGACATCGTATCGTTCAGGGTGGCTGGCACTTCGATGATTCTGCGGTCGTCGACGACGAAGTCATGGCCAAGATTCTTGAGGTGGCCCCCTTGGCTCCGCTGCACAACTACGGCGAGGCCGCGGCGATTGAATATTGCCGTGAGAAGTATCCGGAGCTGCCCAACGTGGCTGTTTTCGACACCTCGTTCCATATGACCATGCCCGAGGTTGCCTACACCTACGCCCTGCCCAAGGACGTGTGCGACAAGTATCATGTGCGCAAGTACGGTGCCCACGGAACGAGCCACCGCTACGAGTGGATGATGGCCAAGGAGATCCTGGGTTCGCGCTGCCACCGTCTGCTTTCGTGTCATCTGGGTAACGGCGCCTCGCTTGCCGCTATCGAGGACGGTGTCTGCCGCGACACCACGATGGGTCTCACGCCGCTCGACGGTTTGATGATGGGAACCCGCTGCGGCTCCATCGACCCGGCCACCGTGTGCTACCTGCAGCGCGAGGGCGGCTACACCTACCAGGCAGTCGACGACATGATGAACAAGCAGTCTGGCCTGCTTGCCATCTCGGGTATTTCCAACGACGCCCGCGACATCCGTACGCGCGCCTCCGAGGGCGACGAGCGCTGCCTGCTCGCCTTCGATATGTTCGCATACAAGGCCATGCAGCAGGCCGGTTCCATGATTGCCTCCATGGCGGGCGTGGACACCATTACCTTTACCGCCGGCATCGGCGAGAATGACTGGTCGATCCGCAAGGCCTTCTGCGACTGCTTTGAGTGGCTGGGCGTGCGTATCGACAACAACAAGAACCGCGAGGCCGTGGGCAACGGCCCACAGGTCATCAGCGCCGCCGGTTCCGCCGTCACGGTCATGGTCATCCCCACCGACGAGGAATACATGATCGCCCACGACGTCGAGCGTCTGACCAAGAACAACTAACGCATTCGTCTGTAATTGACAAAAAGGCCTCCAGAGCAACAGCCCGGAGGCCTTTTTACTAGCAGGCGGAAATTCCAGTTCCAAAGTGATCATCGCCGGCAACGCCTGCGCTCCCAGCAACGTCACCCATTCGTTCAGATCCTCAGCCCCAGCTCGTAGCCAAGCCGCCGCCCACTCCAGATTCCCTGACTGCTGCGTGACGGCAGGGACCCTGCAGGGCAAAGCTCTGAAAACATTCCGCAG
>CAJJZP010000011.1 GCA_905197665.1 uncultured Collinsella sp.
AAAGATCAAGTCGTCCTCGCAGACGCTCAAGCAGGAATACCTCGATACATACGAGAGATGAATGTGGGGGAGTGTTCGGATGAAGTTGATATTTAAGGTCCAGCTCGTGTTGTGCCGAAAAGACCGTGAACCTTTTGTGGGACACGCGGCGCCGTGGTACCATAGCCGAGTTTGTTGTCTTGGTCGGAAACCAAGACGCCTTATGCGCTGATCGGTAACCAGCGCCTGACTAATAAGGAGTCCTACCATGAAGCAGGGTATCCATCCCCAGTATGTCGAGTGCACGGTGACGTGCTCCTGCGGCAACACCTTCAAGACGCACGCTACCGTGTCCGAGATGAAGGTCGAGCTTTGCAACGAGTGCCACCCGTTCTACACCGGCCAGCAGAAGTTCGTCGACACCGGTGGACGCGTCCAGCGCTTCGCCGACAAGTTCGGTGGCGCCGCTGCCGCCCAGCTCAAGAAGGCCGAGGAGGCCAAGGCTGCCAAGGCCGCCAAGGCTGCTGAGGCCGAGGCCGCTCGCAAGGCCGCCGCTGAGGCTAAGGCTGCCGAGAAGGCTAAGCGTGCCGCTAAGTTCGCCGAGGAGGCTGCCAAGCAGGCCGCCGAGGCTCCTGCAGAGGCTCCCGTCGAGGAGGCCGCTGCCGAGGCCGAGACCACCGAGGCTGCTGAGTAAATAGCTCGCCGCGGAATCACTCGCATTCATGGCATGAGGGCCGTGCATCCATTTGGGTGCGCGGCCCTTTTCTTTTTATTGGCGCAAGCTAACCTGTCCCCGTGGCACCAAATGGCAGAGAGACGGCGTTTGCTCAGATAAAACCTGCCAAAATAAACCTGTTCCATTGCGGCAGGTTGGTCATAGTTATTACGTGGCGGTCGAGGTCGACCGTATAGGCCGCGCCTTGTTTGGCTAAAGTACAATCATCTGTGTTTAACTCGCCCGCCGCTGCACGGCGTGGGCGATGGCCAAAAAGGAAAACCACATGGGATTCATGTCAAAGCTGCTGTCCTTTGGATCCGATAAGGACCTTAAGCGCTACTACAAGATCGTCGACCAGATCAACGGTCTTGAGCCCCAGTTTGAGAAGATGACCGAGGAGGAACTCCGCGGCCAGACCGATAAGTTCCGTGAGCGTTACGCCAACGGTGAGTCGCTCGACGACATGCTCCCCGAGGCCTTTGCCACCGTGCGCGAGGCTTCCAAGCGCACCATGGGTATGCGCCACTTTGGCGTGCAGCTCATTGGCGCCATGGCACTGCACGAGGGCCACATCGCCGAGATGAAGACCGGCGAAGGTAAGACCCTCGTCTCCACCTTGGCCGGCTATCTCAACGCTATTGCCGGCAAGGGCGTGCACGTCGTTACTGTCAATGATTACCTTGCCAAGCGCGACTCCGAGTGGATGGGCCGCATCTATAAGTACCTGGGCATGACCGTCGGTCTGCTCCAGAACAACATGCCGCTCGAGCTCAAGCGCCCGGCCTACCAGGCCGACGTCACCTACGGCACCAACTCCGAGTTCGGCTTTGATTACCTGCGCGACAACATGGTTACCCGTCCCGAGCAGCGCGTGCAGCGCGGCCACAACTACGCCATCGTCGACGAGGTTGACTCCATCCTGATCGATGAGGCTCGCACCCCGCTGATTATCTCGGGCGCCGGCACCAAGTCCGCCAGCACCTATAAGGACTTCGCGCGCGCCGTGCGCGGCCTGGAGCGCGGTGAGGACGTGTCGCACGACATGCTCACCGCCACCGAGGACGTCGAGCCCACGGGCGACTACGTCATGGACGAGGCCAAGCACACCATCGCCGCCACCGAGCGCGGCCTTAAGAAGATCGAGCGCCGCCTGGGCATCGATGACATCTATGCCGACCTCTCGGGCCAGCTGGTCAACCACCTGCAGCAGGCGCTGAAGGCCCAGTACATGTTCCACCGCGACAAGCAATACGTGGTCACCAACGGCGAGGTCAAAATCGTCGACGAGTTCACCGGCCGCATCATGGAAGGCCGCCGCTACTCCGAGGGCCTGCATCAGGCCATCGAGGCCAAAGAGGGCGTGCTCGTGCGCGAGGAGAACCAGACGCTGGCTACCATCACCCTGCAGAACTACTTCCGTCTGTATGACAAGCTCTCCGGCATGACCGGTACGGCACTCACCGAGGACGCCGAGTTCCGCGAGATCTACAAGCTGCCCGTCGAGGTCATCCCCTCCAACAAGCCCGTTCAGCGTGTCGACCACGAGGACCTGGTGTACCGCACCATCCAGGCCAAGTACAACGCCGTTGCCGACGACGTCGAGCGACGTCACGCCAAGGGCCAGCCGGTCCTGGTGGGCACCGTCTCCATCGAAAGCTCCGAGAAGCTGTCGGCCGCCCTTACCAAGCGCGGTATCGCGCACGAGGTCCTCAACGCCAAGCATCACGAGCGCGAGGCTCATATCGTTGCCCAGGCCGGACGCTACGGCGCCGTGACCATCGCTACTAACATGGCCGGTCGTGGTACCGACATCCTGCTGGGCGGCAACCCCGACGAGCTGGTGCGCGAACGCCTTGAGTACGAGGGCCTGACCATGGAGGACGTGACGCCCGAGCAGCTCGAGCAGTTTAACGCCGAGGCCAAGGAGACCTGCAAGGCCGAGCGCGAGCGCGTGCTTGCCGCCGGCGGCCTGACCGTCATCGGCACCGAGCGCCATGAGTCCCGTCGTATCGACAACCAGCTGCGCGGCCGCTCCGGTCGTCAGGGCGATCCGGGCGAGACTCAGTTCTACCTGTCGCTCGAGGACGATCTGATGCGCCTGTTTGGCGGCGACAAGATGGACCGCGTCTCCAAGATGATGGTCACGGCCGATATGGGCGACGACATGCCCATCCAGCACAAGATCATTTCCAAGGCCGTCGAGAGTGCCCAGCACAAGGTCGAGAGCATCAACTTCTCCATGCGTAAGAGCGTCCTTGAGTACGACGACGTCATGAACAAGCAGCGCCAGGTCATCTACGCCGAGCGCAACAAGATTCTGGACGGCAAGGACCTGACCGATCACATCACCGAGGTCATGCACGATACCGTGTACCGCTGTGTTCAGGAGTTCTGCACCAAGGACAGCCACGAGGGCGAGCGCGATCTTGAGGGTCTGCGTAAGTGGGTTGTGGAGCTCACCGGCCACATCGATACGCCGAAGTTCCCCGACGAGGATTATGAGGCTCTGGCTGCCGATGTCCTGGCTTACGTAGAGAAGTGCTACAACATGAAGGCCGAGCGCTTGGGCGAGGACCTGATGCGCGAGCTCAACACCCAGGTCATGCTGCGCGTCATCGATACCCGCTGGATGAACTACCTGCAGGAGATGGACTATCTCAAGACCGGCATCGGCCTGCGCGGCTTTGGCCAGCGCGACCCGCTGGTCGAGTACAAGACCGAGGCCTACGGCGCGTTCCAGATCCTCGTCGACACCATGTACGAGGATTACCTGCGCACGGTTCTGCGCATCGAGATCAAGGCTGCCCCGCGTGCCGTGGAGCACAAGGAGGAGCCCGCGCTCGAGGGTGCACACTTCTCCGGTCCTGCCGAGGTCGATGGTGACAACGGCGACTCGGTGCTGCGCAAGCAGGCGCAGGTGCAGGCCCGCACGGCTGTCCAGGGTGGTCCGGCTGCCGTCAACAACGGTGGCAAGGTGACCACCTATCGCAAGTCCGAGAGCGACGATCCGTACGTCAACGTGGGCCGCAACGACCCGTGCCCCTGCGGTAGCGGCAAGAAGTTTAAGTACTGCCACGGCAGGAATCGTTAATGGCTGAGGCTTTAGAGGTAACGCCCGCCGAGCTGGACGCGTTTGCGGACCGGCTCGGCGAGGTCGAGTCGTATCTCCACTTGGACGAAAAGCGCACGCGCGTGACCGAGCTCGAGGCCAAAAGCGTGGCCCCCGGCTTTTGGGATGACGCCGACGCCGCCCGTGTCACCATGGAGGAAATCGCGCGCACCAAGGAAGATATCGCTGCCGTAGACAACGCGCGCGGCGAGCTTTCCGATGCCCGCGCCGCGCTGGAGCTTGCCGAGGAGATGGGGGATGACCCCGACGCCGCCGCCCTTCGCGAGGAGGCTACAGCCACGGCTGAGCGTCTGGCCCGTGCCATCGATGAGCTTGAGCTTTCGAGCTGGTTTACCGGTGAGTTCGATCACGGTGATGCCATTGTGACCATCAAGCCCGGACAGGGTGGTCTGGAGGCCCAGGACTGGACCTTCATGCTCTTTAAGATGTACATGAAGTACTGCCAGCGTCGCGGCTGGAAGGTCACGATTAACGACTGCCCCGCTGCTGAGGTCATCGGCATCGACCGCGCGACCTTTACCGTCGAGGGCAAGGACGCGTTTGGCATGCTGCGCGCCGAGGCCGGCGTTCACCGCCTGGTACGCATCAGCCCCACCGATGATAAGAAGCGCCGCCAGACCACGTTTGCCGGCGTCGAGGTCATTCCCGTGTTGCCTGACGATATCGACATCGAGATCAGTCCCGACGATATCCGCGTGGACGTGTATCACGCGAGCGGTCCGGGCGGCCAGGGCGTCAACACCACCGACTCTGCCGTACGCGTGACGCATTTTCCCAGCGGCATCGTTGTCACTTGCCAAAACGAGCGCAGCCAGATTCAAAACAAGGCCGCGTGCATGCAGATTCTCAAGGCCCGTCTGTACGAGATCGAGCTCGAGAAGCGCGCCGAGGCCCTGGATGAGATTCGCGGGCCCAAGACCACGATCGGTTTTGGCAACCAGATTCGCAGCTACGTGCTCTACCCGTATCAGATGGTCAAGGACCTGCGCACGGGCGTGGAGACCAGCAACGTCGAGGCCGTTCTCGACGATGGCGATCTGGATCCGTTTGTGATCGGCTACCATCGTTGGGCAACCGGCAACGCCGATGCGGAAGCATCGTCTGCCTAGGCACATGATTGGCTCCGGGTCGATGCAAACACTTCGCAGGGGTGGTATTTGCCCGGTGAATCGGTAGAATCGAATACAGTAAGAAGTTCAAAGCGCACTCGTTTGGGTGCGCTTTTTTGAGGGAGGCAGCATGGCATATCGTCTGGACATCAAGCGCATTCTTTCGCTGAACTTCTTTCATGACTTGCCCAAGATCATGTTTGGCTGCGCCCTGGCAGCTATCGCGACGGACCTGTTTTTGATTCCCAACGGTCTTGCTGCCGGCGGCGTTACGGGTCTCGCCACGATTATCCAGGCGGTCGGCGCCTCGCATGGCATCTCGCTGCCTGTCGGTATTCAAACCATCGTGATGAATGCCTTGCTGCTGCTGGTCGTTATGCGCGAGGGTGGCATGTTCTACGTGATACAGACGGCGACGGGCTTTGTGCTGCTGGGCTTTTTCACCGACCTGTTCGCTCCGTTTGTGGCGCCGCTGGCACATGCCGACCTGATGCTGCCCGCTATGTGGGGCGGCATTATCACGGGCATTGGCTACGGCATGGTGCTACGCGCCGGTGCCAACACTGGCGGCTCTGACACCATCGGTCAGATTATCTCGCGCAATACGTCACTACCGGTGGGCTCCACCGTCATGGCGATCGACGTTGCCGTGTGCGCGCTGTCGGCCCCGGTCTTCTCGGTCGAAAACGCGCTGTATGCGGGCCTTTCGATGGTCATTAGCGGCTACGTGATCGATGCCGTGGTCGACGGCGGCAACAGGCGCCGTATGGTACTCATCATCTCGGACAAGTTTCCCGATATTGCGGCCGACATCATGTATGGCCTGGGTCGCGGCTGCACCAAGTTTAAGGCGACCGGCATGTACTCGGGCGCCGAGAAGCCGGTGATCATGGTCATTGTGAGCCGCCGCGAGCTCAACACCCTCAAAACGATCGTGCGCGAGCGCGATCCTCACGCCATTGTGACGGTCGCCGACGTTACGGAAACCTTCGGTGAGGGATTCAAGGACATTAACGCGTAGGGCCGACTGCGTTCCATCCAAAAGATGTTCACATTGATAAACCGTTTCATCAGCGGTTCTGCCTGCTCAATTGTTCAAATAATGATAAATACTCTGGTAAAGCTTCCAGTTTCCAGCATAATGAATGACGTACGTGCATCGCGGCTGTGTTGGGACTACCTTTCCGTGCCGTGCGCATCTTGTCTTAAGAGGATGAAAGGAAGGCACAATGAGCGACGAAGAGCTCAAAAAGGTTGCCAACGAGGTAAGGAAGGGCATCGTCACCGGCGTGCACGCTGCCAAGTCCGGCCATCCGGGCGGTTCGCTCGGCGCTGCCGACATCATGACCTATCTGTACTTTGAGGAAATGAACGTCGACCCGGCCGACCCCCGCAAGGCCGACCGCGATCGCTTCGTGCTTTCCAAGGGTCATTGCGCGCCTGGTCTGTACGCCGTGCTCGCCGAGCGCGGATTCTTCCCCAAGGAGGATCTCGAGACGCTGCGCCACATCGGCAGCCACCTGCAAGGTCACCCCAACATGAACGACACCCCGGGCGTCGATATGTCCACCGGTTCGCTCGGCCAGGGCATCTCCGCCGCCGTGGGCATGGCCGTTGCCGCCAAGCACTGGGGCGACGACTATCGCACCTACGCCCTGCTGGGCGACGGCGAGAGCGAGGAGGGCCAGGTTTGGGAGGCCGCCATGTTTGCCGGCAACCAGCAGCTCGATAACCTCTGCGTGATCGTCGACCACAATGGCCTGCAGATCGACGGCCCCGTCGAGGAGGTCAACGACCCCATGCCGCTCGCCGACAAGTTCCGCGCCTTCAAGTTCCACGTGGTGGAGCTCGCCGACGGCAACGATTTCGATCAGATCCGCGCCGCCTTTGCCGAGGCCCGCGCCACCAAGGGTCAGCCGACCGCCATCATCGCCGAGACCACCAAGGGCAAGGGCGTTTCCTTTATGGAGAACCAGGTGGGTTGGCACGGCAAGGCCCCCAACGATGAACAGTTTGAGCAGGCCATGGCAGAGCTCACGGCCGCCGGAGAGGAGCTCTAGGATGGCAGACGTCAAGAAAATCGCCACGCGCGTAAGCTACGGCGAGGCCCTCGTCGAGCTCGCCAACGAGCACGATGACTTTGTGGTCCTCGACGCCGACCTGGCCGCCGCCACGCAGACCGGCAAGTTTAAGGCAGCCTGCCCCGACCGCTTCTTCGATGTGGGCATTGCCGAGAGCAACCTGATGGGTGTTGCCGCCGGTATCGCGACCACCGGCCGCGTCGCCTTCGCGAGCACCTTTGCCATGTTTGCCGCTGGCCGCGCCTTTGAGCAGGTCCGCAACTCCATCGGCTATCCGCACCTTAACGTTAAGATCGGTGCCACGCACGCCGGTATCTCGGTGGGCGAGGACGGCGCCACGCACCAGTGCTGCGAGGATATCGCTCTCATGCGCGTCATCCCCGGCATGACCGTTATCGTTCCCGCCGACGACGTGGAGGCTCGTGCCGTGACGCGCGCCGCCTACGAGTGCGACGGCCCCGTATACATGCGCTTCGCCCGTCTGGCCTCGCCGGTCATCAACGACCCCGAGACCTACAAGTTCGAGGTAGGCAAGGGCATCGTCATGCGCGAGGGCACCGACGTCACCATCATCGCCTGCGGCCTAATGGTTGGCGAGGCCCTCGAGGCCGCCGAGCAGCTCGCTGCCGAGGGCATCGATGCCGAGGTCATCAACATGCACACCATCAAGCCCATCGATGCCGACCTGATCGTCAAGAGCGCCACCAAGACCGGCCACGTTGTGACCGTCGAGGAGCACTCCGTGATCGGTGGCCTGGGCAGCGCCGTTGCCGACGTTCTGTGTGAGCAGTGCCCGACGCCGCTCAAGAAGATTGGCGTCAACGACACCTTCGGCGAGTCCGGCCCGGGTGCCGAGCTCCTGCACAAGTACGGCCTGGACGCCGCCAACATCGTGGCGACCACCAAGGAGTTCTTGGCATAAGGCGGTCTGCTTTGGCCTTAACTTGAGAGCCGCTTTTCGCATTGGGTAACGAATAAGCCGGGGCGCCTTCCATGTGGAGGGCACCCCGGCTTTGTGTTTGAAGGCGGCGGGGAAAGAAGTTAGAGAGGTTTTACGGTCGGGCCAGGGCGCAGTTGCGCAACGTTCAGCCCTAAACCCTAACAGCCAGAGGCGAATCGGAGAGGATTTCGCCCTGACATACGTGAGTTTCCGCAGGTCAGAAAGAGGGAGTAAATTTCGGGGCTGGCACCCGCAGGCCAGGGCGTTGCGAGCTAAATCGGCGGCGCGATAACAAGAAGGCGGGATTAACTCCCGCCTTCAGACAATCCACCTTCGTCCAGATGGTACGCAATCACTCGAAGGTTCGCCGATTCATGCATTCTTGGCGGCAACGGCTCTGCTTGACATCATCAGGCAACCTGATGGCGTTTGAACGTCCTTATCGCGAGAACAATGCCCGCCGCGAAAAGCAGAAGGTAGAAAGCAGCGAGGAACACGGGGAGCTCGACCACGACAGGGCCTATGGCGTACGAGACCATGTCGAAGAGGTTCAAGGGGTTCAGTGCGTCGTAGGGGAACAGGTAGATGATGTGGTTCGCGATGCTGCTCGTCATCGTCGGCACGAAGATCGGAATCAAGATGAGAGCAACGCCGGCTGCGAGGATTCCCATGGGGCTGTCTACCTTGGCCGACAGCGCAAGCACTATCCCAAGGAGGGCGAGGGTTGCGAGATACCCGACGAGGCAGCATATGAGGGCGGCGGCTGACAGGCTTATGCCGTAGGTGCATGTGATGTTGCAGATCTGGATGGGTAGACCTGCGCCGTCGGCTCCGTAGAAGACGAGCGGTATTGCCAGGAAGACGAGTGTGAAGACCCAGTATATGGCGCTTGCCGCGATCACAGAGGCTGCCGCCTTCGCGCGCCCGAGCCTTGATTTGCCGAACTTGGTGGACAGCAGGATGGCGTCGGTTTTGGCCCGGTACTCCCCGTTGAACACCGATGCGCACGTTATCACGACTGCGAGCATCGCGAATATGAGGAACTGGGCGAGGTTGAGGAACTCCGCCCACCCTCCTGCGTATCCGTACTCGATGGGCGTGTGCACACCTTGCGCCTTCTCGCTCCAGAACGCCCTCTCCTCGTCGTTGTACGAGAGGGCCCCGTTCGCGTGGAGCTCGGAGACTATCTTCGAGCGGACTTGTCCGTAGAGGTCGACGGTGCCAGTCGTGTCGATAGTGGCTACCGCGGACACGGGCATCTGGTTGTCTTGCATCCAAGGGCTTGTCAGCAGCGCCATAAGGGAGCCGTTCTTCGCTCTGAACTCCCAGTACTCGTCCGCCTTTTCCCCGTAGGGCTTTCTGTCCATTCTGTACTCTTCCTTGACCTCGCCGTCCGGACCGACGAACTCCTTGAACTCGCGGAGCGCCTCGGTGGCCTTCTTGTCGGTGATGGGGCCTGCGAGCGCTTCCGCGTTTGCCTTTATCTGGGCGATGGCGGCAGTGCCCTCGAATTCGGTGCCCATCTCCTTGGGTTCGAGGGCGTACTGGGACGTTACGTAGAAGAAGGCTATGACCGCGACCAACACCAGGACGGCTGCTATAGAGACCTGCGAGACGCGCCTTGAGAGCATCTTCTTGAGCTCGTATCTGATGAGGCTACCCACGGTGCGCTCCTTTCCTGCGTGCGATTGCGTCCTGCCCCACTTCCGCTTTCGTTTGCGAAACCGGCAGGCACCCGGACTGCTCTTGGAAGAGGTAGAGGCAGACGTCCTCCAACGTCGGCTCCACGGCGCGCGCACTCGGATGCGGACGCTGCTGCGCCACCACGCGAACGATGGCAGAGCCGTCCTGGGCGTAGTGGATGTTGCCCACCGTGAGCGATGCCGACATGGCGTCTGCCTCCCTCGGAGCGACAGCGCACTCCCAGACGCATCCCCCGATGTCCCCCGTGATCTCTTCGACCGTGCCCGTCGTGATGATGCCGCCAGCGCGCATCACGAGAATCTCGTCGGCGATGTACTCCACGTCCGAGACGATGTGCGTGGAGAGGATGACGATCTTGTCTTGGGCGAGAGAGGATATGAGGTTGCGGAAGCGGACGCGCTCCTTGGGGTCGAGCCCCGCGGTGGGCTCGTCGAGCACGAGGACGGACGGGTCGTTGAGCACCGCCTGGGCGATGCCGAGCCGCTGCTTCATGCCGCCGGAGAAGGTCTTGACCTTCCGCTTTGCGGCCTCTGCGAGGCCGACAACGCCCAAGAGTTCGCGCGTGCGCACTTTCGCCTGCTGCGCGGTGAGCCCCTTGAGCGATGCCAGGTACATCATGAAGTCGCAAGCCGTGAAATCCGGGTAGTAGCCGAAGTCCTGGGGCAGGTACCCGAGGCGCGCCCGATAGCCGTCGCCAAGCTGGTCTATGGGGGTGCCCCCGAACAGCACGCTTCCCGATGTCGGCCTCATGACGTCGCATATCATGCGCATGAGCGTGGTCTTGCCCGCGCCGTTGGCCCCGAGTAGGCCGTAGACGCCGGGCGTGAAGCTGAAGCTCACGCGATCGACAGCGATATGGCTGCCGAACTGCTTGGTGAGCCTGTCGAGCCTGAGTTCCATGTTCGTTCCTTGTCCTTCGTTCGATGTTGCAGATAAGCAGGAGGAGAGCTAGAGCGCCGCCTTTGACAGGTGTGGCGAGAGGCCGCCCGAGACGCAGCGCATGAGCCTTGACGCCTCCAGGGCGGCGAGCGCCATGGAGGCCATGAGCGCCGCGACCCATACGGCGAGAGACGCACCCTCGTACCAGAGGGGGAACGTCGCGCTCAGCAGCCAGAGCGCCGCGAGTACGGACATCGCGGGAGCGACGCTGGCGACGAGCGAGTTGCCCGGCAGACGGCGCGCCGCATAGAAGCAGGTGGCACACGAGCAGAAGAACGGCGTGCATGCGTACAGCAGTACGCGAAGCGCGTCGATCCCCGCGAGCGCTGGCACTGCCGCAACGGCGAGCGTAATCCAAAGCACGTCGGCCAGGCCGAAAAGCAAAAGCCTGCTCGCCAGCACTTGCACGCAGCTGAACCGGCATGAGTACTCCATCTCGCAGACGCGGGTCTCGAAGCTCTTGAATACCGATGGTGCCGCTATGGCAACCGAGAGGGCCGATGCCGCCATGACGACGATGGGGCTTCCCGAGTGCGGGCCGATCTCACCGACGAGAACGAGCATGCATGCCAGAAGCGCGATCTGGAGCATCCATGCCCAGGGACGCACGAACCGAACCTGGCTCGCGACGAACCGCCAGAGCGGGATGTAACCCGCCTCCCTCGCGCCTCCGCAGGCGCGAGCCGCCTCTGCTTCCACGAGCAGCAAGGTGCGCTTGCGCGCCGAAGCGTCGGGGGATGCCGCGTCAGCGGCGTAGTAGCTCCTCAGCGCATCCTTTAGCTTCGAGTCATTCATGGCCTTCTCCCATCAGTTCCTTGAGCCTGCCGAGCGCGCGCCGCTCGATTCGATAGAGGGCGAACCTCGACTTCCCCGTCACGGCGGAGATGTCGGACATAGGCAGGTCCTGGCCGTAGCGCAGCTCGATGATCTCGCGCTCCTCTTCCGTAAGGCGGGCAAGGGCGTCTGCCATGATCAGCCGTCCGTCCATGTCCACATGCCGCGCGTCAGGAATTGCCGGCGCATCGTCCTCGTCCAAGGTGCCAACCGGTTTTTGGCCTCGGTAGAAGTCGGCACAGACGTTGCGCGCGCAGGTGTAGAGATACGCGAGGGGCTTTCCATGCTCGGCGTATAGCGCATCGCTCCGCACGAGTCGAAGGAACACGTCCTGAGTCACGTCTCGGGCATCCTCTTTCGAGGGGAGCCTTCGCGCGCAGTAGCGGTATACCTCGTCGTAGTGCTCCTCTGCGAAGCGCCCCACCAAAGAGTCGTTTTCGCGGCCTGGCGCGTCCGTCCTGCCGTTGCTGCCGTATGGAAAGCCTTGCATTCTCTTCCCTCACCTCCTATAGGGCATAACGTGGTTTGGCGCCGGGATGTGCGCGGAATTTTGAAATTTACGTCCCATGCAATGGGGGAAACCGCAGTCAGCGATGCTCGGTGAGTGGCGGATATGCGAGGGTGTGGCAGGCGGAAAGGGAGCTTATTCGCTTTCCCAAACCGCTCTGGTCATTTGAACGAGACGCGCCGGAGACCGTAACCGTCCCGAGTCATCTTCCCCGACTTGAGGTTCTCCTGTGCGTCCTGCCATGCCTTGATGGCAGCGTCAAGCTTCTGGGCTCCCTTTGCCTTCGGGTCGATGCGCAGAGCGCCAGACGGGCTCATCGAGGAAATCGGCCTGCTATACGTCGGCGTCACGCGCGCTCGAAAGGCGGTATATGCCTCCGCCTCGATGCAGTGCAGGACAAAATCGGGGGACTATCAGGCCACCTGTCCCTCTTGTCTAATATCTATTCCGAGTATTGCACCTGTGGGCCGGGCGGTGATGGATGCGGAGAGCTGACTTCTGGTGCTACGAGACGTGTCCGCTATGGCCGTGAGAGCCGGTCAGCCGTCTTGTCCATGACCTCGCTGAGCATGGCCAGGCCGTTCTTCAGCTCGCCCTGCTTGGAGAAGTAGTCCCTGTGCGCCATGAATCGTCTGCGCAGGGCTCGGAGCTGCCCGGCGGCGTCCCCTCTTGCGTTCTCGCTCTTGGCTATGTGCATGTAGCAGAGGGCGAGGGCGGTGAAGTCGTGGACGATGGGCGCTCTCTTAGGGAGTGACACGAGCTCGCGGTCGATCCCCAGCTCCTCGACCGCCATGTGTCCAGGGTCTCCGTACTTCTCGATGAGCCCGCGGGTGTATGAGGACCCTCCCAGCCCGGCGAGACTCCTCTCGGTGTGCTCGGGGTCTATCCCGTCGAGCGAATCCGATGCAAGGTGCAGAATGGAGGCTAGAGCGGAGATGACGGTCTCGGCGTCCTGGGCGGCCAGGTCTCCGGACAGGCCCATGACCGTCGGGGCTTTCGACCGAACAGAGTCGAGATCGACCCTCTTCTCGAGTACCCTGACCTTTCTCTCGCGCTCGGAATTGAAGAAGGACGCCATGAGCTCGTAGGGATCGTCTCCCTCGTCCATGATCATCTTGTTGAGCTCGACCTTCATGTAGTGCTCGATGTCGAGTGTGAGGGAGAGGACTGTCTCGCGAAGGTGGTGGTCGAGCCTCGTGAGCTCGGCGAGGTGGGCGAAGTCGAGGTTGATGTAGGAGCCGAAGTGCTCCGAGTCGGGGTTGGTGTAGCGGGAGAAGCACTTCGCGAACGCCTTCACCTTGAAGAAGAAGTTGCTCTCTCGCAGGAACCGCTCGGCCTCCCGCTCGTCTGTCAGCTCGAAGCGGACCCCTCGGTCCTTGAGGTGGCGGACTTGCTGGGCGGCGCCGATGAGTGGCCGTTCCCTTGTTGTGGCGGTGCCGGAATCTCCCATATCGGCTCCAAAAGATAAGAAAAATGCGGCTGAAGGTACAGGTACCCGCAGCCGCTAAAAGCCCTAGGGCTTTTCACAATGACTGAAGTATACCCGATTGAGGCGGACGGGGGAGGTGTTCGGATGAAGTTGATATTCAAGGGGGCCGACGGGAATCCAAAGCCCGCCATGCTTCTTATGTGCAGCAAAGGCAATCCTGCTAAAATACAAAGCGCTCATGTAGTTTAAACGCACGACGATAAGGAGCACCAGTGGGTAACCACTTCCGTACCTCCGGTGCGGGCGATGAAGCCCCCAAGACGCAGCCGAGCGTCGCGGGCAGTCGTTTCGCCACTCCGGATTCAGAGGATCAGCTGTTTAGCCCGATCCCCGCACAGCCGGCAGATCAGGCACAGCCGGCGGCAGATCCCTTTGCCTACAATCCCAACAACGATGTTGCGCTTTCCGGCACGGCTGGCTTTGAGCCCGTTCAGACGGTGACCGCCCGCGTGGCTCAGCCTCAGATGAGCGCCGCCACGTCGCAGCCTACCATGGCCGGCATCCCCGATCCTATGGCCCCTGGGGCTCCCGCGCCGCAGCCCGCGCAGTCCGGTCTTTTTGCCGGCATTCCCGACCCCACGCAGCCTGCGGCTCCCGTGGTCGAGCGCGATCAGGCCGCCGAGGTCGCAAGCCTCGACAGCGCGCTCAACAACCCCGACTTCACGTCGGTGTTTGCGCCCATCGACCCGCAGGCCAGCCGCAAAAAGATGGCCAAGCAGGCCGGTGTCGAGCCCGTCATCCTTATGGAGCACGTCACCAAGATCTATCCGGCGCAGCCCAACAAGCCCGCACTCGACGACATCAACATCGAGATCTATCCGGGCGAGTTCGTCTTTTTGGTCGGTCACTCCGGCTCGGGTAAGACCACGCTGCTGTCGACGCTCAACCGCGACGTCAAGCCCACAAGCGGTCGCATTTTGGTCGCCGGCCAGGATCTCATGAAGATCAAGAACCGCAAAGTTCCGTTCCTGCGTCGTCAGATTGGCGCCGTGTTCCAGGACTTTAAGCTCCTGCCGCAAAAGACCGCCTACGAAAACGTGGCGTTTGCCCTGCAGTGCATCGGCAAGCCCAAGGGCGTCATTCGCAGCCAGGTGCCCGAGGTGCTGCGTCTGGTCGGTCTGGCCGACCAGATGGACTCGCTGCCCGATCAGCTTTCCGGTGGCGAGCAGCAGCGCGTGGCCGTTGCCCGCGCTATGGTCAACCGCCCGCCGCTGCTTATCTGCGACGAGCCCACGGGCAACCTCGACCCGGCGATCTCGCTGGGCATCATGAAGCTGCTCGAGCGTATTAACCGCACCGGCACCACCGTGATCGTCGCCACGCACGACCGCGAGATGGTCGATAGCATGCACCGTCGCGTGATCGCCCTCGAGGGCGGCCACGTTATCCGCGACCAGGAGAGGGGAGGTTACGGCAACTATGGCACCAACTAACGTGGGCTACTCCTTCAAAGAGGCAATCAGTCACTTCTTCCGTAACTGGACTACCTCGCTCGGCGCCGTCATCACGATCTTCCTTTCGCTGTTTATCATCGGCCTGTTCATCATGGGCTCCGCGATGCTGAACTCCGTGATCGGCACCGTCGAGGATCAGGTTGTCATCAACGCGTTCATTAGCGATGACGCCGATCAGGCCGATGTTCAGGCTTTTGAGGCCGAGCTTAAGACGTGGAATAACGTCAAGTCCGTGACCTATAAGGACAAGGACGACGCGCTGGCCGAGTATACGAGCAAGATGTCGGGCAACGCCGACGCCACCATGAGCGCGCTCGATGGCCAGAACCCGCTGCCGGCTTCGTTTGCAATTGAGATGGACGATCCGTCCAAGGTCGAGAGCACGGCCCAGAAGCTCAAGAAGAACGCCGACTTCCAGAAGATCGCGGATGACGGCGACGTCAACGCGAGCGTGCTGTACGGCCAAGAGGAAGTGAGCCGCCTGTTCCAGGTGACCAACTACATCCGCATCGCCGCCGTGGTGCTCGTTGGCCTTTTGACCTTTATCGCATTCATCTTCATCAACAATACGATTCGCCTGTCCATCACGGCGCGTCGTCGTGAGATTGCGATTATGCGTCTGGTCGGCGCCAGCAACGGCTTCATTCGCGGCCCGTTTATCACCGAGGGCGTACTGCAGGCCATTTTGGGCTCGCTGCTTTCCATCGGCGTTCTGGAGCTGCTGCGCAATCTGATGATTCCGCGTTTGCAGGAGAGCATCGGCTGGATGTCGTTTGCCCTGCCGATGCAGTACTACCTGGTGACCTATGCTGCGCTGATTCTGGTCGGTGTGATTATCGGTCTCTTTGGTTCTGCCATAGCCATGCGCCGCTACCTGCGCGTGTAGGCATGCCTGGAATTCATCCCTTCCAACGGGTCGTCTCTTATGGGGCGGCCCGTTTTTTGATCTCTAGGGGACGGCAGGAAAGCGAATCATTTGGGTAGACTCTTTGGAGTTCGTCATCGATAGCAAGGAGGCGCCATGGGGCGCAATAACAAGCATAAGCGCGGTGCTCGCAATAAGCGTGGGCCGGTGCGCAACGAACGCCGTCCGAGCCTGACCGGGCGCGTGCAGCTCCATGAGCATGGCGCCTATGTCATAACCGAGAGCGGCGACTACAAGGTTATGGGCCGCGGTAAGCGCGAGATCATGGATGGCGATACCGTTGCCGTGAGCATTAAGAATAGCCCGCACGGTGAGCGGCGCGCCGTGATCGAAGGCGTGGTTGAGCGCGCAGCCATAAGCGTGGTGGGTACGTACCAGACCGCTGGTCCGCTCGGTGTGATCGAGCCGCTCGATTCGCGCCTGAAGGCCGACTTTTTCATTCTGCCCGAGGATACCTCGGCGGATCGTCTGGGCGTCCACCCGGGTGATGCCGTTGTCGCGCGCATTTTGACCTACCCGACGCGCCTGGAATCGGGCACCGTGACGATCGAACGCCGCATTGGCGGAGATGACGCGCCCGATTTGGGCGTTCAATACGTGATGGCGCGTTACGGCTATACCGATAGCTATCCCGAGGCCGCGCTGGACGAGGCCGAGGGGCTTTCGCTCGATGTGTCCGCGGCGCTTAAGGACCCGCTCCGCCGCGATCTGCGCGACCGCTTTGTCATCACGATCGACCCGGTCGACGCGCGCGACTTTGACGATGCCATTTCGCTTGAGCGCACGCCCGAGGGTGGCTACAAGCTGGGTGTGCATATCGCTGACGTTTCTCACTATGTGGCTTGGGACGGGCATATCGATCTTGAGGCTCGCCATCGTACGACATCGGTGTATCTGGCCGATCGCGTGCTTTCCATGCTGCCCGAACGCCTGTCCTGTGACCTATGCTCGCTTCGCCCTGACGAGGACCGTCTTGCGTTTACCGTTGACATTGAGCTCGATGCGCAGGGCCGCGTGCGGCATTACGATCCGTACCCCAGCGTGATTCGCTCGCGTGTGCGTATGGACTATGACGGCGCCGAGGCGCTGCTGGTGCGTGCCGACGCTGTTGAGTATTCGGTGCTGGAAGGCGCCGCTGAGGATGTTGCGGCTGCTGAGGCCTCGCGCGAGGAGGCGCTTGAGCGCGGTCTTGCGTGCGAGGAAACTGCTCGCGGCTATAACGTCGACCTCGGCGATTTCCTTGTCGCCGCCAACGAACTCGCCGAACTTCGCCGTCGTATTCGTCGTGCCCGCGGCTCAGTCGATTTTGACACGGCCGAGATTCGCGCTCTATTGGATGAGAACGGAGTGCCCGTGCAGATTGTGGCGCGCGAGCGTTCGTGTGCCACGTCGCTTATCGAGGAAGCCATGCTACTCGCCAACGAGTGCGTTGCAGAGTGGCTGGCAGACCGTGATATCGAGGCCTGCTATCGCGTGCATGAGGATCCGAGCCCCGATAGCCTGCACGGTGCCGCCGTTGCGCTGGCGCAGCTAGGCATCATCGACGATCGCCGTGCTGCCGGTATCGCCCTGGGGAGTCCCGATGAGCTACAGGCTGCAGTTGATGCTGCCGCCGGTACGGCCAACGCACCGCTCGTCAACACGCTGCTTCTGCGCAGCATGCAGCGCGCACTGTACAAGCCGCGCAACGAGGGCCACTTTGCGCTCGCCGCGCCGTGCTACTGTCACTTTACGAGTCCCATCCGTCGCTACCCCGATCTGGTGGTGCACCGCGTGCTCAAACTGCAGTTGGCCTATGAGCAGCTCGGCGGCAAGGACGCCCTGGTCCGTACGCCGCGGCTGATCGGCAAGGGGCGCGAGTCGCTGCCGCGCATTCTGCCGCAGATCTGCCGCGCATGCAGCGATGCCGAGCGCGCGGCAGATGCCGCCAGCCATGCGACGCAAAAGATCAAGATTGCCCAGTACTATGAGGACCGTCTGGGCGAGCGCTATGCCGGAACCGTCTCGTGGGTTAGCAGCATGGGCCTCTTTGTGCGCTTGGACCTGACGCAGGTCGAAGGCTTGGTTTCGATCAAGAGCCTGGGCAACGAGTGGTTCGAGTTCGACGAGGATGCGCTTACGCTGACGGGCGCCGACACGGGGACTCGCTATGAACTGGGCCAGCGCGTGATTATCGAGGTCTCGCGCGTCAATACCACGCGTGGGCACTTGGACTTTAAGCTTATCCATTAGCCAAATCTCGACTCATGGCGGGAGAGCGGAGGGCGGTCTTTCGGGGCTGCCCTCCGCATTTGGATCATGGCTACCTTGCCGTCTGCTCGGCCGCCCGCTTACCTGCTATTCGAGAGGTAAAACCTACCAAAATAAACCTGTCCCTTTTTGGCAGGTTTACAAGAAAGCGGGGATGAGATGGCGACGGTGTACGGTTATGCGCGGGTGAGTTCGCGCGATCAGAACCTTAATCGGCAGCTGGATGCGCTGGGCGCCTATGGCGTGGGCTCGGCGAATATTTATGCCGACCATGCGAGCGGCAAGGACTTCGATCGACCACGCTATCGCGAGCTGCTGCACGTCCTGGGAGACGGGGACGTGCTGGTGGTGCTTTCTATCGACCGACTTGGTCGTAATTACTCCGAGATTCTTGAGGAATGGCGTCGCATTACCAAGGAGCTCGGGGTTGCCATTGTGGTGTTGGACATGCCATTGCTTGACACGCGCGCCAGGGCAAGCGGCACGCCGGATGTGACTAATACCCTGATTGCCGATATTGTGCTGCAACTGCTGAGCTACGTGGCGCAGGTGGAGCGCGAGAATATCCATCGGCGCCAAGCGGAGGGAATTGCAGCGGCGCGGGCGCGAGGGGTCCGTTTCGGTCGACCTCGCAAGCCGTGCCCTCCTCAGTTTGATCTGGTACGGGATAGCTATGAGGCGGGCGATATTACCCGCAGCCAGGCAGCAAAGTGCCTGGGCGTGTGCGTGGGGACGTTTGATCGCTGGATGCGCGAGGCGGGGTAGAGGTTTGCGGCACGTCCGATTGGCGCCCACGCGAGGCGGTATCGGTAACAGCCCTGTTACCGATAATGCGACCTCGTTGAAATATTTTGTGTCGCGCGTATTTCCGAGCGGTCGGATTTGAGGGGCGAGCGGTAGAACGCTCGCCCTTTGTGCGCCACGATGCGGCACAATGTACCGCAAAAGCTGTTTGTATCCGGTACGAATCGTTCGTTGGTCTTTAATTCTTCTCAACGGAGGTGTTTGAGATGGCAAACGGATTGCTTTTGCGGCTTCGCGAGCGTGAGCTCAGCGCGAGCCCGGCGGAACGCAATGTCATCGCATATGTAAGCGCTCATCCGCACGAGGTGGTCGGGCTGTCCGTCCGCGGTCTTGCCGATGCCACGTTCTCCTCGCCCTCGAGCATTTTGCGCTTTTGCAAGCGCTTGGGTTTTGCGGGCTACAAGGAGTTCCAGCGCGAACTGATTGCCGAGCTGGCGCTCTTGGGTGACAAGAAAGACGTTGCCCTCGAGGACATCTCCATGGATGACAGCGTCGAACGTATCGTGGGGAAGGTGATGAAAAGCAACGTGCGCACGATCGAAGCGACGGCGCGAACGCTCGATTACACCGTCTTGGAGCGATGTGCGGCCTATCTTAAGCGGGCACGCGCGGTCAATCTGTTCGGTATCGGTGCCTCTCGTTTGGTCGCGCACGATCTGGCGCAAAAGCTCATGCGTGTCGACAAGGAGTGCCATCTGTACGACGACTGGCATGATCAGCTCTTGTGTGCCAAGAACATGCATGAGGGCGATATGGCAATCGCCTTTAGCTACTCGGGCTTGACGCAAGAGGTGCTGGACTGCACCGCCGAGGCTCAACGTCACAACTGTCCCGTTGTGGCCGTTACCAAAGTAGATGGATCATCCAAGCTTGCCACCGTGGCCGATGCCGTGCTCGGCGTCGCTGCGAGTGAACCCTTGGTCCGCAGCGGTGCCATGGCTTCGCGTATGGCCCAGCTTATGGTTGTCGATGCCCTGTACGCTGCTTACGTTGCCAGCGACTACGAACGGGCGACGCATGTCATTAAGCAAAACTACATCGAGAAACAGGAAAGATGAGGTGAATGAAATGCTCGATTTAACAAAATTCACGACCGAACAGCGTAATCAAAGTTCAATGGACCTCGATACGATGACATCGCTGCAAATCGTCACGACGATGAATGATGAGGATCTTCGTGCCGTCCAGTCGGTCACGAAGGTGTTGCCCCAGGTTGCCACAGCAATCGACTGGGCTGCTGAGGCACTCGAGCGCGGCGGACGCGTCTTTTACATGGGCGCAGGCACCAGCGGTCGTCTGGGCGTACTCGACGCTTCGGAGTGTCCGCCCACGTTTGGCGTGTCACCCGATCTGATTGTCGGGCTCATTGCCGGAGGCGAGACGGCGTTTATCAAGGCTGTCGAAGGTGCCGAAGACAGCGAGGAACTTGGCGCGAGCGACCTGCGGGAGCGTGGGCTCTCGGACAAGGATCTTGTCGTTGGCCTGGCGGCAAGCGGCCGTACTCCCTATGTGGTGGGCGGCCTTGTGAACGCCAAGGCAACTGGGTGCAAGACCATTGCAATTGCCTGCAACCAAGGGTCGAAGATCGGGGAGAGCGCAGATCTTGCCATTGAACCCGTGCCCGGTCCCGAGGTGCTGACCGGCTCAACGAGGCTCAAGGCGGGAACGGTTCAAAAGCTCATTCTCAACATGATTTCGACCGGTGCCATGGTCAAGATCGGCAAGGTATACCAAAACCTGATGGTCGATGTGCAGCAGACGAACGAGAAGTTGGTGGTGCGCGGTCAGAACATCGTGATGGAGGCGACCGGCTGCACGCGCGAGCGCGCTATTCAGGCGCTTGCAGATGCCGGCGGCCACGTAAAAACCGCTATTGTCTCGGTACTGCTGGACTGCGATGCCGAGCAGGCTGCGGTAGCTCTTGAGCGAGCGCGAGGCCATGTCCGTGCTGCGGTGAGTGGCCATGAGAAGAGCGATGCCGATGCCCAATAGGTGTGCGGCGTGAGCTGATATGACATCCAGACGAGATACCCAATACAAGGAGGAGTTATGACGAACAAAGAGCTGGCTCAAAAGCTGCTGGACCTTTTGGGCGGTAAAGACAACGTGCTCGCAAACGCGGCGTGCATGACGCGCCTGCGCGTGACCGTCAAAGACGCGGGCAACGTCGACACGGAGGGTATTAAGGCACTCGACGGCGTGATGGGCCTGGTCGAGGACGACACGATGCAGATCGTGCTGGGGCCGGGCAAGGTGAATAAGGTGCTCGAGGAGTTCTCCAAGCTCACCGGCCTTGCGAAAGGCGTTGCCGACGAGAGCGTGGTTGACGCTGCGGCCACAAACAAGGCCGCGCAGAAGGCAAAGTACGAGTCCAAGCCGGTTCAGGCCTTCCTCAAGAAGATTTCCAATGTCTTCGTCGCCCTGCTTCCCGGCATCATTGCGGCTGGCCTCATCAACGGTATCTGCAACGTCATTAACGTCTCGACGGCAGGCGCGCTTGCAGGCGAGTGGTGGTACCAGGGCATTCGTTCCATGGGCTGGGCCCTGTTTGCCTATCTGCCCATCTTGGTGGGCTATAACGCGGCACGTGAGTTTGGCGGCTCCGCTGCGCTGGGCGGCATCGCCGGCATGATGTGTATCGCCAACAGTGCCATGCCCCTGCTTGCGCCTGGCGCGGCTGATCCTGCCACTGCCATTCTGCTGCCGCTCACCAATGCGCAGTACAACCCCGCAGCGGGCGGCATGATCGCGGCTCTTATCGCTGGCGCATTTTTTGCCTGGATGGAGCGTCAGATTCGCAAGGTTATGCCCAACGCACTCGACACGTTTTTGTCCCCGCTGCTGGTGCTCATCATCGGCGCCTTTGCTCTGATGCTCGTCATCCAGCCGGTTGGCGCATGGCTGACGACTGCCATCTTTAGCGTTTTGACCTTTATTTTCGAGAAGCTGGGCGTCCTGGGCGGCTATATCCTGTCGGCAGGCTTCTTGCCGCTGGTTTCCGTCGGCCTGCATCAGGCGCTCACGCCGATCCACGCTATGCTCAACGATCCCGACGGCGCTACCAAGGGCATCAATTACCTGCTCCCCATCCTTATGATGGCTGGCGGCGGCCAGGTCGGTGCCGGTCTGGCGCTGTACTTTAAGACCAAGAACGCCAAGCTCAAGAAGTATGTCGCAGAGTCCATTCCCGTTGGCATTCTGGGTGTGGGCGAGCCTCTGATGTATGCCGTTACGCTGCCGCTCGTTCGCCCGTTTGTGACGGCCTGCCTGGGTGCCGGATTTGGCGGCGCGCTCGCGGCGCTGCTTCACATCGGCACGGTTTCTCAGGGCGTTTCCGGTCTGTCTGGCCTGCTGATCGTCGTTCCTGGCCAGCAGCTCGGCTACGTTGCCGCTATGCTGCTTGCCTATGCCGCCGGCTTTGTCCTGACGTGGTTCTTTGGCGTCGACGAGCAGAAGATCAACGAGTTCTTTGGCGAATAGTTTGATATCGCGAGCCGTGTTGCTCAGGGCTCGCGGCGCGCGGCAGATTTCTTGATGCTATGGTTGTGCCGGTGGGGCTAACTGCTCCGCCGGCCTTTTTTAAAGGAGCGTTGAAACGTGAAAACGGGTATTTCGATTTATCTTTCCAGTCCTCTGCAGGATATTGAGCGGACGATTGAGCACGGTGCCGCGGCGGGTGCGCGCTATGCGTTTACCTCACTGCATATTCCCGAGGATGGGGGAGCGGCGTATGCCGATAAGGTCCGTCATGTGCTGTCGCTGCTCTCCGCGCACGGTATTGCGCTCATCGCCGATGTGGGGCCGCGCACGTGCGATTTGCTCGGGCTTGAGCGCATCGAGGACCTGCGCGATCTGGGGTTGGAATACCTTCGTTTGGACTATGGCTTTAGCGCCCGGCGGGTCGCGGAGCTGTCCAGTGTATTTCGCATTGTGGTCAATGCATCGACGGTGAGTTCTGATGAAATCGCATCGTGGCGTGAGGCCGGTGCCGATGTGACTCGTTTTGCCGCCTGCCACAATTTTTACCCCAAGCCTTATACCGGTTTAGCTCTGGAGGACATTGCTCGGGTGAATCTTCGTCTTGCGGCGCTTGGATTCGAAATCATGGCTTTTGTGCCGGGTGATGCTAACGTTCGCGGGCCAGTATTCGAGGGACTGCCGACGGTCGAGGCGCAGCGCGGTCGCGCGTCAAAGGTTGCTCTCAATATGCTTGAGCTTGCACATGGCGCCGATTGCGACATTGTGTTGGTCGGCGACCCCGATCTTTCCGATGCGGGCTGGACGCAGTTTGCTCATGTTTCCGCCGGATACGTGGACCTGCAATGCGAGCTTGAGCCCGGTTATGCCTATGTACGTGGGCAGATTCATCACGACCGACCCGATTCGAGCACCCTCATCTTTAGGTCTCAGGAGTCGCGTACGACGCTTAAGCCGGATTCCGTGCCGATGGATGCCGGTGCCGGCCTGTCACGAAAGACGGGGTCGATCGCTGTGAGCAATAGCGGCTATGGGCGCTACGAAGGCGAGCTTGAGATTGCGCGGGTCGATCTTCCCGGTGACGAGCGCATGAACGTTGCGGGTCATATCACGCCCGAGGCAATGGAGCTGCTGCCGTTCATCAAACGCGGATTCGGGGTACGGTTCGTTTAGCGTGTGACCCGTGGGCTACAATTGGCCCATCATGCGAAGGCGCCTCGTGTGGCGTGTGCCTGCGTTGGCCGATCTATATTCGGAGGATTTCCATGACCGTACTGTTTGTTGAATATCCCAAGTGCTCGACCTGTAAGAAGGCCAAGGCATGGCTGGACGAACACGGGGTAGAGTATATCGACCGCGATATCGTTTTGGACAATCCCACGGCTGATGAGCTTGCGACCTGGATTGCTCGTTCGGGACTGCCGGTGCGGCGCTTCTTTAATTCGTCGGGCATGAAATATCGAGAGCTGGGCCTGAAGGCGCGTCTAGATGCGGGCATGACGGATCGGGAGTGCTACGAGCTGCTGGCGACCGACGGCATGCTGGTCAAGCGTCCGCTGTTGGTGGGCGACGACTTTGCGATTCCCGGCTTTAGGGAAGCAGCTTGGACCGAGGCGCTGCTGTAGCGGCTGCGGAAAGTGCGACCCGTTTTGAGTGCTCAGGGTGGGACGTGTTTTCCATCGGCGGGCTCGCTCGGCTCAATCCTCGAGCTGTGCCCATTCGTGCGGATCGTAGACCTTTACGTGCTTGTTGGGCTTGCCGCTCCAGTACTCCTCGTCCATAAAGGGCAGATATGCCTGAACACCGGGGCAGATAAAGGGAATCCGCTGCTGTTGCAGTCGCTCGCGCTGTCGCTGCTCCAGGTGCGCCTCGGATATGACAGTCGGCATACCGGACAGCTCGACGAGGCTTGACTGGATTCGCTTAAGGTCGGGGAGTCCCGCGTGCCATGACATCCGCATGATCAAAAAGGATGCACGGCGGTATTTTGCCTGCATCACCGTGATGGCGGGGCGCAGAGTGGGATGGATTTTGTCCCGTTCGGGCCAAAGGTCAGCAGTGATCTCGAGGCCCAGGGTCTCCCATAGGTAATCAAGCTCTTCGTCCATGGCGCCTCGATATCTACGTGATCATTGATACTTCGATTGTGTTGCCTGGTGCTATCGTTTTCGCGGTAGAATCTGCCAACGGTTGACGGCTACCGCTCGCGGCGTTTTGTCCTTCGTGTGCAGCGGTCGACTTCACAGGTCCTTCACGTGTTGGCCGTATTTGACTGAATTTCAAAAAAGTCAAAATTGGGGCTTGCGTCACGGCCGGACTTCCCGTATATTTCTTTCTTGCGCAAAGGCACAGCCGAGCGCAGCGATGCAGTCATTGGGATGTCGTCTAATGGCAGGACAGCGGATTCTGGTTCCGTCAATGGGGGTTCGACTCCCTCCATCCCAGCCATTGCATTTGCTACATATGGCCCGTTCGTCTAGCGGTTTAGGACGCCGCCCTCTCAAGGCGGAGATCACCAGTTCGAATCTGGTACGGGCTACCAAAATTGAACGCCCGGGCCTCGTAAGAGACCCGGGTTTTGTGTATTGACCGTATATACGGCGCCTGCCGTGTTTCGCTCAGATCGAGGAGTAGCCATGGATCTGCCCATCAGCTTGCAAGACATCACGTATGCCGAGAACTATCTGGCGCAGGGCGACCTGGCTACGGCGACGCCGCTGTTGGAGCGCCTGGTGGAGCTCGCCGAGGAGTATATCGACGCCGAGTGCAAGACGGAGGAGAAGCGCCAATACTTTAGCTTCGATAGCAAGTTTGAGCGTCTGGCCTATCGCCGCGTGGAGAAGGATCCGCGCGAGCTCGTGCAGGTCGAGGTGCCGTTTGACCGCCTGTACTCTGACATGGCGTTTGCCTATATTCGCCTGCAGGATTATGTGAGCGCTCGTAATGCCCTGATGCAGGCTGTGCGTTGGGACCCCATGAACTGCAACTATCGCTTGGACCTGGCCGAGCTGTTCCGCGCACTCGATGACAAGCAGGAATGGGCATCGCTCTCGTTTTCGGTGCTGGAGCGTGCGAGCGACGGCAAGTGCGCCGCCCGCGCCTATTCCAACCTGGGCCAGTACTTCTTGGAGCCCGAGACCGAGAATGTCTCGGCCGCCGTGGGTTGCGCGCGTCTAGCACTGCGCTTAGCGCCCAACGATGCACACACGACGCGCCTGCTCAACAAGATTCATACCACCTATCCGGATGCCGCCGAGGAGAGCGACGAGCACGTGATGGGTGAACTGGCCCTGCAAGGCGTGCCGACCTCGCCTTCGGCCGAGATTGCCATCTGCCTGATTATGTGCGCGACCGATGCTGCAAGCGACGGCGACAAGCAGGAGGCGACGCGCCTGACAGTGCGTGCTCGCGACCTTGTGGGCGAGGAGGCCTGCGCGGCGATTATCAAACTGGTGCGCGAGAGCGACGCCGAGCTCAATGCTGAGCGCAAGGCAAAGCGCGACGCCGCGGGCTCAAACGTCGATGGGACCGAGGAGGCCAGCGATGCCCAGTAAGCGCGAGCGCAAGCTCATCTCCAAGAATCGCTCGGCACACCACGAGTACTTTATCGATGAGACCTTTGAGTGCGGCATTGAGCTGAGTGGCACCGAGGTCAAGTCGATTCGCGAGCGCGCGTGCCAGATCACCGACACCTTTGCACTGATTCGTGGCGGCGAGTGCTGGCTCGTGGGCCTGCATATTCACCCTTATAGCCATGGTGGCGTGTGGAACCGCGACCCTGATCGCCGTCGTCGTCTGCTGCTGCACCGCAAGGAGATT
Source organism: uncultured Collinsella sp. (assembly GCA_905197665.1). Lineage (GTDB taxonomy): Bacteria > Actinomycetota > Coriobacteriia > Coriobacteriales > Coriobacteriaceae > Collinsella. The sequence continues at coordinate 26,161 of CAJJZP010000011.1, forward strand.
GACTTTCTCGACGGTAAGCTACGTAATCGCGGCTATGCCCTGGTGCCGCTGGAGCTCTACTTTAATACCGACGGCCGCGTAAAGCTGCTGCTGGGCCTAGGCCGCGGCAAGAAGCTTTACGACAAGCGCGAGGATATGGCCAAGCGCGACGTTCAGCGCGAGATTGACCGCGCGCTTAAGGAGCGCAACCGCTAGGCACTCTGTATAAGTTGCGGTGGAATACGGACTGTTTTGCTTGTTTGAGGAGCTATTCAGTCCCTATTTCACCGCAACTGTGGGCGCTCATCTTGCTTACTGTTTTGGCACATATGTCTCAAAGGTGGTGTCCGCTATGGGCGCCGCCTTTTTTGTGGGTACATACATCCATGAGGTTCCAACCCGGGTTAGGGGAGTGATCATTATGGACAAAACTGCGTTCTTTACGATGCCGAGCGGTCTGTATGTGGTGAGCGCCGCGGCAGACGGGCTGCGCGCCGGCTGCGTCATCAACACGGCGGTGCAGGTGACGTCCATGCCGCCGCGCATCTCGATTGCCGTGAACAAGGACAACGTCACCTCGGGTGTCATCGCATCGGCCAAAGCGTTCGCGCTGACCGTGATCGATCAGACCGCCGATATGCTCTACATCGGTAACTTTGGGTTCCGCACCAGCAGCGATTACGACAAGTTTGCCAAATACGAGACCCGTGAGACGGCTCTGGGCATGCCCTATGTGCCCGAGCACGCGGCGGCCCTGTTTAGCTGCCGTTTGATCGACACTGTGGATGTGGGCACGCATCTACTGTTTATCGGCGAGGTCGAGGATGCCGAACGCCTGAGTGACGAGACGCCACTCACCTACGATTACTACCATAAGGTCCTGAAGGGCAAGACGCCTCCGAAGGCGTCCTCGTATCAAGGCTAGAAATGTTTTAAAAATACTTGCATTATATTATTGAGAATCTATACTGATAAATGAAGTACATCACCAGTCACGTTCGAGAGGAGAACATCATGGCTGAGGAGAAGAAGACGTATAAGTTCGTGTGCGTCGTTTGCGGTTACGAGGTTGAGGTCGATACGCCCGAGCTGCCCGAGGATTATGTGTGCCCGGTGTGCGGCGTCGGTCCCGATCAGTTTGAGCTCGTCGAGGAGTAGCTCACAGACACACGGCAAACAGCCGAACATAGCTCTGTCCAAGGGCTCCGGTCGGTCATCCCGGCCGGGGCCCTTTTCCTCCGTCCCCAAGGGATCACGGCTGCTGTTAGCCGATCCTGTCTGTTGTGAGTCCGGCCGACCTTTTGTCTCAATCTGTAACATCTAACGGTGGAAATTGGGTCCACTTGTTACAGATTGAGACAAACGGAGCTGTCCTTCGGAATGATCTCGATCTGTAACATCTAGACATCAAAAGCGGGTCTAGATGTTACAGATCGAGACGTTTGCCTGGGTAGGTGCCCCGTCCCATTACATCCCTGTCAACAACACGACATCGAGAATCGTCACGATGACACCAATCCCTACGAGCAGCGCGTTGAGCGGGCGCGAATTGGCGTATTTGCCCATAACGCGGGGTGAACCGGTGAGCCGTATGAGCACAAAGACCGTAATCGGTAGCTGAAGCGACAGCAGTGCCTGACTCCAGATGAGACCTTCAAAAGGATTTGGGACGACCAGGCACGCCGTCGCTGCGCCGACGAAACAGGCCGCCACCCCGATCGAGGAATGTCGGTCGTGGATATCGTATTCCTCGTCGAACATGCCCGCAGTGATGGTTCCCGCCGCCATGCCCGCTGTCACGCTACTCGAGAGGCCCGCGAACAGCAGCGCTACCGCAAAGATGGTCGAGCTCGCCGGGCCCAAGATGGGGGAGAGCGTGGCCGCTGCGACGGCGAGGTCGTCTACGACCATGCCGTGCGCAAAGAAGGTCGTTGCGGCCAGGATGACCATGGCCGAGTTGATTGCCCAGCCCACGCCCATCGAAAAGAGCGTGTCGAAGAGCTCGTAGTGCAGACGTTCTTCGATAACTTGCTCGCCTTGGCCTTCGAAGTGCATGGATTGGATGACCTCGGAGTGCAGAAAAAGGTTGTGTGGCATAACGACCGCACCCAGGACACTCACGATAATCGTTGCCGAGTCGGCAGGCATGCTGGGGATGATCCAGCTTGCGGTTGCTTGCGGCCAGTCGACTTTGACCAGCGCGAGCTCTGCTAAAAACGAGAGTCCCACCACACCCACGAAGGCGATGATCCAGCGTTCGGCGCGCTTGTAGGAGCTCGTCATGAGCATCGCCATCGATACTGCCGCCACGATGACGCAGCCCGCGCGCACGGGCAGCCCAAAGAGCATTTGAAGGGCAATCGCGCCACCCAGGACTTCGGCCATGGCGGTGGCGACAGTCGCGAGATAGGCACTGGCGAGTACCGTGCGTCCAACGAAGCGGGGGAGGTAACGTGTCGTGGCCTCGGCAAGGCAGGCGCCCGTGGCGATACCCAGGTGCGCCGCGTTGTGCTGCAGCACAATGAGCATAATCGTGGACAGCGTGACGATCCACAGCAGCGCGTAGCCAAACTGCGAGCCCGCGGCCATATTGGAGGCCCAGTTGCCCGGGTCGATAAAGCCGACGGTCACGAGCAGCCCGGGGCCGATATGCCGCGCAATGTCTAGGCCTCCGTGACCGCCGGTGCGCCGGGAACCAAAGTGTTGTTTGAGATGGTTGAGCATGGTGCGCTCCTGTGTATGGGCGGCGTGACGTCGCATCTGGGCCGTGCGGCGCCACGCGTCGGTTTTGGGTTGGGGCTACTTGTGTGCTTTGCCCTGATTGGCCACGGCGTCGATCTTGGCGGCGATGGTCGCCGGGTCGCCGATGTAGCGCTTGTCGAGGACGTTGAAATCGGTGTCGAAGGTGTAGACGAGCGGCACGCCGGTGGGGATGTTGACCTTGAGGATCTCCTCGGGCGTGAGGTGCTCGAGCTTCATGACGAGTGAGCGCAGGGAGTTGCCGTGCGCGGCGATGAGTGCGCGCTTGCCGGCGAGCATCTGGGGGCGAATCTCGTCTTCGAAATAGGGCCAGGCGCGGGCGATCGTGTCCTTGAGGCACTCGGTATAGGGCAGCTGATCGGGCGCGACGTCGCGGTATTGCTCCTGGGTGTGGGGGTCGCGACTGTCGCCCGGCTCGAGCGCCGGCGGGCAGATATCGAAGGAGCGGCGCCAGATGAGCACCTGCTCGTCGCCGTGCTCTGCCGCGGCATCGGCCTTGTTGAGACCCTGCAACGCGCCGTAGTGGCGCTCGTTGAGCTTCCAGGATTTGATGACGGGCAACCACTCGCGATCCATTTGGCCGAGCACGATGTCGAGGGTGTGGATCGCGCGCTTGAGGCGCGAGGTGTAGCAGACGTCAAAGTCGAAACCGGCTTCTTTGAGGGCGCGGCCGCCTGCTGCGGCTTCTTCGCGGCCCGTGTCGGTGAGTTCTACGTCGGTCCAGCCGGTGAACAGGTTGAGCTTGTTCCACTCGGATTCTCCGTGACGGATAAGGACAAGTTGCATTGCCTGTCGGTCTGCTCGGTGCGCCATAGGGGCCTCCTTGATCTGGCACGGTGTGCGTGCCGTTTGCTTGACGCCGCAAAGGATACCCGTTTTAGGCTTAAAAGTTAACCAAGACTAACAAAATTGTTGTATTTGAATGGGGGGGGGTGAAGGGGGGCTGCCGAAATGTCTCGATCTGTAACAACTAGGGATGGAAATTGGGCCTAGCTGTTACAGATCGAGACAGGAAGAAATGGTCTTATGGAAAATCTCGATCTGTAACAGCTGACCGCCAAAGCCGGCCCTTCCTGTTACAGATTGAGATGTTTGAAGTGGTGAGCTAACAGGCCGAACTTGGGGCCTATGTTGTCGCCCTTGAGGTCGGCGGTGTCCACTCGTAGGGCGTGCGTTACGCGATTGTTTCGAAACGGGTGGGAAACACAACGGGCCGACGATGCTCCTACTATGCCTATTCAACTGACTGTCTAAATATCTAGGGGAGGATCGCGATGCAGGCAGATTCCGCTCAGCAGCAGGGCCTTTATCGCCCCGAATTCGACCACGATGCATGTGGCATCGGCGCGCTTGCCGATATCAACGGCGAGCGCCATCACCAGATTCTGGACGACGCGCTGTCCATTCTGGTCAACTTGGAGCACCGCGGCGGCACGGGACTCGAAAAGAACACCGGCGATGGCGCGGGCATCCTGTTCCAGGTTCCGCATCACTTTTTCCGTAAAGAGGCTCAAAAGTGCGGCCAGATTCTGCCGGCAGAGGGCGACTATGGTGTGGCCATGCTGTTCTTTCCGCAGGATGACAAGGGCGTAGAGGATGCCCGCCGCGTGTTTGAGGAGGGCTGCGCCGAGGCCGGCGTGCCGCTGCTCTTTTGGCGTGAGGTGCCGGTCGATCCGCACGACCTGGGCGAGACGGCGCGTGCCTGCATGCCCACCATCCTGCAGGCCTTCCTGGGCCGCCCCGACGACACGCCCGCCGGCGATGCCTTCGAGCGTCGCCTGTACGTGTGCCGTCGCACCATCGAAAAGAAGGCCGATGCCGAGTTTGCCCTGCGCGACAAGATCTTCTATGTGTGCTCTATGAGCTCGCGCACTATCGTGTACAAGGGCATGCTCGTCGCCACGCAGATGCGCCGCTTCTTCATCGATCTCAACGACGCCGCCGTCAAGACGGCCGTTGCGCTCGTCCACTCGCGCTACTCCACCAACACCACGCCCAGCTGGGAGCGTGCGCACCCCAACCGCTTTATCATTCACAACGGCGAGATCAATACCCTCAAGGGCAATGTCAACTGGATTCGCGCCCGCGAGCCCAACCTGTACAGCCCCGTGCTGCAGCACGATCTTGAGCGCGTGATGCCCATCATCAACCGCGAGGGTTCCGACTCCGCGATTCTGGACAACGTGCTTGAGTTTTTGGTCATGAACGGTCGTCCGCTCACGCGTGCCGCGTCCATGTTGCTGCCCGAGCCGTGGGACCACAACGACAGCCTGAGTGAGGAGCGCCGCGCCTACGACGCCTACCAGTCCATGCTCATGGAGCCGTGGGACGGTCCTGCCGCTATCGCCTTTACCGATGGTCGTACCCTGGGTGCCGCCCTTGACCGTAACGGCCTGCGCCCGGCTCGCTACTATGTGACGCGCGACGGCCGCTTTATGCTGGCGAGCGAGGTGGGCACCATCGAGGTGCGCCCCGAGAACATCCTGACGAGCGGCTGCTTGGGACCGGGTCAGATGCTCGAGGTCGACTTTGCCCGCGGCCGCGTGATCTACAACGACGAGCTGCGCGTCCGTTACGCCAAGGAAAAGCCCTACTGTGATTGGATTGCCGAGGAGACGCTGACCGTCGACGCGCTCGATGAGCCCGCCGCGCCCGCGCCCGCCGAGGATGCCGAGGTGTCCGCCGCCGTGCGCATGGCTAAGCTCGGGTATCACTGGGATGATGTTGACGAGGTCGTGCGTCCCATGGCCCAGCAGGGCAAGGCCCCGCTCGCCTCGATGGGCATCGACGCGCCGCTGGCCTGCCTGTCCAAGAAGACGCGTTCGTTCTTTGACTACTTCTATCAGCTGTTCGCCCAGGTCACGAATCCTCCGATCGACGCCCTGCGCGAGCATATGGTCACCTCGACCACGCTCTACCTGGGCAACCACGGCAACCTGCTCGAGGATTCCCGCACGGCCTGTCAGCTGGTGCGCTTGGAGAGCCCGTTGCTGAGCGAGGAAGAGTTTGACCGCATCTGCGCCATCGACCGCGTGGGCTTTAAGACCCGCCGTTTCCGTGCCGTCTACCGCCGCGATGCCGGCGAGGGCGCGCTGCAGGCTGCGCTCAAGCAGCTTGCAGAGGACGTTGAGGCTGCGGTCCGCGATGGCGTGAACATCGTGGTGTTGAGCGATCGTGCCGCTGCGGGCGAGGTGCCCGTGCCGTCGCTGCTCGCTGTGGGCTGCGTGCATAACCACCTGATCCGCGCCGGCGTGCGTACCTTTGCCGACATTGTGGTGGAGTGCGGCGACGCCGTGTCCCCGCACGACTTTGCGGCACTGGTGGGCTACTCCGCGAGCGGCATCTATCCGTACAACGCACATGCGTGCATCCGCGATCTGGCGGCACACGGCGACCTGGACGTGACGGCCGAGCAGGGCATCGCCAACTACAACAAGGCTGCGACCGCCGGCATCGTTTCCATCATGTCTAAGATGGGCATCTCCACGGTGCAGAGCTACCATTCGGCGCAGATCTTCGAGGCCGTGGGCTTTACGCCGGAGTTCGTCAACGCGTACTTCGCCGGCACGGTGAGCCGTGTGGGCGGTATGGGTGTCGAGGACGTTGAGCGCGACCAAAACGAGCGCTACGACGCCGCGCTCGCTATCCTTAAGAGCCCGGCTCCCGATCAGCTGCCCACGCTGGGTCTGACCAAGTGGCGCCCGCTCGGCGGCGAGGATCACCTGATCGATCCGCAGACTGTCTACTTGCTGCAGACCGCCTGCCGTGAGGACAGCTACGACACCTTTAAGGAGTACAGCGCCCGCCTGCACCGCACCGGCCGTGCCGTGCGCCTGCGCGACCTGCTGGACTTTGATGCCAGCGGCCGTACCCCGGTGGCACTCGACGAGGTCGAGCCCGCGCTCAACATCGTCCGCCGCTTTAACACCGGCGCCATGTCGTATGGCTCCATCAGTAAAGAGGCGCACGAGTGCATGGCCATCGCCATGAATCGCCTGCACGGCCGTTCCAACTCCGGCGAGGGCGGCGAGGACCCGCGTCGCGAGACCCCGCTGGCTAACGGCGACTCCAAGAACTCCGCCATCAAGCAGGTGGCAAGCGCACGCTTTGGCGTGACGAGCCGCTATCTGTGCAGCGCCTTCGAGATTCAGATCAAGATGGCCCAGGGCGCCAAGCCCGGCGAGGGCGGACACCTGCCCGGCAAGAAAGTCTACCCCTGGATCGCCGAGGTCCGTCAGTCCACGCCCGGCATCGGCCTGATCTCGCCTCCGCCGCATCACGACATCTACTCCATCGAAGACCTGGCCGAGCTCATCTTTGACCTTAAGAACGCCAACCCCGGCGCACGCGTGTCGGTCAAGCTGGTCAGCGAGGCCGGCGTCGGCACCATCGCCACCGGTGTGGCCAAGGGCGCTGCCGACAAGATCTTGATCAGCGGCCACAATGGCGGCTCGGGTGCCGCTGCTCGCGATTCGATCTGGCACGCCGGTCTGCCGCTGGAGCTTGGCCTTGCCGAGGCCCAGCAGACGCTGCTGCAAAACGGCCTGCGCTCGCGCGTGGTGCTCGAGGCCGACGGCAAGCTCATGGACGGCACCGATGTTGCCGTCGCCTGCTTGCTGGGCGCCGAGGAGTTTGGCTTTGCGACCATGCCGCTCATCTCGATGGGCTGCCTCATGCAGCGCGACTGCCAGCAGGATACCTGCCCCACCGGCATCGCCACGCAAAACTGCCGCCTGCGTCGCGGCTTCCGCGGCAAGCCCGAGCACGTCGAGCACTTTATGCTCTTTGTTGCCGAGCAACTGCGCGAGGTCATGGCGAGCCTGGGCTTCCGCACCGTCGACGAGATGGTCGGCCATCCCGAGTGCTTGCGCCAGATCGAGGTCCCGGGCAACCGCAAGGCTAACCTGCTCGATCTGACGCCCGTGCTGGCAAGCGCGACCTGCGAGTTCGGTGCCCACATCCCGGGTGCCGACGGCCGTCACTTCCTGCCCCAGATGGCCGCGGACAGCGAGCTCGACAAGACGCTCGACTCCACGCTGTTCGTGCCCTACACGGCCGACGCCCGCGCGCACCTGCGCCCGATTCGCTTCCGCGCCGATATCGCCAACGTCAACCGCTGCGTGGGCACCATCTTGGGCAACGCGGTGACCAAGGCACATCCCGAGGGCCTGCCCGCCGGCTCCATCACCATCGATTGCGATGGTTCGGCCGGTCAGAGCTTTGGCGCCTTCCTGCCGCGCGGCATTACGCTCAACGTGTGCGGCGACGCCAACGACTACTTTGGCAAGGGCCTTTCGGGCGGCGAGGTGTCGGTGCGCCCCAACCCGCATGCGACCTACAAGTTCGATGAGAACATCATCGTGGGCAACGTTGCGTTCTTTGGCGCCACGAGCGGCCGCGGCTTCATCAACGGTCTGGCCGGCCAGCGCTTTGGCGTACGCAACTCCGGTGCCACCGTGGTGGTCGAGGGCTGCGGCAACCATGGCTGCGAGTACATGACGGGCGGTCTGGCGCTCATCCTGGGCGAGGTCGGGCAGAACTTCGCCGCCGGTATGACGGGTGGCGTGGCTTATGTCTTTGACCAATACGGCACGCTCGATGCCCGTGTGAACCACGAGAGCGTTGAGCTTAAAGCCCCGACGGCCGGCGAGCTGGCGCAGATTCGCGAGTTCATCCAGGAGCACGTGGACGTGACGCAGAGCCCGCGCGGCATTAAGCTGCTCTACAGCTTTGAGACGATGAGCAAGCACTTTGTGAAGGTCATTCCGACCGAGTACGAGCGCGTGCTGGCGATTGTCGCCGCCGCCGAGGCCGTCGGCAAGACGCATGCGCAGGCCGAGGAGCTGGCGTTTGACATTGTGACCGGTCGCGCGAGTGACGCGGATGTTGCTCGCTTCGATGTTGCGGGCGGTGCTGCGGGTGCTGCGTCCGTGGCTGCCAGCCCTGCTGCTTCGACCAAGAAGGAGGCGTAAGTGCCATGGGTAAGCCCGGTGCTTTTCTTGATATCGATCGCGTGACCCACGAGCTGCGTCCCGTGGAGGAGCGCAGTCATGATTTTGATCCCCTGTATGTGGAGCTCGATGACGACGCACGTCGCGCCCAGGCGAGCCGCTGCATGATGTGCGGCGTGGCGTTTTGCCAGATGGGCGCGAGCTTTGGCAAGGCACGTCCGAGCGGCTGCCCGCTGCACAACTTGATTCCCGAGTGGAACGAGCTGGTGTACCGCGGCCGCTGGGATGAGGCTGCCGAGCGCCTGTCGCTCACCTCGCCCATGCCTGAGTTCACGAGCCGCGTGTGCCCGGCACTGTGCGAGGCCGCGTGCAACCTGGGCTCGGTCGACGGCCAACCCACGACGATTCACGATAACGAGCGTGCGATCAGCGACCATGAGTGGGCCAACGGCGGCCCACGTCGCTTTGAGCCGGCAGGGGAGGACGCGCCCTCGGTCGCCGTGGTTGGTTCCGGCCCGGCTGGCCTGGTGGCAGCATGGGAGCTTGCACGTCGCGGTGCCCGCGTGACGGTGTTTGAGCGCGACGACCGCCCCGGCGGCCTACTCATGTACGGCATTCCCAACATGAAGCTCGAGAAGTCTGTGGTCGAGCGTCGTGTGGCGCTCATGCGCGAGCTGGGTATTGTGTTCGAGCTGGGCGCCGACGTGAGCGATCCCAAGGTTACCGCCAGGCTCGACGACTTTGACGCCGCCGTGGTGGCTGCCGGCGCCCGTGCTCCGCGTGGACTTTCGGCTGCGAACATTGATGCCCCGGGCGTGGTGTATGCCGTGGACTACCTGACGGCTTCGACCGTCTCGGTGCTCGATGGCGGCAAGCCCGCGGTGAACGCGCGCGGCCTGGACGTCGTGGTCATTGGCGGTGGCGATACTGGAAACGACTGCGTGGGTACCGCCGTGCGTCAGGGCGCGCGCAGCGTGCGCCAGTTTGAGTTCTTGCCGGCTGCGCCCGATAAGCGCGCGGCAGGCAACCCCTGGCCGCAGTGGCCCAACGTGAAGAAGACCGACTACGGCCAGCAGGAGGCTATCGCTGCCATGGGCGGCGAGATGCGCGCTTGGGGCGTGGACACGCTCGAGGTGCTGCTGGACAAGAAGGGCGCGGCTGCGGGTCTGCGCGTGGTCGATCTGGATTGGTCGGCCGGCAAGCCCGAACGCATTGCGGGCTCCGAGCACGAGGTGCCGGCGCAGCTGGTGCTCATCGCCTGTGGCTTTACGGGTCCGGAACACAGCGTGTTCGAAGCTGTCGGCGTGCCCGTTGCCACGGCGGGCCGCCCGCTGCCCGTGATGGCTTCCGAGGGCTCGCACCTTGCGGCCCGCGTGGATGGTGTTGCTGCGGATGCCGTGCCGGTGTATGTGGCGGGTGATGCCCGCAACGGCAGCTCGCTCGTGGTGAACGCCATGGCCGATGCCCTGGCCTGCGCAGCCGAAGTCGCCGACGCGCTGGAACTGTAAAGTAGTCACGGAGATACTCAACAATCGAATCGGAAAGGGCTGTCCCTAACTGCCGGCACAGACGATATGAGCAGGACATAAAAACATTGAGAGCCCCTGCTGCATGAAGGACCGCGGATTAGGCCGACAATGGTGAGTGTCTAATTCAGCCGCGGCGGCCACGCCGCATTCATGGAAGGGGCTCCCATGCTCGATACTACCACCTTCGTCGGCCTCGACGTCCACGCCCGCTCGATAAAGGCCGTCTCCCTCGACGTCATGACCGGGGAGGTGCGCGCCGCGACCTTCGGCTACGACGCCGGCGCCGTCGCGGAGTGGGTCCGCTCCGTGGACCCCGGGGCCAGGTGCGTGTACGAGTCCGGGGTCACGGGCTTCGACCTGCAGAAGAGGCTCTCCGGCCTGGGGGTCGACTGCGTGGTCGGCGCCGTCTCGAAGATGATCAAGCCCAGCGCGGACAGGCGCAGGAAGAACGACCGCAACGACGCCGAGTTCCTCGCCCGCATGCTGTCGGTCGGCAACGTGGTCGAGGTGTGGGTCCCCGACGACGAGTGCGAGGCCGCCCGCGACCTGACCAGGGCGCTCGAGGACGCGAGGGACGACCTCTCGCGCTCGAAGCAGCGGCTCTCCAAGTTCCTGCTAAGGCACGGGCTCGTCTTCGACGAGAGGACGCCCACCGGCCGCAGGAAGGGCAACTGGACCCGGGCGCACTGGTCCTGGATCGAGTCGATTAGGTTCGCGGAGGGGGCCGACAACGACGCGCATCGCCTACTACGTCGACGCGGTCAGGCGGGCTGCGGAGGAGAAGGCGAGGCTCGAGGGGCTCGTCGAGGCCGAGGCCCGCAAGCCCAGGTGGCGGAAGAGGGTCGACTCCCTGCGCTGCCTCAAGGGCGTCGACACCGCTTCCGCCGCCGACCTCGTGTTCGAGGCCGGCGAGTTCTCCAGGTTCAGGAACGCCCGCTCGTTCGCCGCGTGGGTCGGCCTGACGCCCTCCGAGCACTCCAGCGGGGAGAGCGACCGCAGGGGCGCGATCACCAAGGCCGGCAACAAGCACCTGAGGAAGACGCTGGTCGAGGCCGCGTGGCACTACCTGACGTGCTCGGGGCGGCCGAAGGACCTCGCCAAGGGCCAGGCCCCGGACCGGGGCGCCCGGAGGCATGCCGCCAAGGGCGTGCGGAGGCTGGTCGAGAGGCGGGAGGCGCTGCTCGCGCGCGGGGTCCACGGCAACAAGGCGAACGTGGCCACGGCGCGCGAGCTCGCCTGCTGGGTGTGGGCGGTCGGCCTCATGGCCGAGGAGGCGTAGGGGGGGGCGGTCCCCCGCACATAAGCCAGTCACCCCGGAAGCGGTTCGATCCGAAGCCGTTGAGGCGAACCTCAGGTCCCTTTTCTGCGAGCGCCCAGGGCGCCACACGCGTGCACAGACTGTCGGTTCGACGTAGAAGCCTCAGCCGTAGCAACGGATTGCCCAGCGAGAGATCGCCACGGGCGGATATTAAACTGCAAAGACGAGCGTCGGTAAGACACGCCGAGGTCGCCGCGGACGGGTTGATATAGGGAGAGGGCCTGACCCCATATCGTTGGGGCCAGGCCCGATTTTGCCTCTTGACAATGTCCTGCTCATATTAAAAGGAACGTCCCTAAGTGCCGGCAGTTAGGGACGTTCCTTTTCTGTCGGCACTCGGGGACACTCCTTGCGGATTTGCGAGCAGTTTGCTCGTTTGTCGACGTACGGATGTTCATTTGTCGACTTCTCGGGCTGTGGTCACCTGTTGTTTCTGTGGTGGCTGCGGGCATCTGGCTCAAAAGGGCGGGTTGGCCGTCTATGTCTACCTGCGGTTTTGTTGCGGTGCGCATTTTCGATCAAGCTTTTCGTCAAGTGTTTGGTCAGTATCTGGTTTGCAGTCGGAGGCCTATTTTGCCCGCGCTGGTCGTGGCTGCCCACCTTCCTCGTAAGCTCAAATTGAGGTCCATCAGTTTGAGGAGGATGCCATGACTGACCACGCTTTTGACCGAGCAGAGCTAGCCGAAGCCGTCGGCAACGATATTGCCGACATGGCTCACTTTTGGATGCTGCGGAAGTTTCAATTCCTGGAGCCGGCGCGCGAACAGTTCGAGATCATTGTCGACCCGTGGCTCAGCTATTGCACTGAGCCTTCGCAAAACGAAATCATGGCCTACAACATGGCGTTTACCGATTGGCTGCTGTTTGAGCGCCCCTATCGCCATGGCAAAACGCTGCTCGAGCTGTATGTTGACGAGCCGCCGGCATCGCTTTCGCCTGCCTCGCTCAAGCGGCTCGAGCAGGTACGCGACACGCAGTATTTCTCGCGCTTTGGCATTTTGGACAAGAATCCTGCGTCCGGCATGGTCGTGCTGAAGGACACGCGCACCGATCATCGCTTTGATGTCTACGATCCGCATATCGTGCAGAAGGAGCACTGGAGTGACGGCGCGATTGCGGTGCGCCTCGCCTGCGTCGACGATGTCTGGCTTACGGCGGGACAGCTCTACCTGTATGACATCGCGCGGCTGAGCGATACGGCGGTCGATGGGCCGGGTGCGGTGCATCCGGAGGACCTGCAGGACGGCTTTGACACCTCGTGCATCAGCTTCTTCTTGCGTCTGGTCCGCGACATCATGGGCGCCCAGGGGCGGTACGTAAAGTCGCTCAACATCTACGAGCAGGAGTGGGAGTAGGGGATGGGTAGTTGTCGCCTGCCTTGCCTTTTGCCTTTTTGTCTCGATCTGTAACGTTTGGGGGCAAAACACCGGTCTACCTGTTACAGATCGAGACGAATGCTTGGGCGCCGCTGGTTTGTCTAAATCTGTAACGTTTAGGGGCCTGGAGAACGTCTAACTGTTACAGATCGAGACGTTTGGCACCTGGCTGGGGGGAATGTCTCAATCTGTAACATCTACAGTCCAAAAATCGTTCTTCTTGTTACAGATCAAGACGTTTGTCGGTGGAGGCAACGGTGACGATGGTCCATTTGTCCGATGTGGTGGTGATGGAAGTGTCTAATACCGTTTTCAAGCACAAGCATACGACTCGCAACACGTTGGCGCGGAATAGGACGCTCGCGCGACTCACGGAGGCGACCGAGCAAGGTGCGCTGCTCGCAACGCATGACAATGCCGAGCTCATGTGGCTGCGGCGTCATGTTGGAACCGACGATATCGCGGAACCCGAGCCGTATTTGTTCTGCTTTCAACATGATTGGGATGCGCTGACGCCGACGGAGCGAGCGCTGCGGGCCATCAAAGGGCTTGCGGAGTTTCATCCCGATTGGGCGTTTTGGGGCTATGACGCGGCACTTTTGTGGGGTCTGGAGGTGCCGAATGATCTGCTTGGGCCACGATATCTTGTTAAGACAGGTTGCTCGGTGCCGCTGAGTGCAGGATGTCGGCTGTTGCGTCCGCAGGCGGCGGGCGCACTTGAACAAGTCGACGGCGTGCAGGTGACGTCGTTTTGGCGCACGGTGGAGGATTGCCTACTGCGTGCACCGTTCTCCTACGGGTTGGCGATTGCCGATTCTGCACTGCGGGCGAAAGGCGTATCACGTGGGGATTTGTGCGAGCGCCTCCGCGCCGATTGCGAGGGCAGGCGAGGGTATCGCAGGGCACAGGTGATTGCGTCGTATGCGGACGGGCTGTCTGAAAACGGCGGCGAGTCTCGGTTCCGAGCATTCTTTATTGCGTACGGCTTTCCGGTTCCGGAGCTGCAGGTGGAGTTTCGCGACCCGCTCGATCCGAGCCAGGTGTTTCGCGTCGACTATTTTTGGCGGCTCGAGGACGGGACGTGTGTCATCGGCGAGCTCGACGGAAAGGGGAAGTACACCTTGCAGAGCGGCGAGGGTCGGGAGTCGGCTGACCCATTCGTGGCAGAGCGTCAGCGGGAATCTCATCTGACAATGCTCGGGCATAAGGTGCTTCGGTTTACGTTTGATGAGCTCAAGAATCCGGGGAAGCTGATCGAGAAAATGAGGCTGGCGGGTATTCCTCGGCAGGTTGAATTGGCTGAGGAGTGGAGATGCCAGTGGTATGGGCGCTGAGAGGTTTTGTCTCGATCTGTAACGTTTAGAGGCTGTTTGAGCTCGTAATTGTTACAGATCGAGACAAGCCGGTGAAACGTCGACCGAATGTCTCGATCTGTAACATCAAGGGGCCTAATAACCCTGTAGCTGTTACAGATCGAGACATTTCCCTGGTGTCGCTGGGGTGGGACTGCAACGTATTCCGTCCCCCACATCCCCTCTTTCCTCCGTTAACCGATATGTCTGTGGCAATCGGGCTGCACTGGATAACAATGGACAGATGTTCAAGTTTTCTGAGGGGGAGGAGCTCGATATGGCGTCTGCCGATCGTTCTACGTTGTTTATCAATGCGACCATTCTGGATGGCTCGGAGCATATGGAGCCGCAACCCGATATGGCCGTGGCCGTTGAGCGCGGTGTCATCACGTGGGTGGGGCCGAGTGCTGTGGCGCAGGCGCCTGCAGGTGCCGAGGTCATCGACCTGGCCGGCGCGTACCTCATGCCCGGCCTCATCAATATGCATGTGCACCTGTGCGGCTCGGGCAAGCCTGTCTCGGCCGGCGATGCGGGCGCACTTATGAAGAAGCTCGATAATCCCGTGGGCCGCGCCATCGTCCGCCGCATCCTCAAGGGCAGTGCCCAGCAGCAGCTGGCAAGCGGCGTGACCACAGTGCGCGGCGCGGGCGACCCGCTGTTTGCCGACATTGCCGTGCGCGACGCTATCGACGCCGGCAAGTATCAGGGTCCGCGCCTGGTAGCGCCGGGAACGGGCGTCACGGTGCCGGGCGGCCATGGCGCGGACTTGTTCGCCCAGGTGGCCAACAGCCCCGTCGAGGCAGCCGAGCAGGTGCGAGACCTGTATGCGCGCGGCGCCGACGTCATTAAGCTGTTCGTAACGGGCGGTGTGTTCGATGCGACCGAGGTGGGCGAGCCGGGTGTGCTGCGTATGCCGGTGGAGGTTGCCGCGGCGGCGTGCAAGGCGGCGCACGAGGTGGGTCTGCCGGTTATGGCTCATGTCGAGAGCACCGAGGGCGTGAAGGCCGCGCTTGAGGCCGGGGTCGACACGATCGAGCACGGTGCCCCGATGACGCCCGAGATCCTGGAGCTGTATCGCGGCGCCGCGGGCACACAGCTCGAGGGACGCGCGCCGAGCGTGACCTGCACGATCAGCCCGGCGCTGCCGTTTGTATTGCTCGACCCGGAAAAGACCCATTCGACCGATACACAAAAGAAGAACGGCGACATCGTGTGCTCGGGCATCATCGAGAGCGCCCGTGCCGCACTGGAAGCTGGCATTAAGGTGGGCCTGGGCACGGACTCAAGCTGCCCGTTCGTGACGCAGTACGACATGTGGCGTGAGGTTGCCTATTTTGCCAAGTATGTCGGTGTGAGCAACGCCTTCGCGCTGCATACGGCTACGCAAGTCAACGCCGAGCTGCTGGGGCTGGGCGGCGAGACCGGTACGATCGAGTGCGGCAAGGCCGCCGATATCCTGGTGACGCGCAAGAATCCGCTCGATGACCTGTGCGCTCTGCGTGAGCCGACGCATGTGATGTGTCGCGGTGATCTGGTACGCAAGCTCATGGTGAAGCGTATTCCCGAGGTGGACGCCGAGCTCGACGCGATTATGGCCATGCCTGCCGAAGCGCTGGCTGAGGAGCTGGCCTGCGACGGTGTGGCGTAGATGTGACAAAGGGGCAGCTCCGTTGCCGCATGCAAAAAGCCGAGGTCTCAACACGAGGCCTCGGCTTTTTTATCGAACAAATACTTAAGATTTGGGACAAACAAACCTGATTAATTTGTCCCGCGTGCGGGCGCTAGGAGCGGGTTTCCATCTTGGCGTGGCACTTGGGGCAGGTGACGCGGATCTTGCCTTTGCCCTTGGGGACGGAGAGCATCTGGCCGCAGTTGGGGCACTTGAGGTATGCCGTGGTCTTGCGACCCTTCCACATCTTCTTGGCCGTGCGCTTGGCACGCTCAAAGTCTTCCTTGCTGGTACCGGCCGTGCGCGAGGCGTTGGCAGCCGCGGCGCCGCTACCCAAGCTCGCTACGAACTTGCCCAGGCCGGGGACGTTAGCGGTCGCGGCGACAAAGGCCGCGTTTTCCTTGCGACGTGCGTCGATGTTTTTGGACAGGCCGCGCAGCACGCCAATCACGATTACGGCGATGGCAATCCAGCTGAGCCACTGGATATGGGCTATCGATCCGATCATCGCGATGGCGATGCCGACAAAGCCCATAACGATGGTGAGCTCATCGGCACCATTGCGGCCCTTCATAAAGTCATTCATGCAAATTGCCTTTCGTTCGATATGCTGCACGCCTTTATACCCGATTTAGAGCAAGGGGGACAGGTCAATCTGCACAAGGTGGTGCAAACATACCTGTCCCCGATGCACCAAGAAGGTGCAAAGCAGTCCGTCCCCAATGCCCCAATTACTTGGAGAGCTTGTCGACGACGCGTTCGATCTCGGCGAGCTTGGCGGCTTTGAGGTCTTCGTCGCCCGATTCGATTGCCGAAGTCACGCAGCCCTCGATATGCGCCTTGAGCACGTCGGCGTTGATGCGCGCAATGAGCGCCTGCGTTGCCATGAGCTGCGTGGAAATATCGACGCAGTAGCGGTCCTCATCGACCATCCGCAAGATGCCGTCGATCTGGCCGCGTGCCGTCTTGAGCATGCGGGTCACCGATTTGTGGTCTGCCATCATGGCGGGTCCTCGTTTCTGGTCGATGGGGTCGAATGCTTCTGGTAGCTGCTACGCGGCGGTCACGGACAGGGCGTGGAACTTCTCGCCGGCGCCCTCGACGGCGGCAGCGAGCTGCTCGGCGGTCACGGTGTCGGCGCACTCAACCTGGACGGTCTGGGTCTCGTGATCGGCGTCGGCGTCGGTCACGCCGGCAACGTTGAGCAACGCCGTCTCGACGGTGGCGTCGCAGTGGCCGCACATGAGGCCGGAAGTCTTGATTGTGTATCGCATCGGTATTCCTCTCTGTTGTGTCGGCTTTCCCAGGCACCCGACCTTGGCCTTCAAGCCGTCGCTCGCGTACCAAAGTACGCGTCGCTCCTCTTTCAGGTCAATCTCGGGCACCTGGAAAACCCGTTCTAAATGGACTTAAGGGTGAACCTATTTTGCCACTTTAGGCTTAAAGGTTCGTAGGCGCAGCGCATTGCTTACGACGCACACGCTCGACAGGCTCATGGCCGCGGCGCCGAACATCGGCGAGAGCTGCCAACCGGTGAGGGGGAAGAACACGCCTGCCGCCAGCGGAATGCCGATGCCGTTGTAGAACAGCGCCCAGAACAGGTCCTGCTTGATGTTGCGGATCGTGGCGCGCGAAAGCTCGATGGCGCGCGCAACATCCATGAGGTCGCTGCGCATGAGTACCACGTCGGCGCCCTCCTTGGCGATGTCGGCGCCGGTGCCGATCGCAAGGCCCACGTCGGCGCGCGCCAGGGCGGGGGAGTCGTTGATGCCGTCGCCCACCATGGCGACCTTGCCGCCCGCAT
Source organism: uncultured Collinsella sp. (assembly GCA_905197665.1). Lineage (GTDB taxonomy): Bacteria > Actinomycetota > Coriobacteriia > Coriobacteriales > Coriobacteriaceae > Collinsella. The sequence goes on from CAJJZP010000011.1 coordinate 43,899, forward strand.
CCTGCAGTTCGCGCACGTGGCGTTCCTTGTCGGCGGGGAGGACGTCGGCGATGACCTGTTCGCTGGTGAGTCCCACGCGGCGGGCGATAGCCTCGGCCGTCACGCGGTTGTCGCCGGTGAGCATGCGCACGTCGACGCCGAGCTTGCGGAGCGCGGCGATGGCCTCGGCGCTCGTCTCCTTGACCTCATCAGCCACGGCGATGGTGCCGACAAGCTCGCCGTTCTTGGCAAAGAACAGCGGCGTCTTGCCCTCGGCGGCAAATTGCTCGGCAAGGCCGGCGGGCACCTTCGCGCCCAGCTCGACCATCAGGCGCACGTTGCCGGCAGCGATGACGTTTTGTCCCTCGCGCGCCGTAACGCCTCGTCCAGGCACGGCGGCAAAGTCCTCGACCGTGCGCGCCACGATTCCGCGCGACTCACACTCGGCCATGATCGCCTCGGCCAGCGGGTGCTCGCTCGAGCGCTCCAGCGCGGCAGCGAGCTTCAGTAACGCCTTTTCACTCATAGCGGGCGAGCCGTCGGCGCGCGCGACAACCACAATGTCGGTCACGGCCGGCTTGCCGCGGGTGACCGTGCCCGTCTTATCGAGCACCACGGTGCCCACGCTGCGCAGGTTCTCCAGCGCCTCAGCGCTCTTAAACAGAATGCCCATCTCGGCGCCCTTGCCGGTGCCCACCATAATGGCGACGGGCGTGGCCAGGCCGAGCGCGCACGGACAACTGATCACCAGCACGGCGACAGCGGAAGTGAGCGCCTCGTTGATGCTTCCGGTCAGCACCATCCACGCCACAAAAGTTACGGCAGAGATTACAAACACCACGGGCACGAACACGCCGGCGACTTTGTCGGCCATGCGGGCGATGGGCGCCTTGGTGGTGTTGGCGTCCTCGACGAGCTGGATAATCTTGGCGAGCGACGTGTCGGCGCCCACACGCGTGGCGCGGAAGGTAAACGAGCCCGTGCGGTTGACCGTGGCCGCGTTGACGGTGGCACCAGCGGTCTTTTCCACGGGGATGGACTCGCCGGTGAGCGCACTCTCGTCCACGGCCGAGCTGCCCTCGAGCACCACGCCATCGACGGGGATGGACTCTCCGGGGCGTACGCGCAGGACCTGGCCGGGAAGGATGCTGTCGACGTCGACGGTGGTCTCGGTGCCGTCCTCTGCCACGACGGTCGCGCTCTTGGGCGCCAGGTCGATGAGCGCCTCGATGGCGCCGCCGGTCTTGGATTTGCTGCGTGTCTCGAGGTATTTGCCCACGGTGACGAGCGACAGGATCGTGCCCGCACTCTCAAAATACAGGTTGCCCATGCTCGTCATCATGGCCTCGTGGATTTGCCCGGCGGCCAGCTGGTCGGCCATGATAAACATGGCGTAGAGCGACCAGGCGACGGAAGCGGTGGCGCCCACGGCAATAAGGGCGTCCATGGTGGGCGCGCCGTGCGCGAGCGATTTAAACCCGTTGATAAAGTACGCGTCGTTGACATAGACGATGGGGATAAGCAGGACGAGCTCGGTGAGGGCGAGCGTCATGCTGTGGGTATGGTCGGTGAAGACGCCGGGCAGCGGCCAGCCAAGCATGTGCCCCATGCCTATGTAGAACAGTGGGATGAGGAATACGATCGAGACGATGAGACGAGTGCGCATGGCAGAGGCGGCGGCCTCCAGTTTTTTGGTGGGCGACTCCATATGGGCGGCGCCGGACCTGGCTTGCGTACTGCCGCTTTGGGCGGCGTCGGTGCCCGTGCTGACGGGTGAGGCCGAGTAGCCAGCGCGATCGACGGCGGTGCAGATGTCGTCGGGGGTGACCTGCGCGGGGTCGTAGTCCACCAGCATAGAGCCGGCGAGCAGATTGACCGCGACGCTCTCGACGCCGTCGAGCTTGCTCACGGCACGATCCACGTGCGCCTGGCAGGCGGCGCATGTCATGCCACCCACGTCGAACTTATCTTGAGCCATGGCTTCTCCTTTCTGTGACGTAGTGTCGGAAATGTTAACCAACCGATACTATACACCCATACCCCCTGGGGGTGTCCAGTATAGAAAGAAATGTATGACATTTCGTTACAGATGAGGGTGGCTGCTCAATCGTTGGCAGCTCATGTCAAACATCTCGATCTGTAACATCTAGCGGGGAAAATGACTTCTAACTGTTACAGATCGAGATTATGTTTTGCGATGTTTGAGTTCGTCTCAATCTGTAACGTGTAGACCCGGTTTTGTCTCGTAACTGTTACAGATTGAGACAATCGGCCCAGACCCGCCTCGTCATCTGTGGTTTACGTGGGGGCATGCGAAGCGCGGGTATACTAACCGGCGGCGAATCTGCTCCATCGCTTAGGGCCGCTGCGTCTGGACGGCGCGTGATAGGGCTGCCAAAGCGATCGCCAGCGTGCTGAGCAACGTCCTCTCTGTGCGCACCTGTTTTGTATGTATTAGCGCACTACCAAGCACGCCCCGCGCGGCTGCATGCCGTGCCCATAACGCGTGCAGATAAGGAACAACAACATATGCGTAATTCTGTATCTGACGTCACGGACGCCGAGATTCTGGACGAGACCCGCGAGGCCATGACCCAGGCTGCCTTCGATGCTGCCGACGAGGCCAATGCTGCCCAGGCCGTCGAGTCCGCGACCGAGAACCTGCCCGCCTTTGACGAGCTGGGACTTTCGGACGAGATGCTTCGTGCCATCGAGAACCTGGGCTACACGGCGCCCACGCCCGTGCAGGCCGGCTCGATCCCCGTGGTGCTCGAGGGCCGCGACCTGCTTGCCGCCGCTCAGACCGGCACCGGCAAGACGGCCGCCTTCTTGCTGCCGACCATGAACAATCTGGAGCACATTGCTCCGCCCAAGCCCGTGCGCGAGCGCGGCGGCCGCAACCGCCGTCGCGGCGCCAAGAAGCCCGAGGGCAACGGCCGCGGCCCCGTGATGCTCGTCATTACCCCCACGCGCGAGCTCGCCCAGCAGATCGACGAGGTCGCCAGCAAGATTGCCGACGTCACCGGCCATGTTGCCGTGACCGTCGTGGGCGGCGTGAGCTACAAGCCGCAGACCGCGGCGCTCAAGTACGGCTGCGACATCCTGGTCGCCACGCCGGGCCGTCTGGTCGATCTGATCGAGCAGGGCGCTTGCCACCTGGACGAGGTCAAGGTGCTGGTGCTGGACGAGGCCGACCGCATGCTCGACATGGGCTTTTTGCCCGCCGTTCGCCGTATTGTGCGCGAGACGCCGGCCGAGCGCCAGACGCTGCTGTTCTCGGCCACGCTCGACGAGGAGGCCGTGGGCGAGATCACCGACCTGGTGAGCGACCCGGCACGCGTGGAGATCGCGCCCGCCACATCGACCGCCGACACTGTCGACCAGTTTGTGTTCCCGGTCTCTATCGAGGCCAAGAATAACCTGCTGCCCGAGTTCCTCAAGAAGGAGGGCCCGGAGCGCACGATCGTCTTTATGCGCACCAAGCACCGCGCCGACAGCTGCTGCCGTCGCTTGGAGCGTAAGGGCATCAAGGCCGCCGCGATCCACGGCAACCGCAGCCAGGCCCAGCGCGAGCGCGCGCTTTCGGCCTTCCGCGACGGCACCGTCGACGTGCTGGTGGCAACCGATGTTCTCGCCCGCGGCATCGACATTAGCGACGTGCGCTACGTTGTGAACTTTGACGTGCCGGCAGAGCCGACCGACTACATCCACCGCATTGGCCGCACAGGCCGCGCCGGCGAGCTGGGCTGGGCCATTACGTTTGTGACCGAGCAGGACGTCGATGAGTTCTACGAGATCGAGAAGCTCATGGACAAGACCGCCGACATCTACGAGGCCGGCGACCTGCATGTGGGTCCCAACCCGCCCGCGGTTGATCCCGAGCGCGACCCTGCGGCCTTTAAGGTGAAGAAGAAGACCAAGCGCGGCAAGTCCAAGAGCAAGAAGAAGCTCGAGCAGGCACGTCGCGACGGCAAGCGCAACGGCGACGATTACGGCGATGTTGCCGGTCGTTCCAACCGCGGTCGCGATGAGCGTCGCGGCGACGGCGAGCGTCCGAGCCGTCCCAAGCGCGGCGGCAAGACCCGCGTGCGCGAGGGCGTTCAGGCTCGCGTGGACGAGGCTGTGGAGAGCGTGGCTCGCGAGGTGGCTGCCGAGGAGCGCGGGGGTGCTGCTGCTGTCGAGCAGACCCCGCGCGGCAACCGTGCCGAGCGCCGTGCCAAGCAGTTCCAGGGCGAAGCGCACCGCCGTCGTCGTGAAGACGAGGACCGTGGCGGTCGTCGTCGTGTTGAGCGCGAAGACGAGGGCCGCGGTTCGCGCGGTGGCAAGCGCGGTTCGGGTGACCGTCGTCGCTCCGGTCGCGATGGCGAGCGCGGCGGGCGCGATGAGCGCCGTGGCGGCGAAGGCCGTGGCTCGCGTGACGAGCGTGGTACCCGCGGCGGCGAGTCCCGCGGCGGCAAGCGCTTTGACGAGCGCGGAGGCCGCGAGGGTGGCCGCGGTGGCGAGCGTCGCGAGGGCGCTCGTGGCAACGGTGGTCGCAGCGGCGCCGGTCGTTCGAATGAGTCGCGTGATCGTCGCGATCCGCGTGCCAGCCGCGATCGTCGCGATGACTGGCGCAACTACGACGACACCCGCGAGGAGCGCCGTGGCGGCTATCGCGGCGGGCGCGGCGGCAACCAAGCCGGCTCCCGCGGCGGTCGTGCCGGCGGTCGCGATAACCGTGGCAGCTATGGCAACAATCGTGGCGGCAAGCGCGGCGGCAGCTCCCGTCGTCCCGGCGACGGCGGCGGCAAGCGCAAGTAACATACGCATCGCGCGGTAAGGCGAGATGAATTTGGGCCCCGAGCAGACTATGCTCGGGGCCCTTTTTAGAGGGCGCAGCTTGAGGTGGGGCGGCTCCCTAACGAAAATGCACGGAGACGGTCGCGGCAAGAGATGTGGGCTATCGGCTTAGTTGGAGATTCGCGTATGCGGGGTTCTGGCATCGACGGAGAACGTGAAACTCCCCACTGACACGCGGCGGCTGCGGTGCCCGGGCGGACACGCCAGGGATTCCGCTCGCCGTCTGGCGCCCCTGCTGCCATCTGGCTTTCACGCTCGCATTCTTTTGGATGTGAGCGTGTTTTTTCACGGCATGCACGGGTCCCTCCGGGTGCACCGTGCATTTTTGGGAGTATTCAGCAGGCCGGGGCGGCTGTATACGCACCGGAAGCGTCTTTTTGGGCCAGCGAGATCCTTCGACAGACTATTTGGGTTGGCGGACGGGGTCCGGCGCGGCAATATCACGCGTTTCGCGTCGCGCCGGGCCCCAAAATGACGCCGATCGCGCGGCTTCCCCGATTCGCGGCGTCGCCGACGGGGACCGCGATGCTGAATACTCCGGTTTTTGCACGGTCCAAGCAGGGGTACGTTGGGACGGGAAGGGGTGCCCCCGTCTTTTTATGCATGACGCAAGCGAAATTATGCAAGACAATAGGGCACCATGCACCGGATACCCAGATTGGGGGCGACATGCACCGCGATACGGGGTCGGGTGCCCCACCGGGAATAGCCACGAGGGTTACAAAACTATAGAGACATCCAAATATCGCCTAAAAACCGTTTATCGGAGAATAAATACCGTTCACCGGTCATAATGATTGTTCTGGCTTTGGGCTTGTCTACAATAGCTCCCGTAAAAAGAAATGCGGAAGGTTACCGAGTCCCTCGGACGTGGGCCTAACCAAAGTCTTTGAACGGATGTGTCTCTATGGACGCATTCGCTTGATTTTGGTTGGGCTATATTTATGAAGGGACATGCCACCATGGGTTTCTTTTCTCGCCTGATGGGCGGTTCGGATGAGCAGAAGACTGCATCTTCCGAGTTCGAAATCCTCGCTCCCGTTTCCGGCGAGCTTGTTCATCTGGAAAAAACCAATGACCCCGCTTTTAGCAGCCGCGCCGTGGGCGATGGCGTTGCCGTGGTTCCCCAAGAGGGAACGGTGTGCGCTCCTGTTTCCGGCACCGTCGCGGCGCTGTTTCCGACTGAGCACGCGCTGGGCATCATGTCCGACGACAGCTCTGCTCAGGTGATGCTGCATATCGGAATCGACACTGTTAAACTTGAGGGCAAGGGCTTCCATGCGCTTGTTGCCCAGGGTGACCATGTCGACGCGGGCCAGCCCCTCGTCGAGGTCGATTTCGACGCGGTCCGCGCCGCCGGCTTCGATCCCACGGTCTTCGTTATCGTGTGCGAGCGTTCGGAGAACTCGACTCTTCGTGAGCACGCTTCCGGCCCTGTTGCTGTTAAAGAGCCTGTCGTCTGGCTTTCCGAGTAAATTCTTGTGGTGGGTACCGTGGTTATCAAGCGAGTTTTCAACAACAACGTCGCAATGGTCACTTCGGACGATGGCTCTGAGCTCATCGTCATCGGTCGAGGTCTCTGCTTTGGCCGTCATGCCGGCGATGCCATCGACGAGGCATCGGTCGAAAAGACCTACGCGTTGCAGGAGGGAACTTCTCAGGATTCGCGTACGATTGACCGCTTGGCACATCTTTTAGAGTCCATCCCCACCGTCAACCTCGTGATTTCCGAGGACATCGTTCAGATGCTTCGTCGAGAGCTCAATGTTGATATCAACGACAAGATTCTCATTGCTCTCGCAGACCATATCAGCCTTGCTTTGGAGCGCGAGCGCAAGGGCGTCCCCTGCGAGAATCCGTTGCTGCTCGAGATCCAGCAGTTCTATCGCAAGGAGTATGCGCTTGCGGGCCGTGCGCTGCAGATTGTCAAGGAGTATATGGGCATCCAGATGAGCGAAGAAGAGCAGGGTTTTATTACGCTGCATATCGTCAACGCCACCATGCCGCAACGCTCCGACCGTCTCATCATCTCGGTCCAGCTTGTTCGCGACGTGCTCGCGATTGTTTCCGAGCGCTATGCTACGACCCTCGATGACACCTCGCTGCCCTATGAGCGTTTCGTCCGCCACCTGCAGTTTTTCGCACAGCGGGCGCTTGACCCCGCGGCCGGGCAGATCAATGACGATGCACTGTTCCGAATCGATGAAACTAAGTATCCGTGCGCGTTCTCGTGCGCGGACGCCATAGCCGCCCACTTGTCGTCTACCTATAACGTTGTCGTTACCGATGCCGAGAAGAGTTATCTCGCATATCACATTGTTAACCTGCTTGGAGAACCTGGTCTCTAGGCATAACGTGCCCACACATCGATTGATATAAGGCAGGGCTTATGGCCTTGTCCAGGGCACATCTGTCTTAATTTGCGGAAAAGGAAGGGGAGTACCGCTATGACCGCAAAAAAGAAGTTCAATTTCAAAGCGCCGTTGGAGGTGTTCGCGAAGTCAATCGTCCAGCCGATGATGTATCTCTCGGTTGCCGGCATTCTGCTCATCGTGGGCATTATTCTGACCAACAAGACCATTTGCGCCTTGATCCCCGTACTGGGCTCCGGTCCGTTCCAGCTTGTGGGCGCCGTTGTCTATCAGTCGCTGATGTTTATCATCAACAACCTCTCGATTCTGTTCTGCGTGGGCATCGCCGGCGCCATGGCAAAGAAGAACAAGGGCCATGCTTCGCTGATTGCCCTGATGTCGTTCTTCCTGTTCCTGCAGGCTAACAACATCGTGCTCAACGCCACCGGCTCTCTTGCCGAAGCGAGCGGCATGCTCGGTCTTACCGGAACCGGCCAGAGCACCGTTATGGGCATTCAGGTGCTCGATACCGGCGTGTTTGGCGGCATCATTCTTGGTTGCATCACCGGTGCCGTGTTCAACAAGTACTCGAACAAGCAGTTCCCCATTGCCCTTTCGATGTTCTCGGGCGTTCGTTTTCCGTTCCTGATCATGATCATCATTTCCTGGATCATGGGTGCTGGCTTCTGCATCGTTTGGCCTCCGGTTCAGGGTGCCATCTCCTCCGTTGCCGGCATCATTAAGGAGTCGGGCAACATCGGTCTGTTTATCTACGGCATGCTCAACAAGCTGCTCGTTCCTACCGGTCTGCATCACCTCATCTACACCCCGTTCCAGTTCTCCGATGTGGGCGGCACCCTGACGCTGGGCGATCAGGTTATCGCCGGCGCCTATCCCATCCGTGTTGCCGAGATGGCAATGACGGGCCAGCCCTTCTCCGATAGCACCTACTTCAACAGCTACACCTTCAACAACCTGTGGCCCTACATCGGTATCGGTCTCGCCTTTATCTTCACCGCTTACAAGGGGAACAAGGATAAGACCAAGGCCGTTATCATCCCGCTGATCATCACCGCCGTGCTCTCCTGTGTCACCGAGCCCATGGACTTCCTCTTTGTCTTTGCCGCTCCCGTGCTCTTTGTTGTTCACTCGGTTCTTTCCGGTATCTTCCTGGTCCTGCTCAAGGTCCTCTCCGTGCCCGCTTCGACTGCAGGCGGCATTATCAACATCGTGGTTTCCAACCTGGTCCTTGGTGTCGATAAGACCAACTGGCCGATGATGCTCGTGCTCGGAGTCGTCAACGCCGCTCTGTACTTCTTCCTCTTCACCTTCCTTATTAAGAAGCTCAACCTCCACACGCCTGGCCGCGAGGAGGAGTCCGAGCTCGCCGAGTCCGTTGCCGAGGGCGAGGCCGCCGCGTCTGTCGCGGTGAAGCAGGGCGCTGTTGCCGCAGCTCCCGCAGAGGGCGTCGATGCAGGTATTGCCGACCTGGTCGCAGGTCTTGGCGGCAAGGACAACATCGAGGAGCTCGAGAACTGCTTTACACGTCTTCGCGTGAACGTTAAGAACCCGGACCTCATCGATGAGGACCTCATCAACCACGTGCCCAACAGCGGCATCAACCGCAACGGCAACAATATCCAGATCATCTTTGGCATGAAGGTCGCCGAGATGCGCGACAAGGTCGAAAACGCAATTGAGAAGGAGCAGTAAACAATGATCATTACTCTGTGTGGTGGCGGATCCACCTTTACCCCTGGCATCGTCAAGTCCATCGCTCTGCGCAAGGACGAACTCGACGTTGACGAGATTCGTCTGTACGACATCAACGAGGAGCGCCAGCGCAAGATCGGCGTGCTCGTGGACTGGATTTTGCACGAGGACCTTGGCCTGGACATCAAGCTCACGGTGACCACCGACAAGGAGACTGCCTTTACGGACGCGAGCTTCGTGTTTGCCCAGATGCGCGTGGGCGGCTATGCCATGCGCGAGCAGGACGAGAAGATTCCGCTGCGTCACGGCTGCGTGGGCCAGGAGACCTGCGGTTGCGGCGGCCTTGCCTACGGCATGCGCACCATCTTCCCCATGGTCGAGCTGATTGACGACGTTGAGAAGTATGCCAAGAAGGACTACTGGATTCTTAACTACTCCAACCCTGCCGCCATCGTCTCCGAGGGCTGCCGCGTCCTGCGTCCCAACGCTCGCATCATCAACATCTGCGACATGCCGATCGCGATTATCGACGTGGTTTGCGCCGCACTCGATATCGACAAGAAGGATGTCGAGTACGATTACTTTGGCCTCAACCACTTTGGCTGGTTCACCTCGATCCGCCACAAGGGCGAGGAGGTGCTCCCGCAGCTGCGCGAGTACATCAAGGAGCACCAGATCCTGCTGCCCGATTCCTACCTCAAGGGCATGAGCTCGCTGATGTCCAAGAAGCCCGAGGAGGCCACCGACGAGCACCCCGAGCAGAACCGCCACACCAAGGGCAGCTGGTACTACGTCTGGAAGGGCGAGTACGAGATCATGGAGTGCTTCCCGGAGTACCTGCCCAACACGTATCTGAACTACTACCTGCAGCAGAAGGAGTTCGTCGAGCATTCCAACCCCGAGCGCACCCGTGCTAACGAGGTTGAGGAGACGCGTGAGAAGAACCTCTTTGATGGTATCGATCACTACGAGAAGACGGGCGAGATCGACGAGAGCACGTTCTATGCGGGCAGCCACGGCGACTGGATTGCCGACCTGGCTATCGCTCTGAAGAACGACACCAAGCAGCGCTTCCTGGTCATTTGCGAGAACAAGGGCGCTATCCCCAACATGCCCTACGACGCTATGGTCGAGCTGCCTGCCTACATTGGCAAGAACGGCCCCGAGGTCATCAGCCGCGACAACATTCCTCTGTTCCAGCAAGGTCTTATGATGCAGCAGCTGAACTCCGAGAAGCTCGTGGTCGAGGCTACGATCGAGGGTTCTTACGAGAAGGCGCTCAAGGCCTTTACGCTGAACAAGACCGTGCCTTCGATGAAGGTCGCCAAGGAGGTTCTCGACGACATGATCGAGGCCAACAAGGGTTACTGGCCCGAGCTTAAGTAAAAGCAACAGGGTCGCTGGCCGCATACCTGGAGCAATGCCCCGTCCACGTGATTGCGTGGGCGGGGCATTGTCATTTGGTAACGCGTTTTACCAAATATGGCATTTATCTGCGATAAAGGTGTTTAGCACCGCTGAGGGCCGCGTTTTATACCGCCTGCCGAACTGTGTTGTTGCCAAACAACTTATTAGGCCAGTGTGTTGCATGTAGCATTTTCGCCCGGCCTCGCCTCCGGGCTGCCATGTGAGAGGGGATCTTATGGCACGACTGCATGTAATGGAGCGCAGCCACGCCCAGGCCGTTATGGACGACCTGCATGATGCGCTTGGACGTCGTCTGGCGGTGAGCTCGCTTGCCCCGTGCCCCGTCGAGTTTACGGCGGCGCTCGTCAACCTGTGCTCCACCCAGAGCTGCGGCAAGTGCACGCCCTGTCGTGTGGGTCTGAGCGCGCTGAGCGACCTGCTCGCCGACGTGCTTGAGGGCCGAGCCGATGAGTCCACGCTCAATCTGATCGAGCGTACGGCCCGCACCATCTACCTTTCGAGCGATTGCGCCATCGGCTACGAGGCTGGTGCCATGGCGCTCACCGCCATTCGCGGCTTCCGCGACGATTTTGAACACCACATTCGCGAGCACTCCTGCGGCTTTGACCGTGAGGCGCGCGTTCCGTGCGTATCGGGCTGCCCGGCGCACGTCGACATTCCCGGATACATCTCGCTGGTCGAGGCCGGCCGTTATGCCGACGCCGTCAAAGTCATCCGCAAAAACAACCCGCTGCCGCTCGTCTGCGGCCTGGTATGCGAGCACCCCTGCGAGATGCACTGCCGTCGCGGCATGGTCGACGACCCCATGAACATCCTCGCCCTCAAGCGTTTTGCCGTCGAGCATAGTGACCTCAACGACCACAAGCCGCATGTAGTGGACGACACCGGTAAGCGCGTCGCCGTGATCGGCGGCGGCCCGGCCGGCCTTTCCTGTGCCTACTACCTGGCCGTGATGGGTCATAAGGTGACCATCTTTGAGCAGCGCCACCACCTGGGCGGCATGCTGCGCTACGGCATTCCCAGCTACCGTCTGCCGCGCGAGCGCCTGCAGGCCGAGATCGACTGGATCTTGAGCGCCGGCATCGACGTTGAGCTCGACCACTCTGTGCGCGGCGAGGAGCTCGCCCGTCTGCGTGACGAGTACGATGCCGTCTACCTGGCCATTGGCGCCCACAGCGATAAGAAGCTCGGCCTTCCGGGCGAGGAAGCGCTCGGCGTGGAGTCGGCCGTCAAGATGCTGCGCGCCATCGGCGACGACGAGCTGCCCGACCTGAGCGGCCAGCGCGTGTGCGTCATCGGCGGCGGCAACGTGGCCATGGACGTGGCGCGCTCCGCCGTGCGCTGCGGTGCCGAAAAGGTGAGCATCGTCTACCGCCGTCGCATCTGCGACATGACGGCCCAGGACGCCGAGATCGCCGGCGCCCAGGCCGAGGGCTGCGAGGTACTGGAGTTGACCGCCCCGCTCGCTATCGAGACGGGCGAGGAAGGTCGCGTGAGTGGCCTGCGCGTGCAGCCGCAGATTATCGGCGAGCCCCGTCGTGGGCGTCCGGCCCCGCGTGCCGCCGCCACGCCCGAGCGCGTCATTCCCTGCGAGCGCGTGTTTGTGGCCATTGGCCAGGACATCGATTCCAAGCCGTTTGAGGACATGGGCATCGCCTGCAAGTGGGGTCGCGTCGTCACCGATTCGGATGGCGCCGTGCCTAACTTCGATGGCCTCTTTAGCGGCGGTGACTGCCAGACCGGCCCCGCCACCGTCATCCGTGCCATCAACGCCGGCCGCGTTGCTTCGGCAAATATCGACCGCTATCTGGGCTTTGACCACAAGATCAAGCTCGACGTTGAACTGCCGACCGTGCAGTTTAAGGGCAAGCACGAGTGCGGCCGCTGCGAGCTGGGCGAGCGCGAAGCCGGCGAGCGCATCCACGATTGGAATCTGGTCGAGCAGGGCCTTACCGAGGAGGAGGCACGCCAGGAGGCAAGCCGCTGCCTGCGTTGCGATCACTTTGGCTTTGGCGCGTTCCGCGGAGGGAGGAACCTGGAATGGTAGAGCCCAACAAAACCACCGTCAGTGACAACACCGAAAACGGAGCGCACAATATGGCCAAGCTCACTATCGATAATTGCGAGGTCGTGGTGTCCGAGCGCACCACGATCCTGGATGCAGCCAAGTCCGTCGGCATCCAGATTCCCACCCTATGCTATCTGCGCGATCTGAACGAGATCGGCGGCTGCCGCGTGTGCGTGGTCGAGGTTGAGGGCTGCGATCAGCTGGTTGCCGCCTGCAACAACTACGTGCTCGACGGCATGGTGGTCCACACCAACAGTCCCAAGGCCCGCGAGGCCCGTCGCACCAACGTGCAGCTGCTGCTGTCCCAGCACGATTCGCAGTGCACGAGCTGCGTGCGCAGCGGCAACTGCAACCTGCAGACCATCGCCAACGACCTGGGCATTTTCTATCTGCCGTATCAAAGGCATTTGGCGGGCGAGGGCTGGGATTTCGATTTTCCCATCATCCGCGAAAACGACAAGTGCATTAAATGCATGCGCTGCATCAAGGTGTGCGAGAGCGTGCAGGGCCTGGGGATTTGGGACCTGACCAACCGCGCCACGCATACCGCCGTGGGTACCCGCGGGCGCGCACCGATCGGCAAGACCGATTGCGTCGCGTGCGGCCAGTGCATCACGCATTGCCCGACGGGCGCCCTGCGCGAGCGCGACGATACCGAGACCGTGTTTGACGCGCTCGCCGATCCCGACAAGATCGTGCTGGTACAGATAGCGCCGGCCGTGCGCACCGCCTGGGGCGAGGAGCTCGGCATTCCGCGCGAGGAGGCAACCGTTGAGCGTCTGGCTTGCGCGCTGCGTCGCGTGGGCTTTGAGTATGTGTTCGATACCGATTTTTCGGCCGACCTCACCATTATGGAGGAGGGCTCCGAGTTGCTCGAGCGCCTGGGTAAGGCCGCCAAGGGCGAGGGCGACAGCCGCGGCTGGCCCATGTTTACGAGCTGCTGCCCGGGCTGGGTGCGCTTTGTGAAGGCGCGCTATCCGGAGTTTGTCGACAACCTGTCCACGTCCAAGTCACCGCAGCAGATGTTCGGCGCCATCGCCAAGACCTACTACGCCAAGGTGCTGGGCGTGGAACCCGAGCGCCTGTTCGTGGTGTCCGTGATGCCGTGCACGGCCAAGAAGGCCGAGTGCGCGCTGCCGAGCATGGTGGGCGAGGACGGTGCGCCCGATGTGGACGTTGCGCTGACGGTGCGCGAGATGGTGCGCATGATCCGCGCGAGCCACGTGAGCGTGGACACGCTGGTCGAGGAGCCGCTCGATACGCCGCTGGGCTTTGGCACAGGCGCGGGTGTGATCTTTGGCGCCACGGGTGGCGTGATGGAGGCCGCCGTGCGCTCGGCCTATTACCTGGTGACGGGCAAGAACCCCGACGCCGACTTCTTTACCGACGTGCGCGGCCTGGACGGCTGGAAGGAAGCCGTGGCCGATATCGATGGCACCAAGGTGCGCGTCGCCGTGGCGCACGGGCTGGGCAACGCCGCCCGCCTGCTCGACGCGATTCGCGATGGTCGTGTGAGCTATGACTTCGTTGAGGTTATGGCGTGTCCGGGCGGCTGCGTCGGTGGCGGTGGTCAGCCCATCCATGACGGCTGTGAGCTGGCGGCAGAGCGCGGCCAGGTGCTCTGGGGCCTCGATGCGGCGGCAGACATTCGCTTCTCGCACGAGAACCCCGATGTTCAGGCATGCTATCGCGAGTTTTTGGGCGCGCCGCTCTCGCCGCTGGCTGAGGAGCTGCTGCATACCGATCATCACGCCTGGTCGATGCCCAACGAAGGGAAGTGCTAGCGATGCGTGCGTTTAATGTTGAGATGACGCGCCGAGGGTTTGCCTCGGCGCTTGCCGCGGGCGCGCTGTCGCTTGCGCTCGCGGGCTGTGGCGGCGGGGCTGCGGGGGCGGGGTCTTCTGCGGGTTCGGCTGCTGGGTCTTCGGCGAGTGGCGCTGCCGCTGAGTCGGTCGAGGTGCGCGTTGCCTCGCTCAAGGGACCGACGTCGATCGGTCTGGTGCAGTTTATGGACCAGGCTGCCGATGGCGAGACGGACAATGAGTTCGACTTTGCGATCAGCGCCGCGGCCGACGAGATTGTGCCCAAGGTCATTCAGGGCGATATCGACATTGCCCTGGTGCCGGCCAACGTGGCGAGCGTGCTCTACAACAAGACCGAGGGCGCGGTGCAGGTCATCGACATCAACACGCTGGGCGTGCTGAACGTGGTGACGGGTAACGCGGACGTTACTTCGTTTGGTGATCTGGCGGGTCGTACCGTCTACATGACGGGCAAAGGCACCACGCCGGAGTACGTCATGAACTACCTGCTGGAGCGCGCGGGCCTGACCAGACAGGTGACGCTCGAGTTTAAGAGCGAGCCCACCGAGGTGCTGTCGGCCCTGCTTGCCGACCCGTCCGCCGTGGGCGTGCTGCCGGAGCCGTTCAAGACAGCTGCCATCGCAAAGAGCGAAGGCAAGCTGTCGGCTCCGGTAAGCCTGACCGATGCGTGGGATAAGCTGGCGGGTGACACGGGTTCGCGCTTACTGACGGGTGTGACCGTGGTGCGCCGCGCGTTTGCCGAGGAACATCCCGAGGCCGTGGCGGAGTTCTTGAGCTGCCATGCGGCGAGCGTTAAGGCTGTCAATGCGGCGCCGGCAGACTGGGCACAGGCCGTGGTCGATGCCGGCATCGTGGATAACGCCAAGATCGCCGAGAAGGCGATTCCCGGGTGCATGCTTGTCTGCCAGACGGGGAAGGACATGAAGGCGGCGCTCGGTGGGTACCTGCAGGTGCTGGCCGATGCGGACGCGAGCGCCGTGGGTGGTAAACTTCCGGCTGACGATTTCTACTACTTGGAGTAGCCCGTGCGTGCGTTTGCTCGACAAATGACAGAGCGTATGAAGGCGGTGGCGGCAGCAGGTGCCGTCGCCGCCTTTTGGCTTGCCGCGTGGATGCTGGTGGCGGCGCTGGTGGCGCAGCCGTTGATTTTGCCGGGGCCGGGCGCCGTCGTGGTGGCGTTGCTGCGACTGGTATGCGATGCCAGCACATGGGCGATTCTGGCAGGCTCGGGTGCGCGTATCTTGGGCGGGCTGGCGCTTGCCGCGGTGTGCGGCGGCGTACTGGCGGGAGTTTCGGTGCGATCGCTGACGTTTGCCCGCTTGGTGGCGCCGGCGCTTTCGTTTGTTAAGGCGACACCGGTTGCCTGCGTGGTGGTCCTGCTGCTCATTTGGTTGGGGTCGGCGCGCGTGAGCATTGCAGCGGTCTTTTTGATGGCTCTGCCGGGCGTGTATTTTTCGTTGGTCGAGGGCTTGATGCAAGCGGATAAACCGCTGGAGCAGATGTTTCGTCTGCATGGCGTGCGGGGCTGGCGACTGTTTTGTGCCCACACCTGGCGCGAAGTCCTGCCGTTTGTGCTTTCGTGTGCCCGCGCCGTGATTGGCATGAGCTGGAAGGCCGGTGTGGCGGCGGAGCTGATCGGCATGGCGACGGGCACCGTGGGCGAGCGCATCTATCAGGCGAAGCTTTTGATTGAGACTGCCGATTTGCTGGCCTGGACCGTGCTGGTTGTTATGGCTTCGTGGGCATGCGAGCGCGTGCTGGTGTGGCTGCTGCGGGCTTCGGGGCCAGCGGCGTGGCGTGCGGCGGTGCTGTCGCATGGACGCGGCTTGCACGGGCGTGCGGGCGGTTCTGCTGGCGGCGGGGTTGCGGCGGAGCTTGCGCTTGCTGTGGGCGATTGTGCGCCCTGGGCGCCGGCGCTCGACGGTCTGGTGCTCAACGTGCCCGCGGGCGGGCGTATCTGTGTGATGGGTGCTTCGGGCATGGGCAAGTCGACGTTGCTTTCGTTGGCAGCGGGGGAGTGCGCGCCGTGCTCGATGGTGTTTCAGGACGCGCGCTTGGTCGAGTCCGCCTCGGCGCTGGATAACGTGCTGGTGTGCGCCGATGCGCGTGCGGATGCTTCGAGCGCCGCGGCATTGCTGCGCCTGCTGGTGCCGGGAATCGATGTGAATGCGTGCATGGCCGAGCTTTCGGGCGGGCAGCGCCGCCGTGTCGAGATTGCCCGCGCCCTGCTGTGCCCGGGCGGCGCGGTGATTCTTGACGAGCCCTTTACCGGTTTAGATACCGCTGCGCGCGACGCATGCGCCGAAGCTGTGCTCGACCTGCTCGACGGCCGCATGCTCCTGCTTGCCACGCACGATGCCGCCGACGCTCAGGCCTTCGATATCTCGGACATCATCACGCTCTAAATACTAATTCAGCAACAAAATGATTCGTTTTCCTCCGTCCCCATGGGGTCTGGTGTGGTATTCTATCTGCGGGGTAATACCTAGGGATACCAAGTAATACCAAAGCCGCAGAAACAAACTCCAGATGCGGGCCAATCGGGTTGCCTTCACAGCCCGTCGCCCAGCCGCGTGGCCCGCATCTATCCGCACTACCGTCGTTTCAAAAAGGAAGCGCCATGGCAGAACACATGACCCCCGTAGTCGCGAAGGTCTTGCCCGAGGAAAAGGCAGCCTTCGCGGCGGCAACCCAGCTCGTGGGCACCACGCCGTCCAACGCCATCCGCATGTTTATCGCTGCGTTCAATCGCTGCGGCACCTTCCCGTTCGACATCTCGCCCAGCGGGGCTTTTGGCAAAGACTGTCCCCAACGGCTAGTCGTTAAAGAACGTCCCCAATGACTAGTCGTTGGGGACGTTCTTACATGACTGCCCGTCGGGAGGAGGTTGGCATGCTCAATGCGATGATTTGGGCGCTTGCCTGTTTTGGCGTCGTCGCTGCCGATATTGCCCTGAGCGTCGTTTTGTTCTCCGCCCTTGGCGTCGCATCGGTGTTCATGGGCTTTTCGATTGACGGCCTCGATATTCAATTGCTTCAGGCCGTCGCGCAGACGGCATCGTTTTTAATGGCGCTGCTGTGGTGGCGTTATCTGTGGCCGCGTTCGTTTATGGCGCGCTGGCAGGGCGAGCGTCCGCTTGGCGGGGGAGCGCGTGGGGCGTGGAAGCGCATCGCCTGCGTTATCGTGATCGGCCTTGCCCTGCAGGTGGTCGTTGGCTACGTGACCGACGCCGTGCTGTCGCTGTTGCCCGAGGCTGCGGCCGACTACAGCGAGCTTGTCGAGGAAACAGGCATGGGCGACACCAGCTATCTCGCCGTCCTGACTACGGTGCTCGGCGCCCCATTTTGTGAAGAGCTGCTGGTACGCGGCATTATTTTTGAGTTTTCGCTCCGAGCGTTTAATCCGCAGTGCCGCCCACTTTGGAAGCGCCGGCGTCGTGCGGGTGCGCAGGACGGCGCCATGGTGCCCTGGGCGGCCCCGAGCACGTGGGGTATCACCGCGGCGATTGTGCTGCAGGCGGCAATCTTCGGTTTTATGCACATGAATTGGGTGCAAGGTTGCTACGCGGGTGCCGCCGGCCTCATCTTTGGTTGGGTGCTCGTGACGACCGGAAAGCTCCGCTACACGATCCTGCTACACTTCGCCTTTAATGCCGGGTCGTATCTCATGACGTTGCTCTGGTTTGTGAACACGCCGTTCGACGTGGCAATTACGGTCGCTATCGCCGGCGTCATCCTCGTTGGGGCAATGCGGTCGCTGCGCTGCGCGTGTGGGATGGACGCAGCGAGCGCACCGCTGCCCTAGTTGCGACGCCCGCCTCCGTTGGCGCCCTGCCGTCCCTGGGCCGCGCGATTGCGACCGGCAGTGTTCTGCGCACGCGACATGCCGCCGTGCCCCTTGCCGGCACCGCCAGCGCCGCCGTGGGCCTTGCCGCCCTTCTTGCCGGTGCCATGTCCGCCGTTGGCCGATGTCTCACCTGGGCGTGGCGGCACGGGACGAATCAGGCAATGCTTGGTGTAGCCGATCAGGTCGCGACGGCCGGCCTTTTCCAGCGCCTCGCGCACGAGCTTGTAGTTCTCGGGCTTGCGGTATTGGATGAGCGCACGCTGCATGGCCTTCTCGTGCGGGTCGCGTGCCACGTAGATCGGCTTCATGGTGCGTGGGTCCACGCCGGTGTAGTACATGCAGGTCGACATGGTGGACGGCGTGGGGTAGAAGTCCTGCACCTGCTCGGGCATGTAGCCCATGTCGCGCACGGCCTCGGCAAGGTCCACAGCTTCCTTCATCGTCGAGCCGGGATGGCTCGAGATCAGGTACGGCACCACGTACTGCTTGAGTCCGTATTCACGGTTCAAGCGCTCAAATTTGCGGCAGAACGCGTCGTAGACGGCGCGGCTCGGCTTGCCCATCACGGAGAGCACTGCATCGCTCACGTGCTCGGGTGCCACGCGCAGCTGGCCCGAGACATGATGCTCAAGCAGCTCGCGCAAAAACTCGTCTGAGGCATCGGCCATGGTGTAGTCGAAGCGAATGCCGCTCCTCACAAAGACCTTCTTGACGCCGGGAAGCTGGCGCAGGTCGCGCAGCAGCTGCGTGTAGCCGCTCTCGTCGACCACCATGTTCTTGCACACGCTTGGCCACAGGCAGCGCTTGTTCTTGCATACGCCGTGCTTGAGCTGCTTGTCGCAGGCGGGACGACTAAAGTTGGCTGTCGGTCCTCCCACGTCGTTGATGTAGCCCTTAAACTCGGGATCGCGCGTGAGCAGCTCGGCCTCGCGCATGATCGAGTCGTGGCTGCGCATCTGCAGCACGCGGCCCTGGTGGAAGGTGAGGGCGCAAAACGAGCACTCGCCAAAACAGCCGCGGTTGGAGCTAATGGAAAACTTGATCTCGGCAAAGGCCGGCACGCCGCCCGCTGCGTCGTAGTCGGGATGCCAATCGCGTGCGTAGGGGAGTTCGGCCACCTCGTCCATCTCGTCGGTGGTGAGCGTCGCCGACGGCGGGTTCTGCACCACATAGACGCTGTTGGGGTAGGGCTCTACCAGGCGGTGTCCGGTGATGGGGTCCATGTTCTGCTGCTGCACGTTAAAGCTGCGCGCGTAGTTGAGCTTGTCGGCGGCAAGGTCGTCCCAGCTGGGCAGCAGGTCGTAGTCGTAGACCTCGTCGAGCGAGCTGGTGCGGTAGACGGTGCCGTTGATATAGGTGATCTGATCAATGGGCAGGCCCGCGTCGAGCGCATCGGCGATCTCGACGATCGCGTGCTCGCCCATGCCGTAGATGAGGATGTCGGCGCCCGAGTCGAGCAGTACCGAGCGCTTGAGCTTATCCTGCCAGTAGTCGTAATGGGCCAGGCGGCGCAGACTCGCCTCGATGCCGCCGATGATGATGGGGGCGTCCTTGAACGTCTGGCGGATGAGGTTGCCATAGACCGTGACGGCTCGGTTGGGACGGCGCCCCTCCTCGCCGCCGGGGGTGTAGGCGTCGGAGTGGCGGCGGTGCTTGGTCACCGAATAGTGGTTGACCATGGAGTCCATGTTGCCGGCACTGACGAGAAAGCCCAGGCGAGGCTCGCCGAGCACCGTGATGCTGGCGGGGTCGGTCCAGTCGGGCTGGCAGATGATACCCACCTTGTAGCCGTGCGCGTCAAGGACGCGGCTGATGATAGCCATGCCAAAGCTGGGATGGTCCACGTAGGCGTCACCGCAGATGTAGACAAAGTCGCACTGGTCCCAACCGCGCGCATCCATGTCGGCGCGGTTGACGGGGAGGAACTTATCGCGGCCCGGACGCCAGGGACGGACAGGTGCTGTCGAGGCATGAGTGGTGTGGCCGCTCTGGGCCTTGCCGCCGCGCTTTTGCTGCTGGCCCTGTTTGCCCTGCTGACTGCGCTGGTTGTTCTGAGCGTGCTGAGGCTTTTTTGCCACGATCCCTCCCGGTGTTTGTATGCTGCACGTAATTGTAACCAGTCTTTTTGGGACGGGGCTAAAAAGACTGGTGGAGTACATGGGCTGGCGGATCGGCGTGTCGATGCGGGTGCCGTTTGTTTCCAGACTGTGTATCCCCGTGTCGAAGGGGCCGTCTCGCGCGCACGCCATGTTGTCAATGGGTTACAGTATGAACGGCGGCTATATGTCCGCCAACGCACGAGAGAGTCGTCAACAAGGAGGATGCACGACGATGCAGCGTGCCAAACAGATATCGGAGTCTATTGAGCTGGGCATCATCTTGGCGCTCGCCGGTGGCTTTATGGATGTGTATTCGTACATTGGGCGCGATCATGTTTTCGCCAACGCGCAGACGGGCAACATCCTGCTCGTGGGCGTGAGCATCTCGGAGGGCAATTGGGCACTTGCGGGGCGCTACTTCTTCCCTGTGGTGTCGTTTGCTGTGGGTATTATGCTTGCCGACCTGGTACACGAGCGGTTTGGCAGCGTGATTCACTGGCGCCAAGTGACGGTGTTCTTTGAAGCCGTCATCTTACTGGGCGTGAGCTTTATCCCCGGTGGCGGTTACAACCTGCTCGCCAACTGCCTCACCTCGTTTGCCTGCGGCATGCAGGTCGAGAGCTTCCGCAAGATACATGGTCACGGCATCGCCACGACCATGTGCATCGGTAACCTGCGCAACGCGCTGCAAAACGTGGACGACTACATCATCACCCACAAGCGCGGCTTTTTGGAAAACGGCGTGCTGTACTTTGGCGTGATCTTTACCTTTGTGTTTGGCGCCGTGCTGGGCAACTGGTGCATCGAGCGCATGGGCCTGCACGCCATTGCGGTGGCGAGCGTGCTGCTGTTTATCGCGTTTACCATCATGTTTATCGACCGCGAGCGTGACCTGCACAGGAAATGGGCCCGCATCATAGCTGACTGGCAGACCGCGAGTCTTAAGCGCTAAGGTGCATGTTTGTAACAACATTCAGGAGCCAGAAAAACTATCTAGCTCCTGAATGTTGTTACAAACTGCTTTTTGCGATTTATTCGAGATGCTCTTCAATCCGAGCCCTAAGAAGGGCAATGGCTGTAGGTATTCCAATTGCGGCGGCTAATTCGGCTTTATCCAAAACCTGTATGCTAAAGCACGATTGTTTATCACATTGAAGGACGATAACTGAAGATAGTTTCACTTCCCGTTGGCTGAATATATCGTAATCTCCAAATAGGAAGTTACCTTTTATTGTGTAATTCGGTATGTTCGTTACGCACTTCATCTCAAGTCTGTTTAGGCCATAATCAAACACCGCAACTTCCTCGTGTTCGATGATGAGCGCAACCCTGGGCATGTTGCTAAAACCACCGTCGACGACAGTGAAGAGTTTTTCATTTGCATCGTCATAAACGGTATATTTAAGACTCAATAGCTGTCCTAGTGGACCCGTGAACCCATGTTTTTTGATGTTGAGGGTGTCTCCCGCTGGGTTGATGAGAGCCAGAGTATGCGGATAAGGGTTACCTTCAATTGAGATTTGATATTCGTTTGTAGCTGTCTTGCTCGATTTAGGACCACTAGCCACCATGTGTCATCGCCTCGATCGAATTGGAACCGTCTTCTGCTTCGTGCGGAGAATTACGCTGTACGTTGCAGTAGATGCAGCTGCAATAACCGCATGGGCAATTTCTAACAAAATGAATGACGTTATTTGCTGTATGCATGTTATTCATTACAAAGTATCTTTTTATAAACGTATTGTCAAACATATATTGCTAAAACAGAAACAATTTATAGACTGAGTCGGTTGTATTCTTTGGGCGATTGCTCCTAGAATCTAGCCTTCGCTGCTGTCGGGAGGGAAGGGCTAAGGCCCCGTTAGTATGTTGAAGCGCTTTAAACTATTTGACGTTCTCACGTGTTTTTTGTTTCAAAAGCGTTAGGATGGGACTTATAGTGCGGGGCGTAACGGGTGCCCCGCGCACGATAGGAGGCTATCAATGGCTAATCGTTTCGTTCTCAACACCATTTCTTACCATGGTTCCGGCGCCATCAAGGAGATCCCCGGCGAGCTCCAGCGTCGCGGCTACAAGAAGATCTTCGTCTGCTCCGATCCCGACCTGGTCAAGTTTGGCGTTACCGCCAAGGTGACCGACGAGCTCGACGCCGCCGGCATCGCTTGGAGCCTCTACTCCGAGATCAAGCCCAACCCCACTATCCAGAACGTCAAGGACGGCGTCGAGGCCTTCAAGGCCGCCGAGGCTGACGCTATCGTGACCATCGGTGGTGGCTCCTCCATGGACACCGCAAAGGCCATTGGCATCATCATCAACAACCCCGAGTTTGCCGATGTCCGCAGCCTCGAGGGCGTTGCTCCCACCAAGAACCACGCCGTGTTCACCATCGCTGTGCCGACGACCGCCGGTACCGCCGCCGAGGTGACCATCAACTACGTCATCACCGACCCCGAGAAGGTCCGCAAGTTCGTGTGCGTCGACACCAACGACGCCCCCGAGGTCGCCGTCGTCGACCCCGACATGATGGCCTCCATGCCCGCCGGCCTCACCGCTTCCACTGGCATGGACGCTCTGACCCACGCCATCGAGGGCTACACCACCAAGGGCGCTTGGGAGCTCTCCGACATGTTCCACTTCGAGGCCATTAAGCTGATCAGCGAGAACCTGCGCGACTCCGTTGCCGAGGCCAAGTCCGGTCAGCCCGGCTCCGGCCGCGAGGGCATGGCTCTTGGCCAGTATGTCGCCGGCATGGGCTTCTCCAATGTCGGCTTGGGCATCGACCACGCCATGGCTCACACCCTGTCCGCTCACTACGACACCCCGCACGGCGTCGCTTGCGCCATGCTGCTGCCGATCGCTATGGAGTTCAACAAGCCGGTTTGCGCCGAGCGCCTGGCCAAGGTTGCCGTTGCCATGGGTGTTGACACCACGGGCATGAGCACCGACGAGTCTGCCGACGCCGCCATCGCCGCCGTCAAGCAGCTCTCTGCCGACGTGAACATTCCGCACGTCTGCGAGGCCATGAAGGCTGACGAGATCGAGGTCCTGGCCAAGGACGCCATGGCTGACGCCTGCTTCCCGGGCAACCCGCGCGAGGCGACGCTCGACGACGTCATCGAGCTCTTCAAGAAGATCTGCCCGGCTGCCTAGCCCAGTTTGATGGTCCTTCGCCCGTAGGCGTATGGTCTTTTGACTTGCTGCTGGCCCCGCAGTGCTACGCACGGCGGGGCTTTTTGTGCTGCGTCGATGCCCTGAGGCGAGCAAAACTAAGGCATGCTGCCCGCTGCGGATAGGTGGTGCACTTCCCAGCGTGCGTTTTTGGGAGTATTCAGCAAGCTCTGAAAAATGCATAACGTTGTGAATGGGCCGCAGTGGCCCGCAGACGCCCATCGACAACCATTGCGGGTGGACTATCGATGAGCGGAGGGGGCTGTCGCCGCGTTTTGGGTTGCGACGACCTGCAACACTGCTGTAACCGCGTCGCTTTGCCGTTTGTGATGGGGCTGACGGGGTCCACGGTGCTGAATACTCCGTTTTTTGCACGGTCCAAGGTGGGGTACCCTGAGACGAAGCAAAAAGATGCCTCATATTTATGCAGATGCCGATAGGATTTATGCAAGATTCGGATTTTAAACCGTGCGCGTGCGCAAAATCGGCGCGAGGACGTCTGGAGGTGGCTCGGCTTCTAGGGCATTGCACGTGTAGAACGGTTAAAATCGGGATTCGGTCTTAGTTTTATTTGGAAGGATGCATATGGGTTCCAATATCGATGCTTCTCTAGAGGAGACGCTCTCCTATATCGCGGGACAGCTTAAGACGCTGACTTCTATTGCTTCGCCTACGGGCTATACCCGTGCGGCGACTGATTATCTAAAGGAGACCCTGCGTGATATGGGCTTTGGCCCTGAGCGTTCCAATAAGGGCAACGTGCTGGTTGAGCTTGGCGGCGAGGGCGAGCCGCTTGTTTTGGCGAGCCATGTCGACACCCTGGGCGCCATGGTACGCTCCATTAAGGACAATGGCCGCCTGCGTCCCACGACGCTTGGTGGGCACCAGTGGTCTACGGCCGATGGCGAGAACTGCACCGTCTACACGCGTGACGGCAATGTGTACACGGGTGTGGTTCTCAACACCGAGCCTTCGGCGCACGTGGCCGACGAGCCGGTCAAGACCATCGAGAAGAACATGGAAATCCTGCTCGACGAGAATGTCGACAGCAAGGATGACGTGCTTGAGCTGGGCATTCAGACGGGCGACATCATCGCTATGGATCCGCGTACCACGGTGACGGAGAGCGGCTACATCAAGAGTCGCTTCTTGGACGACAAGCTGTCGGCCTCCATTTTGCTGGGCTTGGCGCGTGCCGTCGCCGCTGGCGAGGTGACGCTCTCGCGCAAGGTGTCCCTGCTCTTTACTGTGTACGAGGAGGTCGGCCACGGCGGCGCTTTCGTGCCGGCCGACACGCGCGAGATGATCAGCGTGGACATGGGCTGCGTGGGCGACGACCTGGGCTGCACCGAGCGCATGGTGTCGATTTGCGCCAAGGATTCGGGTGGTCCGTACAACTACGACTTGGTAACCACGCTGTCCAACATCGCGCGCGAGCTGGAGCTCGATTACGCCATCGATGTGTACCCGCACTACGGCTCCGACGTCGAGGCCACGCTCTCGGCCGGCTACGACATTCGCCATGGCCTGATCGGCCCCGGCGTGTACGCGAGCCACAACTACGAGCGCAGCCACATGGACGGCGTGCGTAACACCTACGAGCTCGTCCGCGCCTACGTGCAGCGCTAACGATGCAGCGGCCTCGGCTGACACAGCAGTACCGACCGAGGCCGTCCTCTCTAAGTTGCGGTGAAATAGGGACTGTTTGGCGGTTTTAAACGCTTAAACAGTCCCTATTTCACCGCAACTTATGAAGGGGATGGGGCTACCTGATGGCTGCCGTGACGGTGCCGCCGCCCAAGACGACGTCGCCGCGGTAGGCAACGACTGCCTGGCCGGGGGCGATGGCTCGCTGCGGCTCGTCAAAAGTTAGCAGCATTTGCCCGTCTTCGCCACGTGCAAGGGTCGCTGCCTGGTCCTTTTGACGGTAGCGGTATTTGGCGCCCACGCGAATGCCGTCGGCGTCCAGCTCTGCCTCCATGCGGTCGGCAGGGGCGCTCCAGATCCAGTCGTTGGCCGTGAGCGCTGTGGCCGTCAGGTCCTCGGCCTCGCCCAGATGCACAATGTTGTTGGCGGCATCGACGCCCGTTACGTACACGGGGTGCGCCATCGCGACGCCCAGGCCCTTGCGCTGGCCGATGGTATAGCGCAGTGCGCCGCTGTGACGTCCGACCACGCTGCCGTCACGCCATACAATATCGCCCGGCTCGGCGGCATGTCCGCAGCGGCGCTCGATATAGCCCGCGTAGTCGCCGTCCGCGATAAAGCAGATATCCTCGCTCTCGGCTTTCTGGGCGTTGATAAAGCCCTGCTCGGCGGCAATGCGGCGAACGTCGCGCTCTTTGTCCAAGCCTGCCAGCGGAAAGATCGTGCGTGCCAGACGCTCTTGCGTGAGCGAATACAAAAAGTAACTCTGGTCCTTCTTAGGGTCCTCGCCGCGGTGCAGCTGCCAGGTGCCGTCGGACGCCTGACTTGTTTTGGCGTAATGTCCCGTAGCGATGTAGTCGCAGCCCATGTCCAGCGCCGCATCGAGCAACGCGCCAAACTTAATATGGCGGTTGCAGATAATGCACGGATTGGGCGTCAGCCCCTCCTGGTAGGCGTTCACAAAGCGCTCGATAACGCTGTGGTCGAAGGTCTGCTGCAGGTCGAGCACATGGTGGGGTATCCCCAGGCGCTCGGCGACGGCCTTTGCATCGGCGATGTCGCGGTCGACCTTACTCGTGCCCGTGACGGGATCGGGCGCGGGGCAGGTGAGGCGCATGGTGGCACCGACGCATTCGCAGCCCTGGCGCTTGAGCAGGTACGCGGTCACGCTGGAATCGACGCCGCCGCTCATGGCGACGAGCACGCGCTTGTTGTGCATGAGGAGGTTCTCCTTGGTGGCATATGGCCAAAAAAGAAAAGCGGCGCGGGAGGCTGGTTCCGCGCCGCAGACATTGTAGCAAGTTCGGACGTCTCGTGGGACACCCTGATGGGATGGGCTCAGACTGCCGGGAGAGGGGAGACCGGCTCGTCCCTGGGCTCAACCTATGGGCGACGGGCCCTAGTCCTGGAAGAGTGCCGTGGACAGGTAGCGCTCACCGGTATCGGCGAGCAGCGCCACGATGGTCTTGCCTTCGTTCTCGGGGCGCTTGGCCAGCTGTAGCGCGGCCCACACGGCGGCGCCGGACGAAATGCCCACGAGCACGCCCTCCTTGTGGCCCACGGCGCGGCCGGTGGCAAAGGCGTCGTCGTTCTCGACGGGGATGATCTCGTCGTAGATCTGGGTGTCGAGGACGTCGGGCACAAAGCCGGCACCGATACCCTGAATCTTGTGCGGGCCGGCCTGGCCCTTAGAGAGCACCGGGGAGGTGGCGGGCTCGACGGCGACAACCTGAATCTCGGGGTTCTGCTCCTTGAGGAACTCGCCCACGCCGGTCACGGTGCCGCCGGTGCCGACGCCGGCGACGAAGATGTCGACCTTGCCGTCGGTGTCATCCCAGATCTCGGGGCCGGTCGTGGCCTTGTGGATGGCGGGGTTGGCGGGGTTCACGAACTGGCCGGCAATAATGCTGTTGGGCGTCTCCTTCTGCAGCTCCTCGGCCTTGGCGATGGCGCCCTTCATGCCCTTGGAACCGTCGGTGAGCACGAGCTGTGCGCCATATGCCTGCATAAGCTTGCGGCGCTCGACGGACATGGTCTCGGGCATGGTGATGATCACCTTGTAGCCGCGAGCTGCCGCCACCGAGGCGATGCCGACGCCGGTGTTGCCGCTCGTGGGCTCGATGATGGTGTAGTCGCCGCCGCGCACGAGCTTGCCGGCCTTCTCGGCCTCGTCGATCATGTTCTTGGCGACGCGATCCTTGACGGAGCCGGCGGGGTTGAAGTATTCCAGTTTGACGAGCACGCGGGCCTTGAGGTTCTCATCGGCTTCAAAGTGAGTGAGCTCCAGAAGCGGAGTGTGGCCGATAAGCTGATCGATGGACGTGTAAACATTGCTCATGGTGAACCTCCAAAGTGTTCAAATGACTGGATACCGTATGGTTTTACGGCGTGTGTGGCAGCGAAACCCACAAACCTTATGGGTTGTTCGTTTTGCTGTTGGCAAGCATAGTAGACAGTAAAGCCTAGTAACACAATAGGAAATAGAAGATTATTACGAGTCGATTAACCAGCTTGATGGGAATAGGTATTTTCAAAACCAATTTTTCGGCTAGAATTTCTACGAATTAAAAGACCGAAAGGCAGCTATATATATGTTGGTTTCCACAAAGGGCAGATATGCCCTGCGCGTTATGGTCGACCTGGCCGAGCACCAGGCGGCGGGCCGTATTCCCCTCAAAGAGATCGCCGCGCGTCAGGGGATTTCGGAGAAATATCTGGAAAACATTTTGGCCACGCTCGTCCGCGCCAATATGCTCTCGGGCATGCGCGGCAAGGGCGGCGGCTACGTGCTCACGCGCCCGCCCGAGCAGTACACGGTGGGCGAGATTTTGCGTCTGACCGAGGGCAGCCTAGCACCGGTCGCATGCCTGGACGGCGACTGCAAGGGCTGCTCGCGTTCGGATGAGTGCCCCACGCTCGACGTGTGGAAGAACCTGGACAAGCTCATTAACGACTATCTCGACGGCGTGACGCTCGATACGCTCGTCGCCCCCAACGAGGGCTACGACTACGTCATCTAGCCCCACCCGCCATTTGGGGACGGGGTAGAAATGGTAGATTTTCCTGCCCTCTGAGGCTCGACAAATGACAAGGCCGTCCATCGTTGCGATGGACGGCCTTCTTTTGGCGTGTTGTGGCGGTCCGTATCCGGTCGCGTTAGTTCCTGGCGATGCTGTCGAGAATGCTGCGCATAATGGATACCAGGATGCTGCCCATAAAGGCCGATCCAAAGCCGGCAATGGAGATACCCGCGCCCAGCAGATTGACCGACAGGTAGCTGGCCAGCTCGAGCATAAAGCTGTTGACTACGAGCTGAAAAATACCAAGCGTGATAATAGTGAGCGGCAGCGAGATGACCGTCAGGAACGGCTTGACGAGCGAGTCGACGATGTTGAGGAACAGTCCCACGAAGGCAAAGCAGACCCAGGCGTCGGCCATGCCGAAGGGCTGAATGCCGGGGACGAGGAACGTGGCAATCGCGATGGCGATCGAGGTAAAGAGCCAGTTAAGCATAAAGCGCATGGTGTGAATCCTTTCTTGCGCAGGGTGCGTCGGTGTCGCGTGAAGCGGTTTGCTGCGGCAGCTTGGACGGCCGCTCGGGTGTACCGCCTTGTTCGGCCGCCCATTGTCTCAGATATTCGTGGAGCTTACGTGCGCATTCGGTTTCAAAACGGCGTTCGTCCTAGAAAACGCGCCGCTGGCAGAGAGTCTTGTCGCTTTAGTTTGGTGGTGTGCTACACTGCTACGGGCAAAAGCCACAGGCGTTGCCCTATTGCATAGAACGGGCGAACGATGTCCGATGTCAGTATCAACTTCGATGCCTTTTGGCGGGTTTGGCGGTGATCGATGAATATCGAGAACATGTTTGACAAGCCTGATGTCAAGCAGCTGGTCCACGCATTTAGCCTTTTGGACGACGAGAAAGATATCCAAGCGTTCTTGACCGATATCTGCACGCCGCGCGAGATTTGTGATCTATCGCAGCGTCTGCAGGTCGCGCGTTACCTGGACGAGGGCGAGCCCTATGTTGAGGTTCAGGCGCGTACCGGCGCTTCGTCCACCACGGTGAGCCGTGTGTCCAAGGCACTCAACGGCGAGTACGGTGGCTACCGCAAGATCCTCATTAAACTGGAGGATGGCGAGTAGGCCGCGCCAAAAACGAATTGTGCAAAACCGCTCCTCCGGGGGCGGTTTTTTGATCCCCTGGGGACGGAGGAAATCTGTTGGCGTGGGGGAAATCTGTCCGCTTGGGCGGGTAGGATGGATACATTGATTATTGCGAACAGTTTGAGCGGAGGACCATGCCTGTTCGAATCTATACCACCAATGCCGGCACGGATTTGAGCGATGCCGAGTCGGCGTTGCTTGCCGACCTTATTGCCCGCCACGGACGTGCCGTGCTGCTGGCGCCTACGTTTGCCGAGCTCGACCTGTGCCGTCATGATGCGGCGGAAGCCGGGGTTTCACTAGGTATCGACTACAAGACGCCTACATCGTGGCTTCGCTCGCTTTGGGAGCTTTTGGGCGACGGGCGCGGTTTCGTGGACAACCTGCAACGCCAGATGCTGTTTTCGGACATGGTAACGCGTCTCGACGATGCCGATTTGCAGCCGCTTTCGCGCAGTCAGGGCACGGTGCGCATGCTCGCGCGCATGGCCCGCGACGTGCTGCCGGGTGTGGCGGGGACGACGGCCGAGCGATGCCGTGGAAACAATTGCCAGCCTGAGCCAAAAAGCGATGCCGAGGCTCGTGTGTTCGAGCTTTTGCGCGCATATGCGGACGGTTTGGACCGTCGAGATATGGTCGAGCCCTGCGAGGCGGCCGACATTATGGCCGGTGTCCTGGCCGATAGCCTGCCGGCGTGCACCCGCGCCGTATGCGTGCGCGGTATCACGTCGTTTACGTACGCACTGCTCGAGCTACTGTCTGCCGTGGCGAACAATGGGGGAGAGGTCGTCGTGCTGCTTGCCCGCGAGCAGGCGGCGATGCGCGAGGAGCTTGCCGTGGCATTTGATGCCCGCGGTGTGCTGTTTGAGGTCGCGCCGCTGGGGGAGGACGCCGTCGCGTCTGATGCCGCTTGCGGGACCGCCGCTCAGCCTGCCTTTATTGAGGTCGCCGGCCCCCATGCCCGTGCTCATGTCTATGCGGACGCCATCGATAAGTTGGTGAAAGCGTACAAGGAGTCCAAGGCCGATAAAGCCACTGCAACGCCCGCCGACCCCGTGCGCGTGCTCGTTGTTTCTGCTCGGGCACCCCAGCTGTTCGGTGAGCTCGCCTCTCGTCTGGCAGCTCGTCATATCGCTGCCGAGACAGTTGAGTTCACGGCGTTTTCCCAATCCATTGCGGGCAGGCAGTTTGCGGCGCTTGCCGGCCTGATCGAGCGCATGAAGGCCGCCGATGAGGGTGCGGCGTCAAAGACCGAGTGGTGGCCCGCGCCGGAGCTTACCGACTGGATTTACAGCCCGCTTTCGGGCGCTGATGCCGTCAATGCCCGTACCTTCGATAAGAATATGCGTCTCTCGCGTAGCAAGACTACCGCGGGCGTTAAGAGCCTGCTGCAGAGTGTCCAAGGCCAGGTGAGGGGGGCGCGCAAGGCGGCGAGCGACGAGAACTGGTTTAAGAACGTGCCGTGTGTGGTTTCGGACGTGTTCCAGGCGCTGTGGCGCGACAGGCCCGTGACGGCGCTCAAGGCCATGCTTGCCGTTGCCGAGGCGTTGCCCGATCGTTCGCTGGGCAGCTTGGATGGCCAGGCCCGTCGCCAGGCGGAGGTGGCCCTGCTGCGCCACGTCATCGACATCCTTATGAATGGCGCCCGCGCGCTCGACGTGTCGCAGGCCGCGACCGTGCCCGTGCTCGATGGCGTTCGCACCAGGGTGGACAAGCGTGGCACCGCCTACGATTACGAGACCTACGAGGTTGACCGTGCGCCACGTGCTCAGGTTCGTTTTGCTTCGCTTGCCGATGCGGCGGCTCTGCGCCCCGGCAGCTACGATGCCGTGCTGTTTGCCGATGTCGATCTGGGCAGCTATCCGCTCTCACACGAGGAGGGGCCGCTGGCCACGCTGGCGGCGAGCCTTGGTCGCGAGGGTGTGACGCTTGAGCCCGCGGCCTTGCTGCGCATGCGCTTTGGCCACGCGATGCAGGCGGCACGCGGCCCGGTTGCGCTTGCGCGCGTGACGCACGATCGCCAGGCGCGCGAGTGCTATCCGGCTGCCGTGTGGACCGAGTTGCGGGCGCATACCGAGGCCGCTGAAGCTGCTAAGGCCGCCGCCGACGCTAAGGCCGCTGACGCCGACGAGGCCACTGGTGACGCTAAGGCCGCTGGCGCCGACAAGGCGAAGTGCGTGGGTGAGGGTGATATCGTAAGGGACTTCGATCCCGCGGCAGGCGAAGGTCTCAAGTGCGAGCGCGTGACCTGTGAAGCCCCTCAGCATCTGAGTGCCGAGGCCGTGCCGTATTTGGTCCTGCGTCGTCGCGATGGCGAGGGCGAGGACGCGCCACTCGTGCCGCGCCTGACGTCCGCCTCGCAGATCGAGGCCTATTCCACCTGCCCGTTATGCTGGTTCGTCTCGTATCGCGTCAAACCTCAGTCCATCGATGCGGGCTTTGGCAACATGGAGAAAGGCAACTTTGTCCATGACGTGCTGGAGCACTTGCATGCGCGTCTTCCGCAGGAGGGCATGGAGCGCGTGACGCCCATGAACCTGCCGCGCGCCAAGGAGCTGCTGCACGAGGTCTTTGCCGAGACCCTGGCCGAGCACGCCGGCAAGCGCGGTACCGAGGGCCCGCTGGTGCCGCTCTCTCCGGTGGAGGAGCGCCAGGTGGCCGAGATTTTGCCGCAGCTGGAGGGTGTGCTTGCCTATGAAGCCGAGGCGCTGACTCCTTTTGCTCCGCGCTACCTGGAGTTTGCCTTTAACGATCTTAAAGTTGAGTATGCCGGTTGGCCACTCGGTGGGCGCATCGACCGCGTTGACGTGGATGCCGAGAATCGCGCCGTGGTAATCGACTACAAGCATCGTTCGGGTGTCGAGGAGTTTAAGCTCGCCGACCCCACGGTGCGCGACGAGGAATCGGGCGCGGCGCCCATCGACGACCCGCGCTGGTTGCCGCCACATACCCAGACGCTCATCTACGCCCAGGCCATGCGTCGGGCGCTGGATTTGGACACCCGCGCGGCGCTCTACTTTTCGACCAAGGGCGGCAAGCCGGCGTTGCGCGGCGCCGCGAGCACCGAGCTGCTCGAGGAAGAGCGCGGCGACGGTCGCATCCCGGGCCTTAAGAAAGGTTTCCCCGGCGAGGGTGGCAGCATGGACTTCGATGCGCTACTCGATCGCGTGGAGACCGGCATCGCCGAGCGCCTACGCGAGCTCGAGGCAGGCAACGTTGCCGCCGTCGACCCGACGTCGGCTCAGGCCGCGCATGCGCGCTGCTCGTATAACCACGAAGGAACGTTTGTAAGGAGGGACGTGTAGACCATGGATCTTTCGACTTTGATGCCGCAACAGCTGCAGATCGTCAAAACGCTCGACCGTCCGCTGTTTGTCTCGGCGGGCGCCGGTTCGGGTAAGACCTTTACCCTTACGCGCCGCATCGTCTACGCGCTCTCGCCCGAATCCGGTCCGTTTGTCGAGCATCTGGATCAGGTGCTCGCCATTACCTTTACCAAAGATGCCGCGGCCGAGATTCGCGACCGCGTGCGTCGCGCGCTTATCGAAGAGGGTATGGACGAAGAGGCCCTGACCGTCGACGACGCTTGGATTTCGACCATTCATGGTATGTGCTCGCGTATCCTGCGCGCGCACGCGCTGGAGCTGGGCATCGATCCCGAATTCACGGTGCTCACCGATACCGATGAGCTTATGGATCAGGCTGTCGAGCATGTGCTGGGGCGCGCGACGGCGCCCGATGCCGCGCCTGAGCTCGCCGCCTCGCTTAAGGCCCTCTACGCTTGGTATCCCATGGCGGGCGAGGGCGGGCCGTTTGGCGCCGGTACCACCATCAAAGGTCTGGTGCGCGACCTGCTGGAGCTATCGAGCCAGCTGCCGGGCGGCATGGACGATGTGTGCGTGGCGCGCGGCCAGGCCGACACCTCTGCGCTTGCCGACGCCTATCGCGCGGCGTTGGGTGCGAGCAAGGCCGCGACCGAGAAAGCGCAGGTGGCACTCGATGCCATCGACGCGTTTGAGGCGAGCGGCAAAACCATGGAGGATGCGGCGCGACTCATGATGTCGTGCAGCATGCCTCGGGCGAGCAAGGCGTTTCCTAAGGAGCAGGTGGAGCTGCTCAAGGCCGAGGCCGCCGATGCATTTATCAATATCGTGCTTGCCTGCGGCGGTCCGGCGCTCGATGCGCTGGTGGGGCTTGCTCGTGCTGTGGAGGCGGAATACCGCGCGCTCAAGGCTGACCAGTCCGCGCTTGATAACAACGACCTGCTGCGCATGGCGTACGAGGCGCTGCGCGATTATCCCGCCATCCGAGCGGCCTATGAGGGTCGCTTTAAGATGGTCATGATCGATGAGTTCCAGGATACCGACCAGATGCAGGTCGATTTGATCCGTTACCTGACGGGCGCGGGGGAGCGCGCACTGTGCACCGTAGGCGATGCGCAGCAGTCGATCTACCGCTTCCGTGGTGCCGAGGTCGAGGTGTTCCGTCGCCAGGAGCGCAAGGTGGGTTCGACGACGGCGTCCGAGACGGTCGCCACGTCCGATGCCCCCGCCGGCGAGCTCGTCAAGCTTGTACGCAACTTCCGCAGCCACGACGAGGTGCTGCGCTATGTGGCGCGCGTCTTTGACGGCGACACCGGTGGTTTGATGCAGGGGTTCTTGGATCTTGAACCGAGCGACGAACGCGAGGACAAGCTCAAGGCGAAGACATCGCGCCGCCAGGCGATCTTCGTTGCCGGTGGCAGTACGCAGGAGCGAACGCAGGCGAAAGCTCGCGCGATTGCGGAGCGATTCCAAGCACTCGTTAAAGCGGGCCAGCCCCAGGGCAGCATGGTCCTGCTGCTGGGCCGCATGACCAACGCCGATGTCTATGCGCAGGCCTTCCGCGACCAAGAGCTCGACTGCGTGATCGCAGGCGGCTCGGTCTTTGCCCAGGCAGCTGAGGTGCAGACGGTGCGTGCCCTGGTCTGCGCACTCGCCAATCCGGCCGATACGGCGCAGGGCCTTATGCCGCTGCTCGCCTCGCCGATGTTTGCGCTCGGCGCCCAGGAGTTCCTGGCGCTGGCGACCAAACTGGACGACCAGACGGGGGAGACCTCGCGCCGCAACATCGATGCGGGCATCATGAGCGATTCCGATGTGCCGGGTTTGCAAGACTTGCCGCTCGTGACGCGCGCCCGCGAGGTGCTGCGGTATGCGCTTCGTCGCGTGGGCCGCGATTCGTTCGCCGCCATCGCGCGCGATACTGTCAACGCCTCCGGCTGGTTTGTGCGTCTGGCACAGCGTGGTCCCGAGGGCAAGGCCATTGCCGCCAACGTGCTTAAGGCGCTCGATGCCGTGGCCGAGGCGGAGGCCGAGTTCGGTAACTCGCCGCGTTCCATTGCGCTTGCCTTCGACCGCTTCTTGGCGGGCAAGGAGGCCCCAGGTGCCCTCAACGAGGAGGGCGACGGCGCGGTGCGCATCATGACGGTGCATGCCTCCAAGGGCCTGGAGTATCCGGTCGTGGCGGTTGCGGAGTGCTTTGGCGTGCGTAAGTCCTCGGGTGCGGCTCAGATGGGGCGTGTCGAGGGCGGAGCGCAGGTCGTGGCGCTGCCGGCGCGCTTCGACGGCGTTAAACTCGCGGACGGCACGTTCGTAAAGGGCGATGACGTCAAAAAGCAGTTTGAGCATGCGTTTAAGGGTAAGGGCACGTCGCTATGGTTGCCGCCGGAGCTCATGGAGGATGTCTGCGCGACGGGTTCTCCCGCCGAGGCATTCGTTCGCCTGCGCAACCACGACCTGCAGCTTTCGCTCGAGGAGCGGGCTCGCTTGCTCTATGTCGCCATGACGCGAGCGCGCGAGCTGGTCATTCTGGCGATGGATGTCGGCGTGAGCCGCGGCAAGGTGACGGCGCCGACCTTCGATGTCGAGACGGATCTGACCTACGACGTGCTGCGCCGCATCCTGCCGACCGACAGCCTGGACATGCCGCAGCTCGATAGCGACCGTTTGGTGTTCGACAACTCCAAGCCGGGCGACTACGAGCTCATCTCGCTGGCGGACTTTACGTTTGGCGAGCAGACGTTTGAGGTCAACGCTTCGCTGGATGCCGAGGGTAGGCTCGTTCGCGGTGATGCGGAGGCGGAGGGTGCCGATGCTGCCGCCGATCGCCCGGTCGCGCCCGGCCCCGCCGACCCCGAGCCCGATTCGTTTGAGCTCGTGTATCCCCAGACGGTGGGCGTGCGCATGGGCACCTGCTCGTATCCGGCGCGCGATTCGTACAGCTATTCGTCGATTGCCGCGGCGCTGCATGCCGAGGCCGAGGACCGTGTCGCCGAGGCGCGCGTGCCCATGGACGAGGCTGGCGATGATGCGGAGTCGGATGGTTCCGAGATGACGGATGCAGAAGTGGCCGCCGTTGAGCCCGCCGGCAATCCCATGGCGCTGGGCTCGGCGTTCCACGCTGCCTGCCAGTGGCTCATCGAGATGGGTGCCGATGCGCTGCCCGCTGAGCGTGCCGATGCGCTGGCGCGCCTGTGGTGCCTGACGCCGGAGCAGCGCGAACGCTTCGACGTTGCCCTGGACCGTTGGCTCAAGTCGGCTGTTCGTGCCGAGCTGCTTGCGTGGCCGTGTATCCGTGCCGAGGTGCCGTTCTTTTCGCTGGGCTGCGAGGACGAGGACATCGCTCGCTACGGTGCATATGCCGAAGGCGCCATCGACGCTTTGGCGATGAACCCGGCCGATCCGTTGCGCGCGCTGGTCATCGACTACAAGACGGGCGGCACACCGGACGAGACGCCGGAACGGCTGCGGGAGAAGCACGCCCTGCAGGCGCGCGTCTACGCCGATGTTCTGCACAAGGCGGGCTTTAAGACGGTGACGGTCAAGTTCGTCCGCGTGGAGCAGTCCGATCCCTCCAACCCCGCCGAGTCCCAGGTGGTCACCTACAACCTCTAGCTCACCAGGGCCGTCCGCACGCCCAGTCTCCCCATAACTTGCGGTGAAATAGTTCCTGTTTTACGGCCCAGCTGGCTCCAGCAGGAACTATTTCACCGCAACTCAGAATCAGTCGGGGGTGCGGATTACGCGGATGAAGTTGCCAATCAAGGGTGCGGATTACGCAAATTTACACTTGACGTTCATCTCGGGTGGGCCTATAAATACATGTGATGGGTTGTTATCCCTTTGGGGAGCATGGCCATCCGGATTCCGTTCGTTATTCAATTGCACATATATTCGGGTGTCACTTTAGGGCATGACCGTAGGCAAGTAGGGTGCTGCTTTCTGCCGAGGTCATGCCCTTTTTGTTCAGCTCCGAATGAGTGCCCTATCATCAAGAGAGGAGGTGCATCGATATGCTGGCGATCAGAAAGCTCAACAATAACGCCGTGATTTGTCGAGATAGTCGCGGTCGCGAGGTCGTGGCGCTCGGCAAGGGTGTCGGCTTCGGTGGTGACTTCCCCCGGGAGCTCGCGATGGACCATATCGAGCGCACGTTCTATAGCATCGATGCCGAGGGGCAGCGTATCATGCAGGATCTTCCTGCCGATGTGGTGCTGTTTACGGCAAAGATCATGGATATTGTAGAGAACGAGCTGCCTTACGAACTCAGTCCCAACGCCGTGCTCATCATGGCCGACCATATCGCCTTTGCGATTGCGCGGCAGAGGAAGGGCATTCGTTTTGATATGCCCCTTACCTATGATGTGCAGCAGCTTTATCCGCTGGAATACAAAATCGGCCGCTACATTACCGCGCGCGTGCGGCAGGAGTTGGGCGTCGAGCTGCCGCGCGAAGAGGTGGCAAGCATCGCCATGAATCTGGTCAATGCAAAGACTGGAGCAGAGGTTGCTGTGGCAAGCGATCGCGCCCAATCGTTTGAGCGCCTGCTCAACGATGTCACTGATATCGTCGAGTACGATTTCCGTACCATCATCGATCGGGAGTCTTTTGAGTTCTCACGGTTTGCGACACACGTGCAGTATCTGTTCAAGCGTATCAAGGGTAACGATAGCCTCAGCAGCGCCAATTTGCCGCTTTATGCGAATTCGCGCGAGGAGTTTCCCGAGCTTGCGCAATGTATCGACCACATCTGTACCTATATGAAGCGTGAATGGCATACGGAGCTCACCGACGAGGAGAAGCTTTACTTCATGCTCCATGTCAACCGTATCTGTACGAAGGCGGAATCCGGCACAGCCGGACGCTGACAACCCAGGCCAGAAGGATTGTAACCTGTGTTAGGGCAGGGCATGACCTCCGAAAGTACGAGAACCATCTCGTGCCACGACGATTCGTGGCGTAAAAGGAGGAATGATGACTAACTATCAAAAACTCGCCCAAAGAATCATCGAAGAGGTGGGCGGCAAGGCGAATGTTTCAAGCGCGACGCATTGCATGACGCGTCTGCGCCTCGTTCTTAAGGACGAGGGGCTTGCAGATGACGCCAAGCTCAATGCGATTCCCGAAGTGATTAGCGTGGTGCACGCTGGCGGCCAGGTGCAGCTCGTAATCGGGCCGACCGTCGACAAGGTCTACGACGCGGTATGCAGGGAAGGCGGCTTTGAAGTCCAGACGGCGATTGATGAAGATCTGGACGCAGCAGAGAGGCTTCCCTGGAAGGAGCGGTTCGCTCCGAAGCGCATCGGCAATCTGATTCTCGATGCGGTGAGCGGCTCTATCGCTCCCATTCTGCCCGTGTTCTGCATCGCGGGTATCTTCCGCATGTTCACCATTTTGCTTGGTCCGGAAGGCGCGGGCCTTCTAGCCGCGGAGGGCAGCATGTACCGGCTCTTCACCTTGGTGGGAGACGCGGCATATTACTTCCTGCCGATCTTCGGTGCCTATGCGGCGGCCAAGAAGTTCCAGACGAGTCCTGTGCTCGCGCTCATGACGGCTGCTATTATGATTCATCCGAGCATGCTCGCTATCGTCGAGGAGGGCGCTCCGTTCGACGTCTACGGCATCCCCATGACGCTGGTGAATTACACACAGTCGGTGCTTCCCATCATCCTCATCGTGTGGATTCAGTCCTACGTAGAGGGGCTTATCAAGAAGCATTGCCCTGACATGCTGCGCATCCTCGTGATTCCAGTGGGGACCATGCTCATCATGCTGCCGCTTGCACTCTGCGTCTTCGGCCCCGCCGTCTCCTTCATTATGGGCATCATCGCCGATATCATCATCTGGCTCGGCGCGAACGCCGGTCCGCTGTGCGGTCTGGTGGTCGGTGCGACGTGGAACCTCGTGATCGCTACCGGCATGCATGTGCCGATTCTCACCGCTATGATGCCCGGCTGGCTTGAGGTGGGCTATGACGCCGTGTGCACTCCGGGTACGACGGTGGTTGTTTACGTGACGCTTGCGGTCGCGCTCGCCTACGGCATCCGTGCAAAGGGCAAGGCTAACCGTCAGCTCGGTTGGACTACCTTCGCTACCTATGCGCTCGGCCGCGTATCCGAGCCCATCATTTACGGCATCCTCTTGCGCGATAAGAAGGCGCTCGCTTGGTCGATGATCGGCGGCGCGGCCGGCGGCCTTGCATGCGGTCTGCTCAACGCGCGCATCTTCGTCTTCTCGGGAGTCGGCTTTCCGTGGATGAACGTCATCAAGTTCAGCCAGGACATCATTCCGGGCGCCATCAGCTGCGCGATTGGCTTTGCGGTGACATTCGCCCTCTGCATGGTCTTTGGCTTCGACAATCGCGAATCGGGCGAGAAGGAAGCCGAGGAGGCCCTTGAGGCTTAAGCGCTGCATCTAGAAGGGTGCCTTAGCGCAACGAGTCTCTTCTCGGAACTGGGGCCCCATGAACCCGGACGGGCACCGCTGCATGGTGGTGCCCG
Source organism: uncultured Collinsella sp. (assembly GCA_905197665.1). Lineage (GTDB taxonomy): Bacteria > Actinomycetota > Coriobacteriia > Coriobacteriales > Coriobacteriaceae > Collinsella. The sequence continues at coordinate 82,847 of CAJJZP010000011.1, forward strand.
TTCGCACTAAAAGCAAGATAAGGAGGACTCCCATGCCATTGCGTTCTGATTTCCTCTGGGGCGGCGCGCTTTCCGCCAACCAGTGTGAGGGTGCCTGGGACGAGGGCGGGCGGGGGCTCGCCAACGCGGATCTTCTGCCGTACGGGCGGGACCGTCTCGCCGTCATCAGGGGTGACGACGTTCCGCTCGAGCCGCTGTCCGACCATTACTACCCGGCCCAACAGGCCATCGATTTCTATCATCATTACCGCGAGGACATCGCGCTCTTCGGCGAGATGGGCTTCAAGGCTCTGCGCCTCTCCATCGCATGGAGCCGTATATTCCCCAACGGGGATGACTCCGAACCCAACGAGCAGGGCCTCGCGTTCTATGAGGATGTGTTTCGCACCTGCCTCGAACAGGGCATCGAGCCGGTGGTGACGCTCAACCACTATGACGTGCCCATGCATCTTGTTACGGCATACGGCGGTTGGCGCAACCGCGCTCTCGTGGGCATGTTTGAGCGCTTCGCTCGCACTGTGTTCGCACGTTACCGCAATCAAGTGCGCTCTTGGCTCACGTTCAACGAGATCAACATCATGACCTCTGCGTGCTTCATGGCGGCAGGCATCGTGTTTGATGAGGGGGAGGACCGCTACGTCTCCGTTCATAACGCGGTGCATCACGTGCTCGTGGCGAGTGCTTGCGCGGTGCGCGCCTGCCATGAGATTATCCCTGGTGCGCAAATCGGCTGCATGCTCAATGCGGGTATTTTCTATCCTGCTACCTGCAACCCTGCCGACGTTAAAACGGCTCAGGACGAGAATCGCAAGCACTACATGTTCACCGACGTGCAGGTGCGCGGCCACTATCCGTGCTACATGCTCACGGAGTATGAGCGTCAAGGGTTCGCGATTCCTTGGGCGGAGGGCGATGAGGAGGTCCTTGCGCAGAATCCGGTGGACTTCGTGGGCTTCTCTTACTACTCGACGCGCGTGGCGCAGGCAAACACCGAGGGGCAGTTCGACTCCAATCTACTCAAGAGTGCCCCCAACCCTTACCTCAAGATGGAGCCATGGGGCAGATTCATCGATCCCGCAGGGCTGCGCATCACCATGAACGACATATACGACCGGTACGAAAAGCCGCTCTTTATCGTGGAGAACGGTCTCGGAGCCCCGGATGAGCCGGATCAGAACGGCTTTGTGGATGATGGATACCGTATCGATTACCTGCGCGAGCACATCCAGGCTATGAAGGACGCCGTCGAAATCGACGGGGTGGACCTCCTGGGCTACACGTGCTGGGGACCGATCGATCTGGTTTCGGTCGCAACGGGCCAGATGCGCAAGCGCTACGGTTTCATTTATGTCGACCTCGATGACGAAGGACACGGCACACGTCGGCGCAGCAAGAAAAGATCGTTCGAGTGGTATCGCAAGGTAATTGCCTCAAACGGCGAGGACCTGAGCTGAGCTTTCCTCAGGGGCCGGACCGCGACATGGGGTC
>CAJJZP010000012.1 GCA_905197665.1 uncultured Collinsella sp.
CCCGCGGCGTGACCGGCGACACCGACATCAACATCATCGACACCGCCGAGTTCGCCATCCCCGGCCTTGACGACGAGTTCCGCGTCATCGTCTCCCCGTGGATTCTCTCCTCGCTGATCACCGATCGCCTTGCCGCTTACTACGAGACGGTCACCAAGCACAACCTCAACTACCGTCGCTACTATCACCAGTTCGATTACTAATCGGCGACAAATTAGCTACTGATCAAGAAGCACCCTGCCCGGGCGCATGCGTCCGGGCATTTTTATGCCGAAGTTCGCAAGAAAGGGGAATCGAATGAGGCAGTTTATCGTGGCGTCCCATGCTCATTTCGCGTCTGGAATCGTCGAGAGCATCGGCCTGCTTTCCGGCGAGCGCGAAAACGTCCATGCGCTGTCTATGTATGTCGACGGAAACGAGGACCTGGTCAAGGAGGCTGCGGCGATTCTGGACGACTTTGCCGCGGACGATGAGGTCGTCGTTTGCACCGACCTCTTTGGCGGCAGCGTCAACAACGAGTTCACCAAGATCGTCCAGACGCGCCCCAACACGCACCTTGTGACCAATATGAACCTGCCGCTCCTTATTCAGCTGCTGTTCGTGCCCGACTCCACCCCGATCGATGAGGCCATTCGCCAGATCATCGAGGCGGACGACACCAAGGTCAAGTACGTCAACGACCTGCTGGGGCAGGCCGAACTCGATGAGTTTTAATCGTTAGGAGCACATCATGATTCAGATGATTCGCGTGGACTATCGACTGCTTCACGGCCAGGTTGCCGTTAGCTGGACCTCGGCTCTGGGTGCCGACTGCATCCTGTTAGTGAGCGACACGGTCCTCAACGACAAGCTTCGTCTGCAGGCCCTGTCCCTTGCAAAGCCCGAAGGATGCAAGGTCGTCGTCAAAAACACCGAGGATGCCGTCAAGGCGCTCCAGAGCGGTGTGACCGACAAGTACAAGCTCTTCGTGGTTTGCGAGACGATCCAGCAGGCCGGTACCGTCGCCAAGGCGATGGGCGTCAAGAAGATCAACCTCGGCAATGTGGCCTTTAGCGAGGATGCCCGCCAGGTCTCGACGAGCGTATTCCTTACGCCCGAGAACGAGGCCTACGTGAAGGAGCTACTCGGCGAGGGCTATGAGCTGTTCATTCAGATGATTCCGGCGGATGCGAAGACTGATGCCGCAAAGGTCATCGGTTAGGGGCTGTCATGGTTATCAAGACGATCCTGATTTTCCTGATTGCCCTTTTGGGCTATTCCGAGTGGCTGACCGGTACGAGTTACCTTCAGCGCCCCATTGTGCTCGGACCGTTGGTCGGCCTTGTCATGGGCGATGTGGTGACCGGCACTATTATGGGCGCCACGATGGAGCTTGCCATGGTCGGTGCCATCTCGGTCGGTGCGTATAACCCGCCCGATACGATTTCCGGAACCATTCTGGGCGTGTCGCTTGCCATGCAGGCCGGCGCGGACGCCTCGGCGGCCCTGACCCTGGGCATTCCCATCGCAACGATCGTCCTGGCGCTCGATACGGCCCTGGGCCAGCCGGTCATGCTGCTGCTGGTGCACCGTATCGACAAAAACGTCGAGGACGGAGACACCAAGGCCATCACGCGCAACATGCTCATCGCCGGTTACGCGCAGAGCTGGTGCGGCCTGCTAATCATTCCCCTGGCATTCTTCTTTGGCGCCGATGCTGTTGCCAGCCTGCTCAACATCATCCCCGATTTCGTTCAGACCGGCATGGATGTCGCCGCCGCCTTCTTGCCCGCACTCGGCTTTGCGATGCTGGCGCAGATGATTATGAACAAAACAGTGGCTCCGTTCTTCTTCGCTGGCTTCTTCCTCGTCGCCTACTTTGGCATTAGCACGACGGGCGTGGCGATCTTTGCCGCGATTATCGTCGTCGCGATGACGGTTTTGGGTGACAAGAAAAAGGCGGAGCAGCCCGCAGCGGCAACCGAGGATCCTGCGATTGGGAGTGGGTTCGATGAGTTTTAAGTTTGAGTCTTCTTACAACGGGCTGATTTCCCGCGCAGACCTTAAGAAGCTGTTCTGGCGCTCGATTCCCTATGAGCATTCCTGGAACTACGAGCGTATGGGCCATATCGGCTTTATGTGGGCCCTTATGCCGATCCTTCGCAAGCTGTATCCGCAGGATGCGGACTTTAAGGCCGCACTCAAGCGCCATATGGAGCTCTATAACGTCACGCCGTATATCTCGACGCTCCCCATGTCCATTGCTGCCGCAATGGAAGAAGTCAACGCCACCGAAGATAACTTTGACACGAGCGCGATCTCTAATGTCAAGCTTGCTTTGATGGGACCGCTGTCCGGCGTGGGCGATGCCTTCTACTGGGGTACGCTGCGAATTTTGGCAACGGGTGTCGGCACGTCGCTGGCGCTGCAGGGCTCTATTCTTGGCCCGATTTTGTTCCTGCTCGTGTTCAACGTCCCCCACTACATCATCCGTTACCTGCTGACGTTTGTGGGATATCGCTTTGGCTCGGACATGATCAGCAAGGTCCAGGAATCGGGCATTATGGACACGATCGTCAAGATGGCCTCTATCATGGGCGCCATGGTGATCGGCGCTATGACCATGGAGATGGTCACCGTGGACATTCCGCTCATGGTCGGCGCGGGCGATGGCGCTCAGACGCTCGCCGAGCTGCTCAACGGAATCTTCCCGGGCTTTGTCACGATGGGACTGTTTGGAATTGTCTATCTCATGCTCAAGAAGAAGATGAATCCGCTGCTCATCATGCTCGTGATCCTACTCGTGAGTATCGCCGGCGCGTTCTTTGGAGTGCTTGGTGTTCAGTAGGGCATCCGTCATAATTAAAACAATGTAAGAGGGGGCGTCGCGCACATTGTGCTGCGGCGCCCTTTTGCCGAAAGGTGGACAAGATGGAGTATCCGCAGCTTGCCGTCATGAATATCAGCCATCGTTATTTTGACCTTGAGGAATTCTTTTCCTCGGCTGCGGCCTCGGGCTACACGTGTTGCGAGCTTTGGACCGGGGCGATGCATCTGTATGTCGATTGCCATGGATACGATTCGCTCGAGCAGGTGCGAAAGCTGTCGCAGCGGTATGGAGTTCGGATTGTGGGGCTTTGTCCCGAACAGAACAACCCCAAGCCGTGGAATATCGCGGCGCGCGGGAATGAGGTGCGTGCCCGCACGCTCGCGTACTTTAAGAACGTTGTGGATATCGCGGCGGAACTTGGAGCCGAGCAGGTCATGGTCTCGAGCGGCTGGGCATTTTTGAACGAGCCGATTGAGGATGCGTGGGGTCGCAGCGCCTCGATGCTGCGTGCGATTGCCGAGCATGCGGGAGAGCGCGGCGTGCGACTGGTGCTCGAGGCCCTACAGCCGGTTGAGTCGATGATCGTGAACTCGGCGGCCGATACGAAGCGCATGATCGAGGCAGTTGATCATCCGGCACTTAAGGCGTGTCTGGATATGGGCGCCATGGCGGTGGCGGGGGATACCATCGACGATTACTTCGACCTGCTTGGCGATGATGTCGCCCACGTGCATTTTGTCGATGTTGCGGCAGATGGCACGACGCATCTTGCCTGGGGTGACGGCGACCGCGATATGCGCGCCGACCTGGACAGGCTGGTGGCGCGCGGCTATCGCGGAGTTGTTTCGGCCGAGACCTATGACGGGCGCTATTTTGCCGACCCCGCAGCTGCCGATGCGCAGGTAATGGCAGAGTATCGTCGTGCGATTGGCGCCTAGGTGGGGTTGGGCTGCGGCAATCTGCCCCATGTTTCCAAATGAATACGGTGTGAGCGGCTGCGACGGATTTTCCCCGCAAGCACTCTAGTATGCTAAAGTACCCAGAAGACCGGCGGAGCTATGCCGGTCTTCTGCTCTATATGAAACACGGCATGAGGAGGCTCACCAGATGACGGCCACACCGTGGGGATTCCGGGACATATTGCCCGAGGAGGCTCAGGCGCGCGAGGAGATTGCGCTGACGGTGAAGGGCTGCTTCAGGGAGCATCATTACCTTCCGGTCGAGACGCCGCTGCTCGAGGACAAGGGTTCGCTCGAGGAAGGCGGCCGCATTGCGGACACGCCGTTTAAGCTCTTTGATGACGACGGTCGCCTGCTGGTGGTCCGTCCCGACAACACATTGCCGATCGTGCGTCTGGTTTCGACCCGCATGCGCGCGGCCGACCTGCCCCTACGCCTTCGCTACGAGGCGCCGGTGGTTCGTGAGTGTCAGCGAAATGCCGGTGGTTCGCGCCAGTTTACACAGTTGGGCTTTGAGCTTATCGGTGCGGGCGATACCGCGGGCGATGTCGAGATCGTCTCGCTCGTGGCCGAGGCCGTGCGTAAGCTGGCGCTGCCCGATGCGCGCATTATCGCAGGTAGCGTGCGTCCGTTTAAGGAGCTGCTCGCGGCGTGCGAGGATCGCGAGCTGGCTGCCGAGGCCCTGCGCTGCGTGCACGCCAACGACTTTGTGGGCCTCGATGCCCGCGTGGCGGCAAGCGCCGAGTCCGATGCCGTCAAGGTTGCCATTAGCGAGCTGCCGCGCTTGCACGGCGGCGCCGAGGTGCTCGACCGCGTCGATGTGCTTCTGGCGGCGGCGGGCATCGTCGCGCCGCTCACGAGTGAGCTGCGTGCTCTGGTCGAGGGCCTGGCTCCCGGGGACGCCCAGGTGCTGTCGTTCGACTTCTCCATCATGAACTCTTTCGATTACTACACGGGCCTGGTCTTTAAGGCCTATGCCGGCGGCCTGCCTGACCCGGTCGGTTCGGGCGGCCGCTACGACTCCATCTTTACCGGCGCATTTGGCGACGGCATCGAGGTGCCGGCGGCGGGTTTCGCCTTTTCGCTCGAGCGTCTGGAGGCCGCGCGCACCTCGGCCGAGGACGCCGCCCCCGATGGCGACCACGCCGTGGGCCGTGGCGCCGAGGGCCCGCTACGCATCGCCGTGCCCAAGGGCTCGCTCAAGGCCGACACGCTCGACGTGCTCGAGGCCGCGGGTCTGGACGTCTCTGAGCTGCGTGATCCCGGCCGTCACCTGATCGTGCGCGGCCGCGACACGCGTGCCGGCGAGGGCACGGTCGGCGATATCGAGTTTGTCATCGTGCGTCCCAGCGATGCGCCCGCCTTTGTGGGCTGCGGCGGTGCCGATTGCGGCATCTGCGGTTGGGACTCGCTTATCGAGGCAGACCTCAACCTGCTTCAGCTGGTCGATCTGGGTTACGGCCTGTGCACTTTCATTGAAGCGGAGCCCGCGTGGCGCGCTGGTCAGGCTGAGCGCAACTATGCCCGTCGCGGGTCGCTTCGCGTGGCCACCAAGTATCCGCGCATCGCGAGCGCCTGGTATGCCGAGCGCGGCGTGAACGCCGACATCGTTTCACTGCACGGCAACATCGAGCTGGGCCCCATCGTCGGCATGACCGATCGCATCGTGGATATTACCGCCACGGGCGCCACGCTGCGCGATAACGACCTCGTTATTACTGGTTGCATCATGGACTGCACGGCCCGCTTCTTTGTCAATCCGGGTGCCGCACGTCTGGATCCGCGCGTACGCAATCTGGCAGATCGCTTGGCGGCAGCCGTGAAGGACAAGCATTTTGAGCCCGTTGCGGGCTCGGCACAATAGCGCGAGCACGCACGGGCGCCCCAACGTCCGGGCTGCGGGCCGACTGGTGCCGCCGTCCGGCCTCTCGTTTTTCGAACACAACCTCGACCGATAGGGGATACCGAAATGAAGACCATCAAGCTTGCTCCCGGTGAGCGCCTCGTTACCAACCAGCTCAACCGCAAGGGCGTGCTGCCGCAAAACATCGTCGACGCCGCCCGCGATATCGTGGCCAACGTGCGTGCCAATGGCGATGCCGCGGTGCGCGATTACTGCCAGCGTTTTGACGGTGTTGAGCTGCAGAGCTTCCGTCTTCCGCAAGAGCAGATCGATGCCGCGCTCGAAGGCCTCGATCCCGCTTTTGTCGCGGCGCTCGAAAAGGCTGCACGCCAGATTCGCGAGTTCCACCAGCGCGAGGTCGAGCAGAGCTGGTTTACCACGCGCCCGGACGGCACGATGCTCGGCGTTAAGGTGACCCCGCTTGCTGCGGCCGGCATCTACGTGCCGGGCGGTCGCGCGCAGTACCCTTCCACCGTGCTTATGAACGCCATTCCCGCTAAGGTGGCCGGCGTCAAACGCGTGGTCATGGTGACCCCGCCGCAAAAGGATGGACTGATTAGCCCGTATACGCTCGCGGCCGCCAAGCTCGGCGGCGTGGACGAGATCTATATGGTGGGCGGCGCTCAGGCCGTGGCCGCACTTGCGTATGGTACCGAGACCATTCCGCGCGTCGACAAAATCACTGGACCGGGTAACGCCTTTGTTGCCGCGGCCAAGCAGATCGTCTCGGGTGACGTGGGTATCGATATGGTCGCCGGTCCCTCCGAGGTCTGCGTGCTGGCCGACGCCACGGCCAAGCCTATGGTGGTCGCGGCAGACCTGATGGCCCAGGCCGAGCACGATCCGCTGGCAGCCTGCTATCTGGTGACTTGCGACGAGCAGTTTGCGCGCGAGGTCGAGGCTGGCATCGACATCCTGGTGGCGCAGTCGCCGCGTGCCGAGATCACGCGCGCTTCGCTCGACAACGAAGGCACCATCGTGGTGGCCGCCGATATGGCTGCCGCCGTCGAGGCCGTGAACACCGTGGCGCCCGAACACCTGGAGCTGCACTGCAAGGACGCGATGGGCCTGCTTGGCGGCATTCGCAACGCCGGCGCCATCTTTGTGGGCGCTTGGAGCTCCGAGCCGCTTGGCGATTATGTTGCCGGCCCCAACCACACGCTGCCGACCGGCGGCACGGCCATGTTCTCCAACCCGCTTTCGGTCGAAGAGTTCGTTAAGCGCTCGAGCGTCATTTGCTATACGCCCGAGGGTCTGCTCTCCGACGCTCCCGCTACGCAGCGCCTGGCCGAGGCCGAGGGCCTGTGGGCGCACGCGCTCTCTGCCGCCCTGCGTCGTCGCGTGCTGGAGCAGGGCGAGGATGCCGTGAGTGCCGAGTCGCTGGCTGCGGCCGACCTGACCAAGGTCGCCTGGCCGGGCGACGCTGTGGCGACGGTCGCCGAGGGTGTGGACCTGGCGGCTGCAGGCTCGGATGGCGCTGGCGCGACCGGCGAGGAGGCCTAACATGGCCGAACTTACGCTGCGCATGAAGGAACTCGTCCAGCCCTACCTGGCCGGCATTGAGCCCTATGATCCCAACTTTACGCCTACGCGCATCAATCTTTCGGCCAACGAGAACACCTATCCCGTGCCTGCCGGCGTGCGTGAGGCAATCGATGCAGCCCTGGCTGCCACGCCGCTCAACCGCTATCCCGATCCCATGTCCTGTGACCTGCGCGATGAGCTTGCTGCCTGGCATGGCGTGGCGCGTGAGAATATTTGCGTGGGAAACGGCGGCGACGAGCTGCTCTATAACTACCTGTTGGCGTTTGGCGGCGCGGGGCGGACCCTGCTCAACTGCCCGCCGTGCTTTAGCGAGTATGCGTTCTTTGCATCGCTCTGTCAGACCGAGGTGCGCGACGTGTGGCGCGACCCGGCGACCTTTGAACTCGACCAAGCGGCGGTGCTTGCAGCGGCGCCTGAGTGCAACCTGGCCATCGTGACTTCGCCCAACAACCCCACGGGCGACGTGGCACCGCTCGACTTTGTCGCGGCCCTGTGCGATGCGTGCCCCGGCATGGTCATGGTCGACGAGGCCTACGTTGAGTTTGCGGACGATTCGTTTGGCGCGGCTACCACGGCGCAGGGGCTTATCGCCGAGCATCCCAACCTGGTGATTCTGCATACGCTGTCCAAGGCGTTTGGCGCCGCCGGCGCACGCCTGGGCTACGTGATCGCGGTGCCCGAGGTCATCGAGGTGTTCGCGGCGATTCGCCAGATCTACTCGGTCAATGTGCTGAGCCAGGCCGCCGCGCTTGCCTGCGTGCGTGCCCGCGATGCGTACGCGCCCGTGGTGGCACAGGTCGCATCCGAGCGCGAGCGCGAGCTGTGCGCCCTGCGCGCAATGGCTGCCGAGGGCCTGCCCGTGGAGGCATGGCCGAGCGCGGCGAACTTTGTGCTCGTGCGCACGCCGCATGCCACGCGCGTGCGCGAGCGTCTGCGCGACGAGTATTCGATTCTGGTGCGCGACTTTAGCTATGCGCTGGGGCTTGCGGGCTGTCTGCGCATTACCGTGGGTACGCCGCGGGAAAACGACGAGGTGCTGGCTGCGTTTGCCGCGCTGGTGAAGGAGGAGATGTAGATGGGCCGTTATGCCGAGGTAACCCGTAAGACGGGGGAGACCGATATTGTCGTCAAGCTCGACCTGGATGGAACCGGTGCGTGTGATATCTCGACCGGCGTGCCGTTTTTCGACCACATGCTTAACGCCTTTGGCCGCCATGGTTTGTTTGATTTGACGGTGCGCGCGGTGGGCGACGTCGAGGTCGATGCGCACCACACCGTTGAGGATACGGGCATTGTGCTGGGCGAGGCGTTCTGCCAGGCTCTGGGCGACAAGGCGGGTATTACGCGCTTTGCCGATGCGGCGATCGCCATGGACGAGACGCTCGTGATGGCCGCCGTGGATATCTCGGGCCGCGGGCAGGCCTACTGCGAGCTGCCCGTGCCGACTGAGCGCGTGGGCAGCTTCGATACCGAACTGGCCGTCGAGTTCTTCTATGCCTTTGCGCGCGATGCCAAGCTCACGCTGCACGTGCGTGAGCTGGCGGGCGGCAACTCGCATCATATTATCGAGGCCGCCTTTAAGGCCGTGGGCCGCACGATGCGCCACGCCTGCGAGCTCGATCCCCGCGTGCGGGGCATCCCCAGTACCAAGGGCTCACTGTAACCTACCAAAAAGGGACAGGTTTATTTTGGCAGGTTTTATCTGCGGAAATGCTGTCTCATGTGGTGGGTGAACGTTTAACCGACCAAAATAAACCTGTCCCTTTTTGGCAGGTTTTGGATGATGGGAAAAGGGAGGGTCGCGTGGGCGAACCGAAGATCGTGGTGGTCGACTACCACAAGGGCAACTTGTCGAGCGTCGTGCGCGGGCTTGCGCGTGCCGGCGCTGCCGCTTGCACGTCGGATGATCCGGAGCAGATCCGCAACGCCGACGGCCTGGTCATCCCGGGCGTGGGTGCGTTCTACGACGCGATCGCCTTTATGCGCCAGAGCGGCGAGGCGGACGCAGTGCTCGATGCCGTCGCCGCCGGAACTCCGCTGCTCGGCATCTGTCTGGGACTTCAACTATTTTTTGAGCGTGGCGACGAGGGCGTACCCGCGGACGAGGGCGCGGACGCGGACGACGACGCCTCCGAGCAGGCTGGCGGTCCCTGGGTCGATGGGCTGGGCATCATGCGCGGCTCGTGCACGCGTCTGGAGTCGAGCCGTCTGAAGGTGCCGCACGTGGGGTGGGACCAGGTGCACATGACGCCCGCCGGTGCGGCCGATCCGCTGCTCGCCGGTTTTGCCGAGGGCGCCAATATGTACTTCACCCACAGCTATGCAGTGGCTGACGATGCCGATGCCGCCGATGTCCTGGCGCGCACGCACTACACGCGGAGCTTCCCGTGCATCGTTCGTCACGGCAATGTGTGGGGCTGCCAGTTCCATCCCGAGAAATCCTCTGCGCTGGGTCAGCGCATCCTTAAGAACTTCGTGAGTATCGTCGAGAGGGCCGGCCGATGATTCTGTTTCCCGCAATCGATCTGATCGGCGGCAAGGTCGTGCGCCTGGAGCGCGGCGACCGGAGCCGCTGCAAGGTATATTCCGACGACCCCGTGGCCGTTGCCCGCTCCTTTGCCGGGCAGGGTGCGAGCTGGGTGCACGTCGTCGACCTGTCCGCTGCCTTTGGCGAGGACGAGGACGCGTGCGCTGCCAACTCGGCAGCGATTAAGGCCATCTGCGGCATCGACGGTCTGTCCGTGGACGTGGGCGGCGGCGTCCGTTCGCTTGCACGCATCGACGAGCTGGCCGGCTATGGCGCTCGCCGCATTGCGCTGGGCACCGTGCTGGTGACCGAGCCGGGTTTTGCCGAGGTGGCGGCCCAAGGCTTTGGCGAGTTACTGGTGGCAGACATTGCCGCCCGTGACGGCCAGGTCAAGGTGAATGGTTGGCGCGACGGCGCGGGTGTGGCGCTCGACGACGCCGTGGCGCAGCTCACCGAGCTGGGCTTTAAGCATCTGGTGTATACCGACATCGCGCGCGATGGCATGCAGACGGGCATCGACGTGGCGGCGTATCGCCATGTGGCCGAGGTCGCGGGCTTTTCCGTCGTGGCCTCGGGCGGCATCTCGACGCTCGACGATATCCGTGCGCTCGCCGCGGTGGGCGAGGGCGCTATTGAGGGCGCCATCACCGGTCGCGCGCTCTACGAGGGCAACTTTACGCTGGTACAGGCGCTGGCCGCCGCGCGAGGGGAGGAGTAGCCCATGCTTACCAAACGCGTCATTCCCTGCCTGGACGTTAAGGACGGCCACGTGGTCAAGGGCGTCAACTTTGTGAGCCTGCGCGATGCTGGCGACCCGGTGGAGCTGGCGCGCGCCTACGACCGCGAGGGTGCAGACGAGGTCGTCTTCCTGGACATTACCGCGACGAGCGACAACCGCGCAACGACCATCGAGATGGCGGCGCACGCGGCCGAGGAGCTCGCTATTCCCTATACCGTGGGCGGCGGTTTCCGCGACTTGGCGGGCATGCGAACCATGGTTGCCGCCGGTGCCGACAAGGTGTCGCTTAACTCTGCCGCCGTGCGCGATCCGTCGTTGATCAGCCAGGCCGCCGCGGCGTTTGGCAGCCAGGCCGTGGTCGTGGCGATTGATGCCAAGCGCGTGGGCCTGCCCGGTCAGCCGGATGCCGACAAGTGGGAGGTCTTCACGGCGGGCGGTCGCAACGCCACGGGTATCGATGCGGTGGCGTGGGCCGAGGAAGCGGCTCGTCGCGGCGCCGGTGAGATCTTGCTCACCAGCATGGATCGCGACGGCACCAAGGCTGGCTTCGACCTGGCACTCACCCGCGCCGTGGCGCGCGCGGTGCCGATCCCGGTGATCGCAAGCGGCGGCGTGGGCACACTCGAGCATTTTGCCGAGGGCGTGATCGAGGGCGAAGCCGACGCCGTGCTGGCGGCGAGCGTCTTTCACTTTGGAACCTTCAGCATTCGCCAGGTGAAGGAGTATATGGCCTCTCAAGGCATCCCTGTCAGGTTGGACTTCTAGCGCTGTGGCTTGCCCAGGCGCCCGACCTTCCGGCTCCAACCCTCCTCGCGTACTTAAGTACGCGTCGTCGGGCTTGTCGCTCGGAATCTCGGGCACCTGGACAACCCTCGCCGACCTGCGAAGTTTGAATTTTGGGAGAGAAATGGAAGAGATAACCGATCCTTCAAAACTTACGTACGACGCCCGCGGGCTGATTCCTTGTGTGGTTCAGCAGTATGACACCGGTGAGGTGCTTATGGTTGCTTGGATGAACGAGGAGTCGGTGGGGCTCACGCTTAAGACCGATACCACGTGGTTTTGGAGCCGCAGCCGCCAGGAGCTCTGGAACAAGGGCGCGACGAGCGGCAACATGCAGGAGGTCAAGGAACTCTGGGCCGACTGCGATAGCGATACACTGCTGGTCAAGGTCGACTCGCCGGGTCCGGCCTGCCATACCGGCAATCGCACCTGCTTCTTTAAGAAACTCGCGTAGGGCGGGCGCCCTGTTGGGCGCTTGGTCAACCAGAAAGGATTGAACCATGGGTGTGCGCACCGCAAATGTTCAGGATGGAAATATCGGTGAGACGCTGACTGGCCTTGCCGAGGTGATTCACGACCGTCACGATGCGTCGCCGGAGGAGAGCTATACCGCTCGCCTGCTGACCGATGTCGAGGACGAGCTGCTCAAGAAGCTTGCCGAGGAGGCGAGCGAGGTGATCATGGCCTGCAAGGATAACGACCACGATCACATTCGCTACGAGGCCGGCGACCTGATCTACCACCTGCTCGTAGCCCTTGAGCGTTACGGCATCACCCTCGACGAACTGGCCGGCGAACTCAACGCTCGCCGCCACTAGTCATCGGGGACGTTCTTAAACGACCAGTTAGGCGAGGAGGGTGGGTTCCCATTCGCCGGTGGCGTGGGGGATGTCGAAGGTTCGATAGCCGCAGTCGTAGGCGTGGGCCTGAGCCTCGCGGATGTTCCAGCAGATGTCGCAGGCGCGGTGCGCGTCCGAGCCAAAAGTAATCGGCACCTCGGCGTGGGCGAAGCGACGCAAAAGCCCGGTCGCGGGGTAGTAATCGTCGAGCCCCTTGCGCGGTGCGGCGGTCGAGACCTCAACGCGGCGACCCGTATCGTGGGCGCACTCGGCCATCTGCTGCCAAAACGGCGCGGGGTCAAAGTCGGGTGCAAAGCCGTCCTTCGAAAAGCGCATGACCAGGTCGGGGTGGGCCATCACGTCAAAGTTAAGCGAGCTTTCGCAAGCGCGGCACCAGTCGTCGACGTAGTGTTCCCATACGCCGCGTACGCCTAAGTTTTCCCAAACATGCAGGTTGGTATCGTCGTCGATCCAACCGCAAGGGGAATCGGGTGTATCGGGGCGCGCGACGTCCTCTGTCCCTGCCGTGCCCGCGGCGCCTGCCGCAATATCGCCCGGGTTGCCAATCCAGTGCACGCTGCCCAGACGTACGACGGCGCCCTGGGACCAGTGCTCTACCAAGGGCTCGCAGCCCTCGTACCAATCGCATTCAAAACCGTAGATAAAGGTGAGCTCCGGCGCAATCTGCGCGGCGAGTTTGCGGGCGTCCTCAAAGGCCAAACGATGTGCCGGCAAGTCGCCCTCGACGACCTGCACCTCGCAGTTAGCATCCATACTGGCGGGCAGGGTAAGGTGGTCGGTCGAGACCATGACGCGGCAGCCGGCGGCAGCAGCGGCACGGACGTTGTCCTCGAACGAGGCGTGCCCGTCCGAGAACGAGGTATGAGTATGGCAATCGACCAGCGGGCAGGCGGGCATGGCGACTCCTTTGCATTTGGTGAATTCGCTCCATTGTAATGGTGCAGCTCTCAACACGCCGCGCACGCCGGGTGCCGAAATCGAGTGGAAAGGCGGGGCGGCGCGTGCCGGCGCCGGCGACTACTTGCTTCGTGCCGCCGCGCGTTTGGCCTGCACTGTTACCATCGCGTGTCTCACGGCGGTGATGGGGCGATAGCGGATCATACGCGGTCCCGACCAACGCATAACCTCGCGGATCTTCTCGCGCATGGCAGGCCGGTAACAATGCGAAGGACATGCCGAGCAAAATGTCTTGGTGCCCATGTGCGGGCAGTGCTCAATGCGCGCGATGGCGTATTTCTGCAGCTCGGCGCATTCGGGGCAGAGCGTAATGGTTCGAAGGCCGAGTTTCACGCGCACGGACTCATCGTCGCAAGCCTGTTCGACCGCATGCCCGCCGCCATGATGCCCGCGGCACCACAATGCGATCATCTGCGACACCATCTGGGCCTCGCGTGCACGTTTGCGCGCCAGCTCCGGCGTGTCGGCGGTGCGCGCCATCTAGCTCAGCCTCCCGTGCTCGACCGAAAGCGAGCAATCGGCAAAGGCGCAGGTGCTGGCACGGTGGCTTACGAGTACGATGGTCTTGCCGCGGCGCTTGAGCTCGTCAACGGCCTGCATTACGGACGCCTCGTTGAGGGCGTCGAGTGCGCTGGTGGGCTCGTCGAGCAAGATGAAAGGCGCGTCGTTGAGGAAGATGCGCGCAAGGCCGATGCGTTGGCGCTCGCCGCCCGAGAGCGAGTCGCCCAGCTCGGCAACCGGGGTGTCGAGACCCTGCGGCAGGCGGTCGATGAGGGCGGTAAGCGAAGCGGAGCGGCAAGCGTCGAGCAGCTCGGCATCGGTGGCGCTGGCGTGCGCAACCAGCAGATTCTCGCGTACGGTGCCGCAGAACAGATGCGTGTCCTGGGTCATATAGGCCTCGTGGCTGCGCAGGCTCGCCGTGTTGATGTGGCGGGCATCGATGCCGCTCACCGTGATGGTGCCAGCTGCGGGGTCCCAAAAACGCATGAGCAGCTTAAGCAGCGTCGACTTGCCCGAGCCCGAGCGCCCCATGATGCAGGTCATGGTGCCGGGCGCAAAGGTGCAGGTCACGTCGTCGAGGATGAGACTCGCAGCGGGGTCGTTCGCGGCCTGCTCTGTGGCGTCGGCGCCGCCCGCGTCCACGCCGCCCGCATAGCTAAAGCCCACATGCTCGGCTGCGGCTCCGGCAAACTCAACGTCCTGTCCATCGGCGACCTCGGCGCACTGGGGCTGCTCGTCGAGCAAATCGAGCACGCGTGCGCCCGAGGCGAGCGTCTCCTGAAGTGAGGCGCCCAGGCGGCTCACGGCCATCACCGAGCCAAACGACGACACAAAGGTAAAGACGGCGACAAACGCTGCGGCAAAGTCAATCATTCCCGCAGCCACCAGCTGCAGCGCACGCCCGAGCATCACCAGATTGACCGCAAGAATAAGCGCATCGGCTACGGCCTCGCTGGCCGCCTGGCGGCGCTTGAGGCGCGCGTCCACGGCGCCGACTTGCTCGGTCAGATTGCCCAGGGCACGGCTACGATCGGCGCCACCGGCAAACTGGATAGTCTCGGACGCGCCGCGTAGACTGTCGAGCACAAAGGCACCCAGCTTACCGGCGCCCTCGCGGCTCTGGCGGCCGGTGGTGCCGCATGCCTTGGCCGAGATCAGGGGCAGCAGCACGCCCAGGACCGCGTAGGCCACGAGCGCGATGCCCGCGAGCTCGGGGCTCACAGCCAGCAAAAAGCCCTCAAACACAACGGTGCAGACCAGAGCTATGGCAATGGGCGAGATGGTGTGCGCGTAGAAGACCTCGAGCAGCTCGATATCCGAGGTGACCAGGCTCACGAGCTCGCCCTTGCCGCGGCCCTCGAGCTTGGCGGGGGCGAGCTGGCGCAGGGCGCCAAACACCAGGTCGCGAACGTGCGCGAGCAGACGGAATGCGATGTAATGGTTGCAGAGCTGCTCGCCGTAGTGGAGCGGCCCGCGTGCGATGCCGCAGGCGGCGCAGGCCGCGCATGCTGCGATCAGACCAAGCCCCAAGGCGTTGCGGCCCAGCGCGGCCATAAGGCCGAGGGCGCCAAAGGCCGGCACGAACGCGGCGGTGAGCATGCCAATGCTGCCCAGCGCGACGGCTAGCACAAGCCAGCCGGCAAGCGGTCGGACAAGCCCCATCATGCGCCACATGATGGACGGCGCCGAGCGACGGGCGCGGCCGGAGTTAGGCGCCGCGGCAGCGGAAGACGAGCCAGCACCGTTGAGGCCATCGGTACGGGCGGTGCTGCCGTCAACAGCCTCAACCGCGCCGGCATCCTCGGCATCACCCTCCGCATACGCATATGCCGAGAGCTGCTCCTGGCTGTTCCACATGCGCGCATAGGCGCCCGCGCCCGACAGGAGCTCATCATGGGTGCCGCGCTCGGCAATGCGACCGCGCTCCAGCACCAGAATCTGGTCGGCGTCCACGATCGTCGACAGGCGATGCGCCACCACAATTACGGTGTGCCCGCCGGCAAGCGACGCGATGACCTCGCCGATCGCGGCCTCGCTTGCGGCATCGACGTTGCTCGTCGCCTCGTCAAACACATAGATGGGCGAGTCGTGCAGCAGGGCGCGGGCCATGCACACGCGCTGGCGCTGGCCGCCCGAAAGGTTGGTGCCGCCCTCGTTAATCACCATGTCGAGCCCGCCGTTGGCCTGCACAAAGGCCGCCACGCGCGTGCGGCCGAGCGCGCGCAAAAGCTCGGCGTCGGTGGCGTTGGGCTGGGCGAGCAGCAGGTTGTCGCGCAGGGTGCCGGCAAACAGGTAGCCGTTGGTGGGCACCAGCGTGACGGCGCGCATGAGTGAGGTGGCCGTGGCATCGCGCAGTTCAACGCCACCGATGCGAACGCTGCCACGGTAGGCACCCTTGCGGCCCGCGATAATCCCCGCGAGCGTGGACTTGCCGCCGCCGCTTTCGCCCACGAGTGCCACGAGCGAGCCGTGCGCAATGGTCGTGCTGGCGCTGTCCAGCACCGTGCGGTCGCCGTATGCATAGCTCACGCCCGCGAGCTCGATATTGCCGCGACCGTCAAGCTCAACATCGCCGCGCTCGGGCTCGGGCGTATCCAAAATGCCAAACATGCGGCGCGAGGCGGCCATGCCGTTCATAGCCGTGTGGAACAGCGATCCCAGGCGGCGCATGGGCAAAAAGAACTCCTGCGACAGAAAGACGATGAGAAAGGCCGCCTCAAAGCCAATCTTGCCCGTGGCGAGCTGCAGCACGGCTACGATAATGCCGAGCGCGGCGCCCATATAGACGACCAGGTCCATAACGCAAATGGAGCGCAGCTGCATCACCAGCAGGCGCATGGTCGCTGTGCGGAAACGCTCGGACTCTGCGTTGATGCGCTCGTGCCAGCTGCGATCGGCCTGGTAGACCTTAAGGGTGGTGAGACCCTGCACGGCCTCCAGGAACATGCCACCCAGATCGACATAGCTGCCCCAGTACTCGGCACCGATCTTTTTGGCGTTGCGCATGACCATCATGATGGAGACGGGGATGACCGGAACGCAGGCGAGCAGCAGCGCGGCGGGAAGACCCGCCTGGCCCACGAGTAGCACAAACAGCGTGATGGGCGCCAAGCCGGCAAAGAAGAGCTGCGGCAGGTAACCGCCAAAGTACACCTGGAGTTGCGTGGCGCCCTCGACGCTGGTCTGGACGGCCTCGGCGGTGGGGACGGTTTCGGTGTAGGAGGGGCCGAGTGCGGTGAGCTTGTCGTAGACGAGCGAGCGCACGCGGCGGACGGCCTCGAACGCGGCTTTGTCGCCGGCGCGTTGGGCCAGGTAGATGGAGGCGGCGCGCACGATGATGGCGGCGGCGAGCGGCAAGGCCGCCTGTGCGAGGGCATCGACGGCGAGCGCGGCGGAAAGACCGTCCGTGACGATGCCGCCCAAGATGCGCGCAAGCACCCACATCACCGTGATGTTTGCCATCAGCGCGATCCACTTAAACAGGACGCTTGCCATAATGTAGGGCGTTGCCTGCGGAACCAGGGAGAAGAGCCGCTTCTCGAACATGAAACCTCCTATGCTGTAACGGTGCCGGATGGGGTTCTCGGCAGCCGCTTAGTTAGCCAAATGCAACTAGAGTAACATCGTGCAGCGGGTAAGTATGCCGAGGGTTATTTTTTGGCCGATGAACTGCGTGGAAAGTTCAAAAGTGTTGAATGCAGCGAACTTTATGGTGGACGGAGCGCGGGCACAATTCTGATCGTGTGCGGCCCCGCTCCAAAACGTGTACATCAGCCTCCAAAAGCTGCAAAAATGACATGTTTGGAGGCTGATGTACATGTTTGGATAGGGGCGAGGGCGGCGACGGACGAAAGTCACGCCTGTGCCACGTCCGATGTGCTAGCGTTTGGGTGAACAAAACGAGCCCGTGCGGAAAGGATCCGGACCGTATGCAACGTGGAAGTACATCTCCGCTGTCCCGCGAGACCGATGCGCCCGAAACCATCGTCAAGCTGGAGTGCGACATCGACGATGCATCGCCCGAGGTACTCGCCTATGCCGCCGACCGCCTGCGCGAGGCAGGTGCGCGCGAGGTGCACTGGCTGCCTCTCTACTGCAAAAAAGGTCGCCCCGGCTGGCAGCTGCAGGTGATCTGCTCGCACGAGGATATCGAGCGCCTACAGACGATTATCTTTTTGGAGACCACGACCAACGCCGTTCGTCGCCAGGTGATGGAACGCGTCTGCCTGCCGCGTCGTTTTGAGCAGGTAGCGACGCCTTGGGGCGAGGTGGCCGTCAAAGTAGCCACCCTGCCCGACGGCAGCGAGCGCGCGGCACCCGAGTACGAGGATTGTGCCCGTCTTGCCCGCGAGCACAACGCGCCGCTCCAGCGCGTGATGCAGGCGGCTCAGAGCGCGGCGCTGCGATTTGAGTGATGCGGGCGAGTGACGTGCCGCGCCAATCCAATTAACCCCACCGAAAGGACCACCCATGAAATACCTCATCGCCTCCGACATCCACGGCTCGGCATACTGGACCGAGCGCCTGGTCGCCGCTATCGAATCCGAGCAGCCCGACCGCATCGTGCTGCTGGGCGACCTGCTCTACCACGGCCCGCGTAACGACCTGCCGCGCGATTACGCCCCCAAGCGCGTGATTCCGCTGCTCAACGCCCTGGCCGACCGCATCATCGCGGTGCGCGGCAACTGCGACGCCGAGGTCGACCAGATGGTGCTCGACTTTCCCGTCATGGCCGACTACGCCGCCCTGTTTGACGAGACCGGCCGCGAGCTGTTCCTGACGCACGGCCACGTCTTTGGCGCCGGCATGCACAACAGCATCGACCACGCGCCCGCGCTGCCCGAGGGCTCCGCGCTCGTCTACGGCCATACGCACATCAAGGTCAACGAAGCGAGCGAGACGCACCCGGGCCTGTGGCTCTTCAATCCCGGCAGCGTGAGCATTCCCAAAGACGGCACGCACGGCTACGGTATCTACGAGGACGGTGCGTTCCGTCACGTGATCATGGAGGAGGACTAACCATGGCCGAGCATATGGCTCAGCAAAATGCCGAGGGTTCGCGCGACCTGTCCACGCTGGTCGACGCGTCGGCCGAGCTGCAGCATCTGGTGCAGACCATCTGGCGTCTGCGTCAGCCCGATGGCTGCCCGTGGGACCGCGAGCAGACGCACTGCAGCATTGGCAAGAACATGATCGAGGAGGCCTACGAGGCGCTCGATTGCATCGAGGCGGACGACGTGGCGCATCTGCGCGAGGAGCTGGGCGACGTGCTCATGCAGGTGGTGCTGCATGCGCAGATTGCGGCGGACGCCGGTGAGTTTACGCTGGCCGATGTGGCACGCGATATCGACGCCAAGCTCATCCGTCGTCACCCGCACGTGTTTGGCGATGCAGATGCCGATAACTCCGACGATGTGCTCAAGATCTGGGACGAGGTCAAGCTTGCCGAGAAGGCTGCCAAGGACAAGACCGTGGCGGCAGGCGAGGCTGCGCCCGAGGGCTTGCTCGACGGCGTGCCCACGCATCTGCCGGCGCTGATGCAGGCGCAGAAGGTGTCGCGCAAGGCGGCTGCCGTGGGCTTTGAGTGGGAGACAGTCCAGGACGTGTGGGACGAGGTCGCCGAGGAGCGCGCCGAGTTTGAGGCCGAGACTCCCGGCTCGCCCGAGCGCGAGATGGAGTTTGGCGACCTGCTCTTTGCCCTGGTCAACGTTGCGCGCAAGGAGGGAATCGACGCCGAGAGCGCCCTGCGTGCCAGCACGGCAAAGTTCCGCCGTCGCTGGGCAGCGATGGAGCAGATGGCGGCCGACGCCCATGTTGATCTTGCCGAGTTTTCGACCCACGGCCTCAACGACCTGTGGGACGCCGCAAAAGCCGAGGAGTAATACCGCGGGGGCGATGGGGTGGACTTGCCCCGTCGCCCCCTATTTTTCTGAAAAGATTGTATACCTCGGCTAACTTAGGGCATAATGCAAAAAGTGCGATGTGGCTAACTTTACCCTGCCGTGCAATGGAGCGCGGCTAGCCTGCTCGCGCAGTCCTGCTTCCAAGCAAACGTAAGGAGACGCGTATGAGTGAAATTTTGGACGTCTACGGTCGCGAGGTGCTCGACAGCCGCGGCAATCCCACCGTCGAGGTCGAGGTCGTGCTCGAGGACGGCAGCTTTGGCCGCGCGATGGTGCCTTCGGGCGCTTCGACCGGCGCCTTCGAGGCCTGCGAGATGCGCGATGGCGACAAGGGTCGCTACCTGGGCAAGGGCGTTTCGCAGGCCGTCGAGCACGTCAATAACGAGTGCGCTAACGCCGTCGTGGGCCTCGACGCCTTCGACCAGCGCGCCGTCGATGCCGCGCTGATTGCCGCGGACGGTACCCCCAACAAGACCAAGCTCGGCGCTAACGCCATTCTGGGCGTGTCGCTGGCCGTCGCCCGCGCCGCTGCCGAGTCGGCGGGTCTTTCACTGTACCAGTACCTGGGCGGTGTCAACGCCCATCTGCTGCCCACGCCTATGATGAACATCCTCAACGGCGGCGTGCATGCCGACAACAACGTCGACTTCCAGGAGTTCATGATCATGCCGGTGGGCGCCCCGAGCTTTGCCGAGGGCCTGCGTTGGTGCGCCGAGGTCTATCACACCCTCAAGGGCGTGCTGCACGAGGCAGGCCTGGGCGGCGGCGTGGGCGACGAGGGTGGCTTTGCCCCCAACCTCAAGACCAATGCCGAGCCGTTCGAGTACATCACCAAGGCCGTGGAGAAGGCCGGCTTTAAGCCCGGCGTCGACTTCATGTACGCCATGGATCCGGCATCGACCGAGTTCTACAACGCCGAGACCGGCATGTACGAGCTCAAGGGCGAGGGTGTGGAGTACACGAGTGCCCAGATGGTTGATTACTGGGAGAAACTCGTCGACACCTATCCCATCATCTCCATCGAGGACGGCATGGCCGAGGAGGACTGGGACGGCTGGGTCGAGCTGACCCGTCGCATTGGCAACAAGGTGCAGCTGGTGGGCGACGACCTGTTCGTCACCAACACCGAGCGCCTCAAGAAGGGTATCGAGCTGGGTGCCGCCAACGCAATCCTGGTCAAGGTTAACCAGATCGGTACGCTCACCGAGTCGCTCGAGGCCATCGAGACCGCCAAGGAGGCCGGATACGCTTGCATCGTGAGCCACCGCTCCGGCGAGACCGAGGACTCCACGATCGCCGACCTCGTTGTGGGCGTCAACGCCGGCCAGATCAAGTCGGGCGCCCCGTGCCGCAGTGACCGTATTGCCAAGTACAACCAGCTCATCCGCATCGAGGATGAGCTCGAGGGCAGCGCGCGCTACGCCGGTAAGGCCGCGTTCTACAACATTCGCTAAACGGGCGGTGCTCGCGGGGGCGGGGTTGACTCGGCTCTGTTCCACTTCTGATGGCCGCTATTGGGCGCTGGGCCGTGTGGCTCAGCGCCTTTTTTATGTCGAGCAAAGGCTGCCGAAGGCGGTGCGCGCGCTCGTGCTATAACTAGAATACTTAGCGCAAACAAACCTCAACCGCACAAGGCGCACATGGATCAGATTTACGACAACAGGTACTATTCCGCCGGTTCGCGTGAGCCGTCGTCTCGCCGCGCGCATTCGGTGCAGCTTGGCGGGCCCGAATATACGGGTGCTGACCGTCCCACGCATCGCACGCCGGGCACTTCGCACTCCCATGCTCAAACGAATATGTCGACGCATCGCCCGGACCGTCCGTCGCGCGCGACGTACGAATCGCGCCCGTCTGCTCAGGCGCACGACAAGTCGACCAAGCCCTCGAGCCGTCTTTCGGGCTCGGACTTCATGCACTACGCCAACGACAATGCGGTGGTCAAGGCGATCTATGACTTTACGCATGGCTCTCTGCGTCCGCTGTTTATCGGCATCGTTGTGGCGCTGGCGCTCATGAGCCTGTATTTCCCCGTGCGCGACCTGTACGTGGCAAAACGCTCGAGCGACATCTTGGCCAAGCAGGTCGAGATTCGCCAGCAATACAACGACGAGATGAAAAAAGACACTGACAAGTGGTTTTCGGAAGAGGGCATTAAGGATTCGGCACGGGACCTGGGCATGGTGATGCCCGGCGAGAAGAGGATTGAAGTGCAAGGTCTGGACGAGGATTCGGATTCGTCGTCGAGCAAAAAGTCCTCAAACGCCAAGAATGCCAGCGAAGTGGCCAAGGAGATCGAAGAGGTCGGCAAGGACGCACCGTGGTACATCCAGGCGCTCGACATGCTGTTTGGGTTTAACGGCGTCGAGGGTCAGACGGTCGTGTCCAACGGCAAATAGCGCCCGGAGGGGAGCCCGCAATGACAAATTGCAAACGCTATAAGGTGGCCGCGATCGACCTGGGAACGGTGTCGTCGCGAGTGGTGTTGGCCCAGGTCGAGGGCGGAGCGATTGTGGAATCGTCCAAGCATACCGAGATTACCGACCTGGGCGAGGGCGTGGACGCGACGGGCCGCTTTTGCGAGGCGGCCGTTGAGCGCGTGCTCGCTGCGTGCCGCATGTTTGTGGTTGAGGCCCGTGCCTTTGGGGCCGCGTGCGTCTGCACCACGTGCACGAGCGCCGCGCGCGATGCGTCCAATGCCGCGCTGCTGCTGGACGGCCTGCGCGAGCTGGGGCTCGAGCCGCAGGTGATTCCGGGTGAGGTCGAGGCACGCCTGACGTTTTTTGGCGTGGCGCACGACTTTGCAGGCGAGCGCATCATCGTTGCCGATTCGGGCGGCGGATCCACGGAGCTCGCGACGGGCGTCTATGCGCCGGAGCGCGGGGTCTTTGCGCTGGAGGGAACGCGCTCGCTGGACATCGGTTGTCGCCGCGTGACCGAGCGGTTTTTCTCGGCACTGCCGCCAGCGGACAGTGAGCTTGCCGCCGCTGGCGCATGGGCATACGAGCAGTTTGCGGGCTACTTTGAGAGTCTGCCTGTCGACTTTGAGCGCGCCGAGCGCCTGGTCGCGGTAGGTGGTACCGTCACCACGCTCGTGGCACTCGTTCACGAACTGGAGCCGTATGATTCGAGCTTTGTGCACCTGCGCGAGCTTTCGCTGGAGCAGGTTTCGGCCGCTATCGAGCGCATGTCTGCGCTGGATGTTGCGGGCATTGCCGCTCTGCCGGGCGTGCAACCTAAGCGCGCAGGCGTGATCTTGGCAGGTGCCGTGGTAATTCGCGAGCTCATGCGAGCCGGCGGCTACGACACGCTCACCGTAAGCGAGAACAGCTTGCTCGCCGGCATGGCCGCCACCATCAACGAGGTTCTCGACGGCGCGACTCCCACCATCGCCTGGACCCCGAGCCTGAGTGCTCTTTAACCGTCTTCCTCTGAGTTGCGGTGAAATGCGGACTAAAATCGCCCTTTCGGGCCCCAACCAGTCCCTATTCCACCGCAACTCAACAGCCGGCACCTAGGGACGTTTTTTCTGCCGGCACCTGGGGACAGTCCTTGCTGAGCGCCTCCGCAGCCTTTATGCCAGTTTGTCGATTTGCCCAATTTCCCAAAGCGGAATATTGACGAGCGTGTCCTCGTCTCTATATGCCGCCAGAGAGCTCCTCACGCAACGCTCGAGTTTGAATTTTTCGCAGGCTATTTTCAGACTCTTCGCTTTAAGGTTCTCTGCCGCCTTGACCTCAAGCGGAAGCACGGTTCCCGCATGGTCGATGGCAAAGTCGGTTTCGGCATTGCCAGAGGTAGAGGACCAATACACGGGAGTTTTGTCCTGGATCAAAAGCTCCTGCGCGACGTATTGTTCGGTCAGCGAACCTTTGAACTCGGTAAAAACAGCGGATCCGTTAAGAACGATGGCCGGAGAGAGACCGGAGAGCGCCCCGAGGATGCCGGTGTCGATGCAGAACAGTTTGAAGCCCGAGAGGTCTTCGTAGCTCGAGAGCGGTGCCTTTAGAGCGGAAACACGTGGCACCTTATGAACTATTCCGTAGTCCGTGAGCCACTGGAGGCTTTCCTCAAAATCGCGTGCGCGCGCTCCAGGGCGAAGGGCGCCATAGGCAAACTTCTTGTTCTCCTTGGCAAGCTGGCCGGGAAGGGATTTCCAAACCAACCTCATGCGCTCGACGATGCGGGCGGGTGCATGTTTGCCAAAATCGGATTCGTAAGCCTCGATGATTTGCTGCTGAAGCCTTCGGGCTTCAATGAAGTCGCGTGTCTCGGCGAAAGCGGAGACAACTTCGGGCATACCACCGACAACAAGGTATTCCTTGAGCAAGTGCACGAGCTTTTCGGTGACGTTTGCTAGAAGGTTCATGTCTGCGGCAAGGATGGCGTCGGCGAGCGGGTTGCCGTCGACGGCGCGAACGAACTCGGCAAACCCCATGGGACGCATGGTGAGCTGGTCGATTTTGCCGACGGGAAATGACTCGTTTTCGCGTCGGAGCGCGAGGCCCATATAGGAACCGGCTGCTACGATGTGGTATTCGGGTGCAAGCTCGTTGAAGTACTTGAGCGAGGTGATCCCGCGTGGCGCCTCTTGGATCTCGTCGAAGATGATGAGCGTGTCTGTCGGCGTTACGGTTTGGCCACGTAGGAGCTCTATCTGGGAGATGATGCGCTTGGGGTCGAGGTCCCCATCGAACAGCGAGCGTGTGCTCGGCTCGAGCATAAAGTCAAAACGAATGACGTTTCGATACTGCTGGCTTGCGAATTCGTTAAGAAGCCAAGTCTTTCCTGTCTGGCGGGCTCCCTTAAGCAAGAGAGGTTTGCGATTCGCCCTTGATTTCCAAGCGATAAGTTCACTCATAAGCTCTCGTTGCATATTGCCTCCCAACCCTCTCGGCTAGTATAAGACCATTTGGGCGTTTCCATCGGAAAATGTGCGACACAACCACGTTTTTCCATCGGAAAATGTGCGAGACAACCACGTTTTTCCATCGAAAAATGTGGGAGTGCCAATCTAAGTTGCGGTGAAAAAGTTCTTAAATAAGCTGGTAACCAGTCAAAACAGGAACTATTCCACCGCAACTTCTAAAGTTCACCGGCATCCACAAGAAACGGGCCCGCATCCCTGGGGGACACGGGCTCGTAGACAATACGTGGTAGGGGCGGTGGGACGTCTGCGCATTTGCTGCGCAAATGCGCACCGGCTTCGGCCGCCTGTCGGCGCCCTCGCCGGCTCGCTACGGACGCTGCGCGTCCGCTTGACGCTCGCCCCCTCGCGGGTTCGAGCCCCACCGGCGTCCAAAAGAAACGAGCCCGCATCTCAAAGGGACACGGGCCCGTAAAAGCCATATGGTAGGGGCGGTGGGACTCGAACCCACAATCCTTGCGGCGAGAGATTTTAAGTCTCCTGCGTATGCCAATTCCGCCACGCCCCCGTGAGACTAGAAGTCTAGCACAAGCCGTCCGTTACGCGTTGACGGCCATCGAGTGCTGGCCTGACTTTTCCAAGTACTCGGCAAACTTGGCTTCGTCGCCCTTGTTCTGGTACTGCAGGGCCAGCAGGTACTCCAAGCGGCAGCGCTTGACCGGGTCGTCGCCGACATCCTCGAGCATGCGCTCCAGCTCGGGAATGTCGTTGTGACGCTTGAGGATCATCGTGTCGTACATCAGCTGGCACTCGTGCGCGACCGCCTCGGCCTGACCGCCCTCAAAGCCCTTGATTTCGTGCAGCAGCTCCTTGGACTTTTTGCGGTCCTCCTGGCCAACGTAGTAGTTAAAGGCTTTGATCACCAGGTCGACGCGCTGCATCTTGGGCAGGTTGAGTCCCAGCAACAGGTCGAACATCTCGTTGGCGTGTTCGTGGTCCTCGCGCAACAGATAGGAGTTCAGGCGCAGGTAGTCGCGGTTGTAGCGCGGGTACAGCATGCTGGTGAGTTTGCCGTCGAGCAAACGATCGAACTCGTCCCACTGTTTGGCAGCCATCAACTGCTGCAGGCGCTTAAACGTGGTGCGTTTTTTGATGCTAAAGAACACCGACACGGCGATACAGATGATAACGACGGCGGTCCAGAGTGTGCGGGAATCGGGCATATTAGGGTCCTTAGTCGCTCATAAAGCGAGCGGTATGACAACACGTACTGGATGTATTATACGCAGCGCGCAAGCAAACTGGCATAAAAGCTCATCGAGGCCGAGTGCCATCGCTCGCTGCGGTACACTTACCTAAAGTAAACCATGAAGGGAGACATTACCTATGAAGAAAATCGTTTTGGCTTGCGGTGCTGGCGCTGCTACTTCCACGCTCGTTGCCCAGAAGGTCGCCACCCTGCTCGACGCCAACGGTTACGCCGACAAGTATGAGATCGTGCAGTGCGCCATCTCCGAGGCCAAGGACGCTTGCGACGAGGGCGCCGACCTGCTGATCGCCACCACCGTTGCCCCCGAGGGCCTCACCTGCCCGTACGTGAGCGGCGTGCCCTTCATGACCGGCATGAACCGCGTTGCCGCCGAGAAGGCCGTTCTTGACGTCATGGCTCAGTAGGCGCTGCCTGCATGAGTGAGCAGAACGCCAATCCGGTCGAGCTCTTTGGCATGCGCGTTGCCCATGTGGGCATTAACGCCACCGACCCGGCAGATGCCCTGGAGATCGCGGAGCTGTTCTCGACGATGATGGGCCTGCCCGTTATCGAGACCCCGGTTTCGTACTTTAACGATTCGCTGATCGAGGTCATGAAGCAGAACGGTCGTGGCACCAAGGGCCACATCGGCTTTGCCGTCAACGACATCGATGCGGCCGAGAAGTGGTTTGCCGAGCGTGGGCTCGAGGTCAACGAGGAGTCGCGCGTGCTGCTGCCCGACGGCGGCACCAAGCTCGTGTACTTTAAGCGCGAGTTCGCCGGCTTCGCCGTGCACCTGTGCCGCGAGTAGCGCACAGGCTGCTATAGCTAACGAAAAATGGGGTAAGGCCACGTGGCCTTACCCCATTTTTAATGCCGAGAGGGTGACTGACGGGCTGCCGTAAAACGAAGGTGAATGCTTTTCCGCGAAGTGAACGAGTGAAATCGGACCCCTGGAGCATCGACACTTTGGAGGCACCGTTTCCTGCGGTTTCGTAAGGTTTTTCCTGCGGTTTTGGCGTCAAAAAGTGTGGATGCTTCGGGGGTCCAAAATAGGTCGTTCACTTCGCGGAAAAGCATTCACCTTCGATTCGTGAGAGACGCCCCTACCGCGGCAGGCGAATCGTAAAGCGGCTGCCGACGCCCTCGACTGAGGTCACGCCGATGACACCGCCATGGCTGTCGACGATCCACTTGGCAATGGCGAGCCCCAGACCCGAGCCCTGCGCGCCGGCATCGCGTGCGTTGTCGGCGCGATAGAACCGTTCAAACGCGTGAGCTGCGGATTCCTGGTTCATGCCGATACCCTCGTCCTCAACACTTATGTCGATCGTGCCCGCGCCCGCATCCGGCGTCACGCCAAACGAGATGGATGTGCCCGCGTCCGAATACTTGGCGGCGTTCTGCACGATCACGCGCAGAGCCTGCTTCACGAGCGCCACGTCAACGGGCGCGTCGCAGCGCGGGTCGCTGGTAAGTGCGGCATCGTACGCCAGTCGATATGTGTGCGCGGCATCGATCATCTGCGATTCCTCGCATACCTCGCCGACCAGTGCGGCCAGGTTGGTATTCGCACGCCGCAGGACCGTGCGCCCGGCATCGCCGCGTGCCAAAAACAGCAGCTGCTCCACGAGCTCCTGCATATGCTCGCTTTCGGCTTTGAGCGAGGTGATGGATTCTGCCAGCACGTCTGGGTCGTCTTTGCCCCAGCGGTCGAGCATGTTCACGTAACCCTGAATCACCGCGATGGGCGTGCGCAGCTCGTGACTCGCATCGTTGACAAAGCGCATCTGCTGCAGCTTTGCCTCTTGCATCTGGCGCAGCAGGCGGTTGAGTGCGACCTCGATGCTCGCCAGGTCGGCGTCGCCGGTGGTGACGCTCGGCGAGTCGACGCTTGCGCGCTCGATGGCCTGCTCCAGCGTTTCCATCTTGCCGCCGGCGAGCTGCATGCGGCCGAGCTCGTCCACACGCAAGGCCAGGTCGTTGAGCGGCGCCATAGTGCGGCGCACGCGGCGGGCGCCGCCGAGCATGTTGAGCACGCTGATGACCTGCCAACCCACAACGACAAGGTAGAGAGGCCATAGCGCGACGAGGTCCTGCGCGAGGGGGAAGGTCTTGGTGGTACGCGCAAACTCGACGGTATAGGTGAGCGTTGTCAGGTCCCAGCCGCGCGCGGGCGTCAGTGACATGCCGTGAACGCTAGCGCTGGGGATCCATCCCGCGGTAAACGCGCCATCGGGCAGCGTCTGGTTGTAGCCATAGACGAGGATCGCCGCCGCAACAAGCAGCAGTAACAGATCCAGCCAGACGTAGCTCACCAAGCGGCGCCACATATAGCTCCAGTTGATGGCGCGGGCGATGGAGGTGACGCGCTTAGCCTCGTCGTTACGCGCGGCAGACATAGCCCACCCCGCGCACGGTCTGGATGATGCGGGCACTGCCGGCGTCTTCGATCTTGGCGCGCAGGTGCGCGATGTGCACGTCGACGTTGTTAGTGTCGCCCACGTAGTCGTAGCCCAGCGCCTCGTGCGCGATGCGCTCGCGCGTGAGCACGGTGCCGGCATGTGCCATAAGCAGGGCGAGGACGTCGAACTCGCGAGCCGTGAGCGCGATGGGCGAGCCGCCGACCGTGACTTCGCGGCGGTCGGGGTCGAGCGCAACCGAGCCCACGGTGAGCACGGCGGGGGAGGGCACGGCAGAGGTCTTGGCCGAGTCGCTAGCCGGGGGTATCGCAACGGCGCACCCGCCCGCACCGCCCGCCCCAACGCCGCCAACGCCCGAAGCCGCTCGCACGGCTTCCGAGCGCTTCAGTGCCACGCGGATCCGTGCGAACAGCTCCTCAATCGCAAATGGCTTGGTCAGGTAATCGTCGGCGCCGGCATCGAGCCCGGCCACTTTGTCCATCACGGCATCGCGCGCGGTGACCATAATCACCGGCACATCCTTGTGCTTGCGGACACGCCGCAAGACCTCCATGCCGTTGAGCTGCGGCAACAGCACGTCGAGCAGAATCAGATCGTAGTCGCGCTCCAGCGCCAGGTCCACGGCAGTGCGGCCATCGGCGGCGTGTTCCACCTGGTAGCCCTCGTGCTCCAGCTCGAGCGTCACAAAGCGGGCGATTTTCTCCTCGTCCTCTACGATCAGGATCCGTGCCATGCGTGCCCCCGTCTGCGATTACTTGTCGTCGTTGAGATTTTGCTTGATGTCGTCCGCGGCATTGGCAGCGCTGTCCATCAGGTTGTTGATGCTGCCGGGCACGTCGCCGTCGCTATCGATGCGGTAGCGCATGCCAAAGAACAGGCCAAGCAGCATCAGCCAAATCGTGGCGCCCCAGGCAAACAGCGCGACGATGGGAATCAGGATGGGGATGTTGAGGATGATCGCATCGCGGCGCGTGGCGATAAACTTGGTGTCCAGGCTCAGGCGGAAGAGCTTTTTGAGGTACTCCCACACGCTGTCCATCTTCTTGGAAAAGTCGGTCTTTTCGCTCGACTTCTCGTAGGCGGCCTGCGCGGCGACCATCTCGGCCGAGGGCTCATCGACCGGCGCGGACTCGGTGGCGGCATGCGCCGACGTGGTCTGGGTCTTGCCCTGCGACTCGAGCCAGATGATGGCGTCCAGGACGTTACCGTCGGCGGCGTCGAGCGCAGCCTTGGCATCGGTGTAGCTCACGTTGCACTTGGTGCGGATGGTTTCAACTTTTTCGAGGTCGTCCATGACCTGTCCTTTCGTTCGATGGGCGCGACGCCGGGCGATCTGCCCGGGCGCGAGCGTTGCGTTCGGCGGCCTGCGTTGCGCGGTGCCGCCCCGCCCTCGGTCGAACTCTATAGTGCAGGTTATAGATTAAGCGATTCTTGAGCCAAGATTAATGTTGGATGAGTTTTTGGGTGGCAATGGGAAAGGGAGAGGTTTCCTTCTGGGTAGCTAGCAGCGAGGTCTAATACTTTTCCGAGAAGTGAACGAGCTAAATCGGACCCCCGAAGCATTGACTCATTAAGGGCATCGTTTCCTGCGGTTTCGATACTGGAATCCTGCGATTTTGCCGGCGAAAAATGCGGATGCTCCAGGGGTCCAAAAAGGGGCGTTCACTTCTCGGGAAAAGTATTAGACCTCGATAGCGGCTGAAGTTGATCCGGTAACAAGCCGGCGGCAAAAATGAGATAAGTAAGGCGCGCCGATCATATGGAATCAAAACATGTTGCAAAAGTATGAAAATATCCTACAATTGCAGCATGAAGTACTTTAGCAACATAGCGGCGATAAGCGAGCTTTCCGAGAGCGAGGGCGTGTTCACCACAGCCCAGGCGGCTCGCATGGACATCTCTCGAGATGCGCTGGCACACTCATGTCGTGCGGGGCGTCTTGAACGAATATGCCACGGCGCCTACCGGATGTCTGGAACACAGCGCCGAGACACCGACGAGCTCAACGCTTTCTGGAAGCTCACCAATCCCTCCCTTTGCGCGTGGGAGAGAAAGCGCCAGTGGGACGGCATTGCAGTGAGCGGTACGACTGCGGCGAACCTGCAGCAAATGGGCGATTTCTACCTGTCCCCCTATAGGATGACCGCGCCCGCGCGTATCAATACAAGAAACGAATCCCTTTCTTTTGTAAAGCGCGAGATTGCTGAGCGGGACATCGTTTGGCTCGACGGCCTGCCGGTAACTAAACCCGAGCGCACGCTTGTCGATCTTTGCCTCGATTGCGAGGATCCCTCATTAATTATCGATGCCTATCACGACGCGCTTGGACGTGGACTCGATATACAACGGCTGAAGGATCTTGTAGAAGAGAACTCTAAAACCGCCAAACGACGCGAGCTGATGGCGCCTTTGCTGATGGTACTGAACGGGTAATGCGAAACGGAGGACATGGTGAAGTACAAAACGCCTGCCGCATTGGAGATGGCTGTTAGGAATGCCGCAAGAGAATCACCAATGGATACTAATCGGGCAATCGTTGGTTTCTACTTTCATCGCTTCCTATGTCGCGTTTTTTCAGAAGATGACTGCCGTTTTGTGCTTAAAGGTGGTCAAAGCGTCCTGGCGCGAACACTCGATGCACGTGTCACAAGAGATATTGACTTGGTTGCTCAAGAGGAGAGTCTCGAAGAGGCTATTGTCGATCTGGTGCAGGCTGCTTCGATTGATCTGGAGGATTTCGTTTCGTTCGTCTTTGATCGTGCAGAGCAGATCAAAGAAGAAGATGAGTATCGGTGCGGTGCGAAGGTGTGGTTCACCCCCTTTATGGGAACCAAGAAGCTACAGCCAATTTCAATTGACTTGGTAATTGATGAAGTGCGGGGACTTGAGCCTGAGGTTCTTGCGCCGATCGATCGTCTGAATATCGAGGGGCTCCCAGTCTGCGACTATCGAGTATGCCGAGTGGAGAGTGCCCTTGCAGATAAATTGCTCGCAATGATAGAGATGCATGAGGGCCGTGCCTCTTCGCGAATCAAGGATATAGTCGACATCTTGGTGTACGCGAAAACTTGCTTCGTCGATGGGGCTACGCTTGTCGAGAGGGTCGAGAAAGAAGCGTCTGTCCGCAAGGTGGCAATGCCGGAAGAGTTCGTGGCGCCTCTCTGGTGGAAACAAAATGGTTCTGCACAGTACGTAAAGATGGCGAGGCAGGCGGAGGTACTTGATCTCGCGGGGAGTATCACTGGAGCAGAAGAGGTCGTCAATCGGTTGTATGCTCCGTGCTTCGATCGTTCGGAGAATGTGCGCAAATGGAATCCCCAGACTACGGGATGGGAGTAGCCCAGACAGTTAAGCCGGCGGCAGGAGGTGGTCCTGCCGCCGGCTTGGGGCGTTGCTGCTGCCTATGTGCTACTCGCAGATTTGGTCGACCACCTCGGTGATGGTCTTTTTTGCGGCTGCGAGGTTGCGTTGGGCCTGGGCGACAGCGGCCTCGGCTTGTTTCTTTGCCTTTACGACCTCGGCAAAGCGATTGATGGATTCGCTGTACTCGCGCGTGCGCGGGTCGAGTGCCGGCGGGACTTCGATCTCGAACAGGTCGCTCGGGCGGATGGCGCGGATGTCGGCTGCTTCAGTTAATGCTTGAATCAGTTGTGCCCCATGGCCTTCGGTGAGGTATCCAACGATTATCTCCGAAAACACCACGCGTTCCTCTTCGGTCATTGTTTCGAATGACGGGCGAATGACGGTGGTGTTGTGCGAAGCAACCAGGTGCTGCTTTGCGTCGTCGGCGCTGACGACGAGCAGATTGGACGCGCCGTAACGACCCAGCATGCGTGGCATGACGATATCTCCAGCGCGGAGCTCATAGCGATCGAGAATGCTGGGGTCCACCTTTACGATTCTTGAATCCGAACCATTTGCGCTCTCTACAGCGTCTGCGGGCAGAAGGTTGCCGTCCTGAAAATCCTGAGATGAGATACGGCGCACCTCGATCGCATCAATATCGTTCGACGTGGTGCTCTCGCGGGGCATAAATGGTGCTACTCGCGTAAAAGCGTCACCGAGCGTGGCGCTGTAGTTTCGGGTGAGACTGATAAGGCTGACTTTGTTCCACGAGAGTGGGGCATGGTGCTGGAGTAGTTCACGCGTCTCGAGAACGATTGTCTCTATGGGAGAGGTCTGATCTTGATCGAGGTTAACGTGGGACCAATCCGGCGCAATAGCTAGGGGTGGGCAGGATTCTTCGTTCGCGGGGGTTGGCACCAAGTAACGAGTGAAGCTGGATAGGTTGTGGAATGTGACGCTGCGGTTTTCTGTCGACAGGACGATGAGCTCGCACATCTTGTATCTGCTGGGTTCGCTGTGCGGGAAATAGACGACACGTTCAATGAGTCCTTCGCGCATGAGAACCGTGCGCGCCTGCTCGGCTTTATCTATTAGACTTGCTGGCAGCAATACCGCTGCTTTGCTTCGACCGGAAAGTGCGAGAGCATAGAGACACCAAACAAAGGGGTCCCAATCGCAAAAGCCTAAATAGCCCGGCTCCAGATCGTTGATAAGGGCCTCGCATAAGCGTATTTCTTTGTCGTGAGTATTGCGATGGTAACCCGTGGCGTCAATAAACACCGGAGCGGGGCCGTCGGCGTCGTTTCGCTCTCCTGGTTCAAGCTCGCTAATGCTGGGAAAAACGCCTTTATTCATGAAGAGACATGTATTGAGCAAGTCGGCATCGAGCGAATCAGGTAGTCGAACGATGTGTAAGTGACTGCCTTGTTCTAGATTGAGCGCGCGCGAAATGATGGCAGCGGTGAGGCGTGGCAAAGAGAACGCGGATTCGTACATACGTATGCCCTTTCTTCTTAGTGGGTTATATATTAGCAGATTATTTTGAAAAATTCTAATGACGAGAACAGCTCACTGTGCTACCCTCGAAGCAATCCAAAACTAACTCAATATCAACTGCTTGATGCAACCGCTATACAGCATTTAGGCAAGCTACGTTATCGAGCGAGACGATTTCACTTACGAAGCAGCAGGTTAGGTCAACAACTACTACCTATGCCTCAGAACATTCTAAAACTTAGAACAAACTAAACGACAAGCATTCGCAACCGGACAGGAAGAGGCATTCATGAAGAATGAAGACAGTATTTATGAGGTGTTCCTCAACGCGATCGATGAAGATCTCCGCAGCATGTGCAAAAAGAACGGGAAGGCAGAGATGCCGTTTCCGTATCCGTACTGCGGCGAGCAGGATACCGAGCGCTTGGCTAAGGCACTCGTTGGCGTGCTGGAAAAGCACTCGCCCGATATTCCCGGGCTGGTGCCCGAGCAGTATCGAGACGATGTGCACGAGGCCCGCGAGCTTTTGGCCGCGGCGGCGCTCGCTTTGCTGTCGCTGTATTTTTCCCAGCGCGATAACTGCGCGCCCGGCATGGCCATCTTGATTGGCATGTTTGAGCACGGAAGCAATCCGCGCTTTAAATCGAGTGGCGTGCTCATGTTTGAGCAGGTTACGACAGGTATGAAGTATTCGTCCGAACAAGGTGGATATATTCTGTCTCGCTTTGTGCGAAGCATCGACTACAAAAGACCCTGCGACCACGTGCATCGCGATGGGTCGCGCGGTTTTACGGCGGACGAGGACGATGCCGTCATGTTTTATAAGCGCTATCTCAAGGTGCAGAGACGCGTCTTCGATACCAGTCCGCGTTTCAACTTTGAGTTATGCGTCAAACGCCCGTTTGAGGCACTTTCGGACAATCGGGAGAACTTCTATTGCATGGAGGAAAAGATGGAAATCGATTTGGCAACTAAGGTACGGGAGCTCCAGGACCGCTACACCCTCAACTTCGCTCAGGCCAAAGAGTATGACCTGCTCGACAAGCTGATGATCGATGCATTGCTTGCATATCTGCGCGACGGGTCAGTCTCAATCGCGGCGCGCGAGAGCTATGTGGCGCAAACCGAGCGTCTGATTGACGGTGCGGTCAAGTTGCCGTGTGCGACGAGCCCCAAGGAGGGCGCAGACGTCGACCGTATTTCCTAGCAATCACGCAGAACTATCGACAAGAAAGGGGCCGTGCCATGTCGGTCATTAAGATGTACGGCTACGAGGCCGCGCAGCAAACGGAGTATCAGACCAAGAAGTGGGCGACCAAGGAGGAAATGCAGACGCTGTCATCCGGCGATGAGCAGCGCGATGTGATCTTGGCGCAAGGTGCCACGGTGGCTTTCTACGAGGGCGACAAGCACTGGGAGACGAGCGTGTCCAACAATGTGTTTGCCTTTGGCGGTACCGGCAGCGGCAAAACGGCGAGCTTCGTTTTGCCCAACCTGCTCAATCACCACGAGTGCTGCTATGTGGTCACAGACACCAAAGGCGAGCTGCTGCGCCGTACGGGGAAGGGCTTCGAGGAGGACGGCTACGAGGTAACGGTTCTCGACACCATCAATCCCGAGCAGTCGTCCGGGTACGATCCTTTGCGCTACGTGATGGATGTCGAGGACATCCCCACCACAGTGGCGTCAATCATGGAGGGGGTCGATCCTGACGGGCGTAGCTTTAGGGACGATCCGTTTTGGGACAATGCGAGCGATCTGCTACTTCGAGCGATTATTGGAATCCTGTTCCTCTTAGAGTGCCTTGCCGGCACATTTGCGCCGGACGGGGATCCCGCAGCTCCGCGACGCTATCTTAAGATGAACAACGTCTTTAAGCTGGCGGCACTCATCAAGGTTACGGGAGATGGCGAGGGACGATTTCCGCTGGATCACCTTGTGGAGCAGGTGGAGTCCAAGGAATTTCTTGGCAAGTATGATTCTGCGAACGCGGACCTGTATGGCGTTGAGCAGTATCGTGATTTTCGCGGGGCAGCCGATAGGACGCTTAAGAGCATTCTGATCACGCTCAACGCGACCATCTCGCGGCTTAAGACTCCCCAGCTCATGCGCGTCTTTGAGAAAGACGAGATGCGCCTCGACCGTATCGACGAGGGCAAGCGCGTAATCGATCTTAAGGTGAGCGACAACGACTCGACCAATGCATGGCTTGCGAACGTTGCCCTTAAGCAGCTGTTTAACCTGGCCCAGCGCCGTGCCGATGCCAACCCCAGCGGGCATTTGCAGCGCCACGTGCAGTTTATTCTTGATGAGTTTCCCAACGTGGGCCGCATTCCCGATTTTGAGCGGAGTATTGCGACCGTGCGCAGCCGTGGCATTAGCTTTTTGATGTGCGCGCAATCGCTGAGTCAGCTCGATGGTGTGTACGGCAAATCCGCAGCGCTTACCATCCTCGATAACTGCGACAGCTTGATCTATATGGGCGGCGGCAGCAACATCGCGACACAGGAGTACATAAGCAATCTGTGCGGCGAGTCGGTTCTGGGCACCAATTACGTGGGCGCCGAGCGCACTGCCGTAGATGTGCGCGGTTGCGTGATGACCCCAGGCGAGGTTGGGCTTATGCCTCGCACCGATTGCCTGGTCAAGGTGACCGGCATGCGCCCCTTCCGTGCCAAGAAGTACTTTTGCGCCGATCACCCCAATGCAGCTAAGTGGCTAAGGGATTAGTCCCTGCAGCTTTGTATATCCCATCTTGCATGTTTTGTCGCGCGGCTTCCGTTAGCCGTAAGCCGTGCGGTCCAGTTTTTGCCTCCTTACCGATTCCGTTTAGAAGGGAATTGCCATGTCCGTTATGTATCGTGAGCCCAGCATCATCAAGAAGTCCAAGGACGGCCGCGTTGCCGCCGTCGATATGGCAAGCGAGCTGCTTAACAGCCGCGTGCTGCTGCTGGAAGGCGAGGTCAACGATGTGACCTGCAATGGCCTTATTAAGTCCATGCTGGTGTTGGAGCATCAGAGCGCCACCGAGCCCATCACCCTCATCATCAACAGCCCGGGCGGTAGCGTTACGGCGGGGCTGGCGCTCATCGACACCATGCAGTCGCTCGACTGCCCCGTGATCACGGTGGGCGAGGGCGTCGTGGCCTCGATGGCCGCGGTGATCTTGGCCTGCGGCGACCACCGCCAGGTATACCGCCACACGCAAGTGCTCATCCACCAGTTGATGGGCGGCACGGGCATGGCGCAGCAGACCGATATCGAGATCGTGGCCCAGCACACGGCGGCCATGCGCGCCGAGCTGGACGAGCTGCTGGCCGAGCATGGCAACCTGAGCGCCCAGGAGTTCCACGACCTCACCGAGCGCGACTGCTGGTGCAACGCCAAGCGTGCCCTAGAGCTGGGTCTGGTGGACGAGGTTATTGCGCCCAGCAAGAAGGCGCTCTAGCGGGGCGCATGCCTTACAAGTACGTTGTGCAGGGCGAACAAGTGCGTAAATTCACAGCCAGAAAGAGGTTGAACATGAACAGGATTTGGGACGTCGATGGCATTGAGTGGGAAGACCTGCCCACCGTGAGCGACCTGCTGTGCGCTGCGGACACAAAGATCCTGGCGCGTGAGGTTGCCCTTCGATACGGCGGCAAGCCGGACGGCCGCGGCCGTGGCGATAGCGAACGCAGCCTAAAGCGCGCCCGCCGCAAGGTCAAAAAGCTGCGGAAGATAGATCCCGAGCCCAGCGACAAGATCATCCTGTTGCCCAAGCATGTCATCAATCGTCGCGATGCGGGCCACGGTTTTGGCTATTACGACGTGGAGCCGTGCATCTTTATGCGCGACGGCGTGCAAAGGCTGGGGGAGGACGCACTCGCCAATGTGCTTCCGTGGGAATTGATCCTGATGGATGATGAGTCCGCGAGCGAAATGCTGGGCTTTCGCGTATGGCTCGAAGGCGAGTGGGATCTATGCGAACGTTATCGCTTTTTGGCCGTGGTGTGTGTTCGCATGCTGAACAACATCTGGGCGCAAAAGGAGCTGCGCAAGTTCCTCGAGCAGGGCGATGCGGCCTGCGATATGGACGAGGACGATGTAGTTGAGGACATTCGCCGCGACGTGCTGTATCCCGAGGAAGTAATTAACGCCAAACTCGGCGGCTATTGGGACACGAGTTTGGGACTCAACCTGCCCTGGAAGGACGAGCATCGGCAGACTTGCACGCGGATTGACAGGGCTATCGATGACCTGTTTGCCGAGGAAACGAAGCGCTGCGCTGCGGAGCTTGGGAAGAAGCTCGAGCGCGGGTATGAGGAGCGCGGGGAGTTACTGAACGGGATGTCCTTGTGAACGGTTGCCGACGGTCCGATAAAAATCTGTCCGGACGAAATGATAGAACGATAGCGTAAATAGCATCTGCACTTTAAGGAGTTAACAATGGGAATCGCCTATAAGGAACTGTTTCGTGTAAACCGTCCTATCTGTGGGCCTGGACCAGGAGGTTTCTTCATTAAAAGATTCAAGGAAGGCGGCTACAGTGAGGCTGAATTGCTCGATTTAATTTCGGGAGTGGACTTTTCTCTTGGTGAAGTGGATGAGGACATTAGCCTGAAAAAGAAATGCGAAATAGTCGAACAGGCGGTGAGTGGGGTGCATTATACGAGTTGGGCCCCCAGCGTGATCAGCATGATCATCTCACTTACGGTCGGAGGGTGTCTGTCTGCATGGGCGGGCAACAATTCAATCGCTGCCGGGGTTTTCGTGACGCCATGCCTGATTGCCTTGGGAATATATGCATGGTTTCGTTTATGCTTTGAGCGAAATCAAACGGTACTGTTGGGTGCGCTGAACCACATAAAGACACTTCAGCCGTAGTTGCATGAAATCGCCGATCGCCTGCCGTGGGCCCTCGGGACCGCCCTCGCGGCGCCCTTCCCGCTCTTTCCGGACATGGCGTCCTCCGATCTCCCGGGGCCGGCCGACCCGGCCCTCAGGGTATCGGATTCCCAAATTCATCCGTACATGTACGGATGAATTTGGGAGGTGTTCGGATGAAGTTGATATTCAAGGGGTGCGGCAGTTGGCAGGAATCTCAAGCGCCCAACCGCCAATCTCCACATTTCTTTGCTAAACTAGCTTTGCGCGGGAAACCGTGCATAGTTCGGGAGCATGTCCCCCAACTGGATCTAGGTTCGGATGCCGTTGCCCGGACTATTGGTGAAGGTTGGGGGACTTCCTACTTTCCATAGCGCAAGAAGTCGTAGATGCGGACGCACTTCCGATAATGCGAATCTTTCAACAGAGCCCTCTTCTTGGCAGGGTCGTTTCCCACGTCAGCCAGTGCCCGCTTCAGCAACGCTTCCAAGTCGTCGACGTCCATCTCTTCCTCTGAAAGGCACGGGATGAACGCGAACGGGCTCTTTGGCGCGCATGCATTCGCAAGGCCCTTTATGCTCAGCGACCCTTCGAATCTGCGACGAGTCGCAGGCATCGATTTGCGGAACGTTTCGCTTCGATAGCTATCAATCGAGGTGAGCGTTGGGAGATAAGTCGCTATGTCCTTACCGACCTCTCCACCGAGTCCGCGCGTGTACTTGAAGACAGGCATGTTGTTGGGCCGTTGGCGCACGTACATGTTGAGGTAGTTCTCGACGATGAACTTTGGGTCATAGCGAAGGTTATCGAGCACGATGTCCTCGAAGATATCTTCAGGTGAAATCGGCTTTCCGATGCTACTTGGTGACACCGACAGGCCGATGACGATCTTCTGGTCCGGGTCAAGGTCGTTGAGGACATTGTCTATCCCTGAGACGATGATGTCGGAACTCGGGTCGATATGCTCCGCAAGCCTGAACACGCTGCCCCTCAACTCGCGGATAAATCGCGTGCTATACATTTTCCGGAAGCTGCGCATCGCATCGTAGATCGACTCGAAGTCATCCGTGGTGATCTTCGTCATCGAAAGCGTACGGCCACCGAAACTCATAGCAATCTCGCCAACAGAGGTGTCGGTTGCGTGCTGAACGAAGATGAGCCGCTTGCCCAGCCGTTTGAGCTTGTCATCTGGTAGGCATTCGCAGATGTCACCCAGTATCGACCTGATGTTCTCGTCTTGAATCGAATAACCGAGGAAGATGACGGGATACTCGACGAAGAGGGTGAGCAGCTTCGTCGAGAGATACTTCCTCTTCTGCGCGAACTCCGCATAGTCAGCGCTGGTCAGGACGATGCTTCCCGCCCTCGAGACTGAGCCATGGATCTTGTATATCTCCTGAGAGAAAGCCTGGTCAGAGAACAGGAGGTCGCTTTCTCCGACGTAGGTCGTGAAACCAGGGAATAGGGTCTCACACATACAGTCATAATTCGTGGTGATGATGCCGGCAACTTTTTCCCTGCCCGCCTTCGCCAGCTTCTCAGTTTCGGCGCTCTCGACGAGACGAGCTCTCGCGATCTTATCTGCGACGTAGATCTTCATGGGCGAAGCGTCCCCGGTAAGCTCGTCACTGTGATCTTCGCGGAAGGCAGCGAATTCATCCGATGCAAAGAGCTCGTGGTTTACTTCGCTTTCCATGAGCGTGGCAACGTACGGCAGTTCGGACTCGACCTTGCCGTTCTGGACAGCAATCTTCGCCTGGCTCTTGAAGCGCGCGAAGGCATATGGGTCGTCAAGCACCTCGGCGCAGATATCCGAAAGCAGCCCCTCCCATCCCGGCGTGCCGCAGTAACGACGGGAGAGGCCAGAGCCGATGAAGAGAAACGGATAACGCCCGGCATCATCAACAGCTTTGTGGATTATCGATTTGATTCTCTCGTCCATAATCTTTCCTCCTGTACCAATCGACATGCTCGTGAAATGTTATCCCACCAACTTCGGCGAGTGCGGGCTGAAAGCATCGTTGCCGTTCTGCCCGTCGACCAATCCGCACGCGAGACTCAGCGGCACAACTGCAGCGTTCTCGACCTCCACGCTAAGCACGTAGTGGAAGTCCGCCCCCTGGCTCCCACGATTCCGCTCGTAACCAATGGCGGCCAGCCGGTCGGCTAGTTCGTCTCTCGAAACCAGCTCGTTAGCCTTCACCTTGCAAAGCATGGGTTCAAGTTCGTAAGTGTTTGTCTCGCTGATTGCGTTCCTGTAGAAGCGGAAATGGGTCGTACGAAAGAGATCTTTATGATGGGAGTACACGTGCCCGTCCTTAATGGCGTAGAAGTAGAAAAGGAACTCACCGCCCTCGTTTAGCCTGCCGCTACTTTCAAGGAAGCGGTAAATTTGTGGCGCTACAACGGAGAGCCGATTACGCTTCCGAAGCGATTTGCCCCACGAGCTGAGTTTATTGAATACCACAACGATATGATATTTAAAGGGTAATTGGACTATCTCCCGACCAAACGAGGATTCGGATTGGCTTGCTGAAATGTGGCAGTGCCCTGTTCTAAGCAACGTATTTGCGATAGAGTCGCGCGGGAACGGTGCTCGGGGCCGTTGCACCAGTAGCAAATTACTTATATCGAGCGATGTGATGCTGCGATTTCGGAAATGCTTGCCTGGTTGCGGCGCCGACTTCGAAAAGCTGGTTTTTATTTCCATTACAGCTGAAACAGGCCGTCAAAATTCATGGAAGATCTTTTCGATAGTAATGGATGAACTGAGGAGGTTTGTCTGGAGGGTGGATCGAGGTTCAAGATTGTTGCGCTCTGAAACGTTTCAGCTGAGGTCGGAGAGCGATCGCATGAGTCGATTTATATTTCGGCAGCGTTGCATCCATAGAAGAGAGAGGGATGCGTATTCGTTTGGCAGCGAGGGCGTGAGTGGGCGGAAACTTCGTGGCGTACAGCAATAAGGCTATACCTAAAAGCCTTTGTGTTGAACGGGTTTTCGCGGGAGCGGAGGGTGCGTGCCGCGAGGGACGGTCCGCGGCACGACCGACCCGGCGCGGCATCCGGAGCGGACGCGGATGCGGCGCGGACGGCCTCTGACGGGCGAGCATGCGACAGTGGTTGCCCTGCTGGGCGGCAATAAGCTCGAATCGAGCACGAGCGATTCTTGTCCGGGCGAAGCGTTACAACTGGATTTGTTCTGTTGCCGACTGATCTTGAAGCATGTTGGAAGAAACGGAATTACAATTATTTATTTGTCTGTATCTATCGAAATGGAGACCGAGCGCGTGGAAAACGAGAGGAACATAACGGCAGTTGACCTTTTCGCCGGCTGCGGCGGAATGTCCCTCGGCTTCGAAAAGGCTGGCGTCAATGTTGTGGCTGCCTACGACAATTGGGACGCTGCCATTGATGTCTATCGCGCTAACTTCCAGCATCCTGTTTTCAAAAGGGATCTCTCCGACGTTTCCGTATCCGAGGAAGTTGCCGGCTTCGCTCCGGATATCATCATCGGCGGGCCTCCTTGTCAGGATTTCTCGCAGGCCGGCAAGAGATCCGAGGATGGTGGGCGCGCAATCCTCTCTGTTAGATATGCCGAGATCATCGCGAGGTGCAAGCCTCGCTTCATCGTTATGGAGAACGTCCCACGCGTTCGAACGAGCAAATCCATGGAAGCGATTCGGGCCACCTTCAAAGCGCAGGGTTATGGCTTGAGTGGGCGAGTGATGGATGCAAGCCTGTGCGGGGTCCCCCAAGCTCGCAAGAGATACTTCTTGATCGGATGCCTTGGGGCGCCCGACGGGTTCCTCGACCCATATCTTGAGAAGGGCCTTTCTGACCATCAGATGACAATTCGTGAGTATCTCGGTAACGAGCTTGGAATTGATTACTACTTCAGAATTCCGCGAAGCTACACGAGGCGGGCCATCTTCAGCATCGACGAGCCCTCGGTCACTATTCGTGGTGTGGACAGGCCGATACCGCCGAACTACAAGCTTCACCCCAACGACGCGGCGGACCTCAGTCAAGCCCGGTGCTTGACTCCAAAGGAACGCAGTAGGATCCAGACTTTCCCGGAGTCTTTCAAGTTCTTTGGGAGTAAGACGGATGTCAACCAGATGGTGGGCAACGCCGTACCGGTAAACCTTGCCACCTACGTTGCACGAGCGCTACTAGAGTACAGGAGGGATGTGAGCGATGGACTGCGTTGATCTTTTCTCGGGATGCGGCGGTATGTCGCTCGGATTCCAGAATGCGGGCTTCAACATAAAGGCGGCGTTTGATAACTGGCAGGCGGCTGTCGACATCTATTCGGCAAACTTCGACCACCCGGCATTCAAATACGATCTTTACGATGCGGAAGCGGTCCCGAAAATTGAAGAGTATTCGCCGTCGATGATAATCGGTGGCCCCCCTTGCCAGGACTTCTCCATTGCGGGCGCCAGACAGCGCGGCAAAAGGGCCAATCTCACCATCCGATATGCTGAGATAGTTCGGGACGTCAGACCCGAGTGGTTCGTCATGGAGAATGTTTACAATATCGAGCGGATGGACGTCCTGCCCGAGGCGCTGGAAATATTCCGCAATGCTGGATACGGTCTCACGAGGCGCGTCCTCAACGCCAGTCTATGTGGTGTGCCTCAGATTCGCAGGCGCTTTATCCTTGTCGGTCATCTTGGTGATAAAGATGACTTTCTCGGCGAACTCTTGGATTCAAGGCTGAGCGACAAGCAGATGACCGTCAGGGATTACCTTGGCGATTCGCTCGGCACGCAATACTTCTACATGCATCCACGCAACTTCCAGCGTAGGGGCGTCTTCACGATTGACGAGCCAGCGGTAACGGTACGAGGCACCAACCGTCCGATACCGCCAGCATATAAGAGGCATCATGCCGACAAGGCTGATATTTCT
Source organism: uncultured Collinsella sp. (assembly GCA_905197665.1). Lineage (GTDB taxonomy): Bacteria > Actinomycetota > Coriobacteriia > Coriobacteriales > Coriobacteriaceae > Collinsella. The sequence goes on from CAJJZP010000012.1 coordinate 42,648, forward strand.
GAAGGTGTGAGAGCCTTAACATACAAGGAGCGCAGCTATCTGCAAACCTTCCCCGAAGAGTTTGAGTTTGTCGGGTCCAAGACAGACATTGAGCAGGCGATTGGCAATGCCGTGCCAGTTAAGCTTGCTGAGTACGTTGCTAGATGCATAGCTGACTATGCAGCAGATTAATTGTGGTGGTTGCCATGTCCTTTGTCGATGAATGGAATTTGAGCTATCCCATTCCGAATTCTATATATAGCGAGAATACGCTATCCGTTCGCGGGAGAACAGTTGGACAAGGTGGTGCTGGACAGTACGAACTCAAAGGTTCAGGCTCTCTTGCAAACGGGGATACGCTGACTGCAGTTGACATTATCGGACACGCAATCATCTTGGAAGTAGTCGTACCCTCTACTGGGCAAGTTGTCTCCCTTGGCACGCGTTATCCCGTTGCAAAAAAAGGCGGAAAAGTACGTGTGCAAATACAAGGAGACGGGGCAAAGCGTCCAAATGTCGGCAACTTGTTTGCCGCACTGCTGTTGTTGCCAGTGACGGGCAAAGTAAACGATTCATCGCCGTTGCAAGAGGACGGTTTTGCGGAAAGGACATTCTGGATGGATGCAGCCGAAGTAAAGCCTGTGGGCGTCTCCGAAGATGCATATATCTTGGAGCTAACGAAACTCTTCTTCGCCACTGGAAGCAGATACAAAGACGGGCAGTTTTCGGGTGCGATAGATTACGACTACAAGTCGAGAATTGACGATCTTATTGCCCTTTGCAATCGCGGATGCAAGATGAGGGCTGGTAGCCTGACCACGGCATTCAAGTATTTCGCTGACGTTTACGCAGGGAAACTTGAGTTTGATTACAGCGTGGCTGAGTTCATGCGAAACCTCATAGCGAGCCAATTGATTGCCGAAGAGGGCATCGACTACGAACAAGGCGATGACGTGCTGCCCGCAATGCATCAACTAATCGACCTTGCTGCAAAGAATTCATCGAAAGCATCAAGCAGAGAGAAGAGGACTTTTCAGCTAAACAACCTTCCAGCTGAATTTAAAACCGACTTCTCCAGGCGCTACATCACGTCACTACTGGCAAAGCCCTTTGTCATCCTTGCTGGCAACAGCGGAACAGGCAAGACGCGGATTTCCAAGCGTTTTGCAAAGTACCTTGAGGTCTTGGATGAAGACGGGGAGCCAAACTGGTTGCTCGTCCCGGTCGGTGCCGACTGGACCGACAACACCAAGGTGCTGGGCTTCTTCAACCCGATTGCAGACGGCGGCAAAGGCGCGTACGAAGAGACCGGCATACTGAGACTCATCGAACGGGCCAACGCTAACCCCGAGGTTCCGTATTTTCTCATCCTCGACGAGATGAACCTGAGCCATGTCGAGCGGTATTTCTCAGACTTCCTCAGCCACATGGAGACCATCGGCGAGGATAACCTCATCGTGCTTGATGGGTACGGCGATGGCGGTGCTGGCAGGCTGCCCTATCCGCAGAACCTGTTCGTTGTCGGCACCGTGAACATCGATGAGACCACTTACATGTTTAGCCCCAAGGTGCTCGACAGGGCAAACGTCATAGAGTTCAAGCCGTCGAAGGCCGAAGTCCTCGCAGGGTTCAAAGCCATCGAGGATGCGCCGGACGTTGCCGTCGCAGCTTCCGGCGTCCCCCAGGCTTTTCTGCGTCTCGCCAAGGACATATGGGAGGGAGCCAATTACATCAGCGAAGATGATGCTAACGCCATCTTCGAGAAGTTCGGCAAGCTGTATGAAGAGCTGGAGAAATGCGGCTATGAGTTTGCCTTCCGCACCGTGCGCGAAGTGCGAATGTACGTTAATGCCGCGCACGAGCTTGACGGCGAGAACTACGAACTCGAGCGTTCTGTCGATGAGCAGATTGTCCAGAAGGTGCTGCCGAAGCTCCATGGTAACAAGCGTGAGATCGGCAATCTGCTTAAAAGCCTGAAAGACATATGCGATGGCGAGCTGAGCTCCGTTAAGATAAGCCAGATGGCAGCGAAACTCGATAACGTGCAGTATGCGAGCTTCATCTAGCCTATGGACGGCAGCATCGGCGCAATCCGCTTTGCAGCGGATGGAAGAACAATAGCCAGGCTCTACCAGAGCGGTGCGCATGACCGAGTCGATTGGGACGAGGAACAGCAGACCGGGCTAACCGGGCTGACGTGTTTCGGTCTCAAGCCGGAAGCATCCCAGAATGGCGCTGGTTCAACACCAGCCTTCGCCGTCAAGGACGGTCTTGACGGGAGTCCCACGCTTCGAATCAACGAAACCACATGTTATGTGCTCGAATACGAGCGGACCCCTGATGGTGGCCTGCATCCTCGCGCCTCGTTCCAAAACGAAGGCAAGAATATCAGGTGCGACAGAAACGGCAATAGTGTCACCTTCCAGTTCGTGAACTATCTCGGGCGTTCGAGGATTCGATTCGGCGAGGAAGCTGATGCGCCGATGCTACAGTTCGAAGTCGTCCCGCTCAAGATTGGCTATGAAGACGATTACATCGAGCTCACCGAGGAGCTTGCCGCAAGGTGCGCTGCGCTGCTCCTTGACTACTCGGGCTCCACGTCGAACGTTTACAAGCAAGCCGACGAGAATCGCGAGACGCTGCTTGAGCAGTTCGTCTTCCTGCGGCAGTTCTGCTACGAACCGAACCTCCAAGCCCTCTTCGAGGCGATAAAGAGGAACCCTGATAGGACGCTGGATCACGAGGACGAGCTGCGGTCGGTTGGGGCTGGCATGCCGTCCCGGAGGTTTTATACGAACCCCTTCTCGAACAGCCGGATGTGGACGCGCTTGAACTGCGGCGGCGATGCGGGAGGCGTCTACCTCCCCCAGATGGTCAGCGTCACGCGCAAGTACGACCTGCTCGACACGCCCGCCAATCGGTTTGTGAAATTTGCCCTGCATGAGATTGACCGGATCTGCACCTCTCTGATGACTGTCCTGGATGCCGAGAAGGGCGATACTCGGCAGACGGAGTGTTATCGCGAAGCCGCCGCGCTGCACGCCATGCTGGATACGATACTCAGCGACGCCTTCTTCGACGATGTCGGCACCCTGCAGATGATGCCTCAGAACAACCAGGTGTTGCAGAAGCGCGAGGGATACTCGCAGATCTTCTTCGCATATTCCATGCTCGATATGGCGCTGCAGCTCGACTGGAAGGGCAAGGATGACATCTACGAGGGCGAATCGAAGAATGTGGCCCTCCTCTACGAGTACTGGATCTTCTTTGAGCTGTACGACATCGTAAGGGGGATCGAGGGGTGCGAGCCGATAAGCACCGATGACCACCCATTTATCGGGACGAATCCCGACGGTGGGCTGTCAATATCCCTCAAGCAGGGCGTACGCTCCTGCCAGTCATTCCAGATTGCGCAGTGCGGCGCGAAGGTAAACCTCTACTACAACCGCACCTTCTCGCCCCGTGACTTTCATGCCACTCGTTACGAGGGTTCGTACTCGAGACCGTTCAGACCCGACTACACGCTCGCGATATTCCCGGATGCTTATACAAACGAGCGAGCCGCAGTGCAAGATGGAGCTGTTGCATTCGTCCACTTCGACGCCAAGTACCGCATCACCGACTTGACGGGGCTTGTCGGCAAGGATGTGGGCACCGAGGAGGCAGAGCGCGAGGAACTTAACGAGGAGAAGGCGGCCTCCACCACGAACACCTACAAGCGCGGTGACCTGCTGAAGATGCACACGTACAACGACGCGATACGGCGCACGGTTGGCAGCTACGTGCTTTATCCGGGGTCGGGCGAAACGGGCGAGAAGGGCCAATTCCGGCTCTTCGAGGAGATTTTGCCGGGTGTCGGCGCTTTCGCCATGAAGCCGAGCATCAGCAGGACGGCAGAGAATGCGTTGCGCGATTTCATAGAGAAGGTCATCGGCGAGAACACGGCAAGCAATACGCGGCTGAACCGGCTGAGCTACTTCACCGAAATGGTTGTGGCTGAGCCTCCAAGCGCGGGCAAGACGGATAGCGACTCCTACGGGCATGGTGGCGAATCGTTCGTGATTGGCTACATTCGAGGGGACTCTCCCGATGACTACTATCACTTTCTCGAAAGCAGCGGCAGGCTCCGCAAGGGCGGGCGCTTTCTCTTCTACTTCTATGCCATTAAGGACGGGCATGTCTACTCGCACCATAAGGATCTCTTCCGCACGTCGTGGTTCCGCTTCTATCGGAACGCCATAAGCCAGACGAACACCTACGAGATCGAGCCTGTGGCGTGTCGCATAACCTCGAATGAGCTGGTTTCGAGGGACGAGCTGGCCAACCGCCTGGCCGACCTTGGCTACGTGCGGGATCGTGGGAATCAGGGTGCCGACTTCTACTATGTCCTGTCCGTGCGGGTGGAAGATGACGCGGCAGAACCCTTAAGCCTGGGGCGCAGGGCGGTGGATGAACAGAACGGCAACGATGCGTTCAGCCCCCACTCGCCAAAGATTGTTGGGTGATCATCTGGTCATTTTCAGAGTAGCGGTAACACCTACGGGCGCGCGAGGGGCAACGCATGAGGCCAATCGTCTACAACGGGGTTGACCTGTCGGGCGTGTGCTCTGCCGAGGTCATCGAGAAAGTTGCCCTGCCCGTGGAGGCGGAGACCCTGGCGGTGCCGAGGCGTGCCGGCGCACTGCTGGTGGCGGGGCGGCTGTCCCCCAGGCTAGTGCGGGCGCGGCTGTTCATGGACACCCGCCCGCGCCTTCAGGACGATGTTCGGCGACAGGGACGACGCAGCGGCGCTGCCACGTCGCGCAGGTAGCGGAGGAGGGTTGCTCCCAATGGCCCGCGGCGTCCGCGCCCCGGTGCCACCCCGTGACCGGCGGCTTCGCTCGAAGCCGCTACATCAGGCTCGTTCCCGCTTTTCCGGGTCATATCCCTTCGTATACACGGTAAAGCTAAGGCTATCTATCGTGCCGGTGCTGTAGACGCATGCGTCGGGCGCGCTCCGTGTGCCTTGGGCGGTCGGGTCGGTCGAGACACAATCGTCCCTATCTATTCCAAGCAATGGAATGGGCTTTGCCACCTGGTCGGCGCTATTAATTTGCGCAATGATCTCCAACAACTCGTATAACTTGATAAGCCATGAGCTGTATGGGTGCTCGCCGGGTCCCTTGTGCTTCAGCGTGCACTTTGATTGCGGGCTTTCGGCGAGCTGGCTCAAGCGTTCAAAAAGCGCCGGGTACTCGGCTTCGGGAAACTCGACTTGTACATACTGTATGCCATTGAGGATGAATCCGTACCACAGTACGGGGTATGGAAAACCGTTCCTATCTGGTCGCCTGATTTTTGTCCTGCAATTGGGCTGGTTGACGATAGACAGCCATGCCGCATAGAGCTCGTCGGAAATTAGGTCGCTCGCTTGGTATGTTGGGCCAAGACCATCGAGAACAAAATTGCCAAGGCTGTCAAAATAGTGGGCACAATCCGTTAAACCCTTTTCGTATGCCGTGTCGGCTTTTCTCCGTATATTGAGTGCGACGTCGCGGGGTGATTTGCGACCAAGATGTTTTTTGGCGTTGTGCCGCGGGTTGCAATAGAGCTTGGTCGCCGCGTTATATCGATCGCAGTACTTGCTGTTAGGGCCGGTCGGAAAAAAGAGCGAACCACAGGTTTGGCATGTTATCGGCATAATGCCGCACAGCAGCAGCTCGTGGAGGATGCGGGCATAAAGGCTTGCAAAGGAACATTCCTCTTCGGTGAAGTAAAGCTCTCCTGCCTTTGCAATAACAGCTTGAAGCCTTACGAGCCTATTGAGGTTTTCCTGGTCGTTAAGCTCTGCATACGTGTGGAAGTCTCCATTTGCGTAGATTTGGTTCTCGCGCATAGCCTCGAGATAGTTCTTGCGAAACGCCTGCATAAAGGGGGCGCTATTCATGCGTTTTATATCGCTCAAATGTTCTTCGAGCTTTTGAGCCGTTTCGTTTCCGGGCAAGTGCTTTTTGGCTGCGTATGCAAAAGCGTCGCCAAAGCGGATGATTGCCGGCAGCTGATTATCGAATAATCGAAATTGTCGCGGGTCGCTTGTTTTGATGGCGGCTGGGAAAACTCTTCGTTTTGCGCGAGCAGGCTAGGTGCCTCGGTGTTTTTAAGCAGCGGGGCAAGCTCCAGACATTCCTGATAAAAAACAATGAGAAGCGCTCGAAAGAGATCGGTATTGGTGCAAACGCAAGCTGTTTCTATCTGCGAGTTGACCTTTGGATAGTTGTCTCTTGGATTGTCGCGTTTATACGGCACCGGTTCTGTTAGCCCGGTCTTGCCGTTGGTAGTTGTAATGTCCATGTCGTTCGACACGAGCTTGAGATAGGAGCTGAAGAGGGACGCCATTTCTTGCTTATTGAGTTGGGCCGATGTCGTGATCACCGCGCGGTACAGGCGGTTGATTTCGTTGCACTCAATAGCGTTGTTGTTCATCCAGCAGCTGTAATAGCGATAGTCGGGAATCGCTGTGATGTTCATGACACACTGCCTGCAGACATTTTCAAGGAGATACCTGGCCATGCCAGATATCTCTCCGTGTGCATGGCGCGTAATGGCTTTATCGAATATCGGAGCAAAGAAATCGAGGTCGCGTTCCTTTTGTTTTTGAAGGTTGACTTCGATTTCGGCTTCGTTCAATTCTGCTTGCGCGGACTCTTGGTCGGAATCGTCTGGATCGAGCCAGTCGTCATGGTCTGGTTCGGCTGCGTAGTCCATCGAAGCGTGTTGCGCATCGTGGGGAGCAGGGGGCTGACGAATGGCGTTCTGCAAATCGATGTAAAAGCGCAATTTTGCTCGCTCACGAAAGTGGCCCCCAATCTCGTTGAAAAGCGAGCTTAAGTCGACGCGTAATAGGTCGTTGGCTACGGAGACGAGATTCCATGCGCTTGCATTGCCGGTTGCGTTTCCGTCATCGGCGCAATCAATCTCTGGCGTTCTGTTAAGAAGAAGCATGCGGGGATTGACGGGAGAGCGAAGAAAGCCAGCCTCGAAACCCCAGCTAAACGGCTCTTTTTCGGAATCAAGCATTAATGCTCCAAACAGCCAAAATTTAAAACCCGATAAAAGTCATATTACGCGGCTGTTTGCGGCTGTTCAATGGAATCAAGCGAAAAGGCTTAAAACCAGGGAGGCCGTTATGTCCGATTGCATCAAGCTCAACAAAGGAAACATCGATGTATGCGAGCGCGAGGTTATCGTTCTTCGCGAGATCATCGCTGCCGCCATGGGTCGTTTGCACCAGATGCGCAAGCAGTGCGAGCGCGGCTATGTGTCTTCGGAGGATTTCGAGAATGCGTTGGATGCGTACGGAGTAATCAGTGAGCGAGTCGATGAGCTTGACCAGCTTGGTTTCGAGTTCAGATGGTCGTCAGTCCCCGATGCCGGAATCGATGAGAACGACGGGCTCGAATGGATCGAGGACGACAACCCTCCGCGTGAGCGCGGTTTTGATATTGCTTGTTAATGTGACCGAACGGTTGATTGGAGACAAAATGTATCCGTACTACGAATGTGACAACTATCCCATGAGCATTACAGATGATGACGGCCCGTTTCTGATCATGGAGGCGAGGCTGTCTGGCGACGACGAGCTCAATGATGATTTTAGGAAAGGCGCCAGTTATAGATGCTCGTGTGCGACTGTTTCTGCGGCGATTGATCTTTGCAGGTCGATGACGGACGGCGATGCCGATCCTTGGTATGAAAGTTGGGAGAAGGCGGTTGAGCGTTATCCGCTCGAGAAATGCGAGGATGCGACAACGCTGTATTGGATCGAGCCGACCGATCCGCACAAGGCGCTGTGCGCCCTCCAACCCCATTGCGATCTTGAGCCATACGTGGCTGAGGCAATTGGCGCAGTTGACACGTATCTACTGGAGTGCGCGGACTATCCCTTTACGGTCGATCATTTAGATCTAAAGGACGTTGACGTCCTGCTCAGCGCTGCTTGGGGATTGGCTCGAGTCCTCGAAGAAACTTGGGGCACTTGCGACCCTGATGATGTTTTGGAAAAGATCGAGGATGCTACGTACAGTGCGTATATAACGGTTAAGGACCTGATCGCGGGCGAAGAGGCGGCCAAAGCCAGCGCAAAGTCCGATGACAATCTTTAGCCACCGCACTGAACGGCGCGCCTGATTGACAGGCCGTCGGAAAAGTCCGGACAGTCTGCCAATCTCGGTCGCTACATCGTTCCCTTGCTCGCAGCGTAATGTTCCGCCTGCTTAAGGGCGTCCTCGTAGGCGCGCTGCTTTGCTTCGTACTCTAGCGCGTAGCGCTCCTGCTCCGCTCGCCCGGGAACAGGCACGGTCATGCTTCGCAGGTCCATTGGGGCAAGTTGCACAAGCGCGTCTCCGTGCGAGGTGTCCGCCAGTTTCTTCTGCCCCTCATCGGACGACAGGTATGCCAGGACAAACTGGGCAAGCAGCTCGTCCTCAAAGGTAGCGCAGAACATGGCGTCGCAGGGGACAATGCTCTCAAACAAAAGACCGCGCTCCACGGGGCGCTCAGAACCGACAGAAAAGTGGCCTGGCGTGATGAGGGCAAGCTTGAATGGAGGCCCGACGCGTGATATGAGAAGGCTCGCCTCGCGGGCGTCGATCGGTTTGGCCTTCCGAAAATCTTCGTAGTCTACACGGCTTACATCGTAGATATCTGTATCGGGGACACGCTCAAGTACATCTTCTGCGGCAATGATTGCGCCATCATGAAGATGCTTTAGCGACAGGTAGTAGCAGTCGTGCTGTTGGTAACTGTCTGTCGGATCTGATTCGGGCAGTTTGGTTACAACGCTGCGGGCGGTGCCGCGGTAGATTGGCGCTAGCGACCCAAGGGGGATGAACATTCTCTCGTCGAACGATCCGCTCTTTGTATTGGGTAATAGGGGATATATGCCGTTGCCCTGATCCTCGAGCCGATGCCAATAGACTGGATTCTTTTGATCGCCGTAGGCTCGGTCGACGGAATCGAGGAGCTGGTGCAGAATCTCATCGGTCATTTGCTTGTCGTCAAAGCTCCTGCCGTCAAAAAGGAAATACGGATCATTGGGCTCGCCGTCGCCAATAAAGAGCAGCGCGCGACCCTCGGCCTTTTTGGCAATGGTGTTGGGAAGAAGCACAATGCTCTTTAGCAGGCCGAGGTCACAAAGAAGGCGACGTCCATCTACGGCTCGCGCCAGATTGAACAGACGGTCCGAAATCTGAATGACGGCCGTGGCATGGGACTGAGAGCAGGCAATGGATGCCGCAAGAAAGATGTAGTACCACTCAGTGACCGAAAGCAGATCGGGGATGCCTGCGCTGCGTTGCAGCTGCTTCGAGCGCGTTCTGAGGAAATCCAGGACTCGCGCATTTGCCGCATCGATAGATGCCGGGAATTGGGATAGCGGTCGTAGCTCGGGGGGCCTGCAGTAAATGAGTGCTGATTCGTACGTGTGAGAGGCTGCGTCCTGCTCGTAGTCGTATAAAAAGATATTCTCCTCGATGGCAGTAAACGTCGACGTCGGGACTTTGACTCGGTTTTTGCAAACGCAAGCGGGCACATAATCCCATTCGTCGGTTGCTTCGTTGTAAACGCGGTCCTCAAACTCAAACGAGGCGGCCGAAGGTCGCTTGAGGTCAATCCCCAAAACAGACCACGAGGGGCCATCGACGTGCTCGCTCGAAAACTCAAAATCGCGACAGCACAGTTCAATGAGCCTTTTCGTTCTCGACGAAGGCTGATATTTCTCGACCATATGAGACACAAGATCCGATAGATATCGGCTCATATATGGCTTGAGATCTTCGTTTAAGCGAAGAGTTGCAAATTCTGCTTTAGTTTTGAGCATGCGCACCTCCTGCATATTCCCTATATTGCGCGGTTCGCTGACTGGCCCGTCGCGGCTCAATTGCCTTCAGTCTACAAGAAGAGCAGTTGCGGCGTTTTTCAGACGGGGCACTCAAATGAAAAAGAAAAAAATCGAATGGTGCGTATGAGGCCGTACGCATTGGGTAATATTTCGCTAGATACTAACACTAAGAGATTTGCATATCTCCTAGTTGTATCAAGCTACAGTGGATAAACCAACTAGTTGTTTCAGCAACGAAAGGACAGCTAATGAACGGATGCGACATGTACAGAATCGAGCCGGACGCCCCCAAGAAGCCAACGGCGATGAATATTTTCGGCATGATTCTGCAAACTGTCTTTGCGGTTGTACTCTACGTGGTCGCCGTCGACATGATGTGCTTGCTGACGACGTGGCTCGGCGGGTTTATGTTCGAGATTAGCGAGAGCAACACGGTGATCCCGCTCCATTCATGGCGCCTGGTGGCGTTTAGGGTGTACTGGGTTGTGCTGGGCGCGGCGTTTGTTGCGGCGCTTGCCCACAAATGGATCGTGTTGTTAACGGGAGGGCGCGAATCCGACATGTGCGAGCTGCTCGGTGTAATTGAGGGTGCCGGCGCATTTGCATCCGTCGTCTGTGCGATTGTCTGTTTGCTGGGCTATGCCGCCGTATTTGATTGGTGGGCCGGCGTTACCGGAAAGATAGCTTCGGATTCCCGCGCCAATGATTACCTGCTTTGGGCTGTTGTCTTAACCATCGGAACGATTGTCGAGTGGCGAATTGTCGAAGGGGTCCTCAAGGCTTTATTCCCTCATGAGTGCTTGTTCCACGGGCTTCGCTTTGCATCCGTCTGCGTGGTTACTCCTCTGCTTGCGCTTGTACCCACCACGCTGGCCATCATCGTGTGCGCGCTGGTGGTGGGCCTTTTTGCCGGGATTCTGTTTGCATCGCTTGCGATCCCCGTGGTTATCGCGGTTATTGGCATTGCCATCGCTATGAGTCGCTAACCCACAACGCAATCCAAATATCTCGCATAAAGAAAGGAACGACCATGTCGGTATTCTCTGACGCTCAAAAGCTTTTGCTGCTTGCCGTACTTACCGCTCTTATGGCTGGTGCCCTGATGTACGAAGTGTTGCATCCCACACTGTTTCCGCTGCTCAAGCAGGGCATTTTGCAGCTGCTCTACCACATTCCGGTCTTTACCCAGCCGGGCAACGTGATCTATCTGGAGTCGGCGACATCGCTGGCACTGTAGGAGTTTATGGGCTCGGGGCCACGTCATAGGTAAGAAAACCAATATAGAAAGGAAAACACCCATGGCTCAGAAGCAGTATCGAAACATCGATCGCTACCGGGACCTGCTCACTCGAATTGCGCCCTCGCGTCTGGTGGAGCAGACGCGTCAGAGTGTTATTGGCCACGAAGGAAGCTTGGAGGCCTTTGTGACGGCGCTGAGCTTTGAGGTCAACCGCTGCGTGATGTTGGCACGCGGCGCCGATCCGCGCGACGTTCTTTCGCCCGCCGCCATTTTGGTGATGGGTTCCACTGGTACGGGAAAGACCCACACCATCAAGGCCGTGGCAGATGCCGCAGGGCTCAAGCTGTTCGTGTTCGATGTCTCCACCATGACGGGCGAGGGCTGGCGCGGTGCCAGCATGATCAACTGCCTATCGCAGGTCGCGGACTATCAGGCTGCGAATCCCGGTGAAATTTGTTTGGTGCTCTTTGACGAGTTTGACAAGGCGGTTCGTGTCGAACCCGATGGGGGAGAAGTTGCATCGAGTTTTAGTCCATCGCAGTCGTTCCTTAAGCTTTTGGAAGGCGGGGAGATGCCGTTCGAATGTGATACCTCCAAGAGTGCGGCTATTAAGACACTCAACCTCGATCAGGTTGTCTGCATTTTGGGCGGCGCCTTTATGGGCTTGGACGCTCTGGTGCGCAAGCGCCTGGGTGACAAGTCTGGCACCACGGTCGGCTTCGGATCCTCGTATGCCGCCGTGCGCACCGCCGCAAAATCGGCAAACGAGCTGCGAGACAGTGCGACCATCGAGGATGTTGAGACTTGGGGTATTATGTCCGAGCTGTGCGGGCGCATTGGCTCGGTGATTAACTTTAACGCCTTGAGCGTGGACGATCTGGTCCAGATTGCGTATGAACAGTACCTGCCCAAGTACAACAACATGATGGGAAATGGCGCCAAGATGGAGCTGATGGCAGATGCTGCTCGCCTTGCGGCGAAGCGCGCGGTTAAGGAAGGTGCCGGCGCGCGCGGCATGCTCCGTCAGCTGCGTCCCCTTATGATGTACGCCTGGAGGGACATGCGGGAAGATACCTATATTTCCCGTGCGACCTTGGTCGTGAGCGACGGGGAACTTGCGGTTGCGTACGAGCGCTCTCATGAGCCGCGGGGCTTTTTGCAGGAAGAGATGGGGGAGAATTCGCCCTTTCTGAACGGGAGGGAGATTGAAGCCCTGACGCTGGTGAACAACTGGATGGAGCATGAGGACGAGGACGAGCATAAGCCGTATCAGCCTGAGTTTGCTTGGCTGGCGGATTTGGTGGACGGCTCGGCGCTCGACAAGATCGTGCAGGGCGGCAAGGCATTCGATCTTGCTGGGGTGTTGTTGCGCGGCGTTCCGTTTGATGGGCCGGAGCGCATTGCCGCCCACGAGCTGCTTAAGGCGTGCGCCTGCTACAACGACGTGCTCTATGCCGATCAGGACAAGTATCGCAACCTTGCCCAGGTGCTTATGCTCACCAAATTGGTGTACAAAAAATCGCCCGATTGCTTGCTGAGCCCGCTCGATGTGGTTATGAACGGCACGACTACGGGCAACGGTTTTCAGGGTCTTGGCGAGTGGGTTGATGCCGTGAGCAGGTCCGAAAAGCCTTCGTTGGAAAAGTGGCAGTACCTGGCGGCCGGGGAGGCCCTGCGGATTTACGACCACTTTAGCAAGCGTCCCGACCAGGTAAAGGAGCTTGCCGCCGATGTGTCCCTGATGCGTGTCGCCCTCGCGGTGATCGACGCTGAGGAGCGCGAGGCGTTGGAATGCGATCTTGAGAAGCTGCTCGCTTCGTGCGAGTAGTCGCCGACTGCTTCTCTTTCCTTTCTTTTCTCAAGCGGCATAGATGCCATCGCTCAGCCGCCCTGCGTGAGTTTTTGTCCGCACGGGATGGTATTCAACACATGCAACAACTAAATCGGAGGTTTGACCATGGCTACGTGGGAGCTGAACTGTCAATCGAATCCGTCGTCTGCGGGCGACAAGGAGCTTGCTCCCTATCTTGCGCGCCAAAAGGCGATGCGCGAGTTTTTTGAGCGTGCGCTGTTTGTTCCCAAGGACCCGGGCGGCGCCAAGTGCCAGGACAACAATGGTTTGTTCTTTTTGGGTGCCACGACGGGCTCGGGCAAAAACTATACGGCCGAGCAGGTCACGGCTGATCTGATCGTCGGCGGCTGGGATGAGTCGGGCTGTTTTAACAAATGCCCTGGTCGCCGCACCTTGGTGTTTGTGGTTCCGGGTAAGGACAACCGAGACAACTACATTGCAAGCGTGCGCGAATTGCTGATCCATCAGGGCATGGATTCCAAAGATGCGGAGCGCATGGTGTTCGATCTTCCGCGAGCGGGTGAGAATATCAAAAACTGGATCGACGCCACGTTTGATAAGGGCAGCGTAAGGCCGCGCGATATTCCATGCCCCTTTGGAGCGAAGGACGAGGCTGTTCTTCGCGACATTACGCATGCGTGGAACAGCGCGATGGAGATCGCAGATGATCTTTTGGGCATTTTGGATAAGAAGGAACGCCTGGGAAGCGTTGTCGACCGCCTGACTCCAGGGCTGTGGGATAAGCTGGCGTTGGCAGACGCGAGCTTGCGTCGAGCGGTGAGCCGTGGACGCCAGAGCATCACGCGTGGCTTTGAGGAGATTCCCCGGATTTGGCCCTCGGCATTGCTCAACGATAAGCGCACGCCGCATGTAATTGCATGCACGCCGCAAAAGCTCGTCAATAGAATCGATACGGTGACAGGAGCGGGCGTCGTGTTCTTTAACGCAACGGTTGCCGACGAATGCCTGTTTATCTTTGATGAGATCGACCATGCGAAGGCCGATATGCTGTCGATGCTGGCGGCGGGACATATGAAATTTCAGCCCGACGAGATGCTGCGTATTCTTGACCGTCATTTTAATGGCGGCGTGGTTGATCCTCTGCTGCTGGGAAATCGGGACCAGTGGATGGCGGTCTATACGCATGCCTCGACCTCGGGCGAGCACGAGGGGTCAAACGCGGCCACGAGCAAGGTTTCGCGCGCAAGTGTGGAGACGACTGCCGAAGAGATCGCCAAGGGTGCCAAGCGTATTCAAAAGATGATCGCTGCGTGTATTCAGGATATGGAGCTGCAGCAGCCTTTTGCCCTGTCTGACAAGGCGAAAGACGAGCAGCTTGCCGGTCGTCACCTGTTTGGCAGCGACGATATTTCGGTGGGCGATGGCCTGTCGAATCCCTTGCGCTATGAGCTCGATACTCGCCGCAACCGCAACATGATTACGTCTTGTGGGACGGACGAGCAGCAGACCGTCAATAAGGCGGTGCGCCGTGCGCGCGGCCTTGTCAGGATGGTGGTGGGCCATCTTGCCCGCTGTGCCACGCTTATGGACAAGCTGTACTACGGCAGCATTTCGTACAAGGACGATCTTGCGCGCAAGAATATCATCGATGCCCTGGGCATTAGGAACGACCAGACCAACGAGAAATACTTCTGGAATTCGCTGATGCTGGCGCTGTTCTTTAAGGACCGCAAGAACGACGAGATCGATGCCGTTGACGATTCGGTGTATGCGCGTGGTGTTAACTACCTGGTGATGGAAACCACCATCGACCATATGTTTACCACGTACCTGACTAATCACGGCATTGAGCGCATGCCCGAGGCGTATCTGGCATCCATTGCCGCCAAGGCTCCCTGTGTGTGCATGAGCGCCACCTGGAATGCACCGACTATTAAGAACTTTGACCTGGATTACCTGGACGAAGTGCATGGCGTGGTTCGTAAAGATGCCTGGATTGGCGAGCTCAACCAGGAGATCGTGCGGCAGACCAGGCTGTTCAACAAGCAGGCGGCAACGGTGTACGACGTCGACGTCGTTTGGGTTGACGAGTCCAAGAAGCTTGCCGGCATGGCGGCCGTGGCCGGCGGCGCCTATGGCGGCGGTATCGTGTCGCCCGACGAGGTGTACGAGCATGTGATGGGATTCTTTGACCAGATTGGCGTGAGCGAAGGGCTTGCGGCGCGCCTGCGCCGAAAGATTGCCGACAGGGTGACCACGAGCGATGCCGAAAGCATCGAGTTTGAACTAAAGCGTCTGAGCAAGACGCTCGTTGCCGTGAGCGCCTGGGCGCGTGGCGTGGCGCGCAGTGAGCAGCAGGCGGGAGCCATCTTTACGACACGACACATGGGAAACCATGGCGACTTTAATAGTTTGGTGCTGGATCTTGCCCGAGAAATCGTTGCCGAACTGGTGATTAGGAACGTTAAGCACCCCGAGGCGTCGTACGAGAAGTCGCTCGAGGAAGCCAAGGATATGGTGCTGTGCTTTAACGCCTCCGGCTGGGAGGAGGGCTGGCGTGACGCTCAGGGGCGTCTGAAGGACGGCAAGCCGACCCTGATGTTTATCAATCTTGCTGCTGGCGGCTTTTCCAAAAACCTCAAATACGAGGTGCCGGAGAGCCTGCGCGACACGGTGCGCCAGGTGGACTGCGGCTTCGATAACGCTGAGCGACATCCCAAGATGGATCTCGATTTTTTGTACATGGAGTCGCCCACGAGCCGCTTGACCTGGGGAGTCGATATTAGTTCAAAGAAGTTTGACCAGCAGGCGCTGCTTGGCGTGGTCGAACAGGAGGAGCTCGTGACGCGCGGTGAGATCCCGTTTATTCAGAAGCGCCATCGCGTGCGCACGGTACTGGCGGGCGTTGGCGGAAAACTGCCGGTGCGCGACACCCTCTCTTATCAGGTCGAAGGAGCCCGCATTGTGGCGCAGGCCGTGGGTCGCTTGATGCGCACGAGCGTAAAGATGCCGCACGTACGGGTGATGCTCGATCGCGAAATCGCCGGCGATTGCGATTTTTCGTTCCTGCACGATTTGCCGATGGGCTACGAGCTGGAGCAGGTGGTTGGTGCCTGCGCGGCCGTCAACAACCACATGGCGGACAAGAAGCAACACGCTGCTAGCAAGCAACAGAACCTTGCTGCCTTTAGGAACAATCTGGCGAAGGAGAAGCACGAGAGGCTGGCGTGGAGGGTTACCTCGCTCGATGCGCGCGAGGAAGATCTGGCCGCCTTTGACGACGAGCGCGACTTTTATCTGCATCATTTTTGCCTGCCGTGGGAGGACCTTGCGAGCTATCCTGCGCGCAAAAGCACTGCGCTGCACATGCCGTTCCCCGCGAGTGGCTATGCGTATGCGCAGGGCGGAGCGTGTAAGGTGCCGCATTTTGAGTTTCCCAGCTATGAGGGTGAACCTGTTGAGCAGATTGCTGCCCGCCTGGAGGAGTGCTGCCGCTACGACGAGGGGTTAAAGGGCGCGACGGTTCGCCAGGTAAGCCAGACGGCGGCCCGCGTGCCCGAGTTGCTGTCGATTCGGGAGGTGCGCGAGCGTTGGTCGCGCGACGGGGTGCCCGCGATGCTGCAACCGGCGGCGACGGCGCACATGACGCCCTATATGTTCCAGGCGGTGTATCTGGGAGAACTGGGAGAGTCTGCCGGTAGGGCCATCTTCGAGGCGTATTACGATGGCCGGTATTTGCTTGCGCGTGGTGACGCTGCCCATGCCGAGACGGGCGGCGATTTTGAGGTGCTCGATGCCGCTGGCAACAAGACTGGGGTGTGGATCGATTTTAAGCACTATCGCATCGGCGCCTACGAGGCCTACAGGCGCTCCGGCGGCGAGACTACGGATGCTGAGCGCTTTAAGGCAAAGGCCCAAAAAGTTGGGGCGAAGCGCCTGTTGATCGTCAATGTTTTGGCCGATGAAGCGGCGCTGGAGCTACGTCAAAAGCCAATCGATGGCGAGGGGATGGTGTTCTCCTTCCCCTATATGGCAGCTGATGGAGCAATCAGCCTGGAGATGATGGAGGCGATTCATCGTGCAATCGAAGCATAACCAGTCGTGTGGCTTGGGAGACATTGCCGTATCTGAGTTTAAGCTGCAGCTCGACGCCGCTGCTGCCGAGGAGCGCTACTCGGTCTTTTGGTGCAACGTAGGCGATGCTGGTAAGCATGCCGTGGCGAACTTTATGGCCGATGTGTGCCAGACGGGCAAGGTCGTCGCGCTCACGCAGCTTGCGGACAACCGCGTCTTTCTGATGGTCAAAGCGGGCGTGCAGACGGGCGACCTTAATGCCTCGCTTTATCAGGAGCAGTTGGTTCCGATTAAAACTCATTGGGACGAGCTGGACGATTGCGTTGCACTCCGTTTGCTGTTCAACTCCTGCTCTCAGTTTGAGGGGATTGAGGACGAAGTTCCCAATGACACCGGGCACCTGTATGTCATTAGCGCCAAGGGTGCCCGCCGCGATGCTGTCGAAAGCGATGGAAGGGGACCTGCCAAGATCGAAACGGTTGAAATCGTTATCGATGAAGACTGCACCTTTGATCTTAAGATTCGGACGTTCACCAAGCGCCGTGTGCTTATTGGCAGGGCACAAGGTGACGAGAAAGAGCTCGAAAAGATTAAGAGCCAAGTGGGCTACAGGCTATCGCCCGTGGCGACGATGGTGCTTGCCCACGAACAAAAAGACGAGTACATCCTGCGCCGAGCCAAGGGCGACAAGCCGTCCAAGCGCCGTGATCTGACGTTCTCGGCCCAGGCGGACAAGGTCGCCTATACCAAGAAGGGCATCCTGTATCGAGAGCTGCAGATTCTCGAACGCCGTTACAGCGAATTTGCCCGGGTGACGCTCATGGAATACCCGCGTAAGAGTGTCTACGAGGTGCTCAAGGGCGATGAGTACATGCGCGTGGTTGCGGAGCGCATGGCGGGGCAGCGAATCGTGGTGTCGTTTGCGCGTAATGGGCTTGCCGAAGTGGCGCGCCGGCTGGCCGATCGACTTAGCGATTCCTCGTCGGGCGTTCGCGCATCGTATGGCGGAAGGACCGTGGAATCGCGGGCGCTGAACCTTGTCGTTGTGCCCAATGAGGTTGCTGAGGACGACGGCTATGCCTTACATGTTGGCGTGGTGGAACAGCACGTGACGCCGGATGTGTGCGAGCCACTGTTTAAGGTGGCGCCAAAGCAAAAGGACCGCAATGTGCAAGAGGCGATCCTGGGGCCATGCTCAAAGAGCTGCTGGTTAAGCAAGATGTTGCCGACGGACGGGTGAGGGCGTTTGACCTTGGCTCTTTTGGCGTTGAGTCGGTGACGGCCTGCGGCGTGGTCAATGTCCCGCGCAAGGAGAAGGATAAAGTTGAGCTGGATGAGCGCCTTGCGATGTTGACGATCGGTGTGGATGGGGCCATGGACTACGCCTCACATCCGATCGAGGACGGTCCCGTGGATGAGATGGAGCTCGAGCTGCTGACGGCCGAAGGCAAACTCGACAAGGATGCCTATATCTTTGACGTGCAGGCGAGCGAGCGGTCTATGCTCGCACGCGTGCGGGATACGGGCTTAACGACCTTCTCCAACAACTTTGTGACCTTGGTGCGCGATTATCAGCTTACGGGTAAGGCGGGTCGTAAGAAGGAGTTTTTCGAGAGCTTCAACTCGTCCTATTACGGCATTGGAACGTTCGAACGCGCAGGGACGACCTGCTACTTTGTCGGCGTCAACAACGGCACCAAAGAGGATGTGGCAACGGCGATCCATGTGCGCTCGATTGAGATGCTCGACGGCGAAGATCTGTCCGAGTTGCTGGTTCAGCTGGTCAATGTGGGGCTTTCGCGCTACGGAGCTCCCTCCAGGTGGCCGATTCCGGTCAAGTATCTCAACGAGTGCGCTGCGCGTGAGGGCGCGGTGGGGGATGGCGGTGGCGGCAAGTGATGGTGTTGCGCAATTATCGCTCCTAGAACTTTTTGAAATTATGCTTGCATTGTAAAAGGGGAGAACATATACTGCAGCCATAGCACATCAGATGGGGTCTCAAAAAGAGACCAAGCAAACGAGTTTTCAGTTTATGTTGAGAGGTATTTGAGCATGACCAGCAGAATTTTCCCCCTTTACAACGACAATACCGACCATATCGATTTCAATACCATCTGCGGTTACAGTATTTGTTCTAAGGCTGAGAACTACATGTTCGCTCAAGATGATTTAGAGCTTAGCTCCGAAGATTATGAGTACCTGAATGATATTGAGCGCGAGCGAGAGTATGAGCTCGGCATCCGCTGATGGATGTGGGCTTGTCTCCAACTCCTCCGATTTAATTACCCCGTTATCACCTCTTTTTAGCGGGGCACGTTAGATCGACTATGTGTGTCAGACATCAGCTCATCGTGGGAAGGAATCGGCAATGAGCAAGAACGTGAATAAGAACATCAACGGCGGCGCTGCGGGTAAGACGAAGGCCGCCGGGCGCATAGCGACGGTTGCCGCGGCGACGATCGCCATGACGGGCGGGTCGCTGCTGTCTCCGCTGACCGCGGTGGCACAGGGCGCGAACGGTGCCGACGCTACTGGGAAGCCGGCTGCGGTGCTGTCTCCGTTGACGAGCGCGGCCGCTGCTAGTACTGGCGCGGGCACGGTGTCGGCGGCGCAGAAGGTCGCCAACCTGCAGGCTGCGGTCGATGTGGCTCGTGCTAAGGCCGCTGCCGCCAAGGCCGATCTGGAAACGGCTGCTGTTCCCTACGATGTCGCTGCCGCCAACCAGCAGCAGGTGCAGGGTGCCTATGACGCGGCCCGTGGTGCGAGCGATAGCGCGGCCTCTGCTGCCTCGGCCGAGCTGGAAAAGCAGATGGGCGCTGCGCAGGACAAGGCCGATGCGGATGTCAAGGCGCTTGAGAACGCTCAGGCTGCGCTTGATGCCGCCAAGAAGAATCTGACGGACAAGGACGAAGCCCTGGCTACCGCCCAGAAGGCATCCCGCGATGCCCAGTCTGCTCTCGAAGCTGCACGGGCTGCTGCATCCGATGCCACGCCCGAGGCCGTAGCCGCTGCCCAGGCTGCTGCAGAGCAGGCAGCAAGCGACCTGGAGCAGGCAAAGCAGCGGGCCGCCGATGCGCAGGCCAAGCTCTCGGATGCCCAGGCCGCTGTCGCTGTCGCCGCTGTCAAGCAGCAGAACGCGCAGGGCAAGCTTTCGGCAGCTCAGCAGGCAAAGGCCGCGGCAGATGCGGACGTGGATGCCGCGCAGGCGAGCTATGACGCGGCCAAGGCCGATCTGGACCGAGCCGAGCAGGGCGCTGCGGGGCCGGAGTACGAGGCCGCCAAGGCAAAGGTGGTCGCTGCGTCCGAAGCCCTGACCGCCGCCAAGGCCGCGCAGTCGCAGCGCGAGGGTGAGCCTGCTGCCGCCGAGCAGGACGCTGCCGCTGCCCAGGGCGAGGTGCGGACTGCCCAGCAGACAGTTGCCGACCAGCAACAGGCTGCTACCGATGCTCAGTCCAAGCTGGATGTCGCTGTTGCCGCCAAGGCTGCGGCAGATGCCGCTCTTGACCAGGCCAAGACCGATCATGCCAGTGCGCTCACGGAGCTTGCCGATGCCCAGGCCAAGCTTTCGGCGGCCAAGGACGAGAAAGACGCTGCCGACAAGGCGCTCGATCAGGCGAAGGCCCAAAAGCAGCAGGCCGACCAGGCTGTGGCTCAGGCCCAGGCAAAGCTCGATGCCGCTCAGGCAACGGCGAACGCATCGGCAGAGAACTACCGCCAGGGTGCTATCGCGTTCTTTAAGAGCGTGGGTGCCGACGATGCGGCGGATATCATCCTCAACTGCAAACTCGCTAGCTATAACAAGGTGGGTGAGGAGGTCGACGCGACGAGCCTGGCCAACATGAAGCAGGCGGTTGTGTGGCTCAAAGCGTGCAACGAGTATCGCGCAAGCGTTGGCCTGGGCGAGCTCAAGGTGACGTATGCCATGATGGCGACTGCCATTGCGGATGCGAACTTCTCCGACACGAAGATCGATCACGCCAGGCAGTTCGAAGTGGGCGAAAACGTGGCATGGAACTACGGAAGCAATCCGTTTAAGCAGTGGGTCGATCAAGAGAAGGCCGTCTTTGACGCTGCTGCCGCCTCGCTGGGCGCGACGGGCCTTACGGGAAAGCCCGCTTACGATTTTTATACGATGCATAGCTCCGAGATTGATAACTACGCTGCGAAGCATGGTGGGTTAATTCGCTCAGTCGGCCATTACATCAACGTGATCAACCCCGATTACACCGTGACGGGCATGGGCGTTTGCACGCGAGGGACGCTGTACGGGAGTACACAGGCGCAAACATTTGTATATTCTGGTCAATGGTATAAGCCGTATAACCTCAATCCGATGACGGTTGCAGAGTATGAGGCTGCGTTGAATGCGTGGTGTGACTCGTTGGCAAATCCCGAGCAGGGCGTGGATGCGGCACGCAAGGAGCTTGCTGTGGCGCAGGGCGTTGCCGACGATGCCGGCAGCAAGGTGAGTGCAGCATCGCAGGCCGTTGCAGCAAAGCAAACCCAGGTTGAGCGCGCTGCCGCTAACGTTGATGTCGCGGCAACCAAGGCCTCGGAGGCCCAGGCTGCCGTGGCGCAAAAGCAGGCTGCAGCTGACGCCGCCGCGCGTGCCGTCAGCGATGCCCGCGCCGATTTGAGCGCTGCCAACGCCGCTGTTGCGGCAGCGCAGGACGCCGTGGCCGCCAAGTCTGGCGAGCTCGACATTGCCAAGGGCAAGGTGGCTGCTGCCAAGCGCGCACTGGACGCCGCTCGTGCCGGTGTTGGCGACAAACGGGATGCACTTGCCGCGGCCCAGGATGAGCTAGCGGCGTACTCAGCCGATATCGCCGCTGCTCAGCGTGCGTTTGATGCGGCGTCGTCTGCACTCGAAAGCGCGCGTGCCAATCAGCGCGAGGCGGAGGCCGAACTTCTTGCCACCCAAGGCGATGCCGATCAGGCAGGCATCGATGCTGCTGCCACTCAGGTGGAGCTCGATATGGCGCAGCGGGCTGCAAGCGATGCCGACGCCGTCGTGGCAACGGCTCAGGCAAAATCTGATGCAGCTGCCGCCCGCGCCTCTCAGCTTAAGAATGCCGCCGCAGCACTTGCCAAGGCCACTGGGGACAAAGCGACTGCCGATGCCGCGCTCGATGCAGCGGCGATGGCCGTGAGCGATGCCGAGTATGACGTGGTGGAGGCTGACGATGCCGTGGTGGATGCGACTGTCGCGCGCGACGCCTCTGCCGCCGCGGTTGCCCGCCTGCGCAGAATCAATATTGCCGAAGCCATTGTCAACGGCAGCACTGACGATGCGGACAAGGTACTTAACGCCAAGATCGCTGCGGCCCACGATGCCGCCGAGCGTGCCGCGACCGCCAAGGCCGAACTCGATGACGCCGTGGCTGCGACGGATGCCGTGGCGCCGGCATACTTGGAGGCGCTCGCCAACTACACCGCCGCCAAGGTCGAGCTCGACCAGGCTATTGCCGAGCTTAACGCCGAGATCGCTCGCCAAGAGGCCGCCGACCGCGGAAACGGCGAGCAGACCCAGCCCGTCACGCAAGTGACGTACCAGGCCAAGCATGCGGAGGCAAAGACCGAGGCCACGACTTGGCAGACGGCGATGCCCGCCACGGGCGATGCGTCCGAGCTGCTGGGTGAGACCTTCGTGATCGGCGGCACGGTCCTGGTGGCCGCCGGCGTATTCCTGTCCGATAAGCGCCGCCAGCTGATCCGTTAGGGACAGGGAAGCGCGCTGTTTTTGGCGCGCACCGCAGGGGCATGGGCTCTGCGGCGCGCGCCGCCTTTTTCTTCAAGATTGATTAAGGAGGGATATATGCAAATAAGAGGAGAGGCCGCGATCGCCTGCGGATTCATGGCGGGTCTGGCAACGGGGTTGCTGTTCGATGGATGTTTCGACAGCTATATCAATCGATTCTGCGATTTTGGTTTTTCGAGAGGCAAGCCTTGGAAAACAGCGCCAGCTCGTCAAGAGGTGGCTGCGCCCATCGAGCCCCGCAGTGTGGATACCTCAAAAATCAAGGTAATCGTCACTAAGAACGGCAAGATTTACCACCGTTCTACGGGGTGCAAAAGCCTTCCTCAAAACGCCATTAAAACAAGCGTACCATTAGCGGTTGCACTCAAGCGAGGCAAGACGCCCTGCCCAACATGCTGCCCGCCAACAGTGTGCTCGATCTAGTTTTTTGGGTGTTTGATCCGTTTGGATGGAAGAACGAAGGGTAAGCCCTAAGGGATACAGATGCCGGCCCGGCCTGCAATTTCTTCCATTGATTTGTCCAGAGTCGCACAGCACGGAGGTGTTGTTTGATGTCTATTTTCGTTACCGGAGACGTTCACGGTGTTGCCGAGTATGGGGCGAGTCGCTTCTCGTCGCGCGTTTGGCCATTGGGTCGAACGCTGACGCGCGATGACGTTGTCATCGTTGCCGGCGACTTTGGCTTTATATGGAGCGGCTCGAACACCGACAAATACTGGCTCGACTGGTTTGAGTCCAAGCCCTGGACCACGTGTTTTGTCGACGGCAATCACGAGAACCATCATCTGCTGGCGGGGCTGCCAATGCGTGAGTGGAACGGGGGCCTCGTTCACGAGGTTCGCCCGCACGTGCTGCACCTGATGCGCGGCGAGGTGTTCGACATCACGGGGACCACGGTGCTCGCCATGGGTGGCGCCGCGAGCCATGACAAACAGTGGCGTCAGGAGGGAAAGACGTGGTGGCCCGAGGAGATGCCGAGTGAGCGCGAGATCAAACACTGTCGCGCCTCGCTCGATCGCGCGGGCTGGAAGGTCGACTATGTTGTGACGCACGAGGCGCCGGTCGATTTGGCTGACGAGCTGTGCATGGAGTGCAATCGCGAGTTCTACGACGATTCGCTGCAGGCCTTTTTGGGCGAGCTCGACGGGCGGCTCGACTACCGCACCTGGTTCTTTGGCCATTACCATGACGATGAATGGCGCGATGACAAGCATCGCCTTATCTACCAAGATATCGTGCCGATCGAAGCGCGATGTGCCGATGGGCAGGATGAGACGGCGAGTGACTATTTTGAGCAAGAGCGTTAGGAGGTCCCCATGATCTGGTTTACCAGCGATACCCACTTTGGGCACGAGAACATGCTGCGGCTCGCCGACAGGCCTTGGTCGACTGTTGGGCAGATGAACGACGCCATGGTCGCTAGCATTAATAGCAAGGTCGCTGCGGATGACGAGCTTTACATTTTGGGTGACTTCAGCTTTAAGATGACGGTCCAAGATGCCTACGAGCTGCGCAAAAGCATTGCATGCAAGCGCATCCATCTGCTGCCCGGCAACCACGATAAAGACTGGACGCAGCCTGCGGTGGCGGATGCTTTTATCGTCGAGCCGCCCATTTGCGTGCTCAAGATCGACCGTCAGAAAATCGTGCTGAGCCACTATCCCATGGTCGACTGGCAGGGTATGTCGCACGGCGGCTGGCATTTGCACGGGCATATCCACAGCTGTGGCGACGCGTATAACAAGTTCAACCTTCGGCAGGGGCTGCTGCGCTACGACGTGGGCGTGGACGCCAACGGCTACGCCCCGGTGAGCCTGGAGGAGCTCAAGTCGTGGTTTGCACAGGTAGACGAGCCGGTGTGTTGCGTTAAGTGGCCGTGGTGGGTCAACGCCACGGGCGACGAGCAGGTCGAGCGCGATCTCGAAACCTATAAGAGGGAAGTGGTGATCCGATGACGGTCTATGTGACGGGCGACGTCCATGGCGGCGCTGACATGCAAAAGCTGCGCGATTGGGATCTTGGGGAAAGCCTGACGAGCGACGACTATCTCATCATTGCCGGCGACTTTGGCCTTCCGTGGGATTTCTCTGCCGAGGAGTGCGCCGACATCGCTTGGCTGGAGTCGCGCCCCTATACCGTGCTGTTCGTCGACGGCAACCACGAACGTTTCGACCACTGGGCGGAGCGACCCATGGAGTTGTGGCACGGCGGACTGACACAGCGCCTGTCGGACACCTCGCCCATACGGCGCCTGACGCGCGGCGAGGTTTTTGAACTCGACGGCTCAACGGTCTTTACCATGGGCGGCGCCACGAGCGTGGACAAGGAATACCGCATTCCGTATTCCAGCTGGTGGCCGCAGGAGCTGCCGGACGAGCGCAACTTTGAGGAGGCGCGGACAAAGCTCGACGGCGTGGGCTGGAAGGTCGACTACGTGGTCACCCACACCTGCTCTACGCGCATGCTTTCGCCCACGCTTTATCCGGCGCCCGGCTGGAATTGCCCCGCCGTTGATCGGCTTACGGCGTTTTTCGATGAGCTGGAGGACCGCTTGGACTACAAGCGCTGGTACTACGGGCATTTTCATCGGGATGCCAACCCGGCCGAGCGCCATACCGTGCTCTACGACTGCATCGTTCGCCTGGGCGACGAACTCCAGCCCTGGGATGTTGCGTAGGGGTGGGGTGCCTGATTACTCAGCCGTTACGGTAATGTTCTCCCTGTGCTTGCGGATAACATCCCAGCTAAAATGCTCGACCAGCTGCTCGGCAGAGCGCGGCGTGGTGCCCGGCGCGATGCCCGTTTGCCCGGCGAGCCAGCCCAGCAGCGCTTCGGGCGTGCCAAAGCGGGCGCGGAGTTCGCCCAGGTCCAGATCGCGGTCTCGTTTGGAAAGGCGGCGGCCGTCCGGTGCCATGAGCAGCGGAATATGTGCGTAGTGCGGCGTGGGCAGTCCCAACAGGTGCTGCAGATAGATCTGGCGCGGCGTGGACCCCAGCAGGTCGCATCCGCGCACGACCTCGGTGACGCCCATGGCAGCGTCGTCGACCACCACGGCTAGCTGATAGGCAAACACGCCGTCGCTGCGGCGCACCAAAAAGTCGCCGCACTCGGTGGCGAGTGCTTCGCATTGGGCGCCGTACGTGCGATCCACAAATTCGATCACGTCGTCTGCGAGGTCGTCGACGGTGGGCACGCGCAGACGTGTGGCCGGGGCGCGCAGGGCGCTGCGGCGGGCCACCTCCTCGGCCGAAAGACTTCGGCAGGCGCCACGGTAGATGGGCGTGCCGTCGCTCGCGTGCGGTGCACTCGCGGCGTGGAGCTCGGCGCGTGTGCAAAAGCAGGGATAGGTGAGGCCGGCGTCTTTCAGCCGGCGCAAGGCGCTCTCGTACAGGTCTAGGCGGTCGTGCTGGTAGTAGGGGCCTTCGTCCCACTCCAGCCCCAGCCAGGCCAGGTCGTCAATCAATTGGGCGGCAAGTTCCGGGCGCTTGCAGCGATCGTCCAGGTCCTCAATGCGTAACACGATGCTGCCGCCCTGGCTGCGGGCCGAAAGCCATGCGCACAGGCAGCTGAACACGTTGCCCAGGTGCATGCGGCCCGAGGGCGACGGGGCGAAGCGCCCCACGACGGGCGCGGGAGCGGCCGGCGTCGTTGGCGCGTCGGCGGCGGTTGTTGCTATGTTGCGTGCGTTGATGTCCATGCGGACGAGTATAGCGCGGGGCGTGGTGGGGGAGACGCTGCCGTGGCCTGCAAGTTGCTGAGGCCACACGTTGCGCGTGCCGGACCACCGGCTCGGCGCCTTAATCGTCGTCAATCAATCTAGCCCTCAAACGACAGAAACCCCGGCAGCTCTTCGCAACTGCCGGGGTTTCCGCGGAAAAGGGGGACATGGTCCTCAAGCGGACGGCAAAGGGGCAAACCGTTTTCGCTCAACTGCTTTATGCCCCTCAACTGGCGGCTCAATCAGCGCATGCCGCGCCCACACAAAGCCGCTACACCTGTGATGGAGCTATGAAGTGGTATCTATTGCCGGAGCGGGCTATGCCAAGGAGTGTCCCAGATTGCCGGCAGATAAGGAACGTCCCCAGGTGCCGGCGGCGGGCGTGACTTTTGTCCCGTTTTGACGCTCCGCTGACCTAGATGTTCGTCACATGAACTCGCAAACGTGGGACAATGACGCTACTGGTACCACAGACAAAGGATGTGCCTATGAACGCCCCCGTTGCCCAGCCCTGTCGGCAGCGCCGCCTGTTTGCGCGGTTCGCTTCCGTCTGCGCACTCATCGCGCTTGCGTTGTTGCTGCTGCCTGCCGTCGCGCACGCCGACGGCTACTCCATGAGCCAAACCTATATCGGTGCCACGGTTGAGGCCGATGGCTCGCTGACCGTTGTCGAGGGACGCCAGTTCGATTTCGACGATGACATTAACGGCGTGTATTGGGATATCAATACAGGCTCTAACCAGCAAGGCGGCTCGGTGGTCGTCAATGTGCTGAGCGTCGAGGAAGACGACACTGCGTTTAACAAGGTCGACAGCGCAAATAAAGGCGACGACGGCGTTTACACGGTGGAACAGTCCGACGACGGCGTAAAGATTAAGGTGTTCAGCCCTCACGAGAGCGGCGACAGCGCAATCTACTACGTGAGTTATTCCATGACCGGTGCGGTTATGAACTGGGCCGATACCGCCGAGCTCTACTGGAAATTCGTCGGCGACGGCTGGTCGGCGGACTCCGATGACGTCGAGATGGAAGTCTACTTTGCAAATGCCGCTGCCGGGACGGCTGCCGTCAAGGGCGATAACTTCCGCGCATGGGGCCACGGCCCGCTGACGGGCGACGTGTCGCTCGATGCGGACGAGCCCATGGTCACCTATACCATTCCCTGCGTGCATGAGGGCGAATTCGCCGAGGCACGCATCGCCTTCCCCAGCGACTGGGTGCCGCAGCTTGCCGTCTCGGGCGAAAAGCGCATGTCGACGATTCTGAGCGAAGAGAAGGAATGGGCCGACGAGGCCAACGCTCGCCGTGAGCACGCGCGTGCGGTTGCCGGCGCGATTGCCGTGGTGTGTGTTGTCGTGGCGGTTGCCTATACCGGTGTGATCGTGATGCTTAAGCTGCGCAGGCCCAAACCCAAGCCGCTCTTTCAGGACGAGTACTTCCGCGATGGGCCCTCGGCCGACCATCCCGCGGTGCTTGCAGCTCTCATGAGCTGGAACGACGTGCCCGATCAGGCATATATCGCCACGCTTATGAAGCTCACCGACGACCGCGTGATCAAGCTGGAAGAAGCGACCGAGACCAAGAAGAAGGGTCTGCTCCGTCGCGAAAAAGAGGAGCAGACGTATCGCATCACAGTGACCGACGAGGCCTGGAAGGCTGCCAAGAAGGACGGCATCGATCGCGATGTGCTCAAGGTCTTCTTCGCCGGCGTTAAGCCCGATAAAGACGGCGTCCGTTCACGCACGTTTAGCGAGCTGGAGGAGTATGCCAGCGAGCGTACTGAATCTGTTGGCAACAAGCTCGAGGACTATCAAAGCACGGTTAAGGGCAAGCTGGAGACGCGCGAGCTTATCGCCTCGGACGGCACCATCGCCCTGGTTGCCGGCTTGGTTCTCGGCATCATCATCGTCTTTGGCATTCTGGGCTCTCTGATCTATACCGACTTTGCGGACGCCAACGTCGGTGCCGCTATGATCTCGATCCCCGTCACGATCGTGGGCTTTGTCCTGAGCTGCACCTTCCGCCGCTACACGCCGGAGGGCGCCGAGGTGGCGGCTCGCTGCAAGGCGCTCAAGCATTGGCTCGAGGACTTTACGCGTCTGAAGGAGGCCGTCCCCAGCGACCTGATCTTGTGGAACAAGTTGCTGGTGATGGGCGTTGCCCTGGGCGTTTCGAAAGAAGTGCTGCGACAGCTGGCCGAAGCCGTGCCTGCGGACCTGCGCAACAGTGACGATTTCTACGACAACTACCCCTGCTACTGGTGGTATTACCATCACTACGGCAACGAGTCCCCGCTCGATTCGTTCAACGATGTGTACCACGAGACCATCCGCGAGCTGGCTTCGAGTTCCGATAGCTCGAGCAGCGGCAGCGGTGGCGGCTTTTCCGGTGGCGGCGGTGGCGGCGTCGGCGGAGGCGGCGGCGGAACGTTCTAGCGAGCGCTTGCTTTGGGGTGGATCTTTCTGGGCGGTTGCCAGGGAAGATTCATCCCATTTTTGTGCATCGAAACGGGCCAAACTTTCCGCTGAGGACCTTCGCGCAAGGGGCAGTGGACAAAAAATGCCAAATATGAGTACTGTTGCTGCGCTGGTCACATATGTTTGCACATAATAATGGGCTCCTAATGAGAGTATTTCTCGTTAGGAGCCCATTTCATTGAACATTTGGGGAGCTACGTCAGCTCATGCAGCTGGTCGTCATGCCTACAAGCATCAAAAATGTCCCAAATCGCTGCTACTAAAAAGGTAACAGTACTCATATTTGATGTTTTTTGACCAGGGCTATCTACAAACCCCCTAGGCCACTCATTGGGGACAGACTTAAATGACTAGGTGTGGCTGCCTGGGCTAGGCTGTTAGGTCGAGTTCGTAGAGGAAGCTTTCGCGCGGCATGTCGTGACGGCGCTCTTCGCGGTTGGCGCGGTGCGTGGCCGTGCGCTTAAAGCCGTGCAACTCGTAGAACTTCCACGAGCAGTTGGAGTCGGTGTACAGGTGCGCCCTTGTCGCCCCGCGCGAGGACAGGTACGAGACCGCAGCATCGAGCAAAACCGAGCCAACGCCCAGGCCGTGGACATCGGGATCGACGGCGAGCAGCGTGACTTCGTTGTCGTGCGGCAACGGGCTGCTCTCGAGCAGGCGGTTGTTGGTTCGGATGGTTGCACGCACAAACGAGAGATACTCGGCGCAGGCATCAGGCTCCAGTTCACGCATCTGCGATAGCAGCGCGCGTTCGGTATCCATCCAATGTTCCTTAACGGTGGCGCCGGAGCTCTGTCCCGCACGCGCGAGCGAAATGCCACGCGCCTGACCGTCGATTACGGCAACCTGCGAAAACGTCGATGACGAAAGGCAATAGGCGAGGTCGCACGCGGCCTCGAGGCGGTTGTACTCATCGTTATCCGAATTGTTATGCCAAAGCTGCTGCAGAATCAGCGCGATGGCGTCGAAGTCTTCGGTATCAAACGGTCGGTAGAGAACCCGCGAGACCATGGTGCCTCTTTCTTTTGCGGATGCATATCGAGCACAGTTCTACCACGCCATTGGCATCTAATTATGGTGCCCCTGTGTTCCATGAACTCACCGTGCCCGGTGCCGTGCCCATCCCCCCGCTCGCAAACTTTTTCTGCACAGCCGTGCGTTGCGGGATGCAACGTCGCGCTCGATGCGCTACATTGAATCAGTATTTTCAATGCCGCTGCGCGAGCGCTGCAGATCGACGTATCACCGACTCACAGAGCACGGCGGCGTACCAGACAGGAGGACTGCATGGGATCTGATGTGAAGATCGCACGCGCGTTGATCTCGGTTACCGATAAGACGGGTGTCGTCGATTTCGCACGGACGCTGGTTGATGACTTTGGCGTCGAGATCATCTCTACGGGCGGCACGGCTCGTGCCATCGAGGACGCGGGCGTTCCCGTAACCCCCATCGAGGAGTTCACGGGCTATCCCGAGATGATGGACGGCCGCGTTAAGACCCTACACCCCAAGGTTCACGGCGCGCTGCTGGCCCGCCGCGATTCCGAGCAGCACATGCAGGAGGCCGCCCAGCACGGCATTAAGCTGATCGACCTGGTCGTCGTCAACCTGTACGAGTTCGAGAAGACCGTCGCCAACCCCGAGGTCACCTTTGCGGATGCCATCGAGCACATCGACATCGGTGGTCCCTCCATGCTGCGCTCTGCCGCCAAGAACGCCGCGAGCGTTACCGTCATCTCCGACCCGGCCGACTATGATGCCGTCCTGGCCGAGATGCGCGAGACCGGTGGCTGCACCACGCTTTCCACCCGTCGCCGCCTGCAGGTGAAGGTCTACCAGACTACCGCCGCCTACGACACGGCTATCTCCCGTTGGCTTGCCGCTCAGGCAAGCGACGTGGCGGACACCTCTGCCAAGCTCGAGATCTCGCTGGAGAAGGTCGACGACCTGCGCTATGGTGAGAATCCTCAGCAAAAGGCTACGGTCTACCGCTTTGCCGAGGGCTGCGAGAACACCGCGAGCTCTCAGTTCCCGCTTGTGGGCTCCGAGCAGATCCAGGGCAAGCCGCTCAGCTACAACAACTATCTGGACGCCGATGCCGCCTGGAACCTGGTCCGCGAGTTCGACGAGCCGGCCTGCGTGATCCTCAAGCATCAGAACCCCTGCGGTTCCGCCGTTGCCGAGGACATCACGGCCGCCTACGACCGCGCTTTCGCCTGCGATCCCAAGAGCGCCTTCGGCGGCATCATCGCCTGCAACCGCGAGGTTCCCTTTGAGCTGGTTGAGCACTTCGCCGACCAGAACAAGCAGTTCGTCGAGGTCATCATCGCCCCGAGCTACACCGATGAGGCGCTCGAGCGCATGGTCAAGCGCCCCAACCTGCGCGTGCTGGCTACCGGCGGCGTGGACCACGGTGCCCAGGTGGAGCTGCGCTCCATCGACGGCGGCATGCTGGTGCAGGAGGTCGACCACGTGACCGAGGATCCCGCGACCTTTACGTTCCCCACCGATCGCAAGCCCACCGACGCTGAGATGGCCGAGCTCGAGTTTGCCTGGAAGGTCTGCAAGGGCGTCAAGTCCAACGCCATCCTGGTCTCCAAGGGCAAGGCCGGCATTGGCATGGGCCCCGGTCAGCCCAACCGCGTTGACTCTGCGCTGCTTGCCTGCGAGCGCGCCGAGGACTTCTGCGAGCGCGAGGGCGTGGAGAAGGGCGGCTTTGCCTGCGCAAGCGACGCGTTCTTCCCGTTCCGCGACAACGTCGACGTGCTTGCCGCACACGGCGTGACCTGCATCATCCAGCCCGGCGGCTCCAAGCGCGATGACGAGAGCATCCAGGCCTGCAACGAGCACAATATTGCGATGGTTTTCACGGGTGCGCGCCACTTCCGCCATTAAGTAGGGAGGTGGCGCTGCGGCTTGCCCAACCACCGCACCTTGCCGCTCATTCGTCGCCCGCGTACCCAAGTACGCGTCGCTCCTCTTTCACGGCAATCTGCGGCACCTGGGCAACCCTCGCCGACCTGTTAGGTTGACTGGGGAGGATGGGATGTTATCTCGTCCCTTGGACCGCCTCGCTTCTAAAATTATCTCTGCAAAAGACGGCCGCTCCGTTTGGAGGGCCGTCTTTTTGGTATAAGAGGACGGAATGACTAACACGAAAGGTATGACCATGCCCCAGATTGATGATGCAGAGCTGTTTGGCAATGCCGAGGACCAGCGTGCGTACGAGGACTTTTGCGCCAATCAGGAGGCGGTCGAGAAGTTTACGCTCGACAAGCCCGCGCTTATCTGCCGTTGGCGCATGTCCAACAAAAAGGTGCCCATGCTCAACCGTCACATTCGCGCGCTGTCCGAGCGCTTGGTGCAGGGCGAGCCGCTTGCCCATAACATGCTCAGCTGGGCCAAGCAGCACGTTGAGTGGTCGCTTGCCGAGGGCGATTACACCGCGCACGACGGCGTGCTCATGCTGGTGATCGACGTTAACGGCAATGCCGCCATGACGGTGGGTGAGTACGAGCCGCTGGCCGATACTTCGGCCAAGGCGCTGCGTGCCCGCTCCGCCGAGGCCCGCTCCGAGGCCGACGAAACCGGCGTGGCGCCCGAGCTGCTCGCTGCCGTCAACAACGGCGAGCTGGCCTTTGTGGCGCCGGCGGACGAGTGCCTGTGTGGCACGGCGACGCTCATAGAGCAGCTGGCCCAGACCAAGGGCATCCCGGTCACGCGCGTAGACATTCCCGCACAGCTCAAGGGCGCCTTGTTCCTGGTAAGCGACGAGCACGGCGTGGTGCCTGCCTCCGATGCCGATGCCGTCGAGTCGGACGCCGCCACGGTCGCCTTCTTCGCCGATGGCTACGAAAAGCTCCGCGCCCGCCGCTAAATGATTTTTCTGGGACGGGGATTTTATAATCATTTGATCCCCGCGCCCGCTGCGAGCGAGGGCGAGCCGAACGCTTTCGTTCGCGAACAGTTCTGTCACCTTAATGCCGCGCGAGGCGTGCACCGGCGACTTCGCGGCAATAATGGCTGTAAGACAACCAAGAGGGGAGCGGAATCCATGGCGCTGATCTATATCGTTGAGGACGACGAGCCCATTCGTCGCGAGCTTGCCGACATCCTTGCTCGTGCCGGTTTTGAGGTCGAGGCCTGCGAATCGTTCGAGCACGTCTCGCGCGATATTCTCGCCGCCGCGCCCGACCTAGTGCTGCTCGACCTCACGCTTCCCGTCAAAGACGGCCAGCATATCTGCCACGAAGTCCGCCGCGAATCTGAGGTCCCCATCATCGTCCTCACGTCGCGCACGACCGAGATCGACGAGGTCATGGCCATGACGCTCGGCGCGGACGACTTTGTCCCCAAGCCATACAGCGCCCGCGTGCTCGTGGCGCGCATCAACGCACTGCTGCGTCGCACCGCGGCGGCAGGCGAGCGCAGCACGCTCGTCCACAAGGGATTGGAGCTCGACCTCGCCCGCTCCATGGTCACCAACACGCAAACCGGCACTAGCACCGAGCTCACCAAAAACGAGCTGCGTATCCTCTCGCTGCTTCTGAGCCGCGCGGGCAAGATTGTCTCGCGCTCGGCCATCATGCAGGACCTGTGGGACTCCGATGCTTTCGTGGACGACAACACGCTTACCGTCAACATCAACCGCCTGCGCACCACGCTCGAAAAAATCGGCATCAAGGGGTATTTGACGACGCACCGCGGTCAGGGCTATTCGGTCTAGGGGCCGGTCATGTCGTTTGCCAAGTTTTTTAAAGATGCGCTGCTTCCCGTCGCCGTGTGGACCTGCGGTGTGCTGCTGAGCTGCTTTGTGCTGACGGTCGCCGGAGCTCCGGCATCTATCGTGGTCGTGGCGGTCGGTGTGTCCTTTATCTTTGGCATGCTCGGCATCGTGATCGAGTATGCGCGCCGTCGCCGCTTCCTACATCAGCTGGAGCGGGCGTCCGAGGAACTGGAGAGCCCCGCATGGGTGCAAGAGATGGTGCAGTGCCCGACGTATGCCGAAGGCGAGCTCGAGTACGAGGTCTTGCGCCGCGTGGGCAAGGCGGCTTGCGACGAGGTGGCGGAAGGTCGTCGTCAGACCGATGACTACCGCGACTATATCGAAAGCTGGGTCCACGAGGCCAAACTGCCCCTGGCTGCAGCCCATCTGATTTTGGAAAACCTGGACGGCAGCGAAGACGACCTGTCGCGCGTGGACGATTTGGGCCGCGAGCTGGCTCGCGTGGAGCGCTATATCGACCAGGCGCTGTACTACGCGCGCTCGGAAGTCGTGGAGCGCGACTACCTGATTCGCCGCTGGGATCTCAAGACCTTGGTGACGGGTGCGATTAAAGCCAACGCGCGCGAGCTCATCGCGGCACACGTGGCGCCGGTGTGCGAGAACCTCGACTTTGAGGTCTTTACCGACGAGAAGTGGCTCGAGTTTATCCTGGGCCAGCTCATTCAGAACAGCATTAAATATGCGCGTGAGGACGGCGCAAAGATCGAGTTTTCGGGTGCGTTGCTGGACGAGGGTCTGGCAAGCGAGCGTATCGAACTCACCGTCGCGGACAACGGCTGCGGCGTGAGCGCGGCCGACCTGCCCCGCGTGTTCGAGAAGGGTTTTACCGGCGACAACGGCCGCACCACCAAGCGCGCAACGGGCATCGGCCTCTACCTGGTGGCGCGCCTGTGCTCCAAGATGGGCATCGACGTTACCGCAGCCTCCGACCCCGGCGAAGGCTTTGTCGTAACATTCGCCTTCTCGACGAATAAGTTCCAATATTTCGAGTAGCGCACACGGCAGACGTCCGCCCAAACAAAAACGTGCAGCCCAAACAAAACGTGCCACCCCAAACGGGGCGGCACGCCATCTTTTATCAGCTAACTCGTTGAAGTATGGTGACGAAGGCGCAAGGCCGGGAGGGGTTATCTAAGCCGACATCCCGCAGCCGCGAAGCGGCGAGGACGTCGGCGTGATAACCCCGCAGGCCTTGCGCCGACGGGAAGGAACCTACTTCACGACCAAAATGTCGCAGTCCGTATTGCGCAGCAGGAACGTCGAAATCGAGCCCAGTAGCGCGTACTTAATTGAGGACAGGCCGCGGGCGCCGCAGAGCACCAGATCGGGCTTGACCACGTCGAGCATCTCATCCTTGAGCGTCTCGCGAATGCGGCCGGTACGAATCATGACCTCGACCTCGGGAATGTTGGGATTGGCCTTGGCCTCTTCGAGCTGCTTGGCGATGGAGTTGTTAAAGGCCTCCTCCAAGCCGTTGACCAAGTCGACCGGATAGGAACCGGCGCTCTCGAGTGCGGTGGAGTCGATGACGTGGCCGATGATCAGCTTGGCGCCGTTGTTCGCGGCGACCTTGATGGCGCGTGCGAGCACAAAATCCTGCTGCTCAGTACCGTCGAGTGAAACAAATACCTTGGTGTAGCCCTCGTTCATGGTTTCCTCCTTGGTCTATCGCACGGGCGCGGGGCTCGTGCGTCGGGCGGGCGCGGGTGCGTTGGCCGCCGGACACTTTATCTTGTTGCAGTTATACCCAAGGATTTCCGTTTGACCGCTCGCAATTCTGTGAACGGGCGAGTTTTTTGGTAAGGGTAGGCGCAGGCGCACCGCCAACGGTTGATAATGGGACATCGCCCGCATCGTCCGCAGAACATCTACCGGCGGGTGTCTAACGAGGGGGTCCCTTTGGATATTATCGAGCTTCTAAAATCTGCCTTCATGGGCCTGGTCGAGGGCATCACCGAATGGCTGCCCGTTTCGTCGACGGGTCACATGATCTTGGTGGACGAGTTCGTCAAGATGAACGTGAGCGAGACGTTCTGGAATATGTTCCTGGTCGTGATTCAGCTCGGCGCCATTCTGGCTGTCTGCGTGCTGTTTTTCCACGAGCTCAACCCGTTCTCGCCCAGCAAGGGTAAGGAGGGCCGCCGCGACACCTGGGTGCTGTGGGGCAAGATTGTGCTCGGCTGCATTCCCGCCGCGGCGATCGGCCTGCCGCTCAACGACTGGATGGAGGAACATTTCTACAATGCTCCCGTCGTGGCGCTGGCGCTCATTGTGTACGGCGTGCTGTTTATCGTGATCGAGAACTGGCGCGCGAGCAAGCGCGAGGAAATGGCCGTTGCCGGTTCGTTTGGTTCGCGTGCTGTGGTGTCGGGTGGACGTCCTGCCGGTGCGCACTTTGCGGCGTCCGCCGCGGCTACCGCCGAGGATGAGGACGATGACGATAACCTGGACTTTGGCTCCATCACTACGCTCGAGGACCTGAGCTGGAAGACTGCGCTGGGTATCGGCTGCTTCCAGGTGCTTTCGCTGGTGCCTGGTACGTCTCGCTCCGGTTCTACCATCATCGGCGGCCTGCTTTTGGGCTGTACGCGTTCGGTGGCGTCTAAGTTCACGTTCTTCCTGGCTATTCCTGTTATGTTTGGCGCGAGTGCGCTCAAGCTGGTCAAGTACTTCATCAAGGGCGGCACGTTCGGCACCAACGAGATCGCCATCTTGGGCGTGGGCTGCGTTGTGGCCTTTGTGGTTTCGCTCATCGCCATCAAGTGGCTCATGGGCTTCGTCCGCCGTCACGACTTCAAGTGCTTCGGCGTCTACCGCATCATCCTGGGCATCGTAGTGCTCGCATACTTCTTCGTTCTGGAGCCCATGCTCGGCCTCTAACTTAGTCGACGCTGCGCGGCGGCCAGAGCGACAGCTTGTCATTCAAAGAGGGTGGCATGACCAAAAGGTCTATGCTGCCCTCTTTTTTGGGCGATGGGGTGGGTCCGATGGTGGCGCACGGAGTCGTGGTGTGATTTGCGTCGGTGTCCGCGCGGCTCGGTATACTGGTACGGCTCAAACTATGGCGCTGCCCGCAGGCGCGCCGTCCGTCAGATGAGGAGTCGCCCATGACCCAGCCCCTGCCCTGGGAAAAGAACACTGCCGCGCCCGTGCCGCCCGCGCCGGAACCCGTGCCGCTCGATGCATACACCGCCCCCGCTGCGCCGGAGCCCGAGCTCGTTCCGCTCGACATCAACGACGCTCCCGCGCCGGCGCCCAAGCCCGCCAAGCCGCTCGTCGACATCGACAGCCTTAATCCCGCCCAGCGCGAGGCGGTCCTGTCCACCGAGGGCCCGTTGCTGGTGCTCGCCGGCGCCGGCTCGGGCAAGACCCGCGTCCTGACCTTCCGCATCGCGCATATGCTTGGCGACCTGGGCGTTAAGCCCTGGCAGGTTCTGGCCATCACGTTTACCAACAAGGCCGCGGCCGAGATGCGCGAGCGTCTGGCAGCACTCATCCCCAGTGGCACCCGCGGCATGTGGGTGTGCACCTTCCACGCCATGTGCGTGCGCATGCTGCGCGAGGACGCCGACCTGCTGGGCTACACCGGTCAGTTCACCATCTATGACGACGATGACTCAAAGCGCATGGTGCGTGACATTATGCAGGCACTCGGCATTGAGCAAAAGCAGTTCCCCATCAACATGATCCGCAGCAAGATCAGCTCGGCCAAAAACGCCATGATTGGGCCCGAGGACATGCTCAAGAGCGCCGATAGCCCCAACGACAAAAAGGCCGCGCAGGTCTACCTGGAGCTGGAGCGCCGCCTGCGTGCCGCCAACGCGATGGACTTTGACGACCTGCTCGTGCGCGCGCTCGAGTTGCTGCGCACCCGCCCCGAGGTGCTCGACAAGTACCAGGAGCGCTTCCGCTATATTAGCGTCGACGAGTATCAGGACACCAACCACGTCCAGTACGAGATCGCCAACCTGCTGGCCGCCAAGTACCAAAACCTTATGGTCGTGGGCGACGACGACCAGTCCATTTATAGCTGGCGTGGCGCCGACATCACCAACATCCTGGACTTTGAGAAGGACTTTAAAAACTGCAAGACCGTCAAGCTGGAGCAGAACTACCGCTCCACGGGTCATATCCTGAGCGCCGCCAACGCCGTGGTGCGTCACAACTCGCAGCGTAAAGAAAAGCGCCTGTTTACGGCCGAGGGCGACGGCGAGAAGATCCAGGCCTTCCAGGCAAGCGATGAGCGCGACGAGGGCCGCTGGATTGCCGGTGAGATCGAGAAGCTGCACTCCAAGGGCACGAGCTACGACGACATCGCCGTGTTCTACCGCACCAACGCCCAGTCGCGTATTCTCGAAGATATGTTCCTGCGCGCGGGCGTGCCCTACAAGATCGTCGGCGGCACGCGATTCTTCGACCGCGCCGAGATCCGCGACGTCATGGCCTACCTCAAGATGATCGTGAACCCGGCCGACGAGATGAGCGTCAAGCGCGTCATCAACACGCCGCGTCGCGGCATCGGCTCCACCTCGATTCAAAAGATCGAGCAGCTGGCGCGCGACAACCGTTGCTCGTTCTTCCAGG
Source organism: uncultured Collinsella sp. (assembly GCA_905197665.1). Lineage (GTDB taxonomy): Bacteria > Actinomycetota > Coriobacteriia > Coriobacteriales > Coriobacteriaceae > Collinsella. The sequence continues at coordinate 80,954 of CAJJZP010000012.1, forward strand.
CCTGCGAGATTGCGTGCGCCGAGACGGGCATGTTTAGCGCCAAGGTCCGCAATGGCCTGTCGAGCTTTGTGTCGCTGGTGCGCGAGGGCCGCCGCATGAACGGCGAGCTCAAGGACGTTGTCGAGATGATTGTCGATAAGACGGGCCTGCTGCAGGCGTTTCGCGCCGAGGGCACCATGGAATCCGAGAGCCGCGCCGAGAACATCCAGGAATTCCTGGGCGTGGCCGCCGAATTTGAGGAGACGCACGAGGATATCGAGGGTACGCTCGAGAGCTTAGAGGAGCTGCGCGCGGCCGGTGTTGCCGACGTGCCTGCCGGCGCCGAGCCCGAGCCCGTCGTGGTGAGTGCGCCCGCGCCCGAGCCGGGACCGTCTGCCCCGGTATCCTCGTTTGAGGCGCTCGTTGGCGCGCGTGATGCCGCAGGTTCCAATCCGCTCGATAGCCTAGCCGCCCCGGCGCTCTCGCCGCAGGATGCCCTGGCCGCCGCCATTGCGGGCAACGCGTATGCCGCGCCGACGGAGATGCCGGCGGGTGCCGTGCATGTCGACGAGATCGAGCGCACCTACGGTCCGCTCACCTGTAAGGCGCTTCCTGCTCTCATGGAGTGGCTGGCCCTGCGCTCCGACTTGGATTCCCTGGCCGGCGAGACGCATGCCATCACCATGATGACCATCCACTCCGCCAAGGGCCTGGAGTTCCCCGCGGTGTTCGTGGCCGGTATGGAGGAGGGCATCTTCCCACACGTGCATGACTTTGGCGGCAGCGATGATCCGGGCAAGCTCGAGGAGGAGCGTCGCCTGGCCTACGTTGCCATCACGCGTGCCCGTAAGCGCCTGTTCCTGACCTATGCGGCCACGCGTCGCACCTACGGCTCGACCTCTGCCAACCCGCGCTCGCGCTTCCTTAACGAGATTCCGTTTGAGGATATCGAGTTTAGCGGCATCGGTTCTGCCGGTTTTGAGGGCACGGGCTGGGAAAAGCGCGGCGACCGTCACGGCACCTTTGGCTCGGGCATGGGCTCGGATATGTATGGCGGCAAGGTGTTTGGTTCGCATACGCGCTCGACCGGCGGCTCCGGCTCGCGCGGCGGGTCGAGCTTTGACGACTTCTTTGGCGGCAGCAGCTATGGGACCGAGCGCCATCGTGGGGTTTCGCCTGACGCCGGCCGCGTTGCCTCGACCTTTGGCTCGGGCGCGCCGCGAGCCAAAAAGCCGTCGTCCAAGGTGTCGCCGACGGTGGAGCGCAAGGTCGATCGCGCCAGCGCGTCGCAGGACTTTGCCGCGGGCGATACCGTGAGCCACAAGACCTTTGGCACCGGTACCGTGATCTCGGTCGCCGGAGACATGATCGAGGTGCAATTCGAAAAAACCGGCCAGACTAAAAAGCTCATGAAAGGTTTTGCACCGATCGTCAAGCTGTCGTAATCCCGGCGGACCTGGGTGGGCGTATAGGGCAACATCGCCTGCTCGGGCAGTCCTGCGCAAGACGGAGAGCACATTAAGTGCTCTCCTTTGCGTGCGGAACTCGCGATCGATGTTGCCCCATACGCCCTCCCAGGTCCTTTGATAACGCTGCTTGCGAACGTCGCTTTGCTCGTTCGTTTTTTGGTCTGGAGAGCCGGGTGGGCTGATAGCTAGATATGGCAAGGGGCTCCTCCGTTGATGAACGGGGGAGCCCCTTGTTGCGTTGTGATTGTTGTTGCTAGTCGGAGGCTCGCCGGGACGGGGCGCGGGGTTTGGTCGATCGCGA
>CAJJZP010000013.1 GCA_905197665.1 uncultured Collinsella sp.
AAAGCAGCTAGTCAATGATGGTGAGCGTTAATCCTTAATAAGTATGATATCTAACAATGAAATATTAACATATTTAATGAATAATATAAATTGATTTGTTAATATACTAAAAATATGTAAAAATAAGAAGAAAAATGATTAAAAATATCGACTATCTATCAAAAATATAAGTTTTTTGTAATGAAATTCTTATAGTAATTAGGGGATAGTCGATATTAATCTATTATGAAACGTGTTTTATCAATAGATTTACCGATTTCTTGTTTCTTAATCATTTTAGAATTATATGAATAATAGATTGCAACATGATCATCATCTGTAATGATTTTTTCTAACTCTTTAGTTAATTTTTTTTATGTTGCTGGTGTAAGTTCACCTTCAAATACAGATTTCTGAACATGAAAAAGATATCTTCTTAACAACTTCATAAACTTTGGACAGTTCTTGCTTTTTACATCATAAGTACAAATTATATACATTTTACCACTTCATAATATATGGTTTGTAATCATTTGATTCATTAGCGATGTAATTAGAAAGCAAGTGAACTTCACGAGATATAAGATTTCTATATGAATAGTATCTATTATTTATTTTGATTGTTTTCAAAAGATAATTTTCATATTTTTCAACAAAGAATTTAACACCTTCTTTGTTGAGATAACATCTATCACTTTTGTAATCAAAATATTCATCTTTTAATAATTTATGTCTACAAAGACTAAGAACAAGTCTATCAACCAATACTGGTTTTAATATATCGGCTAAATCAAATTGTAAAGACTCACTACATTTAGTTAAACTGTGAACAAATGAAATTTGTGAGTAAAGACGACTCCTATCTATAACAGATATATAATTAGCATAAAGCAAAGAATATCCATAGCTCAATAAAGCATTTATCTCATTTTGAGGAGGATTCTTTGTTCTTTTTATAAAATGATACTTTTCTTTTTCTAGAATAATATCAAAACTATTAAAATATATTTTCTTTCCTTGAGCTTCTAATAATAGAAGCTCATTTACGGATTTATTTTTACATTCTTTGATAATAGATTCTATTTCAATAATATTGTCTAGTAAAGGAATCTGTTTTTTATTATAATATTTCAACAGTGCTAAACAATTTTTTAATGATGAGATAATCATAGTTCTTGCTATATGGTATCGTATTGTTTCATTTTCAAAGATGTGAATTTGATTAATTAGTATTTTGCCATCTAAATATTGTTTAGGTGTAAATCTTCCAATATATTGACCATAAAAATTAAAAAATAGAATAACTATATTATGTTTATTTAATAATGACAAAGTACGTTTATTTATTGAAATCTCTCCAAAACAAATAAGCGTATCTATTTGTTCAATAGGAATGTAAGAGACATAATCTTTTTTATCTTTTAATATTAAGGAATAATCTTTACATAATAATTGGCCACTTTTATAAAGATATATTACTTTTTTCATGAGCAATATCTATCATGCCAAAACCACATGAATTTTTACTTGAAAGCCCACAGTTATAAATAAGGGATAATGTTTCAAAATTTGTTTCAATTTCTAATTTTGTCATAAAACATTCATAGAAGCAGTTTTTAAATTTCATCATTCTTCTTTTTTCATATATTATATAATCAATCTTTATAAGTCCTTTTATAAATTTCTTTTCTACCATTTTCGATAAATTCCTGTTTAATATTTTTAATTCCATAAACAATAGTTTCAATAGGATAATATTCTTCAACTATATCTTGATATTCTTTTGCTTTCTCAATATCTATATTTCCATACATTCTTAATATATCTTCTCCAAAATTTGTTCCTATTTCTTCTTCACTATCTTCAAGTAAGTATATAAAATCACAATATTCATCTATAATTCCAGAATCTCCAAAATCAATTATTCCAGTTAATCTATTATTGCCATCTAACAATAGATGATTACAACTAAAATCATTATGGCATAAACACTTTTTACCCTCAAAAACTGTTGTTGCATTTAGTCTTTCCATAAAACTTTCTATATAATCTTTTTCTATATCAGTTAAATCATTATAAATAGTTTCACGCAACAATATATACTCTTCTAATACATTTTGTTTATTATCAATAGTACATTCACTAATATCTGTATAATCTAAACCGTGCATTTGTCTTAAAAAACTGGCAATATCTCGTTTTAACAAATTTTGTTCTTCTTCTGACATAGTAGAATAAATTTCTGGTGTTAAAAAAGTTCCTTTAATTTCTTTATAACCTAGTATAGATAATTCATCACTAATATACGAATATTCAATATTAGGAATTTTTACATTAGTTTCTAAATTTGTATTTAAAAAATTATATATTGCTTTTTCTTTTGCATAACCTTTTTTCTTATTAGTACTAAATTTTGTTTTAAAAATGTATTCATTATTAACTAAATATGCCACACTATCATAACCACTACCGATTATTTCAATACTATCTACTTTGAAATTATCAAAGTAATGCTCAATTAAATATTTCATTGCCTTAACATTTGTGGCATTATCATCATATCTATATTCCATTAAATAACAATCTTCTTTTTTGCCCTCGTGTAATTCATGTTCTGGCAAATCTTCAATAATTCTAAAACCAGATTTTTGGTATGCCCTTATTGCTCTTGGATTATTTTTATGAGGGTCTAAAATAACTGCATTAGCATTTCTTTCTTTTTTCAAAAATTCAAAAATCAATTTAATATATCTTGTACCAATTCCTTTACTCCAATAATTTGGCTCTCCTATAAATTGATCCATACCATAGACTATCTCATCAGTTTTTGGATAATGATAATCAGTATATAACTCATCATACATTTTATATATTTGTCCATATCCAATAGGAACATTGTTATATTCAATAATTACTCTAAAAACTTCATCTTCCCAAGGCTCTGTATAATGTTTTTTTAATGATTCTAATGTATATTTTTTATCTCTACCACCATAAAATTCTAATACTCTTTCATCAGTTAACCATTTTAACATCAAAGGAAAATCATCATCTATTAAAGTTCTTATACATATTTCATTTTCAACTATATTCATTTATTTATCACCTTTTTCATAATCATATACATATACTATTTCATCTTTATAATCATTTTTACCACCTAATTTTTCATATACATGGCAAGCTCTAGGATTACCTTTATCAGTTATTAAAAACATTTCAGAACAACCAATCTCTTTAGAATATTCCTTAATAAAAGATAATAATTTTGAACCATAACCTTTGTCTTGATAGTTAGGTAACATTCCTATTGAGTGTAAATAAAACATTGTTTTTCCATCAGGTCTTAAAAGTGTATAGCAATATGCAAATCCTATAATTTTATTATTTTCTTTAGCTATAAACCCAAATGAACTGGTATCATTAAGAAATCCTTTTAAATTATCAATATCAAAAACCATATTATCATCAATTAAAACTTCTTCCATAAAAACTCAGTCAAGTCCAGACTCCTGTGTAAAATGCTATACAATGTTTTTACCATTTCTACTTATCAAAATTGATGTATTTTCTTGAAGAATAAATCCATTCATCATGTAGGTCCATAAGAACGGCTCCAATTAAGCGATTGGCTGATGTTTGATTGGGGAAGATGCGAATAATCTTTTCTCTTCTGCGTACTTCTTGATTCAGTCGTTCAATTAGATTGGTACTCTTTAGTCGATTGTGGGAATTTCCTTGTACGGTATATTGAAAGGCGTCTTCGAATCCATCATCCAATGATGCGCAAGCTTTTGAATATTTTGGTTGATCGATATAATCATGAATCAATCGATTTTTAGCCTCACGCGCTAAGTTAATATCTGTGAACTTAAAAATTCCTTTAACAGCTTCTCTGAAAGATTTTGAATTTTTTTTAGGAATGGTGGTAAAGATATTTCTTAGGAAGTGAACTTGGCATCTTTGCCAACTTACGTTGGTGAAGGATTTTCTAATGGCAGAGACTAATCCTTTGTGCGCATCAGAAATAACGAGTTCCGTACCTTGTAAACCGCGTTCTTTTAGGTATTCAAAAAATGTTGTCCAGGTCTCTTCGCTTTCGCCACTTTGAATCATGAAGCCGATAATTTCACGGTCGCCATCTTTGGTTATTCCAATCGCTATATGACAGCTTTTTGAGAGTACTCGATTTTCTTCTCGTACTTTTATATAGAGTACATCGGTCATTAAGTAAGGATAATTTTTTTCTGATAATAAACGATTCTGCCACTCGTTAACCATAGGTTCTAGCTGTTCTGTTAAGCTAGAAACGAAGGACTTAGAGACGGATTTACCACAAAGTTCTTCCACAATTTTTGATACTTTACGAGTTGAAACGCCTGATACATACATTTCCAACATTGAAGCCATGAGGGCTTTTTCGTTTCGTTGATAACGTTCAAACACTGTGGGTGAAAAATGGCCATCACGTGTTCTGGGTACTTTTAATTCTAGCGTGCCTACACGTGTCGTAAAGCTGCGCTCATAATAGCCATTTCGTTGACTTTGTCGGTTTTCTGTTCGTTCATATTCTTTTGCTTGAATATATTCTGTTCGTTGATTTTCCATTAGTTGATTAAATACCGTTGTTAAAATATTTTTAGAAACGTCATCCTTTACAGAATATTCAATAATGCTTTGAATCTCTTCGCTTTTCAGTGTAAAATGTACTTGGGTCATGTAAAAGTCCTCCTGGGTATGTTTTTGTCGTTAAAAACATTGTACCGTAAAAGGACTGTTATATGGCCTTTTTACTTTTACACAATTATACGGACTTTATCTATTTTCAGCCTGTATCATAGCTAAACAAATCGAGTTGTGTGTCCGTTTTTGGGCGTTCTGCTAGCTTGTTTAAAGTCTCTTGAATGAATGTATGTTCTAAGTCAAAAAACTCTGACAGCGCCTTTATATAGCTTTCTTTTTCTTCTTTTTTTACTTTAATGATCGATAGCAACAATGATTTAACACTAGCAAGTTGAATGCCACCATTTCTTCCTGGTTTAATCTTAAAGAAAATTTCCTGATTCGCCTTCAGTACCTTCAGCAATTTATCTAATGTCCGCTCAGGAATGCCTAGCGCTTCTCTAATCTCTTTTTTAGTCGTCACCAAATAAGGCTTGTATACATCACTTTTTTCGCTAATATAAGCCATTAAATCTTCTTTCCATTCTGACAAATGAACACGTTGACGTTCACTTCTTTTTTTCTTGAATTTAAACCACCCTTGACGGACAAATAAATCTTTACTGGTTAAATCACTTGATACCCAAGCTTTGCAAAGAATGGTAATGTATTCCCTATTAGCCCCTTGATAGTTTTCTGAATAGGCACTTCTAACAAGTTTAATCACTTCTTTTTCTTCTAAGGGTTGATCTAATCGATTATTAAACTCAAACATATTATATTCGCACGTTTCGATTGAATAGCCTGAACTAAAGTAGGCTAAAGAGAGGGTAAACATGACGTTATTACGCCCTATTAAACCCTTTTCTCCTGAAAATTTCGTTTCGTGCAATAAGAGATTAAACCAGGGTTCATCTACTTGTTTTTTGCCTTCTGTACCGCTTAAAACCGTTAGACTTGAACGAGTAAAGCCCTTATTATCTGTTTGTTTGAAAGACCAATCTTGCCATTCTTTGAAAGAATAACGGTAATTGGGATCAAAAAATTCTACATTGTCCGTTCTTGGTATACGAGCAATCCCAAAATGATTGCACGTTAGATCAACTGGCAAAGACTTTCCAAAATATTCTCGGATATTTTGCGAGATTATTTTGGCTGCTTTGACAGATTTAAATTCTGATTTTGAAGTCACATAAACTGGCGTTTCTAAAACAAAATATGCTTGATAACCTTTATCAGATTTGATAATTAACGTAGGCATAAAACCTAAATCAATAGCTGTTGTTAAAATATCGCTTGCTGAAATAGTTTCTTTTGCCGTGTGAATATCAAAATCAATAAAGAAGGTATTGATTTGTCTTAAATTGTTTTCAGAATGTCCTTTCGTGTATGAACGGTTTTCGTCTGCATACGTACCATAACGATAAACGTTTGGTGTCCAATGCGTAAATGTATCTTGATTTTCGTGAATCGCTTCTTCGGAAGTCAGAACAACGCCACGTCCGCCAATCATGCTTTTTTTTGAGCGATACGCAAAAATAGCCCCTTTGCTTTTACCTGGCTTGGTAGTGATTGAGCGAATTTTACTATTTTTAAATTTGTACTTTAACAAGCCGTCATGAAGCACAGTTTCTACAACAAAAGGGATATTCATTCAGCTGTTCTCCTTTCTTACGAAAATTAATTAGTTAGAAGCTACGATCAAAGTTGAATCACAACAAAAAAGGCAATCAACTAAGTTTTTCTTAATTGATTGCCTGGTATCTTCTTAAAGACTTGAAATTCCCTCAAAAACCCGATATAATGGGTTTACAGATATTTAAGTATCTGATTAATAAAGTAATTAAATACTTTACCAAATTTCGGGTCTCGACTTCTTTAATTGATTGGTGGTAATCAATTAAGGCTCGCAACTTATTTTCTTGGCGGAAAATAAGTTGGTCGTGGCTCTTTTTTTGTATTCTTTATTCAGTTCGTTGTTTCGTTATATCTAGTATATCGCTTTTTCAAATAAAAGATTCCAAATTGGCTTTTTTCGGACTCACTTTTCAAGCGCCTTGCGGTTCCTGTTGAAACTTGCTGACCTTTGGATGGGTCGAATAAGGCCTCGATGGGGATGAATTAATCATTATGGCGGCGCGCGGACTCAAACGATTTATTGCACTTCTAAGCAGCTTGGCGCTTGTGCTCGTCGTGGTCCTCGCCGTCGTTTCTTTTGTTCCTCGCGCATTTGGATACATGCCCTTTGCAGTGCTTTCGGGCTCTATGGAACCCGAGCTCCCCGTTGGCTCCATGGTGTTTGTTCGCCAGGTTGAGCCGACGGATATTGCCGTGGGTGACAATGCAACCTTTTGCCGATCTGACGGTGCCGTTGTGACGCACCAGGTGTACGAGGTCGACCCTGTGGCGCAGATGATCAGCACGCAGGGAATTGCGAACAAAAATGCAGATGGAACCATCATGCACGACGCCGAGCAGACGCCTTTTTCACGCGTGATCGGCGTCGTTTCTTTTTGTGTCCCTTACCTGGGCTTCGTTAACGCATATTGCACGACGATGCCCGGTTTGCTTGTTGTGGTGGCCGTTCTGGCGCTGCTGGTCGCGGCGTCGATAGTGCTCGATCGGATGGTTCCCGGCGAGCCTGCGGGCAAGCATACCCGTGCGCATGCGAGGGAGCGGCGTCCATAACGGCAGGGGAGAGGTGTCGGCAACGGCAAGGGCCGTTGCCGGGGAAGTCGATTATCGAAAGGAAGAGAACGATGGAGAACAAGAGGAAAAAGCGCTACGGCATCGTTGCCGCCTTGCTGCTGCTGGTACTGGCTGCCGGCGCGGGCACCTACGCCTGGCTGACGGCGCAGTCGAGCCTGACCAACAACTTCACCACTGCGGGCATCAACAAGCCCACTACCAATCCCGACCATCCGGATCAGCCGCTTCCGGATGATAACACTAAGGTCAACGGCAACCTGACCGAGACCAAATGGGTTAAGGACTCTAAGCTCGCCCCTGGCGTGTCTGTTGCCAAGAATCCCAATGTGGGTATTGGTAAGGGGTCCGAGAACGCTTATGTGTACGCTTTCGTGAAGAACGAGACGGCGTCTGATACGGCCGCTGATTCCCATAAGACTTACTTCACCATTAATCAAGGCTGGAAAGCCGTTCAGGCAGATACCGTTACGGGTGAGCCGACTCATTATCTCGGTGGCCTTTTCGTTTATGTTGGCGAAGGAGAAGGAGCCGAGGCTACTCCGCTTATTGCCAGCGAGACCGAGGACAAGTGGACCGGTGAGCTGTTCAGCAATGTGACTACGCCCAAGGAGACCGAGCAAGAGGATTTCGCCAAGGATGCCAAGATGACGGTCAACTGCTTCATTTACGCAGCGGATGAAACCGCTGAGGGCTCTTCGGCGTCTGCTCTGGCTGCCGCCAAGAAATGGGCCGGGCTGTAGTAATCCCATCCCCTCCACCGAGATCCCGACCCGCTCCCCATCCCCATTTTCGGGTCGGGATCTCGGTCCCCCTTTGATCGACGATTGGCGAACGTAATGCTCAACAATCTTTCCGACAATCAGAAACGCACCTTGGCGCTTGCCGCGATGGCGCTGTTGGCCCTGGCGTGCCTGTGCGGCACGCTGGCTTTCACCGTTGATATGGTTCCGGCGAACAACGTCCTATCGTTTGGCAGCGTGAAGGTACGAGTCTGCGAATACACCCTAAACGAGCAGGGCGAGGAGATTCCGTTTGAGGCCGACGAGCACGGGGACTATCCCGACACCGAGGCCGGGGGCTCTGACATCAGCCGCATCGTGCGCGTGGAGAACGCCGGCGCGCAGCCTGAGTACGTTCGCGCCCGTCTGCGCATGACGTCGGTGGCGCCCGACGGTTCGGGTGCGGACGCCTCGGGCAACGTCGCCTTTCACGTGAACGCGGGCGAGGGGTCCCCGTGGATCGATGGCGGCGATGGGTGGTACTACTACCGCGGATTGGCCGGACGCGGGGGCGTGCTCGATTCCGGTGCCATGACGGAGAGCCTCATGGACTCGCTGCGCTTCGTGGGCGACTACCACGATGCCGCGCGCGGCGGCTCATTCAGGCTCGATATCGACGTCCAGGCCGTGCAGGCCAAAAACCAGCAGGCAAGCGATACCGTCCTCGACGTGCTTGACGTCGCGGGCTGGCCGGAGGCGAACTAGCCTATGAAGATCAAGAACATGAACCGGGGCGTGCTTAGCAGGCTAGTTGCCGTCGCGGCGATTGCCCTTTGCTGCGTTATGGCGCTGCCAACGGTGGTGCATGCCGAGGACGTGCCCGAGAACACAAACGAATACCACATCAAAAACGCGAACGACTTTTTGGTGTACGTGGCGCTTTCGCGTGAGCGCGATACGTCCGACTGGCGCGTTTATCTCGATAACGATATCGTGCTTAATGATGACGACATGAAGACCATTGTCTCGCACACCGTTAAGCATCTGTCGTTTGGCAACAAGGAGCATCCGTTTAAGGGCGTGTTCGATGGTCAAAACCACACCGTTGAGGGCCTGAGCTACGATAAAGACGCTTTTGACCCCGAGCGCGATACGGGATTTTTTGCCGAGACCAACGGTGCCACCATCAAAAACTTCCTGGTCAAGGACGCCAACGTGTGGGCGGACTTCCGCGGTGGCATTATCGTGGGCAAGGCCGTCAAAACGCGCTTCGAAAACGTTATGGTCATGGAGAGCACGCTGCACGTGACCTGCGCCAACAATGCTCTCAACCTCATTACCAACGCAGGCTTTGAGGGCGGTCTCATCGCCGGCGAGCTCGACGGCTGCACCCTCTACAACTGCGAGGTTCGTGGCGGCCGTGCCGTCAACAATACGACCTCGGGCGTGCAGGCGCTCGGCGGTGAGGGGCTGTATATGGCGGCGTTTGCCGGCTATGTTACAAATTCGACGATTGAGTACTGCCGCGTTACACCTACGCGCAAGAAGGACGGCTCGATTGCCGCGAATGGCATGACCGACGTCACCAATAAGTACGACGTGGCTGTTGGCGCTCTGGGCGGCAACAACGTGTATGCCTCGGGTTTTGTGGGCTGCATGGCGGGTAACGCCAAGATTATCGACTGCTTCTCGACGGCGCAGTGCTACAGCTATGCCGCGTCGTACGTGGGCGTTGTCTCCGTGACGCGCGCATGGACGGGTGGCCTGGCGGGTCGTATTCTGACGGCCGAGGGCAACGAGCTCGTTCGCAGCCATTTTGCGGGTGACTTGAGCTCGCGTCAGTACAATCCCATCGCCGTGATCCCCATCATTCAAAACGATGTGAACCTGGGCGGTATTGCTGCGCGCGCCAACAAGGGTGACGCCACGGTTACCGAATGCTACTTTAAGCCGAGCGTGAGCCTAAACGGCAGCAGCCAGGGTACCGCGGCTGAGAAGAAGATCCCCTCTTTTGGCGGCGACGGTACCACCAAGGGCGACGGCTACGGCCCGTGGGACGACGGGCGCTACGCCACGCGCGAGCTGTGGGAGGAGCACGACTACGACTTCTGTGCCGGCACCATGCGCTCGACCGCTAACGATGAGGCCCTGGGCGGTTCGCATGCCAACGAGTGGGCGATGGACTACAGACTGAATATCCCCGTGCATGGCCAGAGCGTTAAGGCGACGATCGATTTTCCCGGTGCGGGTACCGCGACAATCGAGGCGACCAAACTCGGTATTGATCAGAAGACCTCGGATCCGTACGCCTTTGCCGTGAGCGCCGTGCTGGCGGGAACGGCCCAGGGCTTGGCCCAGGGCGATACATCGGTGACGTTTAGGCAGGATACTTCCGCAAAGCCTGAGGGTTTGACCGAGGAGAACGGCGGCTACCGTTTTATGGGCTGGTTCCGCGAGCCCGATGTGCGTGTGAATCGAATTGAACAAGACAACAGCTGGTTTGACGGCAAGACCGATGCCGATGCCGTTAAGGCTGGCAAGCAGGTCCAGAAGAACGAAGCGCACGAGAAAACGTCGACCTATACCGCCGATAACGCGAAGGGGGCCGAGGCCTTTAAGGGCAACGACCTGTTTATTGCTTCGTACGAGGCGCAGGTGCTGTTCTATAACGTCAAGGGCAAGACGCTCTCGTGGCAGAGCGGCGAGGAGCACGACAAGTCGACGGATTGGTACCGCTATGGTGTTAGCCTGACGCCGGCTGCCCCTGCGGACCGTGGCACTCTATCTGCCAGCGCCACCTTTATCGGTTGGACGACGAAGCCGAGCGGCGAGGAAGGGATGCATGGCGGCTATGCGGCCATTACCACGCCTGAGCTTGCCGAGCTAAAAAACGCCGGTGCGTTCTATCCTGCCGGCACCGAGATCACTGTGCTTGGCCCTACCGATTTTTATCCGGTGTACAGCGACTATGTGTCGAACATCATGACGGTGTTTGAGGGCAATGAGCAGGATGCAACCGACGATCAGACTCGGCGCGACGGTGTGGGCAAAACTGACGTTAAGGTTGAGACTGCCGAGGATGGCACCGGTGTGTACACGGTGCAGGTGTGCGACGTGTACAACAAACCTTTATCTGAGGACGGTGCGCTGCCCGACGGCTACCGCTTCCTGGGTTGGTACGAAAACAAGGGAACCGAGGATGCCCCGCTCGAGGTGCGCGTAAGCCGCGATCCCAGCTATACGCTCCCCGCCGATGTCGATTTAACCGCGCCGCATACCTACATCGCCCGCTTTGAGTACCGCGTGGATTATTACGTTCGGGCTTATACCAACCATGAGTTTACGGACAGCAAGCTACTTTGTTCCGTTTGGAATCGCTATCAAACGCCCTTTGAGGAAAACGTCGGTAGTACCTTCGTGCGTGAAAACGTCGTCCACTGGGGCCCGGAGCATGTTGACCACGGTATAAAGGATAGTTATGAAACGTGTGGCACGCGCTTCACGAAGGAAACCCTTGTCGTGAGTCCCCTTAACGCGTACTCGCACAACGTTAAAAACGATACGGGAGCCGATACTCTAAAAAACCTCTATGCCGATACCGATTTTCCAGGCGCTGCAACGCTAAGCGATACTTGGACTTCGGCTTCGCTGAACGTAACGGTCAAACCGGTGAATGATCGCTATCGCCTGAATTTCTGGACGCTTGAGCGCGATGGTGAATATTGGACATATGTGAAAAATCCCATCGAGAGCATGGTGCGTACGGATAAGAAGTACTACGTTCGCGCGATGATTACCACGGACGTTAATTTCTACAACAAGGGCGATAATGTCGTGAGGACTGCCACGCGGCGCTATGAGAGTAACTTGCTGCAGACCAAGGTGAACGGGGCGGATCCGACGTTCACGTATTACTACCCGCATGTTAATAAGTCGGTTAAAGTGGCCGAAAAGCCAGAAGATGGTGAGAAGGGATCGTATGAGAGCCCCCTGACCCTCGAAGCTTCCCCGACCGATGCCGACATGGCCGTGCCGGGCTATAAGTTCCTGGGCTGGATTTCGACCGCCGAGGTCCAGAAGGGTTCTGACGTCTGGAAGTATATCTACGATGTCAAGGGTGATTCCTTCACTACTTCTGACCCGGATAAGGCCGAACCGTATCTGGTGAAACCAGATTTCAAGGTCACCCAGTACCAGGATGCCTATCCGGTGTACGCGAAGTACGATGTTAGGTACACCACCAACCTGTATCGCGCCGGTTTTAAGGGCACGGACAAGGTCAATGTGCCTAGGTACGACATCGATCCCGTTATCAACGCGGGCACCGACCCTGCTACGGCAACGGTGACCCCTGACGTCACGACTCCGGTTTATAAAGCAGGCGGTGAGCTGTATAAGTTGCAGAAGGTTGAGATCGAGCTTCCGAATGGCGAAGTTGAAGAGATCGAACCTAACGGCGATAACTCGTATTCCCATCAGGTGGAACCCGGCGGGGCCTATACATTTGTGGCGTACTATTCGCCGTTGGCGGTCGTGTACCATCTCAATGCCAAAGATGTTGACGGCAAAGTTGCTCAGCAAGGCGATATGCTCGGCAACCTTGATGGCGGCATCCCGAAGCCCACTTATGACGTCAGCGCTATCGATAGGGATACAGGAGGTGCGTTCAACGCCTTCGTGGGCTGGACGGAAGCCAAGCCGGCACCTGGCAAGGGCTATGTCGCTTGGTCGGAGGGTATCCGCATGGTGAGTGCTTCTACCGTGGTCAGGGCCCCCATGGAGCTGTACCCGGTCTACCGTCCCAGCCTGGTTACCGTTCAATCGAACATCGACTCAAATCTCGCGAATCCTGCTCTTGTCCGCGGTCTCGGCCGTACTGATTCCGGCGACCAGATTTCTCTTGAGGTCAAGGCTGTCAAGGAGGTTGTGGGCATTGACGGCACCAAGTACGACTTTGTCGGCTGGTCGCGCGACTACGAACCCGATGGCAAATACACCCTAATGACCGGTGACGATAAGTATCCCCTCGAGGGTAATGAGCCCTTTAAGAGCGTGACGTACACTGCGGTGTACAAGATCGCGCCGTATAAGGTTCGCTATCACGGTGTCGACGGGTCGGTCGTCTTTACGGCGACGGTCGACTCGGACGGCGAGCGCGCGACGGGCGCCGGCTTTGTCCATAACGTCGATGTTCCCAAGGTGGGTGAGAGCGGCAACCCGGTCTATGACAACGACGGCAATCCCGAGATGGAGAAAAAGTCCGTGGCATACGACCCGGACGCCCACTCCAAGATCGTCGCGCTGCTCGATGAACAGACGACTACTAGCGGTGACGTACGTGAGCTCTTCCTGGAGTGGCGATATGTGCCTGCCGATGGCGATGCGAAGTCTTGGAATGAGTTTAAGGGCGAGCCGGTCAAGGGAGACATGGACCTGTATCCCGTGACGTATCGTGTGACTGCCAACGACACATCCGATTCCACTAACCCTAAAACAATGACCGCGCGGCTTAAGTGGCTGCTCGATCCCAACGCCGCCAACACAGTCGACAACAGTGCCGACCAGGCACCCTTTAAGGTCTGCTTTGCCGAGCCGTTTATGGGAACGCAGCTGACTGTTACCGTTAAGCGGGCGAGCTACGGTCCTGATGCGTCCATGACAGAGGAACCCGTTAACGACCAGTATGTCTCGCTCTACAGCTTGGGCTCGGGCAATGGCTCGTTCGACCTAGCCAATCGTCTGGAGTCCAAGAAGACGGGTGAAGGCGAACAGGGCCCCGGTAATGCCGTGTTCAAGTTCGCCCAGACTCACGCATTGACAATTGTAAAAAAGACCACCGATGCTAGTGCCATGGGACAGACATCCCGCTTTAAGGTGGCACGGAAGGCGTCGAAGGATTCTCTTGCCGAGACGCGCATGGTCGAAGTGAAGGTCGATAAAACGCAGCAGGAAAACGGCGAGACCTGGTATGTCGGCAGCGTGCAATTTTCTGCTCCGGCGGGCACCTATACCGTCGAGGAAGACACGGCTTGGGCATGGCGCTACCAGGGTGAGCTGAGCACGCCGGGTAAGGCTCCCGGCAAATCTGCCGAGCTGACGATTTCGTCTGCTTCGAGCGCAGGCGACGCCGTGGTGACGTGCGTTAACACGCGCGCGAAGGACAAATGGGTCGATGGTGGCTCGCGTGCCAAGAATGTTTGGGAAAACGGCACGCTAAGGAGGGAGGACTAGGATGGGTAAGCGCAAGCAGATCGTCGCCCTCCTTGTCGGCGTTCTTCTTTTGGCTGGCGCTGCCGGCACCTTTGCGTGGCTTTCGGTTACGGGCGTGCTGGTCAACGAGTTTGGTTTTGGCTCGGTGAAGCCCTCGGTGGACGAGAAGCCCAATGGCAACGTGAAGAGTGACGTCACGATTACAAACAAGGGCTCGGCTCCGGCATACCTGCGTGCTGCGGTGGATATCTACTGGCAGGACCAGGATGGCGCGCGCCTGTGGGATGAGCCGGTTGCGGGAACGGACTACGTTATTGAGTGGGGCAACGTGTCCGATGCGTCTGCTTCCAACAGCGCCTCGTCTTGGGTTGCCGCGTCCGACGGATTCTACTATTGGACATCTTCCGTTGCGCCGATGGACAAAACCGGCGTGCTCATCAAGAGCGTGACTGAGAGGAAGGCGGATGGCAAGAACCTGGTCGTCGACATTTCGACCCAGGCAATTCAGTCCACGCCCGATGACGCAGTTACAGAGGCATGGGGCTGTACGGTCAAGGATGGCGTGCTGGTGCCGCCGCATGGGGGTGCGTAAGCATGGCTTTTCCGATTCGCAAAGACGCTATGCGCGCCGTGCGCTGTGTGGTCGCGGTTGTTGCCTGTGTTGCCGCGCTTGCCGCGCCTGCCCGTGCGTTTGCCGATGCTCCCACGATTGCCTACGACGGAAATGCGCGTCAGCTGACGGTCTCGGGGGCGACGGACTCCTCGGGGGAGCCCGATCTGTTTTTGGCCTTTAAAGATCTGATGCCTGGCGATGTGCGTGATCAGCAGATAGAGATTCGTGCCACGGGCGTAAAGTCCCAGGTGCGCGTGTTTGTGCGTGCCGTTGTCGATCACGAGACGGCACGCCTGCTGTCGCCCATTACCCTAACGGCGTCGGCGGGCGATGGCTCTGCAGGTTGGCTCCAGACAGGAACACCGGGCAGCGTGTTCGCTTATCCCACGCAAATCGCCACGTTTACGAGCGATGGCAGCACGGTGCTTAATTTGCAGCTAAACGTTCCGACATCGGTGGGCAACGAGGTTGCCGACGCAAACAAGACCATTCGCTGGGAAATCACCGCCGAGGACGATGGCGAGAAGATCCCCATGCAGTCTGCTGACAGCAAGAAGCCCGGTTTGCTTGGTCTGGTGGCAACAGGCGACAACACGCTCACGTTGCTTTTGGTGTTGCTGACACTTGCAATCATCGCATTTATAGCCGCGCTTCTTTTGTCCCGGAGGGATAAGCGCTAGGTTCATCTTCTAAATGAAACGCCCTCCCGGGCGGCGGGCACGAAGTTCCCTGCTCTACAGTCCTGCGCAAGACGAAGGCCACATTAAGTGGCCTTCTTTGCGTGCGGAACTCGCGATGAACCTTATATGCCTCCGCTCGGACAGACGTTTCAGTTATGAGCGACCCGCTACTTGATCTTCGTCGTGCCCGGCGCCAGGTTGGGGTCGGTCTCGTTGGCCTCGGTCTGGAAGTGCTCCGTATAGACGTTCTTGCCGTCGCGGAACATCTCGTAGTACTGCATCTTGGCGTAATCCTCGCGCGCCTTGGTGGCGGCTGCGGCAGCGGCGTCGTCACCGGTGACGTTGGAGGAGAGCGCCCAGCGCAGGCTGGCGTCCTCGTAGCCCACCGAGTTGATGGCGGGCAGCGACTCGCGCAGCGTCATGTGCGCCTTCTGGTAGTCGGTCAGCGGTGCGCCGATCAGTTGCATGAGCTGAGTGGACAGGTAGTTGGTGGACAGGTCGTCGACCTCGCTCGTCTGGTCGCAGCCGGCAACGTCGTAGTTGGCCCAGATGATGTAGTCGGTCTGCCACAGACGCTCCTGGTGCGTGGCGTCGTCCTCGTTGGTAAACCACTTGTCATTGAACTTGGACGGGAAGAACGGCTGGTGGTCGCCCCAGAACACCACGACCACCTTGCGGTCGAGCTTGCTTAAGGCGTTAAGGAAGTAGCGCAGCGCCTGGTCGGACTGCTCGATGCACGAGACATACTCGTCGACATCGGAGAGCGTGCCGTCCTCGACGGTCTTGGCGTCCAGGTCGGTCGTGTCGATGTTCAGGTGCATCTGCTTGTCGACCGGCAGCAGGCCCGTGTCGTAGCCCGAGTGGTTCTGCATGGTCACGTCGAAGATAAACTGCGGATCGGCGTTCTGGTCGAGCAGCTCAAGAATCTTGTCGTAGGTAGCCTGGTCGGTCACCATGCCGCGCAGGGTATCGGCTCCCTGGAAGTCGTTGATGGACAGGAACTGGTCAAAGCCAAAGTCCTTGTAGACGTTCTCGCGGTTCCAGTTGGTCGCGTGGTTGGGGTGCATGGCCGTGGTGGAATATCCGAGCGACTTGAACTGCTCTGCCAGGTTCCCGGTCGTTTCCATGTTGTAGATGGTGTAGGGGTACACGCCCGAGCCCAGGTTGGCCATGGAGTTGCCGGTCATAAACTCAAACTCGGTATTGGCGGTACCGCCGCCGTAGGCGCTCACATAGAGCTTGCCGCGACTGAGGCAGTTGGACAGGCTCTTAAAGTACTGCGGGCCCTCGTAGCCGGCGCGCATGTTCTGGTAGATCGACAGATCCGAGAACGTCTCGTTCATGATGGCGATGACCGTGGGCTTCTCGCTGTCGAATTGCTCCTTTGCGGCGGTGCGCTCGTCACTCTTGGCGGCATCGGACTTGTCGTAGGCCTTGGCGTACTTTTTGAGCGTGGCCTTGGCGTCGTCGACGGAGTAGTCGGCGGGTTTGGGCGGCTTGATGGACTGTGCTGCACTAATAAAGGCAGGTAGATAGCCCTCGCGCCAGTAGCTCTCGAGCGGGCGCCAGGTGTAGACGGTGATGCCGAGGGTGTTGTAGTAGTCGATGAGCGTGACATGCGCGGTCACGCCGCCCAGGCACAGCACCGCTACGAGCAGGTTGGTGAGCAGCATGCGCTTGGCGTTGGCGGCACCCTTCTGACGGTGCGGTGCCACCAGGCCGGCGTACTCGCATAGCAGCATGGCGATGGCGGTAAAGCCCATGGACAGCACGCAGAACAGCGAGATGGAGAAGGTGTAGCCGTTGCCGGCGACCGCGGCGGCGGTGGAAATGGCCGAAAGGTCGCCCGGCTGGATGGGCATGGATTTAAACGTGATGACGAAGAACTCGGCAATGCCCAGGACAAAGAGGGCAAAGGCCAGGACGGCCGGAGCTGCGCCGTGGCGCTGGAATAGGAAGAACAAGCCGGTCATGAGCACGGTGATGATAGCCCACTCGAGCAGGATGCACAGGGGGTAGACCCAGGTAAAGTCGTGGTTGGATGAGACCTCCATGCCCAGCAGCGCAAAGACGCCGGCGAGCAGCAGGCACAGGACGGCGGCGACGAGCGGTTTGCCCACAAAGGCGCCGCGCAGACGGGCGAGCTTGCCGGTGGGAGCGGGGGCATCGGGCGCGGCAAACGCAAAGACGCGCGGGGCGATACGGTCGCGGGCGATGCTGGCCCAAGCGCAGCCGGTGAGGATGGCATTGGTCAGGATGAGCATCGCAAAGGCGAGCGGCTCGTTTTGGGCGACGAGGCCAATGGCGCCCCAAATGGTCAAAAAGAGCTGGAACAGGCCGAAGGCGACACTCCAGGCGATGGCGCCTTTGGCGACGGTGCCCGACTGTGCGCGAATGGCCTTGGCCTCGCGCAAGACAAGGTAGACGGTCGCCGCAAGACCGACGAGCGAGATGGCGGCAGCGAACATGCTGAGACTCCTCACAAACTTAAAACCTACGAAAGCGGGGGTTTACCCGATTGTTACCAAGATATGCGCTGCAATTGGTGGCTGCGCACAACAACCAGCCATATTAACGCGCACGTGTGGCGGTGTGGCGCAATGTAGTGGCGACCTGCGCGATAATGGACGGGAATTACACGGAAACGTAAAGGCTTCTTAAAGAAATGGCGAGGATGAGGCGATGAACGAGCGGGTTTGTATGACGAGTGCGGGCGACGTGGGTGCCGGCATGGACGCGGGCGGCTATCCGGTCGAGACTACGGGCAACGCGGTGCTGGACATTTTGGAGCACCGTTCGTCCACGCGCGCTTTTGCGCGCGATGACAACGACCGTCCCGTGGCGGTGACCGACGAGCAGCGGGCGGCGGTTTTGCATGCGGCGAGTCGCGCACCGTCGGCGGGCGCCATGATGATGTATTCCATCGTGAGCATTCGCGAGCAGGCTACGCTGGACCGTCTGGCCGACCTGTGCGATCACCAGCCCATGATCGCCAAGGCGCCCTGGGCACTTATATTTGTGGTCGATTATGCCAAGTGGATCGATCTGTTTGAGCACGTGGGCTGCTTTGAGCCCGAGTTTGTCGAGCGCACGGGCAAGGCGCCCCGCCCCGCGCCGGGTTTGGGCGACTTTGCCATCGCGGCGCAGGATGCCGTGATCGCCGCTCAAAACGCCGTGGTTGCCGCCGAGGCCCTGGGGCTGGGGAGCTGCTACATCGGTGATATCGTCGAGAACGCCGAGGAAGTTGCCGCACTGCTGGACTTGCCTGCCTATACCATGCCGCTGTCGATGCTCATCATCGGCACGCCCCGTAAGGAGCGCCCGGCAATCGCGCATCCCGTGGTGAACCTGGTGCACGAGGAGCATTATTGTCGCGCCGACGCCGCGACGATGGATGCGCAGGTGGCCGAGATGGATGCGATGTTTCGCCCGCACGCCCGCGAGGTGGGCGAGCGCGTCATCGACATCTACACCCGTAAGCACACGAGCCCCTTTATGGCCGAGATGAGCCGCTCTATGGAGTGGTGGTTCAAAAACTGGCTCGGAAAATGACGAATGTGACAAAGGGGGCGTCCCTTTGTCACATTCCATATCGCCGCGGTGGCCTAAAGGCCGCATAAATGTTTATCTAGCTGGGAAAACGGTGCCATTAAAATATGGGCTGATTACATATAATCCCGTCGAACGTTAAAATTGGGAGGAAACCGGCTTATGGAACAAAAGGCAAAGGAAGTAGCCTCGCACGCTGCGATTCCTGTGAGCATCTCGGCGATGCTCGTCACGCTGGGCGTGGTGTATGGCGATATCGGCACCAGCCCCATGTATGTAACCAAGGCGCTCGTTGCCGGCAACGGCGGCATCGGAAGCGTCACGCAGGAGTTCGTGCTCGGCGCGCTCTCCCTTGTCGTGTGGACGGTCACGCTGCTGACGACCGTCAAGTACGTGCTGATCTCGCTGCGCGCCGACAACCACGGCGAGGGCGGCATCTTTGCCCTGTACAGCCTGGTCAAGCGCTGCGGCAAGTGGCTCATCATCCCCGCCATGCTGGGCGGCGCGGCACTCCTCGCCGACGGCATCCTGACGCCTGCCGTTACCGTCACCACGGCCATCGAGGGCCTGCGCACCATCCCGGCGGTCCATGCCGTGCTCGGTGACGACCAGGGTCGTGTCGTCGCCATCACGCTTGCCATCATCATCGCGCTCTTCTTGGTGCAGCGCATCGGCACGGCCAAGATCGGTCACGCCTTCGGCCCCATCATGACGCTGTGGTTTTTGTTCCTGGGCGGCACGGGCCTGTTCTTTGTCTGCCAGTATCCCGCGGTGCTGCTGTGCCTCAACCCGTTGCGTGGCATCGCTTTTCTGCTGAGCCCCAACAACCATGCGGGCATCATGATTTTGGGCAGCTGCTTCCTCGCTACCACCGGTGCCGAGGCGCTCTATTCCGACATGGGCCATGTGGGCCGCGGCAACATCTATGCCACCTGGCCGTTCGTTAAGTGCTGCCTGCTGCTGTCCTACATGGGCCAGGGCGCGTGGCTTATCAACAACGCCGGCAACCCGGAGCTCATGGGTATCGCCGACCTCAACCCCTTCTACCAGATGCTCGCCCCGGGTCTGCGCCCCTTTGCCGTCGGCCTTTCCACCGTCGCGGCCATCATCGCCTCGCAGGCGCTCATCACCGGCGCATTCTCGCTGGTGTCCGAGGCCAGCCGCCTGGACCTCATGCCGCATATGCAGGTCTTCTATCCTGCCGAGACCAAGGGCCAGCTCTACATCCCCATGGTCAACAACGTCATGCTCGTGGGCTGCGTCGTCGTGGTGCTGCTGTTCCAGAACTCGGCGCACATGGAGGCCGCGTACGGCCTGGCCATTACCCTGACCATGATGTGCACGACAATGCTGCTCTTCTTCTATCTGCACGTGGAGCGCAATCTCAAGGTCGCGCCGTGGATCTTTGCCGCCTTCTTCCTTATGCTCGAGGGCTTCTTCTTTGTGAGCTCGCTCACCAAGTTCTTCCACGGCGGCTATTTCACCATCCTTATGGCCGCGCTCATCATGGGCATCATGGTGTGCTGGTACAACGGCACGGCGGTTGAGCAGCGCCAGTTTACGCTGCTGCCGCTGCGCAGCTATCTGCCGCAGCTCAAGCGCCTGCGCGACGACGATCGCTACGAGCTCGTGAGCGACAACATCGTGTACCTGACCAAGGACACCAACACCGACTATATCGACCGCGATATCGTCTACTCGATTTTGGACAAGCACCCCAAGCGCGCTCGTGCCTGGTGGTTCGTGAACGTCGAGACTATGGACGAGCCGCATACCTTTGCCTACTCGGTCGAGACGTTCGGCACCGACTACGTATTCCGCGTGCATCTGTACCTGGGCTATAAGATCAACCAGCGCGTCAATGCTTACCTGCGCCAGGTTGTTCAGGACCTGGCTGCCAGCGGCGAGCTGCCGGCGCAGACGCACGACTACTCGGTCTACAAGGATCCGGGCAACATCGGTACGTTTAAGTTCGTCATGATCCGCAAGCTGCTGGCGCCCGAAAGCGACGTGGAGCCCAGCGAGCGTACGGCCATCACGCTCAAGTACATCATCCGCCGCGCTGCCGGCACTCCCGCGCGCTGGTACGGCCTGGAGAACTCCAACGTGAGCTTTGAGTACGTGCCGCTGTTCACCAAGTTTAAGGCCGTGAGCAAGATGCAGCGCCTGGCTCCCGACGAGCGCCCGTAGTCGACGTCTGCTGTTTGTCTAGCGACTGCGGGCTGCAAAGGCTATACACTTGAAACCACCACAAGGAGGCCACCACCACAAAGGTGCCTGTCCCCTTTGTGGTGGTTTTTGTTTTTGAGAGAGGGGCAGGGCGCTGATGGACGTCCGTACGGACGGCGATATGGCCGAGAACTTTTGGTGGCGGCGCACGACGTTGACGCGTCGCAGCCCTCTGTATGACGCCTGCGTGTCGGCGGGACTGCTGGTCGCGGCGACGATTGTGGGCGCGCTGCTCGACCATCCGGGTCTCGCGCCGAGCATCATGATCGTCTATGTGTTCGCCGTGCAGCTGTGCGCATTCTTTACCTGGAGCCGCCTGTATTGCCTGCTGAGCTCGGCTGCCGCCGTGGCGCTCTACAACTATTTGTTTGTCGACCCGCGCTACTCGCTGTCGCTCATCGACCGCGTCTATCCCGGCATGTTCTTTATCATGTTTGTGGTCTCGCTCGTGTCGAGCTCGATTGCGCTGGCCCTGCGCCGCGCCTTGGCGCAGGCTGCCGCCAGCGACCGTCGCACGCAGATGGTGCTCGAGACCAACCGCATGCTGCAGCGGTGCGGCGATCAGCAACAGATTGTGCATGCTATGGCAACGCAACTGGCGCGTCTTTCGGACTGTCCGGTCGTGTGGTATAGCGCCGATGCCGACGACGATGACCTGCTGCCGCGCACGATGTACACGGCCGTGGGCGATGCCGCGCCGGTGCACGAGCTGGCGCCGCAGATGCCGCCACGGCTCTCGGCGTCCGCCTATGTGGGAACGCCGCTCGATGCCACCTATGGCGGCTCGGCGTTCTTTGGCATATACCTGACCGTGCACTCGGGCGACACCATGGTGCGCGCGGGTGATCCCGACTCGGTGGTGGGGGTGCTCGCCATTGTCGCCGAGCCCGATGCGCTGACGCCCGAGGAGCGGACGCTTGCCGATGCCATCGTGAGCGAAGGCGAGCTGGCGCTCGATCGCGCCCGCGCCATGGAGGCCCGCGAGGAAGCGGCGGTGCTCGCTAAAAACGAGCAGCTGCGCGCCAACTTGTTGCGCTCCATCTCGCACGATTTGCGCACGCCGCTTACCAGCATTTCGGGTAATGCCGACGTGCTGCTCGACCAGGGCTCGACCGGCACGGCCGTGCTCGACGACCAGACGCGCCGCGGCATGCTCCTATCCATTCGCTCGGATGCGCAATGGCTCAACGCTACCGTCGAGAATCTGCTCGCCATCACCAAGCTCGAGGGCGGCGGTATGCACCTGTCGACCACGCTCGAGCTTATGGACGATATCGTCGAGGAGGCGCTGCGCCACGTGAACCCGGCCGTGCGCGAGCACGACCTTAAGGTGGTGGCGTGCGATGAGCCGGCGCTCGTCAACGTCGATGCGCGCCTGATGGTGCAGCTGGTGGTCAACCTGGTGAACAACGCCATTACCTATACGCCTGCGGGCTCGCATATCGTGATCTCGATTGGCGTCCATGATGGATGCGTGGCGTGCTCGGTTGCTGATGATGGCCCGGGCATTGCGCCCGAGGACCGCGAGCGAATCTTTGAGTCGTTCTACACCGCCAACCATGGCCTGGCCGACAGCTGCCGCAGTGTGGGCTTGGGGCTTTCGCTCTGCCGCTCCATTGCGCTGGCACATGGCGGTAGCATAGAGGTTACCGCGGCGGACCCGCACGGCTCGGTCTTTACGATTGAGCTTCCCGTCGCCGATGTTTCGTTTGATAAGGAGTAGCGCCGTGCCGAACTCTGCCGCAAAACCACTCATCTTGGTCGTTGAGGACGATCCCGCCGTCCGCAACCTTATCGTCGCCGCGCTCGAGGCGCACGGCTTGCGCCATATGGCCGTGGAAACCGCCCATGCCGCCATCGCCGCCGCTTCGTCGCAGGCGCCGAGCATTGTGCTGCTCGATCTGGGCCTGCCCGATATGGACGGCGTCAAGGTGGTGGAGTCGGTGCGCGCGTGGTCGGGCATGCCGATCATCGTGGTTTCGGCGCGCAGCGAGGACGCGGACAAGATCCGAGCGCTCGATGCCGGCGCCGATGACTACCTGACTAAGCCGTTTTCGGTCGAGGAGCTGCTCGCGCGCATTCGCACCACGCTCAGGCGCCTTTCGTATGCGCAGGCGGGCGGTGTTGTCTCCGAGGGCTCGTTCGATACCGGCGAGTTGCATATCGATTTTGATGCCGGCATCGCCACGATGGATGGCGAGGAACTGCATCTGACGCCGATCGAGTACAAGCTCTTGTGCCTGCTGGCACACAACGCCGACAAGGTGCTGACGCACCAATTTATCCTGCACGAGATCTGGGGCACGGCGACCAAGAGCGACCTGGCGAGCCTGCGCGTCTTTATGGGTACGCTGCGCAAAAAGATCGAGTCCGATCCCGCGCACCCGCACTATATCCAAACGCACGTGGGTATCGGTTACCGATTGGTCATCCAGGGATAGGTCGGCATCCGCCATCCCAATACGAGTTGCGGTGAAATACGGTCTAAATTTACCTAATTCCAGGCAAAACAGTCCGTATTCCACCGCAACTTTGTTATTTGCCCTTGGGCTTGCTGGCGTAGAACTTCTTCTTTTTGGGCTTGCCGGCGGGGGAGGGTTTGCCGGCAAAGTTGGACTTGCCGTTGCCGGCCTGCGCGTGCGCGGGCGCCGTTGCGCGAGGCTTGCGGGCTTCGGGGTTGCGCAGCTCCTCGACGCGCTCGGCAATTTCCTCGGCGCTAAAGCCGACTTCGGCCATGGCGTCCTCGATGGGCAGGCGGCGCACGATGTAGCAGTGGTGCACCTTCTGGTTGCGCGCGAAGTCCTCGGGGATGGTCTGCGCCGTAATGTCCTCCAGCACCACGCCCGCGCGGGCGAGCTTGCGCGTTTCGGGGCGGAAGCCGCGCAGGTTGCAGCTAAAGATGGCATGGCCGCCCTGCGCGAGCAGGCGCGATACGCCAGCCAAAAGCTCAACATGGTCGCGCTGGACATCCCAGGTGCGGCGGCCCATCTTGGAGGAGTTCGAGAACGTGGGCGGGTCGACAAAGATCAGGTCCCAGCGGTTGCGCGTCTGGCGCTGGTCGCGAATCCAGGCAAGCACGTCGTCGCGCACAAAATGATGCTGAGGCCCCACAAAGCCGTTCTGGCGCATGTTGCGCTCGGCCCAGTCCAGATAGGTATTGGAGAGGTCGACCGTCACGGTCTCCTCGACGCCGCCATCGGCCGCGTAGCAGGTGGCGGTGCCGGTGTAGGCGAACAGGTTGAGGAAGCGGCGCGCCTGCTTGGCGTGCTCGCGCACCAGGTTGCGGGTGACGCGGTGGTCCAAGAAGATGCCGACGTCCAGGTAGTCGTCAAAGTTGACGGCAAAGGTGAGGCCGCCCTCTTCGATGAGCGGCAGGCGACGACGCGCGATATTGGCGCGCTCGCCCGAGCCGCCCTTGCCGGCGCCCTGCTTGCCGTACTGCGAGCCGCCGCGCGAACGCATGCGGGCCTTGGCGTGCACATGCTCGGCGGGAACATCTAGGATGCGCGGCGCGATGGCCAGAATGTCGAGCATGCGGGCCTGGGCCAGTGCGGGGTCGATGGTCTTGGGCGCGGCGTATTCGGCGATGACGAGCCAGCGGCCCGGCGTCTGCGGGCAACCCTCGTACAGATCGATGGCGGCGGAGTAGTCGGGCAGGTCGGCATCGTAGACGCGGTAGCAGCTCACGCCCTCGCGCTTGGCCCACTTGCGGCGCAGGCGGGCGTTCTTGCGCAGGCGGTTGGCGAACTGCTCGGATTCGGGGATGAGCACGGGCAGCGGCTTGCCGTCGCCCAGGTCGAGCGTGGCAGCGGGCTCGGGCATGGCGGGGGCCTCGTCGCCGATGACGTCGTCGGCGTCCGCGGTCTGCTCCTCGGCATCCGCACTGGTCGCAGCTTCAAATGCCGCGGCGGCGTGGTCGAGCGAGGGCCAAACCTCGACGGTCGCCTCCTCGTTGTTGGGCATGACGGCGATCGAGCGCGTGGGCTCAGCGTGGAGCGCGCGGGCCAGCAAGCCGTCGCGGGTGAGCGCGGCGACCGGTGCCGAAGCAAGCTCGGGCGCGCGGCGCAGCTCGCCGACCAGCGTCATGGCGTCATGCATAAGCGACAGCGGTGTCTCGGTCGTATCCGCGACGAGGGCGGCATCGGCGACGGCGCCCGCGTGGTCCAGCACGGTGGCAGACTTGGCGGCGCAAAAATCGACAAAGCGCTTGTAGCCGGCAAACTTAACCATGCGCTCGGCGGTCTTGCGGGCGGCGGGGTCGATGTCCGCGGCCACGATGCGCGCCTGGCGCTCACGCGCTGCCGCCTCGCGCCCGCGTGCCTCGGCAAGCAGCTGCTCCCATAGGGCGGCATCGTGCAGCTGCCAGCCCTCAAAGCCCCAGCGCTCGCGTGCGGCGCCCGGGGCGCGGTCGGTCAGGATGTTCACGGCCTCCAGCAGCAGGCCGCCGCCGGCGCACGACGCGTCGATCAGCGTAGGTAGGGCCTCGTTTTCGTAGTCGTCGGCCGTCAGCTCGCGCTCGCACAGCGCGGTCCAGCCGACCTGCGCCAACACCAGGGCGGCGTAGTCGGGGCGTAGCACGTGCGCGCCCTCGCCGGCGCGAGTCGCGGCGGGCGGCAGGCGCTTGAACAGCGGATCGCCCGAAAGGTCCAGGCTTATGCTCGCACGGCGCTGGCGTAGCGAAAGCAGTAGGTGAACATCGGGGTCGGCGGCATCGACATCGGCGCGACGTCCCGTGGTCTCGGCCAGGCGGTCGCACAGCGCGTCTTTGGCACGCAGGGCCGAGAAGCGCGTGTTGCGCAGCTGCTCGGTCACGCCGCGGGCGGTAATGGCGATGGTGGCGCCGGGGCGGACGATGTTCTCCCAGGCGATGTCGTAAACGCTGTCGTACAACTCATCGGCATCCTGTGCCCCAAAGCGTCCGAGCACCACAAACACGCGGCTGGCCAGGCGCGACCACAGGCAGGCGCGGTAACCTTCTTCGAGCTCGCCCTCAAATGTAGCGCGGCCCTTCAAGCGGCGGACATGCGAAAGCCCGAGGCGTTTAAGCTCATCGGCGAGTGCGGACTCAAAGCCCTCGGGGCAGCTTGCGTAAAATTCCATGGGTGACCTCTCTGGTTGCGTCGCTCCATTATATGATGGATGCTTCGTTTGCCCTTATCCTCGAAAGGAACCCATATGATTGATGCGTGTCCCGAACCCGCTGTGCTCTTTTTTGACGTGGACGGCACGCTGACGTCGTTCGATCCCGACGATATGACCGATAAGGACTTCAATGCAATCCATCCGTCGAAGGCCGTTGTCGATGCATTTGGTCGCCTGCGCAATGCGGGTCACCGGGCATTTATCTGCACGGGTCGCCCCCTGTGGCTGATTGTCGATGGGCTGCGCGCGCTGAACCCGGCGGGTATCGTTGCCATGGCGGGGGCGACGCTCGAGGTCGAGGGCCGCGTGGTGCATGAGGACTGCTTTGACGAAGACATTGTTGAGGAGCTCGCGCGTCGCATTACTGTGGCGGGCGGCGAGGCGTTGTTCGAGACGAACGGTGCCACCTATTCACTTGAGCCAGTTGGTGTCGAACAGTCATTTCTGCTAGGCGCCGGCGTGGTGCATGGCGTTGATCAGATGCGCGTCGATGGCCGCTTGCGCGTAGGCAAGGTGTGCATTAACGCGTGCGACCTGGCTCGCGTAGCCAACGATGACGGCTTTATCGAGCGCGAGTTTGAGCTGTGCAACACCGGTGGTCAGAATCGAGAGCTGAGCCCCAAGGGTATTGACAAGGGCATAGGCGTGGCGCGAGCGCTTGAGTATCTGGGCCGCTCTGGTAACGAGCGCACCTTTGGCTTCGGCGATTCGGGCAACGACCTGGGCATGCTCGCTGCCGTCGAGACGGCTGTGGCAATGGGCAACGCCATGCCCGAGGTCAAGGCGGTCGCCGACTACGTGACCGACGATGTGGCACACGACGGCACCGTCACAGCGATGCAGCATTTTGGGTTGATTTAATAAATGGCCGGGTCGCCCGCAGTGGGGGCGTCCCGGCCATTTGAGCTATTTTGCAATATAGAGCTTGGGATGACTGCGACTGCTCTCGATCGCCGCCGTCATGATGCCCTCGTTGTCTCCATCAACGATGATGCCGTCGAGGTCATCGATCTGCGCGGACTGATAAAAACTGGTCTTGTTGAACTTTCCCTGGTCAACCATCATGTAGCCCTGGTTTGAGTTGGTAAGGTACATATGCTTGATCATGGCCGAGAAGTCGTGCTCGACGGTAAAACCGTGGTCGGGGTGGAATCCGTCAGCACTGACAAACGCCTTGTCGGCATGTAGTTTGCTCATGCAGTCGAGCGTCAGTGCGCCCGCGAGATAGAGGTGGCCCTTGCGCACGGAGCCGCCCAGCAGCACTACCGAAGCATTGGGGAGATTGAAGCTGGCGTAGTTCGCGATTGCAAGATCGCCGGTGATAATGGTGATCTCACGCTTGTCCATAAGGGCCTTAGCGAAGTAAAAGCCTGTGGTGCCGATATCAATTACCAGAACATCGCCATCATCAACAAGAGTTGCTGCGGTTGCGGCGATGGCCTCCTTGGCCTCGACTTGGACATTGATGCGCTCCTCGGGATACGAGATTGCGTTGGAGCGAGAAAGCGATACCGCTCCGCCGCGTACGCGACGCAGCTTGCCTTCGGATTCCAGCGAGATGAGGTCGTGTCGTGCGGTGACTTCCGAAACCGAAAAACGGCGAACGATGTCGGATACCGAGATATTTGGCTTTTCGGCCAGCCAATTCATGATAAATCGCTGACGCTCGGCCGGTGAAAGGTCTGAAGTAGATGCCATATGCCGCTCCTTTTGAACAAAAGGTAAAAGATGCGCCTTTCGTAATCGAAATATAACGTATCGATATGAAAAGAACAAGGCAAATTCGAATGAATCAAAAGAACGGAATGGCATGTCACAAATGCATGCGTAGCAGATAGTTCGCACGTAAACGGGCTATAAAGAGTCTCATTCTGAAGGTGCCGCCCAAAAGAAGTACGTTCACGCCCGATATTCGACCGTTCACGGAAAGTTGACAATTGAGCTTTCGATAGCTTTTGAAATGGTTTATAAAAGAAAACCGAAAAGCTTTTGAAACAAAGAAGAAGGCTTTCGATAGCAATAGTGTTAGATGAGAAAGGACCGAACATGGCGATCAAGGTGTTTGCCGACGGCGCTAACCTCGAGGGCATGCTTGACATGCATGACAATGGCAACGTTCAGGGCTTCACGACCAATCCTTCCCTTATGAAGGCCGGCGGCGTGACCGACTACCGCGCTTTTGCCAAGACGGTTCTTGAGCACATTACTGATGTGTCGGTCTCTTTTGAGGTATTCGCCGACGACGAGGCAGGTATGGAAGCCGAGGCTCGCGAGATCGCAACCTGGGCAGACAACGTCTACGTTAAGATCCCGGCGCTCAACACCAAGGGTGAGTCCACTGCCGCGCTGGTCAAGCGCCTTTCTGCCGACGGCATCAAGGTGAATGTCACCACTATCTTTACGCCCGAGCAGGTCGACGAGTTTGTCGATGCCGTTTCTGCTGAGACCCCCTCTATTCTGTCCATCTTTGCCGGTCGCATTGCCGATACCGGCGTCGATCCGCTGCCCCTCATGGCGGAGTCCGTAAAGAAGGCTGCCGTTAAGCCTGCTGCCGAGGTTCTCTGGGCGTCTACGCGCGAGGTCCTCAATATCTTCCAGGCGGAGTCCGTTGGATGCCAGATCATTACGGTCCCCAATGCCCTTCTTGCCAAACGCAAGAATTTCGGGAAAGATTTGCTTGAGTACTCGCTTGATACGGTCAAGGGCTTTGCCCGCGACATTCAGGCGCTTGGTTTTCACATTCTGCCCGAGGAGTAGGGGACGAGTATGCTGACCGATCTTCTTAAGCCCGAGCTTGTTGCCTGCCACGTCGAGGCCTCCGACTGGGAGGAAGCGATCAGGGCATGCGGTAAGTTGCTCGTAGACGCTGGCAAATGCGACCAGAGCTATGTTGACGCCATGATTTCATCGGTTCACAAATTCGGCCCCTATATGGTCTTGGAAGAGGGCATCGCCATGCCCCACGCTCAGGCAGATGGCAATGTGAGTGAAGCGGGGATCTGTATCGTCACGCTTGACCCTGCCATTGCGTTTGGACACGAGGATTTCGATCCGGTTCACGTGCTCGTGGGTATTTGCGCACCCGACCCCAAGGCTCATCTTGGCTGCTTGGCGGAGCTTTCGCAGATGTTCGAGGACGAGGACTGCGTTGCCAAGCTCAGCGCATGCGATACGCCCGAGCAGGTTTTGGAGACCATGCGTTCATTCTTTTAGGCCTTAATGGCACGGCGATGCGTCGCCGCTTTTGGATAGACGGAAAACCGTCACGTGTAGGAGAGGAAGGTTGCCATGCATATCATCACCGTATGCGGAAACGGCATCGGGTCCAGCCTGATGCTCGCTGGCAAAGTCGAGGAGCTTTGCGAGGAGGAGGGCATCAAGGCCGACGTTGAGTCTATGGACCTAAATGGTGCTTCTTCCGCAAATCCGGATCTGTTTATCACCGTTAAGGAGCTCGCCCCCGAGCTCCATGGCAACGTTGTGATCGTTCGCAGCTATGTGAACAAGAAAAAGATCCGCGAGGATGCCCTTGAGGCCATCAAGGCGGCTGCCGCAAACGCCTAAAGCGGCATAAAAAAGGGCGGTTCCCTGTGGAAGAGGGAAACGCGCCCACGTTAGAGAGAAAGGAAGCGCAGATGCAAGCCATCCTTCCCATACTTGAGTTTATCCAATCAATTCTGACCAAGCCAGCGTGGATTATGGGTCTATTCGCTTTTGTGGGCCTTGTCGCGCTTAAGCGCCCCGCCCACAAGGTGATGACGGGCACCCTGAAGCCCATTCTGGGTTACATCATGCTGTCTGCCGGCGCCGCTGTTGTTCAGGAGAACCTTGCTCCGCTGGGTACCTTCATCGAGACCGGTTTCCACATCACCGGCGTCGTGCCCAACAACGAGGTCGTCGTTTCGATGGCTCAGAGCGTCCTCGGCGTTCAGACCATGATGATCCTGATTCTCGGCTATGTCGTGAACATTATCATTGCCCGCTTTACCAAGTTTAAGTACATCTTCCTGACGGGCCATCACAGCATGTTTATGGCCTGCCTGCTGTCTGCCGTTCTGCAGGCATCTGGCTTCCAGGATGTCCAGCTTGTCATCGTGGGCGGCATGTTCCTGGGCCTCGTGAGCGCTATGCTTCCCGCCGTTGGTCAGCGTTTCACCGAGAAGGTTACCGATGGCGATGAAATCGCCATGGGCCACTTCGGTTCACTCGCCTATTACATCTCCGCTGCAGTCGGTACGCTTTTTGCTAAGGACGCCGAGGAGAACAGCACCGAGAAGATCGAGGTTCCCGAGAAGTTCTCCTTCCTGCGCGACACCACCATCTCCACGGCTCTTACCATGGCCTTCTTCTACCTGGTTACCGCTTTCGCCGCTTACATCGCAGATCCTGCGGTCGTTACCAAGATCGCTGGCGGCGACAACGTGATTGTCTATGCCCTGACCTGTGCCCTGTCCTTTGCCGTTGGTGTCACCATCGTCTATAACGGCGTTCGTATGATCCTTGCCGACCTGGTCCCGGCTTTCCAGGGCATCTCCAACAAGCTGATCCCCGGTGCCATCCCCGCCGTCGACTGCGCCGTCTTCTTCCCCTATGCTCCCACCGCCGTCATCCTCGGCTTTGTCGCTTCCTTTATCGGTGGCGTGGTCGGTATGTTCATCGTGGGCGCTACCCTGGGCATCTTCATCATCCCGGGCATGGTTCCTCACTTCTTCTGCGGTGCTACCGCGGGCATCTACGGCAATGCTACCGGCGGTCGCAAGGGCGCAGCTCTTGGCGCTTTCGTCAACGGCCTGCTCATCACCTTTGCCCCGGCCCTGCTCCTGCCCGTTCTTGACGTCTTTGGCTTCAAGAACACTACGTTCGGCGACTTCGATTTCTCCGTCATTGGTATTACGCTTGGCCGCGCTGCCGAGGCCTTCGGTACCACCGGTGTCTACGCGATTCTTGCTGTCCTTCTGATCGTCGCCTTCGTCCCCAACTTCATCCACACCAAGGGTGCTGTGATCAATCACGTTGAGGAAGAGTAATCCAGGCATACGTTAAGCCCTAATCGGGCGGAGCTCCGATAACCGGCTCCTACACGGAAGCGGTGACGTCTCAAATGAGGCGTCACCGCTTTTTGTTTTGGACTGGTTGTGAAAACGCACCGGTGAAGCGCTGTCTCTGCGCCGCGAACGGAATCAACCGCGATGATCAGCAAAAACGTTTTGCCGCTGGGGTGTCGATATAAAAATGGTAAAACTGCAAAACCGTTCGCCGAGAAGATGAAAACCCGCAGCTCACGCCTTGATAAACGTAGGTAAAGTGTTTAGCAGTTTATCGCCCATGTGCAAGCGAAAGGAATCAGGCAGATGGCAATCAAGGTGTTCGCTGACGGTGCAAACCTCGAGGGCATGCTCGACATGTACGAGAACGGCAACGTTCAGGGTTTCACGACCAACCCGTCCCTTATGAAGAAGGGCGGCGTGACGGATTACCGCGCGTTTGCCAAGGAGGTCCTGGCCCACATCACCGATGTGTCCGTCTCGTTTGAGGTCTTTGCCGACGACGTCGAGACCATGGAGGTCGAGGCCCGCGAGATCGCTACCTGGGCCGAGAACGTCTACGTCAAGATTCCGTGCGTGACTACCAAGGGCGAGTCCACCGCCGAGCTGGTGCGCAAGCTTTCGGCCGATGGCATCAAGGTCAACGTCACCACCATCTTTACGCCTACGCAGGTCGACGAGATGGTCGAGGCCGTTGATGCCGAGACGCCATCCATCATCTCGCTCTTTGCCGGCCGTATCGCTGACACCGGCGTCGATCCCATTCCGTTTATGACGGAGTCGGTGAAGAAGGCCGCCGCCAAGCCCAACTGCGAGGTCCTGTGGGCGTCCACGCGTGAGCTTATCAATATTTACCAGGCGGAAGGATGCGGTTGCCAGATCATCACGGTGCCAAACAGCATCCTGGCCAAGCGTAAGAACATCGGCCGTGACCCGTATGAGGTCTCGCTCGATACCGTGCGCGGTTTTGCCAAGGATATCGCCTCGCTCGGTTTCCATATCCTGCCGTAACGCGAACGCTGGCTACATCGCGGGTTGTTCGCCCCGGCCTTTCCTTTCCCTATCGCTCACGCGCTTCGCGAGGGTCGCGCTAGGCAAAGGAAAGGCCGGGGCTGCCGACACGAACTTGCCGGTAGGTTGGTGATAGGCTTCCATATCCTGCCGTGGACAAAGGTACCCCCGCCTGCGCCGTGCAAAATTGAGAGTATTCAGCAAGGTAAAGGCTTTTACCAGCTGGGTGAAGCATGGAACAGCCCCCGTTTTGGCTCTGATGACGCTAAAACGGGGGCTGTTTCTTGCTTTTTCGTCTCTGAGGGGCATCCGGAACGGTGGAATATGCAGAATACTCGCGATTTTGCACGTCGCGAGAGGGGGGACCCTTGCTTTGGCGGTTTACTTCCTCTGCACCATGGTGAGGGAGATCTTCTTGCGGTCGCGATCGACCTTTTCAACCCACACCTTGACCGTGTCACCGACGCACACCACGTCGTTGGGGTGCTTGACGAAGCGGTTGGCCAGCTTGGAGATGTGCACGAGGCCGTCCTGGTGCACGCCCACGTCGACGAAGGCGCCAAAGTCGACGACGTTGCGCACTGTGCCCTTGAGTTCCATGCCGGGCTCCAGATCGTCGATGGAAAGCGCCGAGCGGCTAAAGACCACCTCGGGCGCGTCGTCGCGCGGGTCGCGACCGGGCTTCTTGAGCTCGTTGACAA
This sequence comes from uncultured Collinsella sp., assembly GCA_905197665.1. Taxonomy (GTDB): domain Bacteria; phylum Actinomycetota; class Coriobacteriia; order Coriobacteriales; family Coriobacteriaceae; genus Collinsella. Next base: position 33,250 of record CAJJZP010000013.1, read on the forward strand.
TGTCGATGAGCGTTAAGGTGCCGCAGTCCAGGTCGCTTGCCAGCGCCGAGATGCTGCCCAGGCGGCGCTCGATATCGGGCACGCCGCCGCGGCTGAGCTCGCTTGCCGCAACGCCGGCGTGCTCCAGGACGGCCGTGGCCACCTCGTAGCTTTCGGGGTGGACGCTTGTCGCGTCGAGCGGGTTCTTGCCGCCGCTGATGCGCAGGAAACCTGCGGCGTTGAGGTACGCCTTGGGTCCCAGCTTGGGGACCTTCTTGAGCTGGCGGCGATCGGTAAAGGCGCCGTTTTCCTCGCGGTAGGCCACGATGTTTTTGGCTACGCTCGGCGTGATACCAGATACGTAGCCCAGCAGGCTCGCGCTCGCGGTGTTGACGTCGACGCCCACGCGGTTGACGACGTCTTCCACCACGTGGCCCAGGGTGCGCGAAAGCTCGGCCTGGTCAAGGTCGTGCTGGTACTGGCCAACGCCGATAGACTGGGGCGGAATCTTGACGAGTTCTGCCAGCGGATCTTGCAGGCGGCGGCCCAGGCTCATGGCGCCACGTACGGTGACGTCCAGGTCAGGATATTCCTGGCTCGCGAGTTCGGAGGCGGAGTACACCGATGCGCCGGCCTCGTTGACGATGGTGTATCGCAGCCCGGGCGCCTGCTCGGCAATGAACTCCGAGACGACTTCCTCGGTCTCGCGGCTGGCGGTGCCGTTGCCGATGACGATGGTGTTGACGCCGTCTTTCTTGACGAGGCGGGCGAGCTCGCGCTTGGTGCCGGCGACGTCGTGGCGCGGCTTGGTGGGATAGACCACGCCGTGGTCGAGCAGCTTGCCGGTCTCGTCCATGACGGCGACTTTGCAGCCGGTGCGGTAGCCCGGATCGAGCGCGAGCACGCGGGCGCCGCGCACGGGGCGGGCCGAGAGCAGGCCCTCGAGATTCTTAGCAAAGACGTTGATGGCCTCGGTTTGGGCGCGAACGGTGAGCTTGGCACGGGCCTCGCGCTCAAGGGAGGGCGCCATGAGGCGCTTGTAGCCGTCGGCGATGGCGGCATCGAAGACGGGGGCGAAGACACCCTGGCGTCGGGGCCAACGGCTACCGAGGCGTGCCGTGGCGGCGGCGCCGTCGACGTTGACGCGTACGCGGAGCTTGCCCTCGCGCTCGCCGCGGTCGATGGCAAGGATGCGGTGGTTGGGGATCTTGCGCACGGGTTCGTCGTAGTTGTAGTAGGGCTCGTAGGGGGTCTTCTCGGCGGGGTCGGTGGCCTCAACGACGATGTCGGCGGTGTTTTGCGTAAAGGCGCGCAGGTCGGCGACGTTCTCGGGGTCCTCGGCCACCGTCTCGGCCACGATGTCCGCCGCACCGGCGAGCGCCTTTTCGGGCGTGTCGAAGCCGGCCTGTTCGTTGACGTATGCCGCGGCGGCGTCGAGCGCGCTGCCCTTGGCCGAAGCCTGCATGATGATCATATTGGCGAGCGGCTCCAGGCCTGCCTCGCGGGCCTTCTGCGCACGGGTCATGCGCTTTTTGCGATAGGGCTTGTAGAGGTCCTCGACGCGCTGGAGCTGCGTGGCCTCGCGAATCTGCTGCTCGAGCTCGGGCGTGAGCTTGCCCTGCGCGTCGATGAGCAGGATGACGTCCTCTTTGCGCTGCTCAAGATTGCGCAGGTAGGACAGGCGCTCGTCGAGCGCACGCAGGGCGACGTCATCCATGCCGCCGGTGGCCTCTTTACGGTAGCGCGAGATAAAGGGGATGGTATTGCCCTCGTCGATGAGCTTGACGGCCGCCTCGACGTTGGCGGCCTTAAGGTTGAGCTCGTGGGCGAGCTGCGCGATAAGATCCATGGAACTCCTTGCGTTTATGGTGCATTTGCAGCACAGAGCCACCAAGGATACCACCCGTCCCAAAAGACTGTTTTGGGGCCGCGTCACAAAAACGGCCTATCTACTACGTTTTACCCGTAGGGGCTGACCATGCCCTTGTTTTCCGAAGATCGGCAACCCGTCTACCTGCGGTTTTTATTTCGCGAAATTCGGTATGGTTGAGGGTGATCGGTTAAACGTAGTAGATAGGCCCATTTCGTGGCGAACGAACCAAGCCGAGGTGCAAAAAGGCCCCCCGTCTCAGAAAATCATTGGAAACGTAGCAAAATGCCCCGCGGGCAGGAGGCTGCTCGCGGGGCAAAGAAGAGGGGCTTATTTGTGGCGGACCGAGGGACTCGGCATGGGGTTTCTGCCGCGGCCGCTCTCAAGGCATTACAGCTCGACGAGCTGGCCGGTCTCGGCGGCCTCCTTGATGGCGTTGAGAAGCGTGAGCGTCTTGACGTTGTCGGCGGGGGTCACGACGGGCTCAACCTCACGGCGGACAACCTTCACAAAGTGCTTGAGCTGCATCTTGTGCGGCAGCGCCGGGTCCACGGCCGGAATCTCCATCTGCAGCGGCTTGTGCCAGTTGGAGGCGCCGTCGTAGGAGAACTGGTGCAGGCGGGGCAGCGAAAGGGCGCCCAAGGTTCCGCCAATAAAGTAGGCATCGGCGTCGAAGGGGCGGTACTGCGGGTCCTCGCGAGCGGTGGCCTCCCAGTTCCAGGGGCTGGCGGTGGCATCGGAGATGGTCATGCTCGCGAGCGCGCCATCGGCAAAACGGACGTTGACCACAGCGGAGTCCTCGGTCTCAAAACCGCGGGCGGCGCTGGACTGCATGCCCTGGACGGCGACGGGCTCGCCCAGCAGGTAACGGAGCAGGTCGACGTCGTGCACCAGGTTGACCAGGATCGGGCCGGCACCCTTTTTGCGGCGCCACTCGACATCAAAGTACCCGTCATTCTTATAGATCATGTAGTGGAAACTCGACACGGTGAGCTTGCCCAGCTCACCGGACTCGATGATCTCCTTGGCCTTGTTGACGAAGGGGTTGTGGCGACGGTGCTGGCCCACGAGCACGGGCACGCCGGCGGTCTCGGCCTCGGCGGCGAAGGCCTGGGCATCCTCGAGGTCGTTGGAGATTGGCTTTTCGACCAGCGGCACGATGTTGCGCTTCACGGCCTCGCGGGCAACGCCCAGATGCAGGTCGTTGGGGGTGGCGATGATGACGGCCTCGGGCTTGACCTCGTCCATCATCTGGGCGGGATCGGTGTAAAACGGCACGCCAGCGGCCTCGGCCGTGGCACGGGCGCCCTCAAAGGCGTCGGCGATGGCGACGAGCTCGGCTTCGGGCTCCTCGGTGACAAAGCGGATGTGGTTGCGGCCCATGGCACCGGCGCCGATAACGGCAATGCGGACGGGGTTGAGCTCAGACATTTCGACTCCTTAATGCTGGTGGCTTGGAATGTGACAAAGGGACAGCCCCTTTGTCACATCGGTATAACTAGGCGGACTTCTTCTTGCTGTCGGAGACCATCATGTAGACGGTGAGTACGACGGCGATGACGGCAATCACGATGGCGCCGTAGAAGGACTGCTGGTAGGCGGCGCTGCCGGCCTCGGCGTGATACAGCACGGCGGTGATGGGCTGGCTGATCCAGGTAGAAGCGGCGTAGCCCAAAAACATGATGCCGTAGTTGACGCCGATGTTGCTGGTGCCAAAGGCGCCACCGGTGAGCGGCGGGTAGATGACGAGCAGGGCGCCAAAGCTAAAGCCGAGCAGGGCGAGCGCCACAAAGAACATGCTCTGCGTAAAGCTCATCGACATGATGACGAGCGCGACGATGGTCACGACAAGGCTGATGAGCAGCGACTTGTAGGCGCCGAGCTTGTCGATGATCTGGCCAAAGGACAGACGGCCGACCAGGTTGGCGCAGGTGTTGACGGAGACCACCACACCGCCGAGGGCGATGGCCGCGGCGCTCGTGGGGTCGGTGAAGAGCTGGACGGCGGCGATGGAGGCAACCTTGCCAACGAGCAGGGTGCCCGCGGTGGCGGCAAAGGCGAAGGTGACGATAAGGACCCAGAAGCGCGGGGTTTTGACCATCTCGCCCGGGGTGAGGTCACCGAAGGTGCCGGCGTGCGCGCCGCCCTTGGGGGCCTCGAAGCCCTCGGGCAGCCAGCCGGCCTCGGGGGCCTTCAGGAACAGGGCGGAGGCAGCGATCGTCACAAAGAAGATGACGCCGAGTGCCTTGAGGGCGCCAAAGATGCCCAGGCTCGGGATGAGCAGTGAGGCGAGCACCGGGGACAGCAAGGCGGGGCCGGCGGTCGAAGCGGCCAGGGTGATGCCGGAGGCGAGGCCCTTCTTGTCGATGAACCACTTTTGGCCGGTGGTGAGCGCGGGGTTGTAGCCCAGGCCGTTGCCGATGGCGGCGACGAGCGAGAACCACAGGTAGAACTGCCACGGCTCGGTGACGGTGCCGGACATGAACCAGCCCACGCCGTAGCACACGGCGGCGGCGATCACGACGTTGCGGGGGCCGATCTTGTCGGAGATACGGCCGGCGAAGATGCCCGTCACGGCCATGATGGTCTGGAAGACCGGGAAAGCCCAGGTAAGTGCGCTGGACCACTCGGGGTAGACGGCGAGCAGGTTCTTGGACACGACGGAGTACAGCGCGATGGAACTGATGAAGAACATGGTGACGCACGCGGCGGAAAGCACGACGGCGCGACCCTTGTTGGAGTTGGTGGAAGCCATGGGACTCTTTCTAATCGATGCGGGGGGGGGAGGGGAGGGGCAAACGCCGCTGAGGTGCTTGCCCCGCGCCCCTTTCTACCGGGCTTGTTTACTGGTCAGTCGGCTTTGCGACGCCGGACTCGTCGGACCAAAGCTCGACACCCTTGTTCTTGAGGTAGTTGTCGGCATAAGCGCGACGGCCGCCGGGCTTGGCGGTGAGGTCACCCATCATGTTGGAGAAGCCGCCGTCGACCTTGATGGCGTCGCCGGTGGTAAAGTCCGAGCGCTTGGACGCCAGGAACATGACGGCGTTGGCGATATCGCTGACCTCGCCGATGCGGCGCGTGGCGATCAGGCGGCTGCGGCTCTTCTCGACCTCGGGGTCGGCGTAAAAGCTTGCCGACATGGGGGTCTTGACGAAGCAGGGCTCGACGCAGTTGGAGCGCACGCCGTAAGGGCCCCACTCGGCAGCGAGCATCTTGGACATCATGTTGACGCCCGCCTTGGTGGAGCTGTACACGCCCGAGAACGTCTCGGGGGAGTGGCTGGCGACGGTCGAGATGTGCACCAGGCGGCCCTGGCCGGCCTTGATCATCTCGCGACCAAAGCGCTGCGAAGTGATGAAGTAGCCGGTGAGGTTGACGTTGATGACCTCGTTCCAGTCGGAGAGCGGCAGGTCCTCCATGGCTGCGAAGCGCAGGATGCCGGCGGTGTTGACGAGGACGTCGACGCGGCCGAAGTTGGCGATGGTGGCGTCGACGGCGGCCTGAACCTCGGCCTCATCGGTGGCGTTCATCTTGTAGCCCTCGGCGTGGATGCCAAACTCGGCAGCGAGGTCGGCGGCAGCGGCCTTGACCTTCTTCTCGTCCAGGTCGAGCAGGACGACGTTGGCGCCATTGCGGGCGAACTCGCGGCAAATCTCGACGCCCATGCCGCCGAGCGCGCCGGTCACGGCGCAAACATCGCCCTCGAGCTTAAGCCAATTGCTCATAGGAACTTCCCTTCTTGTGCCTCCCGGTGGGTCGCTCCCATTAACCGACCCACGTGGTTTTCGCTGGTTATCGTATGCTTAGCGTTCGCGCAGGTGAATTGCATATTTGTTAGAATGACGTTAACCGTAGGTTTACACTGTACATTGAGGTTTGTTCTCAATTGAGCGCGTGACCTGCGAAAACGACCCCCTGCGGTGCTGTGGGCCCGCGCGTGCGAAAACGGGAGATTGACGTGTACGATCGACGACTTGACGCTATTTCGGCCGCCGCGGAGCTGGGAAGTTTCTCGCGTGCCGCGGCAAAGCTGCGCGTGTCGACGCCGGCACTCGTCAAGCAGGTTTCGGGCTTCGAGGCCGAGTTCGGCATCACGCTGTTCGAGCGCTCGCATTCGGGCGTCAAGGTGACGCCGGCGGGTGCTCTGCTGGTGGACGACGCGCGCTCGATCATGCGCCAGTCCGAGGACGCACTGCGTCGTGCCCGACGCGCGGCGGGCGATGGCGGCGCCGTGCGCCTGGGTGTGTCGATGATGTGCCCGGGGCGCCATACACTCGCGCTATGGCCGCAGCTGCACGACATGGAACCGCGTTTGCGTTTTGAGATTGTGCCGGTGGGGGACCTTTACGATGAGCACGAGACCGTTATGCGCAGTCTGGGACGCGAGGTCGACGTGGTGCAGTCGAGTTTTTCGACCCCGCGCTGGGGAGACGCCTGCCAAAAGCTTCGCATCGTTACCGTGCCGTTTTATATCGACGTGCCGCGCACAAGCCGACTCGCGCGCAAGACGCGCATCACGGTTGCCGACCTGGAGGGTATGCGCCTGCGCGTGCTTCGTCACGGCAACGACGCCATGGACAGCCTGCGTATCGATCTTTTGGCCGACGGCGGCGTGGACGTGATCGACGTGGACAGCTTTGACTTTGCGCTTTTTAACGAGGCGGAGGAAAAGGGCGACGCGGTGCTCACCTGCGGAGCGTGGTCGGGCGTGCACCCGGCCTTTGTGGGCGTACCGTTTTTGTGCGGCCGCGAGGTGCCGGTCTATTTGCACTACCCGCTCGAGCCCACCCTCCAAGTCCAAAAATTCGTCAACGCCATTGCCCAACTCCTCAAGTAGCTCACACAAAACGAGGCCCTGGCCAAACGGCCAGGGCCTCACTAACCTTTATTCCGTTTTAAACGACGGGCTGATCACGCGTAGGAGGGTGCCCCGTGGACGGCGGTGTATTTCCTCCGCGCGCAGTTTCGCAGCGCAGCGAGAATGTTTGAGCACGGAGGAGTTACCCCGCCGCCCCGGGGAACCCTCCGTCAGTAATCGTTCCTACTCCAGCTCAAACGCACCCGTGTAGAGCTGGTAGTAATACCCGCGCTTGGCGATCAGTTCGTCGTGGTTGCCGCGCTCGATGATGCGGCCGTGGTCCAGGCAGATGATTGCGTCGGAGTTGCGCACGGTGGAGAGGCGGTGCGCGATGACAAACGTCGTGCGGCCCTCCATGAGCTTATCCATGCCCGCCTGCACGATAGCCTCGGTGCGGGTGTCGATGGAGCTCGTGGCCTCGTCCAGAATCATCGCCGGCGGATCGGCGACGGCGGCGCGCGCAATCGAAATCAGCTGGCGCTGGCCCTGCGACAGCTGGGCACCGTTACCGGTGAGCATGGTGTCGTAGCCGTCGGGCAGGCGGGTGATAAAGTCGTCCGCGCCCGCGAGCTTGGCCGCCGCGATGCACTCCTCGTCGGTCGCATCCAGGTTGCCGTAGCGGATGTTATCCATCACGGTGCCGGTGAACAGGTTCACGTCCTGCAGCACGACACCCAGCGAGCGGCGCAGATCGGCCTTGCGGATTTTGTTGACGTTGATGCCGTCGTAGCGAATCTTGCCGTCGGCGATGTCATAGAAACGGTTGATGAGGTTGGTGATGGTCGTCTTGCCGGCACCGGTGGCGCCGACAAACGCGACCTTCTGGCCCGGCTTGGCGTATACGGACACGCCGTGCAGCACCTCGTGGTCGGGCGTGTAGCCAAAGTCGACGTTGTCCATGACCAGGTCGCCGCGCAACGGCACGTACTCGATCTCGCCGGTTGCGCGGTGCGGATGTTTCCACGCCCACATGCCAGTATGGTGGTCGGCCTCCTCGAGCTGCCAGGTGTCGGGGTTGACCTGCGCGTTGACGAGTGTCACGTAGCCTTCGTCGGCCTCGGGCTTCTCGTCGATGAGCTCAAAGATGCGGTCGGCGCCGGCCAGGCCCATGACCACGGCGTTGATCTGCTGCGAGATCTGGCCGATCTGTCCGCAGAACTGCTTGGTCATGTTAAGGAACGGCACCACGACGGCGATGGACAGCGCCATGCCCGAGATGCTCAGGTTGGGCACGCCCAGCGCCAGGAAAATGCCGCCGGCAAGGGCCACCAGCACGTAGAGCAAGTTGCCCAGGTTCATAAGGATGGGCATGAGGATGTTAGCGTACATGTTGGCCTTCTGTGAGACCTCGAAGAGCTTTTCGTTGCGCTCGTCAAAATCAGCCTCGGCGGCAGACTCGTGGCAGAACGCCTTGACGACTTTCTGACCGTTCATGACTTCCTCGATATGGCCCTCGACCACGCCGAGCTCGGTCTGCTGCGCAATGAAGAAGCGCGCGGAGTTGGAGCCGAGCAGCTTGGTCATAAAGGTCATAAAGGCGACGCCGGCGATGATGACCAGGCACATCCACACGCTGTAGTACAGCATGATGAAGAACACCGTGACGATGATGATGATCGTCATGAGCAGGTTGGGCAGCGACTGGCTGATCATCTGACGCAGCGTGTCGATGTCGTTGGTGTAGTGGCTCATGATATCGCCGCGCTGGTGCGTGTCGAAGTAGCGGATCGGCAGGTCCTGCATGCGGTTGAACATCATCTCGCGCAGCTTCTCCAGCGAGCCCTGCGTGACGATAGCCATGGCGCGGTTCCAGAAGAGCGAGGACAGGACACCGACGCCGTAGATGCAGGCGAGGGTGGTCACGAGCTGCAGAATCTTGGGCTGTGCGGCTTCCCAATCGCCCGACTGCCACGATTCGCTAATAATCTGCAGGGCGCTCTGCAGGAAGGTCGCGCCGATGGAGTTGATGATGGCGCAGAGCACCACGCCGGCGACGACAAGGGGCAAAAGCACGGGATAGAAGCCAAAGAGCGTCTTGATGAGGCGCGACATGGTGCCGCCCTTACGGTTGAGCGCGCGCTCGGCGGTCGTTGCCTTACTCATGTGCCTCGCCTCCTTCCTGGGTCTGAGTTTGCGTTGCGGATGCCTCGGTGTCGGCCTCGACGGCCCCTTCGCCCTCGGCAGACATCTTGTTTTGCGAGGTAAAGGTCTCGCGGTAGATCTCGCTCGTCTTGAGTAGCTCGTCATGGTTGCCGATCTGCGCGATACGGCCGCCCTCCATGACGATGATGCGGTCTGCGTCCTGCACGGAGCTGATGCGCTGGGCGATGATGAGCTTGGTCGTGTTGGGCAGATAGCTTGCCAGCCCTGCGCGGATCTTGGCGTCGGTCTTGGTGTCGACGGCGCTGGTGGAGTCGTCCAGGATCAAGATCTTGGGGCGACGCAGCAGGGCGCGTGCAATGCACAGGCGCTGCTTCTGACCGCCCGAAACATTAGAGCCGCCCTGTTCGATCCAGGTGTCGTAGCCCTTGGGGAAGCCGTCGACAAACTCATCGGCGCAGGCCAGATGTGCCGCCTCGCGGACTTCCTCGTCGGTGGCGTTCGGGTCGCCCCAGCGCAGATTCTCGGCGATGGTGCCGCTAAACAGCACGTTTTTCTGCAGCACCATGGCGACCTGGTGGCGCAGTGCGTCCAGGTCGTAGTCGCGCACGTCCACGCCGCCCACGCGCACAGTGCCTTCGGTGGTGTCGTACAGGCGGGCGATGAGGTTAACGAGCGTGGACTTGGCCGAACCGGTGCCGCCGATGATGCCGATGGTCTCGCCGCTCGTAATGTGCAGGTCGATATCGTCGAGCGCCTGGCGCTTCGCATGCTTGGAATACTTAAAGCTCACGTGGTCAAAGTCGATGGAACCGTCGGCAACCTCGAGCACGGGCTCGGCGGGATCGGCGATCGTGGGCTCGGCGGCCAGCACCTCGGCAATGCGGTGTGCCGATTCGTCGGCCATGGTCACCATGACAAAGATCATCGACAGCTGCATCAGGCTCATGAGAATCTGGAAACCATAGGTAAAGGTCGAGGAGAGCTGGCCCACGTCGAACAGCGTGCCCTGGCTCGTGATGATGAGCTTGGAGCCCAGGTAGATGATGACGACAAACGCGCCGTTGACGCAGATGTTCATCATGGGGTTGTTAAAGGCGAGCAGCTTCTCGGCGCGGGTGAAGTCCATCTGGACGTCGCGCGCGGCGGTCGCGAACTTCTCCTTCTCAAAGTCTTCGCGCACATAGCTCTTGACCACGCGCATACCGGTGACGTTTTCCTCGACGGACTCGTTAAGGGCATCGTACTTGTGGAACACGCGCGAGAAGATGGGGCGCACCTTAAAGATGATAAAGAACAGTCCAAAGCCCAGCAGCGGAATGATGACCAGGTAGACCATGGCGACGCTGCCGCCCATGATAAACGCCATGGTAAAGGCGAAGATCAATACCAGCGGCGCGCGCACGGCGATACGGATGATCATCATAAAGGCCTGCTGCACGTTGTTGATATCGGTGGTCAGGCGCGTGACGAGCGAGGAGCTCGAGAACTCATCGATGTTGGCAAAGCTGAACGTCTGGATCTTGTAGAACAGGTCGTGACGCAGGTTCTTGGCGAACCCGCAGCTCGCATGGCTGCAGGTGACGCCGGCAGCGGCACCAAAAGCAAGCGACGTCAGCGCGATGAGCACCAAAAAGCCTGCGGTGGGAAGCATCTCGGCTACGGTGGCGCCGTCTTTGATGGCGTCGATCAGGTTGGCAGTGATAAATGGAATCAGCATCTCGCAGAGCACCTCGCCAAGCACAAGCAACGGCGTAGCAACGGTGACTTTCATATAGTCGCGGATGCTGCCCATGAGGGTTTTAATCATCCAGTTCCTCCCAGGTTACGCGGATTTTATCGAGCATTTCGGCGAGGTCCTCGCGCTCGTCGTGGGTGAGCGCGCTAAAGGCCTGCTCTCTAAAGCGAATGCGGGCCGCCTGCTCTACGTGGGCCTTTTCCCATCCCGCTTCGGTCAGGCGAATGGTGAGCTGCCGCCGGTCTTTGGGATTGCGGCTGCGCTCGATAAGGCCGGCGCATTCGATCTTGGAGAGAATCTCGGAAAGCGAACCGGGCTTAAGATCAAAGTGCAGGCCTAGTTCCTGCTGTGACATCTCGCCGTTTGGCTGCTTGGCGAGCAAGCAGACGATGGGGGCCTTTCCCGAGGCGCCGCCGCCGTGAAAGTGCAGAAAGTGGCCGCAGAAGCCCAGCCCGTTTAGGATGTGCTTGGCGAGCGCGTCTGATTGGGACTGTGCCGCGGGCGCATCTGCGGGTTCATGGGGGTCGCCGCCCGGCGTGTGGGGGCAGAGGCCGATGTGGTCATCGCACATGGTGTCGCTCCTTTCTTTAGTTAGGTAGTGCAATTGTTTTGTGCCTAACTAATTTAGGAGTGCAAGAAATAAATGTCAAGGTACCAAACTTATTAAGTTACGGCGTTTTACCAAACGCCGTAACCGCTCGATGCTGCAAACGCTCCTAAGCGGCAATCTGATCCCTTGGGGACGAAGGAAAAGGTATCGTTTTGGGCTGCGATGATGCCTTTCGAAGCGGCCTTGCCAAAAACCATGCCTAATTACTACGATGAATCCGGCATCCCCGACCACAACAGCTGTTTCTGAAAAAGCGCAAGCTATCTACCTGCGGTTTTGTCGGAGCGAAATTTGTTGTGGTTGGAGGTGGGCGGTTAAACGTAGTAAATAGGCATAGTTTTGAAATGGCACTATATGAGTAGTATCAACTAGGCCGTTATGGAGCAAACAGTCCCCATTTCCGAAACCTATCCGCAACAATGCGCTCTTCGCGACCCTAGCGGCCGCTCACGATGCCTCCTGCGCTACACTTAGTCGCACTGTGGTGCTGCCGCGCCGCACCCGAAACAAGGGAGACCCTCATGAAGAACACTCAGCTGCTGCTGATCAACGATATGTGCGGTTACGGCAAAGTCGCGCTTTCCGCCATGCTGCCGGTGCTGTCGCACATGGGTTACCGTATCCACAATCTGCCGACGGCACTTGTGTCCGATACGCTCAACTATCCCAAGTTCTACATCCACGACACCACGGAGTACGTGCGTCAGAGTCTTGCCATCTGGGAAGAGCTCGGCTTTGAGTTCGACGCCATCTCGACCGGCTTTATCGTGACCGAGGAAGAGACGCGCATCATCTCGGACTTTTGCCACCGCCGCGCGCAAAAGGGCACCAAGGTGTTCGTCGACCCCATCATGGGCGACAACGGCAAGCTCTATGCCGGTGTGCCCGAGTCCACGATTGGCCTTATGCGGCACCTGCTGGAGTGCGCAGACTACGCGGTGCCCAACTACACCGAGGCCTGTCTGCTCACCGATACGCCTATTGCAGAACAGATCACGCCCGATGAGGCCCGCGCCCTTGTGGACGCCGTGCGCGAGCTGGGTGCCAAGTCGGTGGTCATTACGAGCGCCGTGGTCAATGGCACGAACGCGGTTATCGGTTATGATCATGTGGCGGGGGAGTACTTCACGATTCCATTTGAGCTCATTCCGGTCTATTTCCCGGGCACGGGCGACACGTTTTCGGCGGTGCTTATGGGTCGCGTGATGAGCGGTTGGACGCTTCAGCGCGCCACGGCCGACGCCATGCGCGTGGTGGCCGAGCTCATCGAGCGCAATGCCGACCAAGAGGACAAGTCGGCCGGCCTGCCCATCGAGGCCTGCCTGGATGTGATTGACCATGAGTAACGCTGGCGAGGGCGGCGTCAAGCCTGCGGGCGAGAACAAGCCGCTCGGCGCGCCGCGTGGCAAGCGTCCGCGTATCCGCGTGAGCTGCGTGGACCAGCTGGGTGCGTGTCGCTGCCACCATGGTCACAAGCCGGGCGACGTCTTTGACTTCGACCGAGACCGCGGCAAGATGTGCGCCATGGCCTGCCATGTGGGCTTTCCCTATATTGATATCCTGCGCTATGGCGGAACCGTGCCTGGCAACGAGCCTGGAACGGCAAAGTTCTGCTGCCCCGAGGTCGATACGCTGAACGTCTGGCTTGCCGAGATCGTTGACGAGTAGTTGGGCGTGGATTTTCTCCCGTTTAGAGCGCGCTTGAACGCTCAAAGTGGGAGAAAAACCACGCTCGATTTGTATATGGGAATTCCGACTTCGCTTATGCCTATGCTTAGGCGTTGTCGTCGTTGTTCTGTGCGCGAGCAAGGTCAAATTTCTGCATTTCATCCGATTTGCGGCTCTAAAAACTCTGCATTTCATCGATTACAACTGCTCGAGCATAGCAGTGCAACCGTCGAGCACGTCGCGGTAGGTGGCATCGAAGTTGCCGGTGTACCAGGGATCGGCCACGTCGCCGGGGCGCTCGGTCCAATCGAGCAAGCGCGTAATCTTGTCGTCGGGGTCGTCGCCAAAGATGCGACGCAGGCCGCGCGCGTTCTCAGCATCCATATAGACAATGTGATCCCAGTCGCCATACTCCGCGCGACGCACCTGGCGCGCGCGATGGGCAACGACGGGAATCCCGACTTCGCGCAGCTTGGCGACCGTGCCATGATGCGGCGGGTTGCCAATCTCTTCAGTTGAGGTCGCCGCGGAATCGATGACAAACTCCGCCTCGCGCCCAGCGCGGCGCACGAGCTCGGTAAACACCGACTCGGCCATCGTCGAGCGACAGATGTTGCCGTAGCAGATAAACAGTACGCGTTGCATATGCGGTTTCCTTTCGATCGTCATCATCGAGCTCGAGTATCGCATCTACGCCTGCGCCTACGCCCTCGCCCGCTTGCGCTCCCAGCGAGCCAACTTAATCGTCACCAGCGTGAGCGCCCAGGCCACAAGCGAGAACGCGGCGCCCACGGCACCCACGTACGCAATGCCAGCGCTGCTCACAACGGCGCCGCCTACCGCGGTGCCAAACGAGATACCGACGTTAAACGCCATGGGCTCAACCGAACTTGCGAGTACCATCGACTTGGGATGGCGGCTGCGTGCCACGTCCATAAAGTGCGTGATGCATGAGACCGAGAACAGGTACATGAGCATCGCCAGGCTAAAGACAAAGACCAGCGCGAGCGGCATAGTGCCGCCTACAGCAAACAACCCGAGTAACGCCGCAGCCTGCAGCACAAACGTCACAAGCAGCGCCTTCATGCCAAAGCGCGCATCAATCCATCCGCCCAGGATATTCGAGATCAGGCAAAACACGCCGTAGGCCATAAGCGTGGTACTGGCTTCGACCGTGCCCATGCCCAGCACCTGCTCAAGATAAGGCGTCACGTAGCCGTAGAACACATAGACCGAGCCCACGCCAAATAAAAAGATGAGCATGCCGGTGATGATGCTCGGCTCGCGCAGCAGCCCCGCCTGTTCGCGGAAGGTGGCGGGTTCATCGGTCTGCCCGGCGCGAGGCATAAACGCCACGAGCGCTCCGCATATCAAAACGGCAAAGGTCAGCGTACCGTACATGGCCACGTGCCAGTCGAGCGTGTCGGCCACAAACTTGCCAATCGAGGTCACAAAGACCATCGCCACGGAAAACGCGCCGTACACGACCGAGATGGCAAGCGAAGTTTGCTGCGGGGACAGCAGCTCGGGGATGTACGTCACGCCCACGGCGAGCAGTGCGCCCGAGACGGATCCCAGGACAATGCGCGAGATAAACAGTACCTGGAAGTTGGGCGCCAACGCCATGACCAGATTGCCGAGCACAAAGATAATGCTGTAGCACACGAGCAGCTGGTAACGACGGAAGCGCCCCGTGCTGAGCGCAAGCACCGGCGTCGCGATGGCGTAGACCAGTGCAAAAACGCTGATGAGCTGGCCCGCAGCGGCAAGCGATATGCCGAGTTCCGTCGCCAAGTCACTTTCGATGCCGATGACCACGAACTCGGAGCAGCCGAGCGAGAATCCCAGCAGCACGAGCAGCGCTAGGCAGAGCCTGGTGCGCGCGGGGGAGAGCGCGGCGGCGGTTGACTTACTTTTAGGCGTGGTTGCGGCGGTCAAGGTTGTCACTCCAATGTCGCATGAATAAGCGGGATTCAATCCCTGCAACTCTAACAGAATGCGACAAAGGGGCAGTCCCTTTGTCGCATTGCGCTGCCAGCCAGTCGACCAAACCGTCACAACATTCGATGAAAATCTCGAAAACGAGGAAAAGCGTCGAATGTTGTGACGGTTTTCCTGTCTGTGCCGGCGAGCTCCAGCGCCGTCTGGGGGTATAAGGCTAGCAAGTGTTTATTTGCGAGGCCAAGGGGGCGCCCCGTATGGATATCGATAACTTTGAATGGTGGTATAGCGAGGGCGAGGCTCCGGACGAGGAGTGGGACGAGCCCGCGCCGCGTGACGTGTCGAGCGACGAGGACGAGACCGGCAGCGATGCTGCTGTCGAGCCTGACGCCGCCTCCGATGCCGCCGAGCCTCTGACCTTTGAGCAGGCTTGGGCCCAGGCTGAGGCCGACGAGGCAAAGGCCGATGCCACGGCCACACTGGGTGAGCCAGCCGACATGTCCATCTCGCCGGCAAAGACCCCGCAGCCGCGTCACACTATCGATCCCGACAGCACGGCATCCTTCAGCATTCTCGACGTGCCCTCGCAGGGTGCCCAGGCGCCTGCGCCCACGCATCGCCCCGATCTGGCTCGCGAGGAAGATGCGGGACGTCGCTCTCCGCTTGGCCCCATCCTTATCGCCTTTATGGCCGGCGTTATCGCATGCTCGGTAATTGGAAACGTCTGGAGCCATGTTGAACAACAGCGCAAAGACGCCGCCAAGGTCGAGATGTCTGTCGAGCAATCGCTCAGCCGCACGCGCTCGGTGCATGTATCGGTCGAGGTCAAGGACGGCGCGACGTGGGACACCGCGCGCGGCGACAGCCAGATGCTCGTCCATATCGTGGGTCGCACGCTCAAGGGGCAAGCGATCGACGAGTACCAATACGTCAATTCCGAAGGTGACGGCATCGAGCTCAAGCCCGGCGACTACGAGCTCACGGTCGATGAGCCGCCCGTCGCCACCGACGGCACGCGTTACCGTGCCTCAAAGCGCATGGTTCCGGTGAGTTTTAATTCACAGGCGCCCGATACGGTCGATAGCACGCCGCAGGGCGGGTTTGACCTTTACGCTATTGCTCAATAACTGCACCTGTCGCTCAACCCCGCCGCCAAGAGTGGGACAATAGCCCTCGACACCGTTGTTTACTATTGGAGGAAGTAGCATGTCCACCGTCACTACCATCAAGCGCGGCGGCCTCACCGCGGCCATCGATTCCATGGGCGCCCAGCTCACGAGTCTTGCCCTCAACGGCAACGAGTATCTGTGGCAGGGCGACCCCGCCTTTTGGGGCAAGCACGCGCCCATCCTGTTCCCCATTGTGGGCTCGCTGCGCAACAACACGGCAACATCTGCGGCCGGCACCTGCGAGATGCCGCGCCACGGACTCGCGCGCATCGTCGAGCACAAGTTGGTCGAGGTTTCGGAGGACGGCTCCTCGGTAACGTACGAGATCACTGACACGCCCGAGTCGCTCAAGGCGTTCCCGTTCCACTTTAAGCTCAACATGATCTATGCCCTGACCGGCGACGCCACGCTCACGCAGACCTTTGCCGTCACCAACACCGGCGACGTGGCCCTGCCGTTCTCGGTGGGCGGTCATCCTGCATTCAACGTGCCCGCCCCCGGTGCCGAAGACGAGGCGTTCGAGGATTACGAGCTGGCGTTTACCGAGGCTTGGACTAACGAGGCCCCCATCATCACGCCCGACGGTCTTATGACGTTCGAGGGCAGCTACAAGGCTCCCGATAACTCGGACGTGCTGCCCATCACGCACCGCAGCTTCGATAACGATGCCATCATGTTCACCGATGTCCCGGGTTCCACGCTCACGCTGCGCGGCCGCAAGTCGGGCCACGGCGTCAAGATCGACTTTGAGGGCTTTAAGTACATCGGCGTGTGGTCTGCCGCCAACGACGCCCCGTTTGTGGCGCTCGAGCCCTGGACCGGCCACACCACCATGGACACCGAGGACGACGTCTTTGAGCACAAGGTCAACACCATTACCTTGGCACCGGGTGAGACGGACGTTCGCAGCTTTAGCGTTACCCTGCTCTAGAGGTTCCGCCGTTCTAACGAACGACGGACCGGTCGACGCTGCGCGCCACCCAGAGCGACAATTTGTCATTCAAAAGGCAAGGCATGACCAGAAGGTCTATGCCTTGCCTTTTTCATGCTAACTTGTTCGCTCTGGGTGGCGCCCGCTGGCATTGCCAAAACATCGACGCTCCCAATGACTACCGTGTGTCTATTAATTTTTCGAGCTTGTGCTGCGCTGCTGGTCGCTGGCGTATATCCTGTTAAGTCGTCAGCATACGATTCAACAGGGAAGGCAGATTATGCATTCTCCCCATCAACGCGACGCGCAGGCCCAGCCGGTGTGCAGTCGTCGCATCTTCCTGGGTAGCGCTCTCGCTGCGAGTGCTTCCGTCGTCGCCGGCGCGCTTGCCGGCTGCCAGCGCCCGTCCACGCTCAAGGTGGTCCAGACCACCACGGGCGGCGGTCGCGACGACCTATCCGATTCCGTGATCGGCAAGGACAAGATCCGTATTGGCATGGAGGCGGCCTACGCCCCATACAACTGGCAGGTCTCCGAGGCCAGCGAGTACACCATCCCCATCGACAACGTGCAGGGCGCTTACGCCGACGGCTACGACGTGCAGATCGCCAAGATTGTCTGCAAGGCCCTCGGCGGCGAGCCCGTTGCCGTCAAGCAGAGCTTCTCGGGCCTCATTGATTCGCTCAACAACGGCCAGATCGACCTTATCATCGCCGGCATGAGCGCCACGCCCGAGCGCGAGGAGTCCGTCGGCTTTTCCGATCCGTACTTTATCGGCTACTTTGGCCTGTTCGTAAAAGAGGGCTCGCCCTACCAAAACGCGACCAAGCTCAGTGACTTTAGCGGCGCCACAGTGCTCGGCCAAAAGGATACGATGCTCGATACCGTCATCGACGAGATCCCGGGCGTCGTTCACAAAAATCCGGTCGATTCGGTGCCCACGGTGTTCTCGAACCTGCTGCAGGGCACTTGCGACGCCGTGACCTACAACACCGAAAACGAGAAGGGCTATATGGCCCAAAACCCGGGCGTCGTGCCGATTCGCTTTGCGGAGGGCGAGGGCTTTAAGCAGGAGGTTACGACAAACGTCGGCTGCCGCAAGGGCTCGGACAAGCTGCTCAAACTTATCAATAATACGCTCAAGGGCGTCAGCCAGGAGGAGCGCGACCAGATGTGGGACGCGTGCCTCGACCGTCAGCCGGCATAGGGAGACAGCATGAAAGCCATCAATCGTCTGGCCTCCTTTATCAAGGCCGACCACCGTTATGTGTATCTAGGCACGAGTGTTATCGCGGCGCTCGGGCTGGCGTTTAGCCAGCGCAACCCCACGCCGCTGAGCTTCCTGGCGCCCACGGGCGTGTTCCAGGACTGCCTCTGGGCGATTCTGTGGGCCTGGATTGTCGTATCGGCGACAGCGCTCGTCACCAAGCTCATGCATTGGAACGACTATCGCCAAAAGTCGCCGTTCGCATCTGAGCGCTTCCGTCGTAGCGTGCGCCTGGGCAGCTATGTCGTGGTTGCCATCGCGGCGATCTTCTTTATCGACCGCTGCGTCATGTCGTTTATCGACCTGGTGCAGGTGAGCATTGTCTCGGACTCCAATCCCAGCGACTTTCTGTCGAGCTTGGTCTACATGACCTACAAGAGCAGCGACTTCTTTATCCGCGGCATCGAGATCACCATCGCGCTTGCCACCTTCGGCACCGTCATCGCCTTCTTCTTGGCGCTGCTCTTTGTATTCTTGCGCACCCAGACCTTCGATCGCGTCGACAACGACCTGGTGCGTTTCTTTAAGAGTATTGGCCGAGGCTTTGCGACCGTCTATTCCACCGTCGTGCGCGGCACGCCCATGATGGTCCAGGGCTTGCTCATCTATTACGCGGGCTTTACCGTTCTGCGCAGTATGGGCTTCGAGACCGCCCAGGCCAACCAGATCTGGAGTACCTTTACCGCGGGCCTCGTCACCATCTCGCTCAACTCTACTGCCTACATGATGGAGGTCCTGCGCGGTGGCATCGAGTCCATCGACCCCGGCCAGGCCGAGGCAGCGCGCTCGCTGGGTCTGTCGCAGTGGCAGGCCATGCGCAAAGTCGTGTTTCCCCAGGGCATTAAAAACGCGATCCCGGCGCTCACCAACGAGCTCATCATCAACATCAAGGACTCGTCGGTGCTCTCGGTCATCGGCGTGTTCGACCTCATGTACGCCACCACCACCGTCGCCGGCGTGTACTACCGCCAGATGGAGGTCTACTGCGTGGCGCTCGTGGTCTACCTGATCCTGACGTTCGTGGCAGGCCGCCTGCTCGAGGCCTTTGGCAAAAAGCTCGGTGCCGAGGCTCCGGCCACGCTGCCCAGCTCCAACTAGGCGCAAGACGAGGAGATTCATCATGGCAGATACCGTTACTACCGGCGCTGCGGCCGCGCAAACCAAAGAGCCGCTCATCCGCGTTGAGGGCCTGCGCAAGAGCTTTGGCTCGCTCGAGGTGCTCAAGGGCATCGACCTGGCCGTTAGCCCCGGCGAGGTCGTCACCATCATCGGCGCCTCGGGCTCGGGCAAGTCGACCTTCCTGCGCTGCCTCAACCTGCTCGAGACCCCGGACGCAGGCCACATCTGGTTCCACGGCCAGGACCTCACGGCCGAGCGCTGCAACATCAACAAGCTGCGCGAGGACATCGGCATGGTGTTCCAGGGCTTTAACCTGTTCAACAACATGGATGTGCTCGACAACTGCACGCTCGCGCCCGTCACGCTCAAAAAGATGAGCAAGGCCGAGGCTGAAAAAATTGCGATGGAGCATCTGACGAGTGTGGGACTCGAAAAATTCGCGCACGCCGCCGTGGGTCGTCTGTCCGGTGGTCAAAAGCAGCGCGTGGCCATCGCTCGTGCTCTATGCATGAACCCGCAGATCATGCTGTTTGACGAGCCGACCTCAGCGCTCGACCCCGAGATCGTGGGCGAGGTGCTCGAGGTCATGCGCAAGCTCGCTGCCGACGGCATGACCATGGTCGTCGTCACGCACGAGATGGCCTTTGCCCGCACGGTGTCCGACCGCGTGGTCTTCATGGACAAGGGCGTGGTGCTCGAGGATGCCGCGCCGGCCGAGCTCTTTGGCAACCCCAAACACCAGCGTACCCGCGAGTTCCTCTCGCGTTATCTCGAGGACAAATAACCGACCGCAAACGCGTACGTGGCAGGGCCGCTCCGGTGGGGCGGCCCTCGTCATCACAATCGAAAGGATGTCATGGCCGAGGTTTGGCGCTTCTTTGCGCATGAGGACGATTTTGCCGATATGGACGAGGCCGGCGCGTGCGAGCGCTTGGGCCGCGTGCTGTCGTTTCCGACCATCTCGAGCATGGATGCCGAGGCGGTGGACTGGCAGCCCTTCGACGACCTGCGCGCCTATATGCAGCAGGCCTGGCCGCGCGTGTTTGCGGCGGGCGAGGTCGAGCTTATCGACCACTCGCTGTTGGTGACGCTTGGCGGTTCCGACTCCGCCCTCAAACCCGTCATGCTCATGGGCCACATGGACGTGGTCCCCGTGGTGCCGGGTACCGAGGCCGACTGGACGCACGCCCCCTTTAGCGGACAGGTGGACGACACCTACATTTGGGGTCGCGGAGCTATCGACATGAAGGATCAGGTCGCAGGCATTCTCGAGGCGGTTGAGTATGCGTTGGCGCACGGCTGGGAGCACAAGCGTTCGCTGTTGCTCGCCTTTGGCCAGGACGAGGAAACCACGCAGTACGGCGCTGGAGCTATCGGCCGCGTGCTCGAGGAGCGCGGTGTTGAACTTGAATATCTGATCGACGAGGGTGACTACCGTATTGTTTCGGCTGCCGAGTACAACGCGGGCGAGGGTTGGCTCATGCACGCCGACCTGGCTGAGAAAGGTTATGCCGACATTGTGCTCAAGACAAAGAGCGCGGGTGGGCATTCTTCCAACCCCTACGGCGGCACGTCGCTCGAGGTGTTGAGCCGTGCCATCACCGCAATCTGCGATATCGAGTGGCCGACGCGCGTGACCGATCTGCTTGCCGCGCAGCTTGTCGAGCTGGGGCTCTACACGGCGGATGAGATTGCCGCCAACGGGGATGCCATCGTGCGCGAGTGCCTCGCCAGCAAAAAGCTCTATCCGCTGGTGACGACCACCTGCGCGCCCACGCAGATCGAGGGAGGCAGCGCCGGCGCCAACGTAATGCCGCAGGATATGTGGGCCAACATTAACTTCCGCATGCTCGAGGGCACGAGCGTGGCCGACGTTGTGGCGCGCTGCCGTGAGGCGGTTGCCGGGGCGGACCTTGCCGGTCGTGTCGAAGTGGAGCTGGGCCCCGGCAGCTCCGAGCCCTCGCCGTCCCCGCGCATCGGTGGTCCCGGCCTCGAGGCGGTTCGCTCCATCGCCGCCCGCTATTTCCGCGATCCAAAGGGGACGGAGGAAAACGGATCATCCGAGCCGTTGGCGATTGTTCCCTCGACCGTGATCGGCGCGACCGACGCTGCCAACTACCAGCACATTTGCTCCGAATGCATTCGTTTTTCGGCGTTTGTGGTCGACGATGACGAGTGCGACCGCGGCGTCCACGGCACCAACGAGCGCATCACCCGCCGCGCCTACCTCCAGGGCGTACGCTTCCTCATCGCCCTGCTCCATACGCTCTAGAATCCGACAAAGGGACTCTCCCTTTGTCGGATTCCGTGCGGGTTATATGCAGGTTTGCCTGCGCACGCTATCATGTATGGGTTAGACCGCAACTATGTACCCCGTACGCGAAGGGATGCGCATGTATCTGAAGATCGACATGCTCTAGCTGGACTTACCCCCGCAATGGCGCCGTGCGCCCCATCAATTCTGCCGATTTTCACCTTCACGCATATAAAGGAGTCCCGTCATGCGCGACAAGCTCGAAAAGATCATCAAGGCCTACGAGGAGCTCGAGAAAAAGCTTTCCGACCCGGCCGTCGCCTCCGATATCAAGGAGTTCACGCGTCTCAACAAGGAGTACGCGCACCAGTCCGACCTCATCGCTGCCTCGCGCGAGTACATCGGCGCGCTCGATGACATCGAGGCCGCCAAGGAAATGCTCCACGATACTACCGATGCCGATGAGAAGGAGATGCTCCAGATGGACATCTCCGAAAACGAGGCCAAGCTTCCCCAGCTCGAGGAAGACATTAAGTACATGCTCATCCCGAGCGACCCCAACGACGACAAGAACACCATCGTCGAGATTCGCTCCGCCGCTGGTGGCGACGAGGCGGCCATCTTTGCCGGCGATCTGTACAAGATGTATCAGCGCTTCTGCGAGTCGCGCGGCTGGAAGACCACCGTGCTCGACTCCAGCCCCAGCGAGGCCGGCGGCTTTAAGTCCATCGAGTTCAAGGTCGAGGGCGACCGCGTCTACTCCGTCATGAAGTTCGAGTCCGGCGTGCACCGCGTCCAGCGCGTTCCCAAGACCGAGTCCCAGGGCCGTATCCAGACCTCCACGGCGACCGTCGCCGTACTTCCCGAGGCCGAGGAGATCGACGTCCAGATCAACCAGTCCGACCTGCGTATCGACACCTACTGCGCCTCCGGTCCTGGCGGTCAGTGCGTTAACACCACTTATTCCGCCGTGCGCATCACCCACCTGCCCACCAACACCGTGGTGCAGTCGCAGGAACAGCGCTCCCAGATCCAGAACCGCGAAGTCTGCATGCAGATGCTGCGCGCCCGTCTGTACGAGATGGAGCTCGAGAAGCAGCAGGCGGAGCTCGGTGCCGAGCGCCAGAGCCAGATCGGCCACGGCAACCGTTCCGAGAAGATCCGTACCTACAACCAGCCCCAGGACCGCGTGACCGATCACCGCATCGGCTTCAACTCCACCTACAACGGCGTCCTCCTGGGCGACCAGCTCGGCACCGTCATCGAGGCGCTCGCCGCCGCCGAGCGAGCCGAGAAGCTGGCTCAGGCCGTGTAGGTTACGCGGTTTTACAAACCGCGTAACGACTCGACGCTGCAAGCGCCCCTAAGCGGCAATCTGACGTTCAATCGTCGGTCGCGTACCAAAGTACGCTTCCCTCCTCTTTCACGTCACCTTGCTCGCTTAGGGGCGTTTTCGCTGACTTATGCTCAACCTGCGGCGCCTTAGATGTAGTCATTGGGGACGTTCTTAAATGACTAGGTTGGGTACATTGCTTTGAGATGTTATTCAGTCGGCTGTTATGGCATTTGAGCTGCTTACCTGCTTAAGGTAATTGACGGCATAAGTCCGCTACCGAAAATAATGCTCAAAAAATCGTCCAAGAAGTCGCGGGGCCCTTTTTGGTGCGTCGCGCGTCAAGCGATGTGGCAAGTATTTGGTTAGATATTGGTCAGTTTTGGGGCAACCTTGCCAAAAGCTTGACGAATGCAAATCTAGACGTCGGCGAATGAACACTTTGAGCGAGCCCGGTGCAAAATTCTGGGCTGATTCTCGATAATCGCCTTCAATCGTCCCTTGCCAAGCGCTGGCCTCGCTTACAATCTGCTCCGACATTCGCGCGCCGCCCGGCGCTTAAGAGGGGAGGGCCCCATGGCAAACGAGATCTGGACCATCAAGCGTTGTCTCGAGTGGACCAAGGAGTACCTGGCCGAGCGCGGCGAGGAGCACCCCCGTCTTTCTGCCGAGTGGCTGCTGTGCGCCGCCACGGGCCTGGCGCGCATTGACCTATATATGCGTATGGACGAGACGCTTAACGCGGCCCAGCTCGAGACCATGCATGCGGCCGTCGTTCGTCGCGCCAAAGGCGAGCCGCTACAGTACATTACCGGCAGCACACAGTTTCGCATGATTGACGTCGCGTGCGCTCCCGGTGTGCTCATTCCGCGCCCCGAAACCGAGATGCTCGTCGAGGAAGTCCTCAATTATCTGGATGCCGAGGTGCTGAGCCCCGAGGCTGCTGCCCGTCAGCGTGTTGAGCTGCCTTGGAACGATGAGGTCGAGGAGGCACGCAAGGCCGAGGCCGCGCTGGCAGACGAACGGGCGACTGCCGAGCGCCGTGCCGCTAACCTGACGGCTGCCGATGAGGCGGCGCTAGGCGGCGACGTACTGGGCAGCCGTGCCTATGCCGAGGAACTGGCCGATCGCGAGGCCGAGGAAGCCGCCGCGCAAGCAGCAGAAGCCGAAGCCGCGGAAGCCGCCGAGCCCGAGCTCGACGAATGCGGCATCGCCATCGAGGGTGCCGACCAGGAGACGGTTTCAGCTCAGGATGCCGCTGCGCCTGCCCCAGCCGAGCCCCGCACTGCCCGCGTTCTCGAGGTCGGCTGCGGCACGGGCTGTATCTCGCTCTCGATCGCCTGGGAGCGTCGCGGCCACGTCACCTGCACTGCTACCGATATCGAGCCGCGCGCCATCGACCTTGCTACCAAAAACCGCGATGCGCTTGGCCTCACGTCCGATGAGGTCGCCTTCAGCCTCACGAACCTGGTGAGCTCCATTCCCCGTGAAGAGTGGGGCACCTTTGACGTACTCGTCTCCAACCCGCCCTACATCCCCACCGATGTCATGCGCTCGCTGCCGCACGAGGTCAAGGACTTTGAGCCCGATCTGGCGCTCGAGGGTGGCGCCGACGGCCTCGATATCTTCCGTCGCCTGCTCAACGCGGCGCCCTACATGTTGCGCGCCGGCGGCCTCTTTGCCTGCGAGCTCTACGAGGGCGCGCTCGACGCTGCGGCCGAGCTCTGCCGCCAAGCGGGTCTGTCGGACGTGCGCATCGTCCACGACCTCACCGATCGCCCCCGCATCGTCCGAGCCATCGTCACCGAGCCCAAGCAGCGCCATTAATATTTATTAACTGGTTAACAAAAATTATAAATTAGTTTATAATTAGGACGGCTGAAAGAGGTCGGTCCATGCAACCTCTTACCTTTCGGGAAATCATTGCCCTACTCAAGCACGATGGATTCGTGAAGGTCGCGCAAGTCGGTAGTCATGCTAAGTATGTTTCTAACGATCGTGTTGTCACCGTGAACGGCTCTGGTGGTGATCGACCAAAGAAGGGCACGTGGGCAAGTATTCGTCGCCAAGCTGGACGGTAGTTGGAGGCAAAATGAGGCAGCGATTTACCTATGACTGCGTTCTCATAAAAGAAGACGACGGTTACTGCGCCAGCTTCCCGCAGATTCCCGGCGCCTTTGCCGATGGCGATACGCGCGAAGACGCGATTGCCCATGCCACCGAGGCACTGATGGCGTTTTTGGCCGACGACCTCAACAACGGTTTGACTCCGGCAGGGTACGAACGCTCGGCCGAGGTCGTGGCCCTTTCAGTCGAAATCGACCACGAGGACGCTCGGGAAGCGGCGTGCCGAACATTTAAAGACGCAGCGCTGGACCTCAAAGTCTCCGCTCCGCGGATTACCGCGCTGGTCAAAGCCGGAAAGCTCGATGTTGAACTCGTCGACGGCCGTCGGATGATAACGATAGACAGCATCGAGCGCTACGCCGCCCAAGAACGCCACGCCGGAAGACCAAAGAAGTTCGTCGCAGTCCAATAACCCCCTCACTTTCACCGACTACTAGAGCCGCTCACCAAACCAACATGCGCTCTGGGCAAATAGATTGAACGTTTCGTGCGAGAATGCCCCACAGTAAACAAACTTGCACCAGAGCGTAAGGGGCTGGCATACACATGCAGACGGTCTATCGGGTATACGAGGGAACGCGCGAGCCGCATCGGCTTGCCGTCGTGCGCACGGCCGAGGTGCTCGGCCGCGGCGGCCTGGCTTTGATCCCGACCGAGACCGTCTACGGTGTCGCCGTGGCAGTCAGCGCCTTCTCGGACGCCGTGCCCCAAGATACAAGCGAATTCCCATCGTGGCCGCGCGATCCGCAGGCTGCCGTCAATGGCGCCGCAGTTCCTGCGCTCGGCACCGGCTATCGCCGTATCTTCACTCTCAAGCAACGTGAGCTCACG
The DNA here is from genome assembly GCA_905197665.1 of uncultured Collinsella sp. GTDB lineage: Bacteria > Actinomycetota > Coriobacteriia > Coriobacteriales > Coriobacteriaceae > Collinsella. The sequence goes on from CAJJZP010000013.1 coordinate 59,045, forward strand.
CAAACCGTCGCTTGGCTGGTCGATGGCGTCGAAGCACTCGATCGCTATGGCGTGGATATCCCGGAAGATGCCCGCATACTCGCGCGACGATGCTGGCCGGGAGCCCTGACTATCGTGGTCAAGGCAGCTCCCTGTGTGCCGACCTTTATGCGCGCTGCCGACGACACCGTGGCCCTGCGCGCTTCGGCCTCTCCCGTGGTCCAAGCGCTCATTCGCGCCTGCGGCAGCCCCCTTGCCTGTACGAGCGCCAACACGCACGGCGCGCCCTCGCCGGCAAGCTTTGCCGCCGTCGAGGGTCGCATCCTGGAGGGGGTCGATGTTGCCGTCGACGCCGGTGAGACCCCGTGTCGCGACGCCTCGACCATCGTGTCGTTTCAGCACGGCGGGCTCCAGATCCTGCGCCAAGGCGCACTTCCCGCATCAGAGATCGAACGGGTCCTGTCCGACCCGATGCAATAGAAAGGTTTAAGCGATGTCGTTGAATCTGGGCAGCCTGGGCATGGAAGATGCCTCGTTTGACTTTGGCGGTTCCTACATCATGGCGCTCGACTGCGGCACCACCTCGGTACTTGCGACCATCGTCGACGAGTACGGCTGCATCGTCGCGCAGGCACGTCGCAGCGTAAAAACGAGTTTTCCGCGTCCCGGTTGGGTAGAGCAAGACCCCATGGCGGTCCTTGCCAGCCAGATCGCCGTCATGATGGAAGTCCAGTTTAAGAGCGGTATCCACTCCGACCGCATTGCCGCCATCGGCATCTCCAACCAGCGCGAGACCACGGTGGTCTGGGACCGTGTGAGCGGTCAGCCGATCTATAACGCCATCGTATGGCAGTGCCGCCGTACCGCACCTCTGATCGACGAGCTTGTCGAGCAGGGCGCAGAAGGGCTGGTGCGCTCCCGCACGGGACTCACGCTCGACCCGTATTTCTCGGCCTCCAAGGTGCAGTGGATTCTCGACAACGTCGACGGCGCACGCGAGAGCGCGGCGGCGGGCGACCTCATGTTTGGCACCATCGACACCTGGCTCATCTACAACCTCACCGGCGGCCAGGTCTTTGCCACCGACTACACCAATGCCAGCCGCACGGCACTCTTTAATATCTATACGCTCGATTGGGACGACGACCTGCTGGCACTCTTTGACGTTCCACGTTCCATGATGCCCGAGGTTCGCTGGAGCTCGGGCGACTACGGCCGCGTCGCGAGCGACATCATGACCAACATGCCGCCCATCATGGGTGTGGCGGGCGACCAGCAGGCATCGCTGTTCGGCCACTGCTGTTTCCGTCCCGGTCAGACCAAAAACACCTATGGCACGGGCTGCTTTATGCTCATGAACACCGGCGACGAGATCGTCGAATCCAAGAATGGCCTGGTCTCCACCATCGGTATCGCTGCGGACGGCAAAGTCAGCTATGCGCTCGAGGGCTCTATTTTTGCCGCCGGCTCAACGATGAACTGGCTTCGCAACAACATGGGCATCATCTCGAGCGTGAGCGAGTCGGCACAACTCGCCGCTTCGATTAGCGACAACGAGGGCTGCTACTTCGTTCCCGCCTTTGCGGGTTTGGGTGCTCCCTGGTGGGACCCGCATGCCCGCGGTATCGTGTGCGGTCTGACCGGCGCCTCGAGCCGTGCGACCATCGTACGTGCCGCCTGCGAATCCATGGCATATCAGAGCTACGACGTGTTGCGCGCCATGGAGCAGGACGTGGGGCTTTCGATTGAGCGCCTGTCTGTCGATGGCGGTGCCTCGCGCAACGAGTTCATCATGCAATTCCAGGCCGACCTGCTGGATATCCCCGTGCTGCAATGCGAGACGGTGGAGACCACGGCAATCGGTGCCGCGTACTTGGCGGGTCTTGCCGTCGGCTATTGGGAAGACCTAGAAGAGCTGGAGCAAAATGCCCAGATCGTTAGGACCTTCCTTCCCCACATGTCCGCCGAGCGCCGCGAACAAAACCTTGCGGGCTGGCGTGATGCAGTCAGGCGCTCGCTCAGTACCGCACAGTAGGGCTGCGATGGGCTGCTCGATACAACAAACCGCTAAACTAATGCATGGCGTGCGGCGGCAACATTGCTGCGCGCCTTGTCAGCAAGGCCGTTTTGCGGCCGCAACGAAAGGGGCAATCAACCCATGACCGTCACCTATGATGCGTCCCGTGTGACGCTTGTCGATCACCCGCTCGTTCAGCACAAGCTGTCGATCCTGCGCGATAAAAACACCGGCACCAACCAGTTCCGCCAGCTCGTGCGCGAGCTTGCGCTCTTTGACGGCTACGAGGCCATGCGCGACCTGCCTATGGAAGACGTCGAGGTCGAGACCCCTATCACCACCGCAACGTTTAAGCAGCTCGCCGGCAAGAAACTCGCCATCGTGCCCATCCTGCGTGCGGGCCTTGGCATGGTCGACGGCATCCTCGACCTGGTGCCCTCCGCTCGCGTGGGCCACATCGGCATGGAGCGCGACGAGGTCACCCACGAGCCGCATGAGTATTACTGCAAGATGCCCAAGGATATCGACCAGCGTATCTGCCTGGTTGTCGACCCCATGCTCGCCACGGGCGGTTCGGCCGAGATGGCTATCAGCTACCTGCGCGAGCGCGGTGTCAAGGACATCCGTATGCTGTGCATCGTCGCGGCGCCCGAGGGTCTCAAGTCGCTGACCGACAAGGACCCCGACGTGCATATCTATACCTGCGCCACCGACGATCATCTCAACGAGGCCGCCTACATCGTTCCCGGCCTGGGCGACGCCGGCGACCGCATCTACGGCACGCTCTAGTCGCTGGGCTAAACGGCCGCGGCTGCAAATACGAAGAAACGGTGCGCGCGGACGAACAAAAGGCGACCGCGCGCACTCCTGTTAACGGACGTTTTGCCCTGCAGGGTTCGAGAAAAACGTATTACCGTACCTGCGGCATAAAGAAGGTCTTAAGAAAACGAACAGGTGCGTATTAACCGATGCTTTTTCGGTTGTACTTTAGCGATTGGCTCGTACAATATTCACCAATGTTTGGCGGGAACTGTTCTGTGAGGCGTTAAAAAGGAAAGTGAGGACGCCAGTGTTTCAGATAGCCGATCTGCTCGCTATCGTTGCAGGCGCCATCGCGGGCGCAATTGCCTTCCTTCCCTTTGTCTTTACGCTCAAGCCGGTTCTTGACGATAAACAGAATGCGGACATGCTCAAGGGTATGGTGAGTCTGGCGGTCTCGGCAATCGCCCTGCTCGTCTTTACCTTGGTTGTGTTTGTGTTGTTCGGAGAGGCATTTCGCATGTTCCTCCTGGGCGAGGCGATCGGCTTCGTGGCCTTTATGGCTGCCTGCGCGGTTCGTGTCGCCAAGGCGCTGCGAGATCCTCATGAGGTCGAAAGGTAAGTCGTGGAAATTTTTGAAAAGCTGCCTGATGAGATTAATCATCTGGTCAGCGAGTTCAGCTCCACCCCTGTCGTGGGCGATCTGAGCTGCGGCATCACGCAGTACTCGTTTTGGCTGATCGTCTCCACGATCGTGCTCCTGATCGTCCTGGCCGTGTTCAAGAAGAAGCAGACCCTGGTTCCCAAGGGCTTCTTCGTCAACGGTTTCGAGTACATCATCGAGTACGTCGAGAACGATATCGGCAAGGGCGTCGTGGGTGAGAACTGGAAGAAGCACTTCCCGTTCCTGTGCTCGCTTTTCCTGTTCATCCTGATCAATAACATGATCGGCCTGATCCCGGGAATGAAGCCCGGCACCGGCGCAATCGGCTCCACCGCCGCACTCGCCATTTTCGCCTTCGTGTACTTCATCTACTACGGATGCAAGGCTCACGGCGTGATCGGCTACATCAAGAGCCTCGCCCCGCAGGGCGTGAGCTTCCCGATGAACGTGCTCGTGTGGGTCGTCGAGCTTTTCTCGACCTTCCTGCGCCTCATCACGCTCGCCGTCCGTCTGTTCTGCAACATGTTCGCAGGACACGTGGTCATGGGCTCGTTCGCCATCATGGCGAGCATGTTCATGCAGCCGCTGCTTCAGCAGGTTTCCGCGGCGCACGCCGTCGGCGCCCTGCCTTCGCTGGCCTGGCTTGCCATCCTCATCCTGATCTATGCGATCGAGCTTGTGGTCGGCGCTATCCAGGCTTACGTCTTCACGGTCCTTACCGCCGTGTATGTCTCCGAGGCGGAGGAGGTCGCAGAGGAGGAGTAGTCTTCCGTTCGCGCCTTAAAGGTAAGGCAATTCGTTAAACCGCCGGTGCCCGTACCCATGGAGCCCGGCAGTTATAAAAAGGTTATCCTGCGTGAAATAAGACACGCACGACAAAGGAGGAATCGTGGGAGTTATCGGTTACGGTCTCGGTGTTATCGGCGCTGGTCTTGCTATCGGCCTGTCTGCTCTGGGTGCTACGGGTGCTATGGCCCGTCAGCCTGAGGTCCAGGGCCGCGTGTTCACCGTCTTCATCATGGGCTCCGCCTTCGGCGAGGCTCTGGCTCTGATCGGCTTCGTTGTCGCGCTGATCGTTAAATAGCACGGAGCGTCAAGTATGAATCTTTCATCCCAGAAGAGCGCGATCGCACTCTCCGCGTCCGCGGCCGCGCTGCTCATGCCGGTTTCCGCGTTCGCCGAGGACGGCGCTGCCGGTGCGGACATCCTCATCCCTAAGATGGCGGAGTTCATCCCGGCGCTTATCGCCTTCCTGATCATCTGGATCGTGCTGGCCAAGGTCGCCCTGCCGGGCATCATGAAAACCATGGAGGAGCGCGGCAAGAAGATCGAGGAGAGCCTCGACGAGGCCGAGAAGACCAAGCAGGAGGCTATCGCCAAGCGCGCTGAGTCCGACTCGATCGTCACCGACGCCCGTCGTCAGGCTGCCGACATCGTTCTCGAGGCCCGTAAGGACGCCGAGTCCGAGCGCGCCCGTATCATCGAGGCTGCTCACAAGGAGGCCGAGGAGATCATCGCCAAGGCCCATACGACCGTCGAGGACGAGCGCAAGTCCATTTACGCCGGTGCCGCGAGCTCCATCGCCGACCTGTCCGTTGCCGTCGCCACCAAGATCGTGGGCGAGGCACTCGAGGACGATGCCGAGCAGAAGAAGCTCATCGAGCGCTACATCCAGGAAGCAGGTAGCCTGAATGCCGACTAGCCGCTATCAGGACAAGGTGCTCGAGACCTACGCGCGCTCCCTTCTGGAAGCCGCTAAGGCCGAGAATCATGTGTTCGAGGACCTCGAGATGATCGAGCGCTTGGCTTCTGCCAGCCCCGAGATCATCGCCGTGCTCGACACCATGTCCAAGCGCGACCAGCTCGACCTTCTTCCCAAGGTGGCAGCTGCCTTTAAGTATGTTGCCGAGGAAGACGAGGATGTAGTGGGCGTGACCGTCACCACGGCGATCCCGCTCGACGACGAGCTGCGTCAAACCATCACTAAGAAATGCGAGCAGGACTTCGGCCGCAAGGTATTCCTTATCGAGCAGGTCGACCCGTCTATCGTGGGCGGCCTGGTGCTCGAGGCTCGCGGCGAGCGTCGTGACATTTCCGTCAAGACGCAGCTGCGCATCGCGCAGGAGACCCTCGCAAACTCTGCTAATTCGTACGGAGGTGAAGCCTAATGTCCGAAACCCTCAATGCCCAGGATATCGCCAAGAAACTGCAGGAGCAGCTCACGAGCCTCTCCGCGACGGTCGATACGCATGAGGTTTCAACGGTCGACGAGGTAGGCGACGGCATCGCGCGCGTCTCCGGCCTCAAGAGCGCCATGGCAGGCGAGCTTCTGGAGTTCAAGAGCTCCGATACCGGTGAGACCGTCTTCGGCCTTGCCCAGAACCTTGACCGTGACGAGGTCGGCGCCGTTCTGTTCGGTGCCGTCGACTCCATCAAGGAAGGCGACGAGTGCCGCACCACTGGCCGCATTATGGATATCCCCGTGAGCCGTGCCATGCTCGGCCGCGTCGTCAATCCGCTCGGCCAGCCCATCGACGGCCTGGGCGACATCGTCGCCACGCACCGTCGCCCCATCGAGTTCAAGGCTCCCGGCGTCATCGATCGTACCCCGGTGTGCGAGCCGGTTCAGACCGGTCTGCTCGCTATCGACTCCATGGTGCCTATTGGCCGCGGTCAGCGTGAGCTCATCATCGGCGACCGTAAGACCGGTAAGACCGCCATCGCCATCGACGCTATCCTCAACCAGCGCGGCAAGGGCATGGTCTGCATCTATGTCGCCATCGGCCAGAAGGCCTCCACGGTTGCCAACATCCGCGAGACCCTCGCTCAGCACGGTGCGCTCGACTACACCATCATCGTTTCGGCCACCGCTGCCGATTCCGCCCCTATGCAGTACATCGCGCCTATGGCCGGTGCCGCTATCGGCGAGTTCTTCATGTACAACGGCGAGGACGGCAAGCCCGCCAGCGAGACCAACCCTGGCGGCCACGTGCTCGTCATCTACGACGACCTGTCCAAGCAGGCTGTGGCCTACCGTCAGATGTCGCTGACGCTGCATCGTCCGCCCGGACGCGAGGCCTATCCTGGCGACATCTTCTACCTGCACTCTCGTCTGCTCGAGCGTGCCGTCAAGATGTCCAAGAAGAACGGTTACGGCTCCATGACGGCTCTTCCGATCATCGAGACCCAGGACGGCGACGTCTCGGCCTACATTCCGACCAACGTCATTTCCATTACCGATGGTCAGATCTACCTGCAGTCCGAGCTCTTCTTCCAGGGTCAGCGCCCGGCAGTCGACGTGGGCATCTCCGTGTCCCGCGTCGGTGGCGATGCGCAGACCAAGGCCATGAAGCAGGTCGCCGGCAACCTCCGTCTGGACCTCGCTTCGTACCAGGAGCTCGCCGGCTTTACGCAGTTCGGCTCCGACCTCGACGAGGCTACTCAGAAGCAGCTGACCCATGGTGCTCGCATGACCGAGCTCCTGAAGCAGCCGCGTTACAAGCCGTTTGAGGTTGGCGAGCAGATCGTTACGCTGTTCGCTGGCAACGAGGGCTTCCTGGATGACCTGGAGATCGCCGACGTGCTGCCCTTCCGTGCCGAGCTCATCGAGTACATGGACAATGGCTTTGGTTCGCTGCTCGACAAGGTTCGCGCCAAGAAGATCGATGATGACACCAAGGCTGAGCTCTTGCGCGTCATCGGCGACTTCAAACAGCAGTTCATGGCCAAGCACCATTCGGATGTTTCTGGATCAGAGGAGAACTAAGCCCCATGGCCAACCTTCGCGACATTAAGAAGCGAATCTCCTCGGTTACCACGACCAAGCAGATCACGCGCACGATGGAGATGGTCTCTACGGCCAAGATCCGTCGTGCCCTCGATCGCTCCAAGCAGGCCGAGCCCTATAAGGAGGCGCTGACCGACGTCATGTTGACGGTCGCCGGCGACGCCTCCTGTTCGGGCACCGATCCCATGCTGCAGAAGCATGAGAGCGTCAAGCATGGCCTGATTGTCGTTATTGCCTCGGACCGCGGCCTTGCCGGCGGTTTCAATACGACGGTGGAGCGCACGGCCGAAAAGCTCGCCGCTTCTTGGGCGAACGACGGCATCGAGTGCGAGATCATCGCGTGCGGGCGTAAGCCGGCCACGTATTTCCGTGACCGCGCAAACGTTGTCATGCACTTTGAGGGCAACTCCTCTGAGCCCGATTTCAATCAGGCCCGCATGATCTCCTCTCATATCTGCGATGCGTATCGTGCCGGTGAGCTTGACCGTGTCGAGCTTGTCTACCACCACGCCAAGAACCGCGTGGATCAGGAGCTTCGCGTCGAGCATCTGTTGCCGCTCGACCCCGAGATGATCGCTATGGCCCACGGTCCGCGTAAGAACGAGACCGACGCCCCTAAGCGCATCTCGTCCACGTTCGAGTTCGTGCCCTCTCCCGAGCATGTTCTCGGCAAGCTTGTGCCGTCTTATATCCTGACGGTCATCTACCAGGCCCTGATCGATTCGGCGGCTGCCGAGCAGGGTGCACGCCGCAAGGCCATGCACTCCGCGACGGAAAACGCCACCGCGATCATCTCGACCCTTACCCGCACGTATAGTCGCGTGCGCCAGGCTTCGATTACGACCGAGATTAACGAGATCGTCGGCGGAGCCTCAGCATTGGAGGAACAGTAATGGCTAATAACACCGTAAAGCTTGCGGTCGAGGAAGCCACCAAGAAGACGACTGCCGGTGATGGTCGCATCGTGCGTATCATCGGCCCTGTCGTCGACGTCAAGTTTGACGGCGCGGTGCCCCCGATCTACAACGCGCTCACGGTCGAGGCCGAGACCCCGATCGGTCATCTGAGCACGATCCTCGAGGTCGAGAGCCAGCTTCCGGGCGGCGTCGTCCGCACGGTCGCCATGTCCTCGACCGACGGCCTGCAGCGCGGCCTCATCGCCACCGATACCGGTGAGCCCATGAAGATGCCCGTTGGCCCCAAGACGCTCGGCCGCATTTGGAACGTCATGGGCAAGCCTGTCGACGGCAAGCCCATGCCTGAGGTGGAGGAGTTCTACCCCATCCACCATGCAGCGCCCCGCTTTGACGAGCTCACCACCAAGACCGAGATCTTCGAGACCGGCATCAAAGCTGTTGACCTGCTCGAGCCCTACATCCGTGGCGGCAAGACGGGCCTGTTCGGCGGCGCCGGCGTCGGCAAGACCGTTCTGATTCAGGAGCTCATCAACAACCTCGCCCAGGAGCACGGCGGCACCTCGGTGTTCACCGGCGTCGGCGAGCGTACCCGCGAGGGCACCGACCTGTTCCTCGAGATGAGCGAGTCTGGCGTTATCGACAAGACCTGCTTGGTCTATGGTCAGATGAACGAGCCGCCCGGAGCGCGTCTGCGCATCGGTCTGGCCGGCCTTACCACCGCTGAGTACTTCCGCGATCGCGGCCAGGACGTTCTGCTGTTCATCGACAACATCTTCCGCTTCTCCCAGGCAGGTTCCGAGGTTTCCGCACTGCTGGGCCGTATGCCGTCCGCCGTTGGTTACCAGCCCACGCTGGCAACCGAGATGGGCGACCTCCAGGAGCGTATTACCTCGACCAAGACGGGCTCCATTACCTCCGTCCAGGCTGTCTACGTCCCCGCAGACGACCTGACCGACCCGGCGCCTGCCACGACGTTTACTCACCTCGATGCCACCACGGTTCTTTCGCGTAGCATTTCGTCGCTCGGCCTGTTCCCGGCTATCGACCCGCTTGCGTCTTCCTCCGACGCTCTCGATCCCTCGATCGTTGGCGAGGAGCACTACCGTGTCGCCGTCAAGGTCCAGGAGCTCCTGCAGGAGTACTCCGACCTTCAGGACATCATCGCCATTCTGGGTATGGACGAGCTGTCCGAGGAGCAGCGCCTTACGGTCAACCGTGCCCGTAAGATTCAGCAGTTCCTCTCGCAGTCCTTCCACGTCGCCGAGAAGTTCACCGGCAACCCCGGTGTCTACGTCCGCGTCGAGGATACCGTCCGCTCTTTTGCCGAGATTGTCGACGGCAAGGCCGATGACCTGCCCGAGCAGGCTTTCCGCTATGCTTCCACGATTGAGGACGTGCGCGAGCGCGCCCGCAAGATGGGGGAGAAGTAGGTTATGCGTATCCGCATCGTGTGCCCCGTGAGCTGCGCCTATGAGGGCGACGCTGCGTTTGTGTCGATTCCGTCCACGGATGGCGAGTTTGGCGTCCTGCCTGCTCACTCCAGCGAGATCTGCACGATCGACCGCGGTTACGTTCGCGTTTCCGATAAGGCCATGGGCACTGTCGACCACACGTTTGCCGTGGCCGGCGGCTATGCCCAGGTTGCGGACGATGTCGTGACCGTTCTCGCCGAGCGCGCTTGCGATTTGGCGACCGTCGATGCCGACAAGCTTAAAGCTGATATTCAAGGTTTTGAAGAGAAGCTGGGTAATTTGTCGGAGGATGATGCACGCCGCGCCTACCTCTATAATGAAATCGCATGGTGTAAGCTCAAGCTTGCCCAATAGTCAAACGATTTAGCGTTCGACCATTTGCGAACACATCATGCCCGGGATGGCCCAGCCACCCCGGGCATGCTTTTTGAAAGGGTAGACCTTGGATATTATCCGCGTTGAGGGTGGCCACGCCATCGGAGGCTCCGTGCCCGTCTCGGGCGCCAAGAACTCCGCGCTCAAACTCATGGCGGCAACGCTTCTGGCGCCGGGCAAGACGACGCTGCAGAACGTGCCCGATATTTCCGATGTCCACGTGATGGGCAAGGTGCTCAAGGGCATGGGCGCTACGATCGATGTTCTCGACGAGCACACGCTCGAGATTGATACCTCTCAGGTCGATTCATGGGAGGCCCCCTACGAGCTCGTTGCCAAGATGCGCGCTTCCACCGCCGTCATGGGGCCCCTGCTGGGCCGCTTCCATCGCGCCAAAATTGCCATGCCGGGCGGCTGCAACCTGGGTGCTCGTAAGATCGATATGCACATTCTTGGTCTTGAGGCCCTGGGCGTTGAGTTCGATACCGCCCACGGTTACATCAACGCTAATGCGCCCCAAGGTCTGCGCGGTACCACCGTCACGCTCGAGTTCGCCAGCGTCGGTGCGACCGAGAATCTCATCATGGCCTCTGTGCGCGCACAGGGCACCACGGTTATCGACAATGCCGCCCGCGAGCCCGAGATCGTCGATCTCGCTAACATGCTCAACGAGATGGGCGCCAAGATTGTTGGCGCCGGTACGCCCGTCGTGACTATCGAAGGCGTGGAAGAGCTCCATCCCGTTATCCATCGCGTGGTGGGCGACCGCATCGAGGCCGGTACCTTTATCGTCGCCGGTGCGTTGATGGCGGACGATCGCGGTGTCGATGTCACGGGCTTTTGCCCCATTCATTTGGGCATGGTGCTCAAGAAGATGGAGCTCATGGGTATCGACTGCGAGCGCGTCGAGGATGGCGTCCATGTGAACCGTGCCGAGCGTATCAAGCCGGTCGACATCCAGACGCTTCCGTTCCCCGGTTTCCCGACCGACATGCAGGCGCAGATTATGGTGCTCTCCGCCCTTGCCGACGGCAGTTCCGTTATTACCGAGAACATCTTCGAGAATCGCTTTATGTTTGCCTCTGAGCTGGTGCGCATGGGTGCCGACATTCGTATCGAGAGCCATCATGCCATGATTCATGGCGTCAAGGGCTTCTCGGGTGCACAGGTTACCTCGCCCGATCTGCGCGGCGGAGCGGCCCTCGTCGTAGCGGGCTTGATCGCCGACGGGACGACCGAGGTTTCGGCTATCCATCACATCAAGCGCGGCTACGAGCAGTTTGTCGAAAAGCTGCAGGCGCTCGGCGCGCATGTCGAGCATGCTACCGTCCCCGATCCCGTCATCTACTAATACAGGTTGCCTATGTTTAATAAAAAGCCCCTCGCAGATACCACCACCCGAAGACCCTCAACTGGTGCGCAGGCCAAGATCTACAGTCGCGATAACGTGGCTCGCTATTCCGAGCGCGCTCGCCAACGTCGTCGTAGCCACACGATTCGTCACGTCGCGCTCATTGTCGTGCTTGGCGTGCTGTTGAGTGCCACTACCGCTGCCGGCCTGTGGTTTGCCACCATTATGGGCAAGCTCGGCGATTCTAATGTCATTACCGACAATCTGCGTCGGGTTCTGGTTGACACCGATGAGGCAAAGGATCCGTTCTACGTGCTGCTTCTTGGTACCGACGGCCGTCCGGGCGAGGATACGTATCGTGCCGACTCGATTATCCTGGCACGCATCGACCCCACGCAAAAGCAGGCGACGCTCATTTCCGTTCCGCGCGACACCAAGGTCGAGTACAAGGGCGAGACCATGAAGATCAACGCCTGCCATACCGTTGGCGGCGCCGAGGCCATGGTCGAGGCGGTTAACGAGCTGTGCAGTGTTCAGATTTCCCACTATGCCGAGGTCAGCTTCGACGGTATGCAGGCGCTGATTGATTCGGTTGGCGGTATCGACATTAACGCAACCGATGATGTTGACGACCCCGAGCACCTGGATATTAAGATTACCGCTGGCCAGCAGCATATGGACGGTGCCACCGCCCTTACCTATGCCCGCTGCCGCTACACCTATGCCGACGGCGATTACACGCGCATGCGCCACCAGCGTCAGGTGCTTGGCGCCCTTGCCAACCAGATTCTCAATAACTTCGATGCCACGAAGATCTTTGGCCTGGTTAATTCGCTGTCCGATATGCTCGTAACCGATATGAGCGTTCAGGATATCGTGGCTACGGTCAACGCCATGCGCGGTATGGATGTCGACGGTATCTACTCGGCCAACCTGCCCTCGTACGCCGACGACAGCACCATGATCGACGGTGTGAGCTACGTCTTTGTCTACGAGGACGAGCTCAAGGAAATGATGGAGCGCGTCGATGCTGGCAAGGATCCCAAGGGTCCCAACACCATGGGTCTTTCCGACGGTTCCAGCTCTACGATCGGCGACCTGAACAACAACACGTCTGACGATTACGCAAACGGTACCGCAACCTCATCGGTCAGCTCTGACGATTCCGATGACTCAAGCGATTCGAGCGATTCGGACTACTACGAAGAGCCCACCGGCGACGGCAACGGCTACGAAGCCAACTACTAAGTTACGGCGTTTTACCAAACGCCGTAACGACTCGACGCTGCGCGCCGCCCAAGGCGACAATTTGTCATTCAAAAGGCAGGGCATGACCAGAAGGTCAATGCCCTGCCTTTTTCATGCCAACTTGTTCGCCTTGGACGTCGCTCGCTGACGTTGGCTCAACCTGCGATGTTGACTACTCCCCTTGTATCAAAAACCGCCCCGTTCTCGGTTGAGGACGGGGCGATTCGTCTTTTGGACTTGTGCAGCCAGGCTTATGCAAAGCGGGCGACGAGCTCCTGGAGCACGTCGGTCATCTTGACGAGCGAACTGACCGGGACGAACTCGTTGACGCCGTGGTAGCAATAGCCGCCGGTGGAAAGGTTGGGGCAGGGCAGACCGCGGAACGACAGCTGAGCGCCGTCGGTGCCGCCACGAATCGGCAGCACTTGGGGCTCAACGCCGCAGGCAAGGTAGGCTTCCTTGGCAACATCAATAAGCTCGGGATAGTCACGAACGATCTCGGCCATATTTCGATACTGCTGCTTAATCTCGACCGTCACGCGCTCCTCACCCAGACGCTGGTTGAGCATCGAGGCGGCGGCATCAATAAGGTCGAGTTTCTGCTGGAACTTGGCGGCATCGTGATCACGGACGATATAGCGCGCCGTGGCGTGATCGACGGTCGCAGATACACCCTCAAGGTGATAAAAGCCCTCGTAGCCTTCCGTATACTCCGGGCGCTGCACGTAGGGGAGCAACGCGTTGAAGTCGCAGAACAGATTGCCTGCGTTGACCATACGGCCCTTGGCGTCGCCCGGGTGGATGGACTGGCCCTCAAAGCGGATGGTCGCCTCGGCGGCGTTAAAGCACTCCCACTCCAGCTCGCCGATGGGGCCGCCGTCGACCGTGTAGGCGTACTTGCAGCCAAAGGTATCGATATCCAACAGCTCGGCTCCGTGACCGATCTCCTCGTCAGGGCAGAAGCAAATGCCGAGTGCGGGATGGGGCAGAGAGGGGTCCTGAGCGATACGCGCGACAAGCGACATGATCTCGGCGACGCCTGCCTTGTCGTCCGCGCCCAGCAGCGTGGTGCCATCGCTGCAGACCAGGTCCTCACCCGCGAGGTCGTTCAGGGCGGGAAGCTTGGCGGTACTCATGGCAACGGGCTTACCGTCAACCGTGCCGCAGACCAGGTCGCCGCCTTCGTAGTGTACGATGTGCGGCTTCACGCCGGCGCCCGGTGCAACTTCGGTGGTGTCGAGATGGGCGATCAGGCCAAGGGCGGGCTTGTCCTCAGCGCCCGCACTTGCGGGGATATGCGCGCAGACATAGGCATGCTCGGTCACGTGGGCATCTTCCGCACCAAGCTCGCGCAGCTCTTCAGCCAGCACGTTGGCAAGGTCAAACTGAACGACGCTCGAGGGTACCTGGTCGCAGTTTGCATCCTCGGACTGCGTGTTGATCTGGACGTAGCGCAAAAAGCGCTCGAGGACATCGGGGTTCGTGGTGGTGTTTTCCATAAAGACCGCTCCAATCTTGGTCGTCGTGTGCAACAAGAACTCTAGCACGGTATGCCACGGCATACCGCGACGCTTGGATGGGGTAGAATCAGCCATTGAATGCAGAAGGGACGGAAGATCATGGATACGACAAATAGCTCGCGCGAACTACATCTGACGGTGGCGAACGAAGACTACTTGGAGTGCATGGTTCGCATTGAAAGCGAAGAGGGGGAAACCAACGGCGTGCGATCGGTCGACATCGCGCAGCGCCTTGGCGTCTCCAAGGCATCGGTCAATAAAGCGGTTTCGGCGCTCAAGGCATCCGAGCTTGTCGAGCAATCGCACTACGGCAAGGTAGTCCTGACCGATCGCGGCCGCGAGGTTGGCACGGCTATCTGGTACCGTCATCGCCTCGTCCGCACGTTTTTGGTTCAGGAGCTCGGTGTCGAATTTGAGCGAGCCGATTCCGAGGCCTGCATGATGGAGCATGCGCTATCCGAGGACACGATGAACCGCTGGCTCGCCTATCTCGAAAAGCAGGGAATCAGCGTCGAGGAATAGCGGGATATATATGGATACGAGTTATTACAATCGCTTTGGTGCCGAGGAACTTACGCGCCGCTTGTCGAGCGAGACCTTGTTGGCGCAGGGCCCCATGGGCAGTGTTCTGTTGAGTGAGTACGACGCCGCCGATATTCCACCGGCGTTTTGGAATCTGGCAGAGCCGCAGACCGTTTCTCGTATCCATCGCTTGTATGTCGCCGCCGGCGCGCAGGTACTCATTACCAATACCTTTCAGGCATCAAGCTATGCCCTCAAGCACGACCAGATTGCGCCGTCCGTGGCGGAGGTCAATCGCGGGGCCGTCGACGATGCCCGCCAGGCGCACCCTCAGCTGCTGCTGGGCTCGATGGGTCCGATCGGTATTGAGTGGTTTGCCGAGGACTCGGCCGAGTTTCGTGAGATCCGAGGCATTGCGCGCGAACAGGCGCACGCCTTGCTCAATGCTGGTGTTGACGGTCTGCTGATCGAGACGGTGACGTCTATCCGTAATTTGCAGCCCATGCTTGCCGGCGCCCGAGATGCCGCCGACGGCATGCCTGTTCTGGTGAGTTTTGTCGTTGACGATAAGGGCGACCTGTTGGGCGATGGCCTCAACATCGAGGCAGCCGTTTTGTACGCCGAAAAACACGGCGCAAACTCGGTTGGTGTTAATTGCTGTTCGCTTGCGGCCGCGAACGCGGCGGTGCCCAGGATGGTTGCATCGGCGACTACTCCCGTCACGGTGCGTCCCAACGTGGGCGATCCGGTCCAGACTCAGGATGGCCCCGTATGGCACGAGAACCCCGAAGCTTTCGCGCGCGCATGCATCGAATGGAGACATGCCGGTGCCGCAATGGTGGGCAGTTGCTGTGGAACCACGGCAATCACTACGGCAGCGATGGCCGAGGCGCTCGATATATAAAGGGCAAAACCGCTCCATACGGGGCGGTTTTTTTATTGCCTGCATGTCCTCGGCAGCATTTGCCCAAATGGTGAATGCTGGTGCCGGCAGGTTGCCGAGCGTGTATCGCGGGTATACCTCATGCGTACCATGATCCAAACACTGTGAGGTGTCTGCGCGTGTGCGCGATAATTCATTTTGGAACTGACGGTTGGCGCGCTCGCGTCGATGAGGACTTCACTGCCGATAACGTTGCCCGTATCGCCGATGCCGTCGGCGAGTTGTGGCAAAAGACCAATCCGGGCAAAACGGTATATATAGGGTTCGACACTCGGCCCCTGGCGCGCGAGTTCGCTGAGCTTGCGGCGGGTGTGCTAGCAGCGCACGGGCTAGACGCCGTGCTCGCTTCGCGACCTGTTCCGACCCCTGCCCTTACGTGGGCGGCGGCTTATGACGGTGAGGCGTGCGGCGCGCTCATGGTGACGGGGTCCCATCATCCGCAGGGTTATCTGTGTCTCAAGATTCGCATGGGTGACGGCTCGACCGCCAACCAGGATGTCATCGAAGAGCTCGAAGAGACCATGGCTCCCGAGCCAATGGGGATCGAGGGGCAATATCGCACCGCGGATATCATTCCTGACTATATGCAAGCGGTGGCATCGTTTGTCGATGCCGAAGCCATCCGCGCCGCGCACCTGCGCGTGGTTGTTGACCCCATGGGCGGCGCAGCCCAGGGCTATCTAGCCGACTTGCTGCGCGAGCTTGGCGTTGAGGTGCACGAGATTCACGCCGGGCAGGCGCCTGACCAAGAAGATATCTGCCCCGACCCCGTTGAGCCGTGGGTGGACGCTTGCGAGCATACGGTTATCGAGGACGGAGCTTGCGCTGGCCTGGTGACCGACGGCGACGCCGACCGTATCGGCGCGGTTGACGAGCGCGGCAGATATATACATCCGCATCAGATCATGGCGCTCGTTTTGGGCGACTTGGTTCAATTTCGTAATTTGGAGGGACGCGTCGTCGTCAATCTTTCGTGCTCGACGCTCGTGCGTCGCATTGCCGAGGCGCTTGGCTGCCGCGTGACCGTCAAACCAGTCGGTTTCAAATATATAGCGGCAGAGATGAAGAAGGGTGGCGTCCTCATAGGCGGCGAGGAAGCCGGTGGTATCGGCATCGCCGCGCATATGCCCGAGCGCGATGGAATCCTCGCCTGTCTGATTCTGTGTGAGCTTATGGCAAAGACGGACGCGCCTTTGGGCGTTCTGGTCGACCAACTCGAGGACAGTTTTGGTAAGACGAGTTACGGTCGACGCGATTTGCGCCTTGAGGCCGAAGATGCCGAAACGTTACGAACCCTGCTGCCGGGCGTAAACCCCAAGTCGATTTGTGGCAAGGTGCCGCAAAACGTTAGTCATATGGATGGCTTGCGTTTAGCATTCGAGGATGACACGTGGCTGCTGGTCCGTCCTAGCGGGACCGAACCAGTGGTGCGCGTCTACGCCGAGGGGTTCTCGGTGGAAGAACGTGATGAGTTGCTCGATGCTGGCTGTGCTTTAGCTAGGGGAACGTATCCGCTTTAACCATGAGACTGCCTTATATAAAGAGATGCTCGGTGAGCGGTAGTTAACGGCTGGCAAACGTTAGTCGGATCCCAAATTGTGTAGGAAATGTGTACGCCCAGATTCCCGCCCACGGCGCCCCTCCGGTCTGGCAATATATCTTCTTGCCGCGCGGCCCGGTCGGACCGGATCAGCCGCCAGGCGTGCACCTTGAGAAC
>CAJJZP010000014.1 GCA_905197665.1 uncultured Collinsella sp.
AAAGATCAAGTCGTCCTCGCAGACGCTCAAGCAGGAATACCTCGATACATACGAGGGAGATGAATGACATGATAGGCAAGAGCTATGCAAAGATAGCGATTGTTGGCTCTGTACTTTGTCTTGCAATGGTTCTATGTGCATCATTTGCGAGGTATAGGTCCGAGCAATCGTTTATCGATGGCGCTGAGAACGGTTTTGGCATAGACGGGATGTATGTCAACGATGGCGCGACCAGGCCGTCTATGGCGATTCTTGCAGGCGAAGACATGGAATGGCAAATCTGTAATGGCGATGGCTCTTGTCTGAGTGGTCGTTTGGCCGCAACGAGCGATCCGAATTCGTTCGATCTTCTCGACGATGATGGAGCGGATTGCGGTTCTGTTCACCTTTCATATGCATCGCGAGACGGGATGGACGGCATTCTCTACGTCTCCCACGAAACTGGCGATTTCAAGATGCGCAGGACTAACCGGGTGCCGGCTTTTATCGAGGAGTGAGAGTTCCCGGCGGCCTGCCGATCAGGCCGCCGGGCTATCGAGCCCCGCATTCATCCGTACACGCACGGATGAATGCGGGAAGTGTCCGGATAAAGTTGATAATCAAGGAAACAAAGCCGTTCTGCCTGGGACGGCTTTGGCCTGGACTTTAACTACAACATCGCAATCGACACTTATCAGCTCGCGCAACGCGCATGGCCAAATCTCGGACGCTGGTGCATGGAGGACCTTCGAGATTTACTGGACATCCAAAACGACGACGCACACCGCGTGCTCGCCGACAGCGAAGACGAGATGGCTGTCTACAATGCGATCAGAAACGGTGTGAAGTCCGGAGAGCTTTCTGTGGAACCGCCGCGCCGTCGCGCGAGCCGACCGGGCAACCCGGGCAATCTGGTCCCGGCTCTCCCGGTCGTATTCCTACGATATCGCCCCTAGATCACCAATGTGTCAGATAAAGAATGAGGCAATGGCTATGATCACGCCTACGGCAGATGCAACGACTGCGCCTTTTTTCCTCTCCTTTAGTCCGACGAATAGGGTTGCCGTAAAGTAAAGGGCGGAAATGCAGGCTATGGCAAGCGAAACGAGTTCCTTGGGCGGTTTCAGCAAGAGGTCGCTAGCAAAGAGTAATGCAAGCAGGGCAAAGCCGATTGTGGTCAAGTATCTCGATTGATTTTGCGACAACATGGCAACTTCCTTTCAGAACATGCAAGTGAAAAGTCGGTACGATGTCATTGCGGTTGCAAAAAAGCCGCCGCTAGGACCGGTTGTCACGAGACCGGCGATAACTTCAGCGGTGCCAGCAAGCTAGAGATCGCGCAGGCAAGCCTCCTCCTTCGTGTTCAGCGTGACCTTGTGAGGGACGGTGCGGTTATTTGCAGATCCGTGAGAATCGCACCACGCCTTGGAATATGAATCCGTGCAGCGCCCGCGCTCAAAAAAAGGGATATATCGTACTTTTCGTCGTAGTTGTCTCCGACGTAGATCTCGCTGCTCTCGGCGGGAGATCCCTCGTCGGCATGGGCTGCCGCAACGGGCACAAATGGTGTCATGACAAGGGAGAGGCAAAGAGCTGCTGAGACGATGGAGGGCAGGCATTTCTTCATGGCTGGCTCCTTAATCTGGCCTTTGATAGTTACTTGATGTCGCCTCCTTCCGCTTTATATCCGTTGTATTTGGCGTATTTCTTTAATAAGGCAAGAGGTTCTTCCTCTCCTTCGGATAAGCCGATGATGTTTCCTTGATCATCCAGTATGAATACGGACGGAATATGCTCAAGTTCATATTCGTCATACACGGTATTATCTTAATCTATGTATATGGGAAAGTCTCCTTCATGGACCGAGGCTTCGTTTTGAAACGGGATACCGCTTCGATTCGTTCCGGACGCGGATGTGGACGTAACTGGTCTCGGTGCCAAGTGCGATTTCAGTGACGTATATGACTAAACGGGAATGTTTGAGCAGTGCCGGAGTCTTCATCTGGATTGTTCCGACTGAAACGTCAGCCCGAATACACTGCATGGCAACTCCAACAAGAATGCCCCCGGCGTAATCCTTCCCAAGGCACGGCAATAGCCAAGTTCAAGTGAACGCATAAAGGTGGCTCCCGATGGTTCGGAAGCCACCTTCACAATTTAACCGATGGAAAAATCGATTGCTAATTCAATTTGACCCAGATGGCTGGGCGAACTCCGAGAGTCGAATCCTGCGTGCTGCCGAGGTCGCCGCAGGAGATGCCACCTTCTTCGTCAATGTAACTAGTCAAGGGTTGACCGGCGTAGTAGGCCCCATATGAATCGTCTTCGCATTTCTCTATATCGGAAGCCCACCATGCCTCGGGGACGTCCGTGCCGGCTAGAGTCGCGTACATATTATCCTCGCTAAGGTAATCGCTCCAGGAGTCTAGAATCGTTACGTCGCCTGCTAAAATCCCGCGCTCGGCATCGTTGAAGGCGTATTCTTTGAAGGGTCCGTTCAGATACCTATACAGCGAGCTTGACTTGAAGTCCCATACGTCTCCATTCTCGCTGAATTCCATCTCATCGATGCAATGCTCGGTCATGAGGAGAGCCCTGTCGCCCTCCTTGTGGAGGACTATCCATTCAATCGGTTGGCCCTCGATATCCTTTCCTGTATAAGCCGAGAGCTCGCCCGAATATGTTCCCAGTTCGACGGTCTGCTCAATCGCGACGCTTTCGATTTTCTCCTGCTCCGCCTTCATGTCCGCCCTTGCTTCGAGCATGGACGGCAGGGGCGAGATGGCGACCATGACGGCAAGCAGGACGATGCCCGCGACAGCCGCGACGGCTATTTTCTTCCTCCTTTTGGAGAGGTTCGCAATCTTCGCGCCGGCCTCTCTTGCCTTCTCGCCCGAGTCCCCGTATCCCTGCTCGGCCAGCCTCTCGAGGCTTTCCTTTGCGGCCTCAGCTTCCTTCCTGTTGCCCTTCTCGAGTATCGCGACGCTCGTCTTGTAGACCCTGTCCCTTCTGGATTCATCCAGGAACGCGGCATCTTCCAGATCCGCCAGTTTCTCGCGCACGGCGCCGCAGTTCCAGCAGGTTCCGCGCTTGAGGTTCACCGCCCCGCAGCCGCACTGCCACCATCCCTCGTGCTCGGAATGGACACCCGAGCATTTGCAGGCATCGGCGCCCATCTCGGAGAGCAGGACATCGCGTTCCGACTCCTCGATTCCGTTGAGCGCGAGTGGCGCGGGGTTATCGATGTCGACCGGGTCGTCGAAGGACGTCTCGCAGTCCGCTCGGGTCACAACGGCACGCGAGCCGGTGATAACAGACAGCTTGATTCTCACCGCCTTGGGCCTGAGCACCTCGCCGGCGGGCAGGTCGGCATCTAGGAGCGAGAAGTCGACGTTCTCCGTCTCCCCTCCCTCGCCCTCGAGCCCGACCGTGAACTCTATGCGGCTGATGGGTTTCGTCGATACGTTGACGATCTTTGTCTGGAGGAAGCAAGCTCCCGTCTCGGTGTCCCTGGAGACCTGGACGGCCAGTACCCTGACGGGGCAGAGTTCCTGCCAGGAGGGGTTGGCGTCGCGGTAGACGATCTTGTACTTTGACATGTCTACACCTCGGGCAGGGCGTCTTCATCCGTTTTTGCGCTGGGCGCCGGCGCAGCTCGGTCTGGCAGTGCGCAGACGATCAGGCCGACCATGAGCGCCGTGCCGAAAAGGCCGATGAACCAGAGGATTCCCGCGTCATTGGTGTAATGCCCCTTGGCCCTGGCAATCTTAACGAGCTCCGCCACGCCGCAGATGTTGGCGGCGATCGCCAGGAGAGGCAGGAAGAAGATTATCAGCTCCATAGTTCTCATTTTCGGTCCTTTCTTCTCGGCCGCCAGCTTCGACACCGGCGGTCATCCGTCACTTCCGATAACACCAATTCTACTGTCCTCACCTGCGAATTTGTTGAGCAACAAATTCGATTGAGTGAGCGGTTGATTGCGCCGCGAAGGCGTTTAGTTAATTACGTTTGCCGCTGCGGCAAGACCGATGCAGAAATCTGAAATAGCCCTACGCTCGGCGATGTATCTACAAACCCTGAGCGAAGGGAGCCGCAAATGCATGCAGCGGCAATTAACCTTCGGGGGGGGGGTATCTCCTAGGAGAACCCGCCTCCAAGGCCAATCTATCATCGAGTACGTCCTGATCATCGCCATCATCGGCCTGGTGATCGTGTTCGCGGGACCCGGCGTGGCGGGGGCCATCCGCAACCAGTTCAACCTGGTCGGCAACACGGTGAGCAACGGGACGACCGGCGGGGTCGAGGGCGGCGCAACCGGCGGCGGCTCTGCGGGAGCCGATTCCGCGACCGTCCAGGCGGCTGTCGCCAAGGACGCGAAGGACTGGACGCTCGACGAGCAGGAGGCCGTGGCCGAGGACATCGCCGCCAAGGGCGAGGCGTCGCCGGCGTACGCAAAGGCGAAGGCCGCGATGGACGCGGGGACGAAGTTCTCGATGAAGTTGACGAACGGCAAGACGCTCGAGTATCGCATCATCGGTATCAACCACGATGACCTCAGGGACGGCTCCGGTAAGGCTGGGCTCACGTTCGAGGTAACCAACACTGCCATGGACGAGCAGCGAATGAACGCCACGAGCACCAATGCCGGCGGCTGGGAGAAATCGGAGATCCGCGGCCGCCTCAATTCCGGTGACCTCTGGTCGCTCCTACCGATCGAACTCCAGTCCAAGGCGAAGGCCGTCACGAAGATGACCGATAACAAGGGTGGTGGCAGTGCCAGCGCCCCATCGGCCACGACCGATAAAGTCTTCCTGCTCTCGATGACCGAGATCTACGGAGACCGCCAGACCGACGGTACCCAGTACGAGTACTACAAATCCAAGGGCGTGACGTACTCGAACCATTCAGGGGTGTCGTCGAGCTTTTATCACTGGACGCGCTCCGTGGATCCGAGCGGCTCCGCGTACTTCCGCTGTATCTATAGCAACGGTAACTATAACGACTACGGCGCGACGTACTCGTATTGCATATGCCTCGCCTGGTGTTTTTAACCTGTCTTCTAGCTTGTCTTCTAGTTTGTCTAGTGAAAGGCCCGTGCAATCCTGCGCGGGCCTTTCTTTTGGCGATTACTTGAACAATTTGAGGTTCATGGTACAAAGGTAGTCGGTTCGAGGAAAAAGGGGTCGTACTGCGCCTCTCAGAGCGCCTGCCGCACTTCACCTCTATTACCTCTGCGGCGCCCTCGTATAGGGCCCATCCCGCTTGCCGTTTCGTTGCAACCGCTCACTTGTCCACCGGTCAAGTGAACTACTGGAATAAATACAGCGACACGCTTGTCCGTTACAGTCGCTATATCTGTGTAAATCGCCGCGATAAATACAGCCCGTACTCGGCTGTATACCAGCTACGCGTATGTAGATTCATATCGCGTTAATAAATCGGCTCAAGCGCGTGCAAAACGCGCAAGTAGCCGCAAAAGGCGAATATCGCGTAGGTAGATTTTTAGCACCCTGTTGCTTAATCAAAATTAAGCAATTGCTTAAAACAAAAAAGGTCAGGCACTAGGTGCCTGACCTGCAAACTTCTGGTCGGGACGACTGGATTCGAACCAGCGACCCCTTGACCCCCAGTCAAGTGCGCTACCAAGCTGCGCCACGTCCCGAAGCTTTTGTTTGTTGCTCTGCTCTCGCTCGCAACAGGGAGTATATTAACCCGAAACTTTGCCCTTGTGCAAGAACTTTTTTAAATATTTTGAAGCAAGTCCAAAATTGTATCTGCAAGCTGGGGTTTTGTTAGTACGGGAAGTTCTTGCGTACCCGCTTTGCTCACGATCCAGGCCTTGTTGGTATCGGTTCCGAAGCCTGAATCAGCGCGCGAGACATCGTTGGCGATGATCGCATCGCAACCCTTACGGGCAAGTTTGCGCTGTGCGTACTCCACGACGTTATCGGTCTCGGCCGCAAAGCCGATCACGCACCGCTCTCCCTTTTGGCGTGAAAGCTCGGCCAAAATATCGATCGTCTCGACCAGTTCGATGTGGTCCAGGCGCTCGTTGGCCTTTTTGAGTTTGTGGTCCGCAGGGGCGGCAGGCGTGTAGTCGGCGACGGCGGCCGCGCAAATGGCCGCATCGGCCGTCTGAAAGGCGCTCAGAGCCGCCTGCAGCATATCTGCTGCGGTCTGCACGCGCACACACTCCACGCCGCGGCCCACGTCGAGCGATGTCGGCCCCAGCACAAGCGTGACCGCAGCGCCGCGGCGAGCGGCCTCCCCCGCCAGGGCGATGCCCATCTTGCCCGAAGACCGGTTGCCAATGAAGCGCACAGGGTCAATCGGCTCGTGCGTGGGGCCGGCGGTAATCACGACGCGCTTGCCCGCCAGGTCTTGCGGGACGGGGTTGAGCACCTCGCAGACGGCCTCGACGATGCCCTCGGGCTCGCTCATGCGTCCCGTGTCCACGTCACCGCAGGCAAGGTAGCCGCTGCCGGGCCCCACCACGTGGACACCGCGCTCGCGCAGCGTGGCCATATTGGCCTGCGTCGCCGGCGCCTTCCACATACCGTTGTTCATGGCGGGTGCGACCACGATGGGTCGCGGTGTGGCAAGCAGCGTGGTGGAGATGAGGTCGTCGGCGATACCGTTTGCCATCTTGGCGATGATATTGGCCGTCGCGGGCGCCACGGCCACCAAATCGGGCTCCTGCGCCAGCGAAATATGGTGGATGGGGTCGGAGGGGTCGTCGAATAGCCCAACCGCGACCGGCTCATTGGTGAGCGCGCGGAAGGTGAGCGGCCCCACAAACTCAGTGGCATGCTCGCTCATGACGACCTTGACGTGCGCGCCGCGCTTTTGGAGCAGGCGCACGATATTGCACGACTTATAGGCGGCGATCCCGCCGGTAATGCCCAGCAGGATCGTTTTTCCCTCAAGTTGCATTGTATTGTTGGATGCCGCCGTCATCATTTAGGCTTCCTTGTTGGGAAGCACCAGCAGGCGGTGGCAGTACGGGCAATGCGTAATCTCACTACCGTCGTGGTTGAGGTCGCTCATGGACGACGCCTGCAGCGCGGTGTGGCAGACCGTGGGGATGTTGCCCTTGATGGTCTCGACGGCCAGGCCGCGGAACTGCTTGAGCAGACGTTCGTAATCGGTGAGCACGTCGGTCGGCAGCGTGGCGGCAAGCGCGGTGCGCTCCTTGGTGGCGTCATCGATCTGAGCCTGCAGATTGGCAGCCTTGGCGCGGGCAGCCTTGGTATCGGCCTTCACGCCCTCCTCGAACTTGGCGATGATGGCCTGCGCGCGAGCCTCTCGGTCAAGCGCTTCCTTATGGGCGACGACGACGTCCTTGCGGGTGTGCTCGATCTTGTCCAAGCGCTTGGCCAGGGTGGCGAGCTCGTTCTCCAGGTCCTGAACCTCGCGGTAGTCGGAGCCGTCCACGTGGCGCTTCTTGGCGGCCTCGATGGCGTTGTTGGTCTGAATCTCGGTGGTGTTGAGATCGTCGAGCTCAATGTCCAGATCCTTGCGCTGGGCGTAGAGCTTGGTCATCTCGGACTTGAGCTTCACATAGGTCTTGCGCTTGGAAGCGAGCTCCTTGAGCTCCGGCATATTGGCAAGTTCGCTCTTGTTGCGGGCGAGCTCCAAATCGATCTGTTGCAGCTTGAGTAGCGTAGCGCCGGCGCTCATAAGTTCTCTCCTTTTGTCACAGTCCACCATTGGCAAGGGTTCAGTATTTTAATCGCATGACGGGGGTCGACCCCGGCGTCAACTGCAGAGTTCATCAATATATCAACGAACGGCTCCTCGGAGCGGTCGTGGCCGAGCAAGATTACCGGCAGCCCGCGCAAGGCAAGGTCCTGTGCCACGTGGTAGCCTGCCTCGCCCGTCACGATAACATCTGCGCCCGCGGCGATGGCGAGCTCTCCAAAGTCGCCTAAGGAGCCGCCCAAAATGGCGATGGTGCGGCACGGGTGATCTGCCTCGCCCCACACGCGCGGGTCGCTGCCAAACGCCTGGGCGGCGCGGGCGGCAAGGTCGCGCAGGCTGCAGGGGTCGTTGAGGGTCGCAAGGGCGCCCAGACCGATGAGTTCAGGCTCGTCCGCATGCTCCAGCGAGCTTATGGGCTTTGCGCCTAGCAAATCGCTCAGGCGAACGCGCGCTTCGTGCGAGCGGTCCAGGTTGGTGTGAAGCGAGATGATGCTCACGTCGCAACGAGCTGCCTCGTACAGCGCGGCGCTGCATTGGGGGCGTGTGGAATCCGACGGACAAAACGCCTCGGGCGCCTTGATATAGATGGGATGATGCGTTAGCAGCACGTTGGCGCCGGCCTCCTGGGCGCGGTGCACATTGGCTTCGGTCGCATCGAGTGCGCAGGCAACACCGGTAATCTCCGCGGCAGGGTCGCCGACGGAGAATCCTACATGGTCCCAACTCTCGGCATCGGTCTTGGGATAGCGTGCCAGCAGCGCGCGCTCAAGCTCGGCGACGATCATGCGGCGCCTACGATCGAGAGCAGCGTCTGGGCAAACTCGTCCAGATCGTCCGGATTCACGCGGTCGTCAAAGGAAATGCGCAGTGCACCTAGTGCCTGCTCGCGACCAATGCCCATGGCGCTGAGCACATGGCTCGGGTCCATGCTGCCGCTCGAGCACGCCGAGCCGGCCGAAACCTCAAAGCCGGCGGCATCGAGCTTGACGATGAGCTCCTCGGAGTCCATGCCATCAACGTAGATCGACACCATGCCCGGCAGGCGATCGGCCTGTGCGTAGTCGCCCATGGTGGCATGAATACGCGGATGAGCCGTAAGCGTGGCGTAGAGCTTGTCGGAAAGGGCTTGCAGCTTCGCGCGCTCCTGAGCCACATGGGGCGTCAGAGACGAGGCGGCAGCGGCAAAGGCGAGCTGCGTTCGCAGGTCTTGCGTGCCGGCACGACGACCGGCCTCCTGTCCGCCGCCAAAGATGCGCGGGCGCAGCGGCGTGCGGCTCTTAAGGTAGAGTGCGCCAGATGCCACGGGACCGCCAATCTTGTGGGCTGCGACGGACATGGCGTCGACGCCCAGCTCGGTGACATCGAGCGGAATATGCAGATACCCCTGGATGGCATCGGTGTGGAACAGGGCGCCAACGGTATGCGTGGCCGCGGCAAGCTCGCGGATGGGCTGCACCACGCCGGTCTCGTTGTTGGCAACCATGATGCTCACGAGCGCCACGTCGTCGCCTAGCAGCTCGACAAGCGCGGCAGGCTCAATGTAGCCCATGTGGCAGGGCTGCACCAGGTCGACGGTAAAGCCGGCGGCACGCAGCAACGGCAGGTTGTCCAGAATCGAATCGTGCTCGATGGCCGAAACGATTACACGATCGCGCTTGCGATCGCGCTGACGAGCGCCCTCGGCAAGACCGAGCAGCGCCAGCTGGTTGGCTTCGGTGCCGCCGTTGGTCAGTACAATCTCGGACGGGCGGACGCGCGCGCCAAAGCTGCGGGCGATCTCGCGACGTGCAACCTCCAGACGCGCGGCAGCCTTGCGGCCGAGCGAATGCAGCGAGTTGGGGTTGACGCCGGCAAGCTCGCTGTCGTCGTACTCGCGCTGCGCAAGGAGCGCCTCGGCGCGCATTGGCGTCGAGGCGGCATAGTCAAGATTCACGGGTATGCGGTTTTGACCTGCGGTCATAAGGGTTTATGCCTCCTGTGCGGCCTCGTTGCCCAGCTTCTGCAGCAGCGCAACCTCGGCAGCGGGATCTTCGGACTTAAATACGGCAGAACCGGCCACGAGCACGTTGGCGCCGGCCTTGACGACCTCGGCGATGTTCTTGGAAGAGACGCCGCCGTCGACCTCGATCATGGGCGACACGCCGTAGCGCTCGCACATGGCCTTGAGCTCGTGCAGTTTGGCAATGGTACCGGGAATAAAGCTCTGGCCGCCAAAGCCCGGGTTCACACTCATGAGCAGCACCATATCGACGACGTCGATGATGCTCTCGAGCACGCACACGGGGGTGGCGGGGTTGAGCACCACGCCGGCCTTGACGCCGCGCTGCTGCAGATGCGTGAGCGTGCGGTGCAGGTGCGTGGAAGCCTCGTAGTGCACGGTGATCATGTCGGCACCGGCGTCGGCGTACCAATCGACCGTCTCGTCGGGGTTCGACACCATCAGGTGCGCGTCGACCGGCACGTCGGTGGAGCGCTTGACGGCCTTGAGGATGTCAACGCCAAAGGTGAGGTTGCCGGTAAAGTGGCCGTCCATTACGTCGAAGTGCACGTAGTCGGCACCGGCGATCTTGTCGAGTTCGCCCTTGAGGTTGGCCATGTCGGCCGAGAGGACGGACGGAGCGATTTTAATGGAACCCATGGTAGTAGCCTTTCTGCACTAGTCGGTGAGTCCGTAGAACTCTTGGGAGGGTACGCGGTCGGTAAGAATCTCGAGCGCCCTATCCAACGTAACACCGTTGTAGAGCGTTTGCTCCACGGCAAAGGTGAGCGGAATGTCTACGCCCAGTGAACGGGCAAGCTCACTGACGCTGCGGGCCGCGACGGCGCCCTCGACCACCATATGCGTACGTGCCTGGTACTCGTCGAGCGAGACGCCGTGGGCAAACTCGTAGCCAAAGGTGCGGTTGCGCGAATGCTCGGAGGTGCAGGTGGCAATGAGGTCACCCATGCCGGCAAGACCCATGCAGGTCATGGCTTGACCGCCGCGGGCGTGCACCAGACGGCTGATCTCGGCCAGGCCGCGCGTCATGATAAGGGCAAGCGTGTTGTCGCCCGCACCAGAACCGGCGGAAATGCCGCACACGATGGCGATGACGTTTTTCATGGCGCCGCAAACCTCGACGCCGATCATGTCCTGCGACAGGTAGATGCGGAAGGCCGTGGATAGGAGCAGGTCCTTAAAGGTCTCCCCTACCTGCGGATCTTTGCTGGCGATGACGGCGGCAGAAAGCCCGCCGCGGCAGATCTCCTCGGCATGGTTGGGGCCCGAGAGCGCCGCGACACGCGACTCGTTGCCGATCTCACTGGCGATGACCTCGCTCATAAGCAGGCCGGATTCGGGCTCAATACCCTTGGTGAGGCAGAGTGTCGGGGTGTCGGCGGCGATGAAGGGTGCTGCCTGATGGCATACGCTGCGCAGGTGTGTGGAGGGCACGGCAAAGATGATCGCGTCGGCACCGTTGAGCGCCTGGGCGAGCTCAGTCGTTGCTACCACATTGTCCGGTAGCTCGTATCCCACCAGATAGCGCGGGTTGCGGTGCTCGCCGTTGATGCCGGCGGCCGTCTGCTCGCTATGGGCCCACATGGTCACGCGCTCGGCTCGCGCGGCGGCAAGGCCGGCGACGGCGGTTCCCCAGGAGCCAGAGCCAATCAGCGCAACATTCATGACTCTCTCCTACTTATCGTCGGGCTCGGTGACGCGCTTGGTAAACGAGAGCTTGGACTCCTTACCGCACGTGAGTTTTTTGATGTTCGCGCGATGGGCCCACACCACGGTGATGCCGATCATCGCCATGCAAAACTTGAGACCTAGGCTGCTGTACGGAAAGACCGCACAAGCGGCGATGGGAAGGCCGATGGCGGCGGCAAGCGAGCCCACCGACACGTACTTGGTAATGGCGACGGCTACGATAAACATGCCCAGCAGCGACAGGCCAATGGGCCAGTACCAGGCAAGGATAACGCCCAGACCGACCGCGATGCCCTTGCCGCCGTGGAAGTTGAGGTAGGGCGAGAAGATGTGGCCCCATACCGCTGCCAGGCAGATGACACCGAGCATCCAGTCGCCGGGGGCTCCAGGCGCCATGATGTTCGGCGGAAAACCATAGCCCAGATCGGCGATGAGCGGACGGGCGATAAGGACACAGATGGCGCCCTTAAGGCAGTCGAGCAGCAGGGTGAGCGCGGCCACCTTGGGGCCGGCCACGCGCAGGGCGTTGGTGGTGCCGATGTTGCCGGAGCCCGCCTTGCGAATGTCGGTGTGGTTGAACACGCGGCCCAGGATCAGGCCAAACGGAATCGCTCCGATAAAGAACGAGACCACGGCGCAGATGGCGGTCAGCAGAATCGGATTATGCATCCTTTTGCTCCTTCTTCCTAAAGAAGAGTCGAATGGGCGTGCCGGAAAAATCGAAGGTCGAGCGCATACGGTTCTCCACGTAGCGCTGGTAGGTGTCGTTGACCAGGTCGCTGTGGTTGACGAAGAACGTAAACGTCGGCGGGTTGACTCCAGTCTGGGTCACGTAGTGCATGCGCAGGCGACGCTTGCCGTCCACCACGGTGTGGCCAAACTCGCGCAGGTCGGTGAGGAACGTGTTGAGGCGCGAGGTGGTGATCTTTTGCGAGCGCGTCTTTTCGGCAGCGTCGACCATCGCCCAGATCTTCTCGACGCTGCGACCGGTCAGGGCCGAGATGCGCAGGTACTGAGCCCAGGGAGCCATGACGCCTAGACGGCGGTCGACGGTCTCCATGCAGGCCTCGCGCTTGCGATCGTCGTCGAGCAGGTCCCACTTGTTGAGCAGAACCACGATGGCGCAGCCGCGCTCGATGGCCAAGCCCATGACCTTCTGGTCCTGCTCGGTGACGCCCACGGAGGCATCGACGACGAGCAGCGCCACGTCGGCGCGGTCGATGGCACGCAGGCCGCGGACCATGGAGTAGTACTCGATGTTCTCGTACACGGTGCTCTTCTTGCGAATGCCCGCGGTGTCGACCATGCGGTAGTGCTTGCCATCGCGCTCGACGACCGTGTCGATGGCGTCGCGCGTGGTGCCGGCGATGTTCGAGACGATGGAGCGATCGGCGCCCAGGATGCGGTTGAACAGCGAGGACTTACCGGCGTTGGGGCGGCCGATGATGGCCACGTTCAGTGCATCTGGGAACTCGTCGGCGACTTCGTCCTCCTCCTCGGGCAACAGGGCCACGATGTCGTCGAGCAGGTCGCCCGTGCCGTGGCCGTGCAGGGCCGAGAGCGGCGTGGGCTCGCCGATGCCGAGGGAATAGAACTCCCAGATGCTGTCGTTCTCGCGATCGGGGTTGTCGAGCTTGTTCACCAGCAGAAAGACCGGCTTGTCGGAGCGCTTGAGCATGCGGGCGACTGATTCGTCCTCCTCGGTGACGCCGGTGCGGCCGTCGACCACAAACAGGATGACGGCGGCTTCCTCGGCGGCGGCGAGCGCCTGGTCGCGGATGGACGTGGCAAAGACATCGTCGCTCTTGAGCGGCTCGATACCGCCCGTGTCGACGATGGTGAACTCACGACCGTTCCAATCGGCCGTGTGATATGAGCGGTCGCGTGTGACGCCGCGGGACTCGTGGACGATGGCGTCCGAGGTCTGGGCCAGGCGGTTAACGAGCGTGGACTTGCCCACGTTGGGGCGTCCGACGACGGCGACGATAGGTTTCATCTGCTCTCCTTTAATGGGTAGGGTCAGCGGAAGTGTTAGAGTCGGCAGGCATAATGCCAAGGATGTGCTCCAGGGTATCGAGCAGCTCATGCGGCATGGTCGACACCACATGAACCTCGGCGCCGCGACTGGTAAGGCTTGCGAGTAAATCGTCACGATGATACTCGTCAAGCGTCATGCCGTCAGCGTTGAACATGAGCTTAGGCACAAAGAGCATAACCCCCGACAGATCTTGGGGCAGCTGCTCCAGAATGTCACACGCGACGATGAGGCCGGTTACGTCCACGTTGCCACCAAAGTAGCGGTTCTTGATGGCCGTGACAGTGCCGGCGAGTCCCTTGGGCGACTCCACAAAGCGGGCCACGGTGTCGCGAGCGCTGGCGCCCGAGAGACACAGCAGGTGCTGGCTGCGGGCGGCGATGGCCTCGCGGACGCGGGCCAGTCGCTCGGCATCGGTAGCCAGCACGTCGTCGGTCTCGTCCAGATACGAGCGGATCATGCCGATGCCGTCGTAGTACTGTGGGTAACCGTCGTAAAAGTCCGCCTCGGGAGGATCGATGCCGGCGTCCAGATAGAACTCGTCGCTCATCTGGAAGGTGTGGCGGCCAAAGCGCTCGTAGGCTCGATCCTGGTAAGGACGGATCATGGCAATGGTCTCGCGCGCTAGCTCGGGCTTGTCGCTGTAGGACCAGCTAAAACGGTTTTGATGCTTGGTAAAACCGAGCGGCACAATGCCCAGACTTGTGATTTGCTCGTGCTCCTCGCAAAAGCGCAGAGTCTTTTCCAGCTCCTCGCCGTCGTTCATGCCGGGGCACAGCACAATCTGCGCATGAATCTCAATGCCGGCGGCCATGATGGCTTCGAGTACGTCCATGCCGCGCTGGGCGTTGCGGCCCATCATGCGGCGGCGGACGTCGGGGCTTACGGCATGGACCGACACGTTCATGGGGCTCATGTTGCGGTCAATGACGTTTTGCACGTCCTCGTCGGTGAGGTTTGTGAGCGTGACGAAATTACCCTGTAAAAAGCTCAGGCGGTAGTCATCATCGCGGATGTAGAGCGTGGAGCGTCCGCCCTTGGGCAACATGGTCATAAAGCAGAACACGCAGGCGTTTACGCAGGTACGCATGCCATCGAAGATGGGGCCATCGAACTCCAGACCCCAGTCCTCGCCGGGAAAGCGATCAAGCTCAACGGGGGTGACGGTGCCGTCGCGTGGATCGAAAACCTCCAGCTCGACGGTGTCGTCATCTGCCTCCCAGAGCCACACGATCATATCGGTCAGTTGCTCGTCGTTGACCGTGAGCACGCGCATGCCCGGCTCGATTCCCACGTCCCATGCGGGCGATTCGGGGCGCACGTTTTTAATGAGCGCGCCCTCACCCGGCTCGGGGTCGCGGCTGCGCCCGTAATCGGCCACCTCGGCGGCGTATGCGGGTACGGTCTGGTCCATGATTAGCGGCAAAGCTCCTTGATGCGCTCGACGGCGCGCTCGATGTGTTCTTGCGGGGTGGAGGCTCCGGCGGTGATGCCGATGTGGCGTGCGTTGACAAACCATGCGGCCTCGATCTCGGATGTCTCCTCGATGTGATGGGTGTGCTTGCAAGCCTCGGCGCAAATCTGCGCCAGGCGGCGGGTGTTGCCCGAGTTCTTGCCGCCCACCACGACCATGCAGTCGCAGCGGTTGGCAAGTGCGGCTGCTGCCTGTTGACGCTCGCTCGTGGCGGCGCAGATCGTGTTGATCACACGCAGCTCCTGCACGCGCGGGGTAATGGCGGCAACAACCTCGGACAGGTTCTGCGCGGTTTGGGTGGTCTGGACAACTAGGCCCACCTTGCCCTTGAGCGGCAGCGCGTCCGCATCGGCGGCGCAGCTCACGACCTGCGCGTCATCGCCGGCATGGCCCAGGATGCCCTCCACCTCGGGATGGCCCGGCTCGCCCACGACGAGCACGCGATAGCCCTCGCGTACCAGGCGCTCGGCGGCCACGTGGACCTTCTTCACGTAAGGGCAGGTGGCATCGACCACATCGAGGCCGCGCTTGCGAGCGGCCTCGATCACCTGCGGCACCACGCCGTGCGCGCGGATGATCACGGTGCCCGTTGCGGCATCGTCCAG
This sequence comes from uncultured Collinsella sp., assembly GCA_905197665.1. Classification (GTDB taxonomy): domain Bacteria; phylum Actinomycetota; class Coriobacteriia; order Coriobacteriales; family Coriobacteriaceae; genus Collinsella. Next base: position 15,483 of record CAJJZP010000014.1, read on the forward strand.
GGTGTCGGCCAGACCGACGCCTGCCTCGGCAAGCTCGCGCACCACGATGGGGTTATGGATGAGCGGACCCAGGGTGTGGACCTGAGAGGTCTCCCCCACCTGCGGGGCGGCCGCCAGGGCCATATCGAGCGCGCGCTGCACGCCGTAGCAGGTGCCGGCGTGGGCGGCGATTTCGATGGTGGGGTCGTCTGCCTTGCCGGGCACGGCCTCGGCAGAGCTCATGACTTCCTCACCCATGGCTAGAACCTGCCCGGATGCTCGGCGCACAGCTCGTCACGCATGGCGTATACGCGGCTCATGGCCTCGGACTCAAACCAAGCCAGGCGCTCCTTGCGCTTGAGCTCGGCCGGTGCATCGGAAAGCGAGACGGCCTTGCCGGCACGAATCCAGCACTTCTTGGGACGCATGAGCTTTTTGCCCGCAGGCGTGATGTCGGACCAGCCGCAGATGGCGAGCGGGTTGACGGGCGCCTTGCCCATCTGAGCGATGAGCGCAAAACCGCCGTGGACCTCGGGCTTGATCTCGCGCGAGCGGATGCGCGTGCCCTCGGGGAAGATCAGGACGTCCTCGCCGCGCTGCAGCGCATGCTGGGCGGCGCGCAGGCACTTCATGTCGGCGGTGCCACGCTCGACAGGAATGCCGCCCACGCGGCTAAAGGCCCAGCGTACGATCTTGCTCTTGGCGAATTCGGATTTAAAGATGGGACGCACGCGGCGGCCGCCAAAGTACAGCGCCGTCTCCACGGCCAGCACCTCGGCCATCGAGGTGTGGTTGCAGATGACCACGCTGCCGCGGCCTTCCTGGCGCTCAAACAGCAGGTCAGCGTCCTCGACCTTCCAACGCCACATGAGCTTGGAGAAGGCCCACAGGATGCCCATGACCACGGCGACGATGCCGCGGATGAGCGCCGGGAACTCGGCATAGGGGGCGTTGTAGTAATCCTCGGGCGTCTGCTTAAACAGGCGCATGGGCTACCTCCTTTGGTTGATGAGGTCTTCGATAATGCGGACGACCTCATCGATGGTGTGGGCGGTGGAGTCGACGTGCACGGCGTCCTCGGCTGGCACGAGCGGCGCGACCTCGCGGCTGCTGTCGAGCTTGTCGCGCTGTTTGAGGGCGTCGAGGGTCTCGTCGACCTCGGCCTCGAGCTGCGCGGGCGTGAGCGGCTGAGCATCGTTTTGGTGACGCTGCAGCACGCGGCGGCGGGCGCGCTCGCGCGGGTCGGCGGTCAGGAAGACCTTGACCTGCGCGTTAGGGAACACGACGGTTCCGATGTCGCGACCCTCGGCCACGATATCGCGGTCCTCGGCGGCGCGGCGCTGATGGATGAGCATGGCGGCGCGCACGCCCGGGTAGGCCGAGACTTTGGACACGTTGGCGTCGACCTGCGGGGTGCGGATGGCGGCCGAAGCGTCCTGGCCGTCAATGGTCAGGCGCGTGTCCTCGCCGGTGCCGTTGGTAAAGCGAATCTCGATCTGCTCGGCGAGGGCGTCGATGGCCGCCTCGTCGTCTAGATCGATGCCGCGGTCGAGCGCGGCGAAGGTGACGGCGCGATACATGGCACCCGTGTCGAGCTTGTTAAAGCCAAGCTGGCGGGCGATCTCCTTGGCGATAGTGGACTTGCCGGAACCGGCGGGGCCGTCGATGGCGACGATCATGCAATGCTTCCTTTCGATGGTTGACGTGCTGGTATGGTTCGCGGGCGCTGGGGGCACGGCGGGTTGTCTAGCCCGTGTAGCGCTCGCGGTAGGTGTTGCGCTTGGGTGCGGAGCCGTGGCTACCGTGGTGACGCGTGCGACTGGCGGGCGTGTCTTGGGGCTTGCCGCCGTTTCGCTTGTCGATCGCCTGCTTGGGCGGGATGCCACCGGCCTTGAGGATCTGCACCTCGCGGTCGGTGAGCTCGCGCCACGAGCCCTTGGCCACGCCCTCGAGCTCAAGGCCGGCAAAGTTGCAGCGGTGCAGGCGGATCACCGGATGGTGAATCTTGCTCAGCATGCGCTTGACCTGGTTCTTGCGCCCCTCGCGGATGATGACCTCCACGGCGGTGGTGCCGGGCTTGATGCCTTGGGGAGCTACGGCCTCGGCCTCGCGCGCGTTGATGACGCGGCAGATCGCCGGCTGGCACAGGCCGTCGTCGAGCTCGATGCCGCGACGGAGTGGTTCCAAATCGCGATCGGTCAGGTGGCCGTCCACCAGCGCCTGGTAGGTCTTGTAGACGTGCTTGCTGGGGTGCAGCAGATCCTGCGACAGATCGCCGTCGGTGGTAAAGAGCAATAGGCCCGTGGTGTCGCGGTCAAGGCGACCCACCGGGAAGAGCCCCGGAAAGCGGTCGCGGGGGACCAGGTCGGCAACGCAGGGGCGCTCCTGCGGGTCGCTCATGGTGGTGAGGAAGCCGGTCGGCTTGTAGACCATCAGGTACACGGCGCCCTGGTTGAGCTTGACGGGCATGCCGTCGACCTCGATATGGTCGCGATCGACGTCGACCTTGGTGCCCAGTTCGGTCGCGACCTGGCCGTTGACGGTCACGCGGCCGGCGGTCATCAGGTCCTCCGAGCCGCGGCGGCTCGCCACGCCCGCGCGAGCCAAAAAGCGCTGTAGGCGCATCGTGTGTGGGTAGACGGGCTGGGCGTCGGTCGTGGCCGGCACCGTGCCCGTGCCGGCCACGCCGCGCGTCTCCCCTACTTCGTTAGTCCTTGTCATGCAAACCCTCCGAGGTCTCGTCGACGACTAGGGCTTCCAAGTCCTCGACTGCCTCAACATCTTCAACATCGGTATCGATCAGTTCGCGCTCTTCGTCCAGGTCCTCAGCCTGCTCCTCGAGCGTGGACTGAATGCTGCGGCCGCTCAGGCGCTCGCGGATAAACTGGCGCGACTGCTCGTCGGGGGCAAACTGTTCCAGATCGGGCAGGTCGCGGGTGGAGCGCAGGCCGAACTTTTCCAAGAAGGCGTTGGTCGTGCCGTAGATGATGGCTTGACCGCGCTGGGGGTCGCGTCCGAGCTCGCGCACCAGACCTTTGTCCACGAGCGACGCGATGACGCCGTCGGAATTGACGCCGCGGATGCCCTTGACCACCTCGCGCGTCACGGGCTGGTGGTATGCGATGACGGCCAGTGTTTCGAGCGCGGCCTGCGACAGCTTTTGCGTGTCCCAGCTCAACACATAGGCCTCGACCACGTCGTGGTAGGCGGGGTGCGTAAACAGGCGCCAGCCGCCGGCGACCTCACGCAGCTGAAAGCCACGGTTGGCCTCCTCGTACTCAACCTTGAGCTCGGCGAGCAGCGATGCGCACTCGCCGGGGGCGATATCCAGTGCGCCGGCGAGCGCGGGCGCACTCACCGGGTCGCTCGACACCAGCAGCAGCGCCTCGAGGGCGCCTTTGAGGCTGTTTGCCTCCAGCGTTGAAAGGGTTGACATGGTTGCTGCTCCTATTCGGTGAGCTCGGGGCCCTCGCCGGGCACGTATGCCTCGGCGCCCTCGACTCGGTTGATGCAGATGGTTCCGAAGATCTCGTCCTGGCTCAGCGTGAGCGAACCGCGCTTGGCAAGCTCAAGCATGGCCAGGAAGGTGACGACGAGTTGCTCGGTGGTGGCGTCGCCGTCCAACAGCTCGCGGAAGGTGCAGGTTTGGTGCGCCATGGTAAAGCGGTCGACTGAGGCCACGGTCAGGTCGAGCGGCACGCGATGCGGCGCCACATGCTCGGCCTCCAGCAGGAAGGTCTGGCGCTTGCCGTCCAGGTCGGCACAGATGACGGCGAGACCGCGCAGCGTGATGCCGGCAAGGTAGTCGGGCATGAGGCCTAGGAACTCGGGGTCGGGGCCGGCTACGCGCGGATGCATGCGGCTTTCGGCCTGCATGCGCGCACCGAGGGCCGCAGCCGCGCCTTTAAACTGCTTGTAGGCGATCAGGCGCTGAATCAGGACCTCGCGTAGGGCGTCCCCGTCGAGCGTACTAAGTTCTTCGAGGTCATCGTCGATCTCGTCATCGTCATCGGCTTTGCGCGGGGCCTCCTGCGGCACCAACGAGGCGGCCTTGATGTCCAAAAGGGTTGCTGCGACCAGCAAAAAATCGCTCGCCACGTCCAGGTCCAGCGCCTCGATGCGCTCGGCTTCGGCAAGGTACTGCTCGGCCACCTCGCTGATGGAGATAGCGCTGATATCTACTTTTTGGCGGGTTACCAGCTGCAGCAGCAGGTCGAACGGTCCGCTGTAGACCTGCGTCGACACGCGATACGACATCTTCGACCTCCTTTGACGGCGCCTTCGCGGCGCGGTTTGGGTGCATGTTACGACCGTTTTGCACGGTCGACCTGTAAGTTTACCTTAGATGCCGGCGATTGCGAAGTTGAGCAGCTGCTCAGCAAGCGGATACACGGTAACGTCGAAATAGCGGCCGATCACGTCGATGCCGGTCCACATGGGCAGCAGGTACAGCACCAGGATGAGGATGGGCATAGCGTATTGCTGCAGACGATAATAGTTGTTGAGCGCCTTGCCTTTGAGGAACGGCACGATGATCGACGAGCCGTCGAGCGGCGGGATCGGGATAAGGTTAAAGAACGCGAGCGACAGGTTGACCACGATAAAGGTGGCGCCGAAGTTCATGATTTGGGACGCCACGGCAAAGGACATGCTGGTGTAGAGGTTGCCGTACGTTGCGTGCATGAGGGCGGCCGCGAGGCACGCGAGTGCGATGTTCGACGCGGGGCCGGCCACGCTCACCAGGACCTCGTCGCGCTTGGGGTGCTTGAGGTTGTTGAGGTAGACGGGTACGGGTTTGGCGAAGGCGAACACTGGGCCGCCGGCCGCGAGCATGAGCAGCGGCAGGATGATGGTGCCAAACGGGTCGATATGGTTAAGCGGGTTGAGCGACACGCGGCCGCGCGAACGGGCCGTCTTGTCGCCGAGCGCCCAGGCCGCGGCGGCGTGCGCACTCTCGTGGATCACGATGCCTAGGATGACGGCGACCGCGCTAGCAAGCAGGTTCATCAGGTAGCTGTTGGACATGGCGCTCCCCTAGCGGACGCGGCGCGAGGCACGCGTAAGCAGGTAGTCGGCCACAAACAGGATTACGGCGACGATGGCGTAATCCAGGCGGAAGACGCCGCCAAAGGGTGATGTGACGACGCCGTAGCCGGCGATGGCGTTCGGCAGCGCGCGTGAAAGCTCAACAACAAAGCCCACGATCTGCAGCTTGGCGGTGAGGCCGCTAAAGCACAGCAGCACGGTCATCGCGCTCATAAAGATGCCGCAGATGCGACAAGCGATGGCGATGATGCTCATCGCCACGGCAGCGGCCTTACGAGAGTTCACGCGCGGTCTCCTCTTCGATCTGGGTGGAAAGCTCGAGCCATTCGTCCTCGAGCTTGGGCAGCTCTTGCTTAAGGCCGTTATATTCCCCCAGCGCGGCGTTGAACTTGTCCTGATCGGCATAAAGTTCTTCGCTTGCCATCAATTCCATAAGCTCATCATAGCGGGCACGTTTTTTGTCGAGCTCCGTCTCGATCTTCTTGAGCTGGTTACGCACGCCCTTGAGCTTTTTGTTGAGCGCAGCGCGGGCTTGGGCCTCGGCGCGCTTTTGCTCCTTGGTCTTTTTGCCCTCGGCAGGCTTGGGGGCGGCGACGGGGGTGTCGGCCTGGGCAGCGCTGGCCTTGGCGGACTTGGTCGTGGCCGGCGCGCTCTCCGTGGACGCCTCGGCGGCGGCGCGGGCTGCGAGGTCCTCGCGCTTGTAGAGGTAGTAGTCGTAGTCGCCGTCGTAGACCGTGACTTGTCCGTCGCGGATGTCGATGACGCGGTTGGCCACGGCGCGCACCAGGTGCTCGTCGTGGCTGATCAGCACGATGGTGCCGGGGAAGTTTTGCAGGGCGTTCTCGAGCATGTCCACCGAGTCGATGTCTAGGTGGTTGGTGGGCTCGTCCAGGCACAGGAGCGCCTCGGGGGCCACGAGCATCTTGGCCAGGGCCAGACGCGCTTTTTCGCCGCCGGAGAGGACGCGGACCAGCTTCTCGATGGAATCGTTGTCGCTAAACAGGAAGGCGCCCAGTAGGCTGCGCTGCTGCGGCACGGTCCACTTGGGCGTGACGGTGTCGATCTCTTGCAGGACGGTGTTGGACTCGGTCATGCCCTCGAGCGCGTGCTGGGCATAGTAGGCGACGCCGACGTTGGTGCCCAGATCGCGGGTGCCGGTGGTGGGCGGCTCCAGGCCGGCGAGGATCTTCATGAGCGTGGACTTACCGGCGCCGTTGGGGCCGACGAGCGCCACATGCTCGCCGCGGTAGAGCTTGAGGTCGATGTCGCTGTAGATATGCTTGTCGCCGTAGGACTTGGATACGCCCTCAAGGCCGACGACCATGTCGCCGGAGCGCGGCGGGTCGGGGAACTTGAAGTCGATGTGCTTGTGGCCCTCGGGCAGGATGACGAGCTCCTTTTTGATCTGCTCGATCTTGCGGATGCGCTCCTGCGCCTGGGCGGCCTTGGTGGGCTTATAGCGGAACTTGTCTACGAAGACCTGCATGTGGGCGATGTCGCGCTCCTGGGCGGCACGCTTGGCGCGCATCTGCTCCAGGTTGTCCTCGCGCTGCTTGAGGTAGCTGCTGTAATTGCCGGTGTAGGTGGTTACGCGACGGTTTTCGAGAGCGGCGACGTGGTCGACGCAGGCGTCCATGAAGGCACGGTCGTGACTGACGATGAGGACGGCGCCGTCGTAGTTGGCGATAAAGCCGCGCAGCCACTGGACGCTTTCGAGGTCCAGGTGGTTGGTGGGCTCGTCCAGAAGCAGCAGGTCGGGGTGGCGCAGGAATAGCTTGGCGAGTGCGATGCGCATCTGCCAGCCACCCGAGAACTCGGAGCACGGGCGCTCAAAGTCGGTGACCTTAAAGCCCAGGCCGGAAAGGATCTTGCGGGCGTTGCTCTCGAGCTCGTAGCCGCCCAGGTGCTCAAAGCGGTCCTGGACCTGGCCATACTCGTTGAGGAGTGCGTCGACGTCCTTGCCCTGATCGGAGAGCTCGGTGATCTGGGCCTGCAGCTCGTTGGCGCGCTCGCCCATGCGGCGGATTTCCTTGGCGGCGGCCATGACCTCGGCAAGGATGGTGGTGTCCTTTTGCTCCAGATTAGTTTCCTGCTCTAGGTAGCCTACCTGGCAGTCCTTGGCGTACTGGACCTGGCCGGCATCGGGACTGTCGATGCCCATGATGATCTTGAGCATGGTGGTTTTGCCAGCGCCGTTGGGGCCCACGAGCGCGAAGCGCTCGCCGGGGTTGATCTGGAAGGATGCGCCGCTAAAGAGGACGCGCGCGCCGAAGCTTTTTTCGATCTTGTCGACCAGGAGGATCATGGTGCCGCCTTTGACCTTGTTTTCCTATATGAAAAAAGGCCCCAACTTGCGTTGGAGCCTCATTCAATGCTCGGGTGGAGACGAGGGGGATCGAACCCCTGACCTCTTGACTGCCAGTCAAGCGCTCTCCCAGCTGAGCTACGCCCCCGTGCGAAAAAATACTATACGGGAACTCCCCCGGCGATGCAAGGACAATTTTGGAAAAATTTTCGCGAGTGTCGGCGCGCACGGGACCGCGCCAGCCCGCGGGGCGCCTGGCCCCCGCACAGCCCGTACGCCGGCCGACTTGGCGCGTGGAACACGACGCGCCCCGTTCAACAGGGTTTTCCGTGCGCCGCCAGTCCCATTATCGGGTCCGATTGCGAAGCGCCCCTCCCCAGCGCCTCAGAACCATGCCGGTTTACTACGATAAATCAGGAATGTCCAACCACGCACGCCTTTTCGTGCAACCGGCGGGCTACCTACCTGCGGTTTTGCAAACGGAGAACACACGGTGCTCGGGGGTCGCCGATTCGTCGTAGTAAACCGGCATGGTTTTGAAATGGCATCAGGTTGATTTCACGCAAAAGTGTGTTGGAGCCCTGAATTAAAGGCCTTAAATTTTTTAGATCGCGTCTTTTCTGCGACGCGCCTAGAATTGCTGTTGATTAGCATCGGGCTTGATCTTGCGTTGTGCGACTTGCTCGTGCATGGTAGTATTTCACGTCGTGAAGCGAAGAAATTAGGTCTGAGTTGCCTTTGTTAGAATTGCATTCACTGTTCATAAGGGCTCTTGGCGCAACGGTTAGCGCAGGGGACTCATAATCCCTGGGTTCTGGGTTCGAATCCCGGAGGGCCCACCAGAGAGTTTTAAGGCCGGGCGTTACGCCTGGCCTCTTTGTTATTGGTGCTGCGGACTAGCTTTGCCATCCACAGACGTAAAGTTATTAACATTCATATTCATGATTAACAATGGATATGTAGCCAAGATGCTGCCCAGCCAACAGATGTGTAAATCGATTAATAAGAAAATAGGCCCCAACTTGCGTTGGAGCCTAGTTCAATGCTCGGGTGGAGACGAGGGGGATCGAACCCCTGACCTCTTGACTGCCAGTCAAGCGCTCTCCCAGCTGAGCTACGCCCCCGTGCGATGAAGTACTATACGGGAACTCGGACCACGATGCAAGGACAATTTTGAACATTTTTGCGGCGCGTGGAACGGGTGTGGGGCCGAAAGGACCCACACCCGTTCCATCTGGTCGCTTAATAAACAGACCGGTTTACTACGCTGATTCCCGGATTTCCGACCTCACGCTTACTTTCGCATAACGGGCAGGCGATCTACCTGCGGTTTTACGAGCGGCGAATTCGGTGTGCTCAGCCACACTCAATCCAACGTAGTAAACCGGCATGGTTTTAAAATGGCACTTAATTACTAACAGCATATAAAGTATTAAAATTGCTCACATTGAAATTATTACTTACCAATACCAAGCCAATTGCACAGAACGTTGGCCCGCAATCTGGTCTCAGCGCATCTCATCGCCTCGGTTTTTGGTTTGTAGCACAACTCCAATCGCTCACACACACTGTGAATGATGACATCAAGCTGATCGTGATCATTGAGCATGTCATGGGTTACAAGAAATACGTCGTATCCCATGCTTTGCAATGCTGTCATTCGGGTGGCATCGTGGTCAAGCACAGCGCCCGATCCATGAATAACCTCACCTTGAAGTTCGATAATCACGGCCTTCATTGTTATTGGGTTTACGATGACGATATCGCCGTAACAGATTTTCTGACCTGCGATTTTCCGAGCTGAATTCGACAGCGGTGTTAGGTCGTTGACGAATATGTTTTTAAACTCCGCTCCGCCGGCACGCCTCGGATGACTCAGCAACATGATTCCAGCAACTTCTAGCGGGGATGCAGCAATACCCATTACCTGCTGTGCGGCTTCGCAGAATTGCTTTCCCCACATCTCGCCCTTAACCTTCGCCGCAAATCTATGTAATTCTTCTATTTCAATAAGAGGCTTTCTCATCCAAAGCGATGTGCCCTTTCCGTTAGTTTTATTTCCGAATCCGTCATCCCGCTGCCCACTTTGATCATGCTCGCTGTCCTTCTGGTGCACCCGAGCATAGACTCGCTTCCATGGGGCCTCGTCTTGGTTTTTCGTCTAGTTCAAACAGACTTTCTGTGGTGTACTGCTCTTCTTCTTCTGATTTTGCCCGCTCAAGTGCCATGTCAACCGCGGGCGATGGTTTAAAAACCGAGAACCATCCGCAAAATTCGTACATAGCCAGAACCAGATCGCATGAAGAAACGCTTCGAGTCATGGTGAATAGCGTATTAAGAGGGTCTGTGACGCTAAAGCCCATGCCCGTGTCGATGGAAACCTTCTCCGTATAGGCGTTGTTCCATCGGATGGTCCGTCTTGTCTTGGAATGTAGGTTGCTTCGTGTTGATGCTGCTGTGATGACTGGCGTCTTGAGGACGTCGGTTACGAAAGGGGCTTGGGATAAGGCATGCCAGCCATCTTCGGAGCTAGGTAAGCGCGGGTAGAGGTCGCGCACCTGCGGTGGGCAGCGCCAATAGCGGAATGCAGTGTTTGCGCAGACGATTTCGTCCATTTGCGCCTCCCCTGGTTACGGCCTCGGGCCGTGCGGATTGCGGGTAAGGTCGATTATCTACTGGCGCATCATGCGGGTAAGTACGGGAAGCTGACCAAACACTGACCAAAAGCTTGACGCAATCCGTTGAAAAGCCGCCATAGGCATGAACGAGCTGGTACAAGCTGTGAGCCAGCGGTCTCTGTCTCCACAATTGCACATAGATTACGCGGGGAATTCAATGAATAAACGCAGACGCATTTTGCAAAACGCGCAATGACGACACCTAAGGTGAACTGCGTAACATATAACGCCTTAGGTAACTTCGTTTCGATTTTGGTGTCACTATTAGTGTCAGACTAGTGTCAAAAAGAAAAAGGCCAGAGGCTTAACACCTCTGACCTGCGCTTTTGATGGTGGGCGATACAAGATTCGAACTTGTGACCCCATCCGTGTGAAGGATATGCTCTACCCCTGAGCCAATCGCCCGTCGCCTTTCGGCAAAAGAGATACTAACATAGCCGTGCGTGGTTTACCAAGAACTTTTTGCCCTCGATTTTAAATTCGTGAGTGCCAGCCGCGCCATGGCAAACGCCGTAACCACTAAAATCGCAGCTCAACACTGCTTTACAGCTTGAACCACGACGTCTCGGGGTGGCAGCTTCGTCGATCAAGGCGATGCTGTCCAGATCATCGGGTAAAGTACGGGGTGCTTTCGGCACGATAGGGTCGGTTGCGTCTGCTGTACAGTTGTCAAAAGTCATGCTTTCAGGATAATTGCTGCAACAACTATCAGGGCATGTCGTTGCATTTAACGTTTTCATCACGCCGTCCTTCTGCTGACTGAATCCGAGCGTTTAACCCGGGCATTTCGACCATGCAACCTAAATTGATATTCTTGAGGCAATCAATCATCGCTGTCCAAGCGTCTAGATGTCAGGTCGAAAACCTTGACCTTGTCCCTTGCACCTATTGCGATGATTTGAACTACTTCGACGTGCCCGTCGCGGATGCGATAAATTACGCGAATGCCATCAGTACGAAACTTAAGTTCCCTACAACCTGCAAGAAGACCCGAAAGCGGCTTGCCAATTTCTTCGGCCCGAAGTGCAAGGCGCGCAATACCTTTGTCCGCCATAGCGCGAACCGAGCCATCGAGTGACAGATACTCTTTCTCGGCAGTCTTGTCGTAAAACTCAACCTTAAACCTAGCCACGCTCACTCGAACAGCTCCTCGTCGGAAATGGGATCGGTTGCCTCGGCTTCTAGCATGGCCTCGAACCTCTCACGTCCCGCGGTATCGGAGAACGGAATGCCCTTGCGATTCGAATCAGTGTCGCCCTGCGCGAGCCTTGCAGCGGCTATAGCGTGCAGGCGCTCCTCTCGGAGCTGTTCGAGTTCGACCGCCATCGCTTCGAACTCGTCGAAGCCAACGATAACAGTATCGATGCCATCGTTCCTGTCTGAGACAAATTGCGGTTCTCTTCGAGCGCGACGTCTCGCTTCGCCAAAATTTTTGCTTGCCTGCGTCGAAGTCAGCACCTGTTCGCGTCCGAAAACGAGTTTCTTGTCTATCACGGCAACCATAGCAACCTCCTTTAAAATCTGTCTCTAATACGTATTATTAGTTTCATTTAAATACGTACGTAAAGGAAAGTTAAACAGCAATATTCTTACTATTGATTGTTTCGGATGAACAGGGTTTCGAATCGTACTCCAGAGCAACCGGTTGCCTGACAGGGTCTTCGATGGCGCAGTTTAGGGTCTTTGCGAGCGCCAATGCCGAAGAGAGCGAGGCACGGCGTAGGTCGAGTCGGATCTGCTCGTAGAGCTGTATAGCGCGAAGTAAACCCCCGATTGGGTGGCGAGCTATTTTTGCGTTAGACCGGCTGGGCTTTCCCGTGGCTATCAACGCATCCCCATCGCGGATGGCCTTTAGGCTCTCAACGTTGAGTACATCGGGAGGATCAGATAGCAGGATGATATTCGCAAACTCATCGTCCCACACATGTTGCTTCATAGATGCGCACCTCATCTTGCTTGATACTTTTGCGGAAGGGCAGGCGCATGTGCTCTGGTGGGTTGGTGACGATATCAACCTTTCGCCCAAGTTCCCTCTCGAGCTCATGGGGGAGTTCGTAAAGCGTGCCGAACGTCATGGTGTTGCCGCAGATTAGGCGCAAGTCAATATCGCTATCGGGCGTTTGCTCGCCTCGGGCAAACGAGCCAAATAAAAATGCTTTGCTGACGTCGTATTGAGCAAGCACGCGAGAGGCGGAGGTGGATATGTCGGAAGGCGAAATCATGGGATATTTTCCGTTCAACAGTAGAGCGTCAGGGGGCAAGCGCCGATACCCCCGGTCCGGCTTTTTGTTGTTCTGCAAGCTCGAAGATAAATGGGGCGTTTGATCTAACGAACTCGGTCAAAAAATCCAGATCGTCAGTAGAAAAACCTTCGACATTGAACCAATTAACCGCAGGCAAGAAGCATTCTGCATGGTCAAAGCCAAAGTCAACCGGACGCTCGACGGCTACGCGAACGGCCCCGTCATCCCTAGCATAAGCAGAGTTCATTACTCCGCCCCGCTGTTCTAAATAAACTCTCCCGTCTCCAGGTCTACGAAGTCCGCGAGCTTTATCTTTCCGGAGAAGCCGCTCCCCTTGTACTTTCCTGCATAGGTCTCAGAGTCGAACTTGAACGAAATGTTATACAGCTTGCCGCTCTTTGTCTTCCTGATCAGCCTGTTTTCCAGCATGTAGCTCAGTACCCTTTTATGGCCTTCTCTATCGTTACCGTTTAGGTAAAAGCAGCAGACACCTTGTTTCGAGCCTGCCGCGATGAGCGTTTCGGGGTTCGAGTATTTGGCCTCTACGACGACGCCATCAAGAACTGCCGTTCCGACGATGTCGTCCATGAGGACGGTTTGAATGGAGAGAAGAAGAACATCCATTTGCCGCATTGGACGGGATCTATGTCGTGGATTCGTTCCTTATTGGTAAACCAGATCCACGAGTAAGATTGAACTCTGATAATAGAGCCAGAATCGTTTAGAGGTGTTTCTTCGACGGACGGCGTTAATTCCTCGTTGTTGCCTGTGTTATTTGAGCCTGCCATTTCATTTATCCTAACATTCGCCCTTAATAAAACTCTTCGCCAGCAGCCTCGAGCGCTTGTATCGCTGCGCGTTTTAGCTCATTGAGACTTTCGTAGCCGCTTCCCGACAGCGGGATTATTCGTACGTTGAATGAGTCACCGTACTTGTAGTCGGCATACACATCGCAATTACCCCTACCGAGAAACTGTATGGCCGCCCGATCAATTGCCTTTGCGCTTTGGCCTAAGTAGTACAGATCCTTGGTTGCATTATGAACAATGAAGATGCCAGTAATTTCGCCTTGCTGTGTCAGGGCCTTTCGCTGAGCCATAAACTCTTCCGCGCTCGCGGCGATTTGAGGATCATCTTCTAGGAGCGATTGGCGTAGCCCCAGCAGTTTTTCTTGTTGCTTTGATGCCGTAATAACAAGAAGGATCCCGTCCACAAAAAAGAACAAGCCAAAGAGCAAGAAAGGAAAAGAAAGCGAGCCATATATGCTGGCACTCGATGACAGAGCGGAAAAGAGACCGACAATTGCCAATACAAGACCAGTAGCGCTGAAGACTTTTCCGATCTGGATGAGCCTTCTTGGAGGGGCCGATGCGACGGTTTTGATTTGATAGTAGTTCCTCATGGTATGACTCCAGTGATAATGGCAATTGGGTCAAAATGAAGCTTTATAAACGGCAGCATTTGGATTGCAATTATCTTATCGCTCTGGCAGTTGGGGTGTAAGGCTCAACATCGGTAGCAGATCGAGAGGCAGTCGAGCTGAACAAAATAGTGCCGTCGCAGCGATAGCTGATACGGCACCAATCTCTAATAAATTGATTTAGTAGAAGGCTAAAGACTTCTGCAATGGCTGCATTCATCCCTCCCCTGGTCTGGCTTAAACGGGGCCTTAGCAGCGACATGCGGCGGCTAGAAGCGCTGTACCAAGCAGGAAAAGCGTCACGGAAGCGGAGATCCAGTTGTTGTCGGCGGTCTTGGGGAGTGCCGCAGTTGTTGCGGTGGCAGGCTTGGGCTTGGTCGTCTTGGCGACCGTTGTCTTGGTTGCTGTCGTTGTTGTCTTGGTTGGCGCGGCCGCGGGTTTCAGCGTGGGATTTGCCGTGGGCTCTGTGGTGGGCTCTCCGGCGGCAGGGCTAGCATCGGTGGGAGACTTGTCCGCGTTATCGCCCGGTACCTCGCCCCCGTCGGTCTCCCCCGCCGGAGGCGTGGCGACATCGGGCTCAACCACCACATGCGGTGCCACGACCCCCGCAACATCCACCACGCCACCAGCACCAAAGGCCCCACCAACAGGCGTCACAAACCGCGCGGACACAAGCGACCCGCCCAGGCAAGCAACGCCGCCGTCGGCACCGGTCGCATCGAGCCACGAGGCGTCGACGGAAAGACGACAGCCGGCCGCGCCAGCGCCAAGGCCCGCATCCTGCAGATACACGCCGTAGGCGCGTACGCCCGCTCCGAACCCGTCGCCCGCGGCAACGACGCGTCCGCCGCCGCGCACGGCCATGTCGCCTGCGATCACGCCGGCAACCGCCTCGTCCGTAATATCGGCCCCGTCCGCTCGGGCATCGACGGTGCATCCGTCCACCACGAGCGCCTGCGAGACGTGGATCCCGCACTGTGAGCTCATCGCCGTCAGGGTCCCGGTGCCGCGAAGCGTCAGGTTGCCCCACACCTCCATGCCGCATAGCGTGATGTCCGCATCGGGCGCATGCGACTCCGTCACGGAGTTCTGCCCGGCAAGCGTCAGCACCAGGTCGCCGTCGGCGCCGATGGCCTCGCCCGCGTAGCCGTTAAGCTCAAGGTGGTCGGCATCGGTCCAGGCCCAGCCGGGGCCCGATACGCCCGGCTCGCAGTATGTCGCACCCGCGATGATGAGGCTCTCCGCGCCCGCGGCATAAGAAGGCCCGCCCAGCAAAACGCATAGGCAGGCCATGGCAACAATCGCAATGTAATCACGGCTGGTGTAGGACTTGGCAGCAAACATACCCGCTCCGATCTTCGCAGGAGCCAATAGAATGTGCACCAGAAAATGCCCTGGTAGCAGCAGTTATTAGTTTAGCGAGATCAAGGCACAAACAAAGAAAATGTCCCTGAGCAGCGCCAATAATTAGGTGTAAATCGTTTTGCCAATCGGTGAAAGGAAGCTTCTGATATGTTGAACAAGCGCATGGGATCGGCAAGGCGTTGAGCAGCTAGGCGCAATCACATATCGACATCAGAATCAGCTGATGTGCGCTGCGTCCTTTTACTCAACGTTTCGATTGCCTGCTTGATGTCATTGCGAATCCATTTGGTCCTCAGACTGCCCATGCGGGATTTGGACCCCACTTTGACAAGCTGAGCGTCAATCTTTTTCAACCACTCAACGGCTTCATTCAGGCTATGCTTATCTCTAAATCTCTTCATGCCGGTATGGAAAAATGAATGCAGAGAATTTTGTGAGTCGGCGGTTCCTTCATAGATTGCCATGGCCACAGTTTCAGCTGGTACATCCAGTATTCTATTTTGGTATACGGCTTTTATGGCTTCTTCAAAAAACGCAGAGATAGTTTTACCTGTGCTCTGGTCAACTTTAGAAAACTCAAGACTGATGCGATTTAAATCTCGCTTTCTTTCATCCTGTTCAACCTCATTTATAAGTTTATCCATTATGAGATTGGCATCTGTACCATAAAAATCATTAAAATTATCTCGTTCTTGCCTCAAAGCGGCAGCGTCGCAATTGGGGTCATGATTGGCGGCATGCCGAAGCGAATCGAGAAGCTTTTCGCGAAAAGATTCATCCCAGAACCCAAGATTAATAAGATCAAGCGTAAACATAATGATCTTATAGAACCAACCTTGAGAATACTGTCCCTTAGCAAGCATGTCTTTAAATTGGTTCGCCAGCAATTCAACCTGACTGTCTTCCAAGCATCGTAAAGTGCCCCAATGGTATTCCATTTCTTGGGCCTCGACATCTGCAGCAGAATTGGGATTTTTCTCCCGAACAAATTTGTCGAAAGAACTCTTAACGGTTTCTGGGTCTACATCCTTCCCTTCAGTTAAAGGGGCAAGGGCCTTTGATAAAGTAAGATAGTTGTCATATTCATGGAGTTCAGGCTCGTCGAAAATGCTCATTGAGCTTTTCGTGCATTTTGGCTCATTAGGAACTATTCCTGCTGATGCTTGAACTGTATAACCAACAAAGTCTGAGAACGCTTTTACTCTTCCATGAAAATCGATAGTTTCATCGAAAAGAGCTGACGTGCTTAATGCGTAGTTAATACACGGGATTGATCTTGATAGAGCTCTTGCGTTGATTTGGGAGCCCTTAAGTCCGTCCATAATTGCATCCTTGACTTTAAAGTCAATTTGTTTGGGAATGGACATATGGTCCTTTACTATTGCCTGGTAAAGCACTTGTAGATCTGGCTCATACTCAATTTGGCTAATAACTGCTTTTTCTATAGAGCAATCTTTCTCAAAAGAAAGCGGTTTATTTCTGACGAGCATCACATGCCAGCCATGATTCTCAACCATATTGTTTACGAATCCAAGAAAATATTGATCGGCTTGTGCTAAGTCGCTACGTTCGCAGTCGTCTAAAATCACGAGAACTTTTTTCATGCCAATTAAGGATAATATTAAGTCGGGTTTAATCGAAACCTGAATTCCAAATTTTGCTAATTGTTTGCTAGAAATTGCCTTACTGACGTCAATTGCGCCTTTTTTAAAAATATTTTTTGCGGCATTAAAGCGCTTCGTTGAGTTTTCAGATAAATGAAACCAAGAAGCTAGAACCCTATTGTAAATCTCGTCATAGTCGGAAACTCCGAATAACGACACACGACATACCTTTATACCTATATCGTTAAGCGCAGGCTTGAGATCGTTCTCGCAATAATACGTCTTCCCCGAACCCCATTCGCCATGCAGAACTACAGCTTGAAGGCCAATGGTGTCACATTGCATGTAGTTTTTAATTGCCTCGGTGATTTCTTTTGCTTGCATTGCGTGTTCTCCAATCGGTCATACCTGGATTTGCAGCACTAGATCAAGTGTTTTCTGAGTCAATATATTTAGCAGCTAATGTCTTCCCTACTTGCAGATCTTGCTGAACTCGCACATTCGGTATCCGTTTTTGTAATTGCTGATAACTACGAAGGACGGGGCGTCTCGGCGCTAGCCGATGCGGCCCCGCCCTCAGTTAAGGTGACTTCGCTGTAGGTCAGGCCCTACCTAGCGCAGGCGGTCTCTCCCCTAATCCCGCTTAACAGACCCATCATATACACCTTGTCCGCTACGTCCGCGAGCTAGTCACTCCAGCGTTTGGCGACGATCACGTCTCAGCCGGCCTTGAAGTCCCCCCCAAGTTCATGCTTGACCTCGGAGCCGAAGAACTCCGGCGCGTCCAGCGTGGGCTCGTAGACCACCACGGGCACGCCCCTGGCCTTCACGCGCTTCATGACGCCCTGGATGGAGCTCGCGCGGAAGTTGTCGGAGTTGGACTTCATCGTCAGGCGGTAGACGCCTGCGACCGGCTTCGGCTTGCCCTCGTAGACACGGTCCCGCATCATCTGCAGCACCTCGTCGGTCACAAAGTCCTTGTGGGCATAGTTGGCCTCCACGATGACCACGATCAGGTTCTGGGGTACGTTCTTGTAGTTGGCGAGCAGCTGCTTGGTGTCCTTGGGCAGGCAGTAACCGCCGTAACTGAGGCAGGAATTTAATACAGTAGAGAACGACAGACGGAATACTAAATTAACTTAACGCCAAATTCGCGATCTTTGGCGTTAAAGGATTCGACATAAGAGGCTGAGAGAAGTTTGTTTGATTCATATCCGGATAAATCAATGTTATTAACTCCTTCAATATTCCGATACTTACCAACCTCTTCATTCTTTAAAGTTGCGGTTAAAATTACCTGATTTTCAAGTTCTAGAAACAGCGGCAACAGGTTTTCTTCACGCCCGGTTGACAACTCTTCCGCTCTAAATGAATCAACCAGAATTGGCAGCTCATGTTTTAAGTCTCGAGTTAATGCATAGATTCGGGCCATGAGAAACTCAGTAGCTTCACTGCCACTGTATGGGCTGCTTTCTGTGGTAAATAAATCTGTATAGTCAGGAGCAGCATCGCCTGGATTGAGCTTGTTCCTTACGCTGTTCATCGTTTTAAGAAGCGATGCCTTCAGCGCTTTTTGCTGAGCAGCAATATTGGAATCCAGTTGCCTCCTAAATTTAATTGATTCATTAACATGGTCTAATTCATCCGCAATAGAAGTGAGTTCAGAATCGATTGCCTCCAGGCTAACGTAATTTTCTCTGTGGGCAAAAATATCTTCTAATGTAATTTCGCGCGAGTCAGCTAGCTTATTAAAATTCTGCTGAAGAACTCTGATTTCCGAGTCTAATCCTGCAACTTCATCACTCTGGCCCGCAATTCGTTCTTTAAGAGACAGGAGGATTTGCGTCCTGATTTCGGGAGATGTGAGGTCAAATATAAAATCTTTGTCATTAATTTGAAATCCGATTTTTGAAGACCCGCAGTTAAGACATACAACGGAACCTGTTGATAATTCTCTATTCAAAGAGTTAAGTTCTTTGAGTACCCCTTCATTTTTCTTCATACGCGTTATCATACGATTGCGGCGATTCTTCATATTGACAATTTGATCGCGAATTGAATCTAGCTCTTTAATGACTCTCGCCTTTTCTTCACGGTCGGCGGTCGGGCTCACTGTTGAGAGGGCGGATCCTGGCTCTTTTAGCGTTTTTGCTTGCTTTGATAGCTCTTTCTGACGCGATTGGAGAACAGCCTTTCTTTGTAGAGAATCTTCAATGTTTTCAGCATCCATCGTTGTGGCCGTAATCCCCTTATAGGAATACACCATATCCATGAAATCTAGCTTGTTGTAATAGCCGCCTAGGGTTCGAGAGGTATTGCGCTTCCCTTGCGGCAAAAAGCATAGCTGTTCAAATAAGCATATCGGCGCGATTCGCTCGCGCTCATCTTTAGCTATTAAGGGGAGTTCAAATACATTAGCGCTCCAAAAGCGGTCAAAGTCTGCAGCGCTTTCGAGGGGAACAACAGATTCTCCAGTTTTAACAACAAAGGTATTCTTGCTGCGGAGTATTGAAATGGGTTGTCCATTCCTCTCTATATCAACAATATAAATATAATTTGTATAGTGAAGACTTGCTGGAAATAACGGTTCAAAACCAAGGGCAAACATTGCCGCTTGCATGATTATTGTTTTGCCTACATGATTTTCATTGCTTGATATGATATTAAGTCCATCCGTGAAACCCGATAGTACGTATGCTTCCCTTGAATTCCCCAGGAGGATCTGCTTAATCCGAATCATCTATTTGTCCCGTCTTTAATGTTGGCAATTAAATACAACAGAGCTCTTCTATTTAGATGCATGCATGCATTTTTGATTTCTGAATCAATATTGTTGGAAATCTGTCCTATTCCTGCATGCCTATCCTTATCAATTTCCCGAATTATGGAATCGAAAAGTCGCCAAAACGCTTCTTTATTATTTTTGTCAAAATATTGAAGACTAATGGCGTTTTGGCAGTCTTCAATGATTTCATCCTGTAATTCTGGAGGCTGCTCATTTAGATAAGTCTCAAAACTAACTGGGACTGGATCCTTCATAGGATTTCTGTTTATAAGTCGTTGAATTACAAGCAAATCAATTTGCCGTCTATTTAAGACGCGGGAATAATCATAGATTTCATCGGGATGTGAAATTGATTTGTTCGCGATGCTTGGATTGTTTTTAATACAGGACTGCGTATTGCGTATTTCGTTGAACAAAGCTTGTAGAACTCGCTCGCTGGGCATTGCGGCATCAGAGATTTTAATAAGCGGATATAAGTACTCAATTTCCTTCTGTTTCGCTATCACGAACTTGACGACATTTAAAAATGACTCAATAGAGTCGTCCGTAATGTCAGAACCAGTCATGTAGCGCTTCTTATTGCAGGCGTCTTTTAATCCGTCTCTAATTCTGGATTGCGCATCGGGCTTTACATCAGGAAATCGAAAAATGGAGCAAGAATTGTCTTTCAAAACCGATTGAGATACTCCACCTAAAAATAACGTATAGCTTGCAAAATATGCGGCAAAGTCTGAAATATAGTTCTTATAAAGGGTGATGAGGTTTCTACCAATTTCTTTTGGAGTGATATTTGTTTTAGCTTTAGACTGCACATCAAATAGAGTCGTCGAATGTATATCCATGCCGGTAACATCGTTAAAGCAGTCGATAGCGAAAGCATCAATTTTGTCACAATCTTCATCAAATGAGAGAAGGTGAAGCAGGGCTTTGGTCTCGGCGGCGTTTCCCGATGCGGTTGTTCGCTCAGATGTGTCAAAAACATATGGCATTGAGCGACCATCCAATCTCGGCAAACGGCAATATCAGAATTTACCTGCAAAAAAGTATACATCCTATAGAGGGTTACAATTCATTTTGCCTTACATTTATTCATTAGTTGCCAAGCGAATAATCCTCTATCCAAAGGTCCTCTATTCAAACTCCATGTAACTGGTCATGCGGTAGTTTGAGATGGCAAGCTCGTGGCAAAATTTGTCAATACCATACTGCTTATCCTCGTTGGAATCGTACTCGCAAAAGACCCATTCGACATCGTGGTAGCGTGGAGCCAGAACGTCAAGGTAGTAAGGCTTATCGACTTTGTCGAACGAGTTGCCCATAATAATTAGTGTATTAATCTTGGCAAGGGTGTCCAAGAAATGGTTAAGGGCGTCGTAGTTGCCCTCGATGTTTTTCCATGTATCTGCACAGCGATCACATGCAACTGTTACACCTTGCTGAATAGTTGCACCGTAAAAATCATCCATTCCATATTTGTCTTCAAGCATCTTCTGAAGTTCGTTAGGATTATTGTCGGGAGAGCCAAATTGAAGAAGCTCGTTTTTATCCAGGACGCGGCCATGGATATGGAGGATCTTGTCTGGACTAACACCGTAGACATACTCCAGCGTTGGAGTGTAATTAAAGGTAATGAACGATGCGGTGCCTGGTAAATCTAGCACAGGTTGCGCTTTAGATAAGCCGATTGACTCTACCCATTCCCTAAAACGATCCCTGGTGAGCTTCTTCAAGTATTCAAGACGCACCTGCAGCTCGATCCAGAAATCGTCCCATCCTGGATTGTCATCGGTTAGATTAGGATACGCGTGTTCGAGTGTTTCATAACAAAGGTCGTCCCATTCAATACCGAGTGATTCTTCGAGAGAGCTCCATCGACGATCGCCCTCCTCCATGGAGCTAGATTGGCAGCTAAGACTGCTCTCATGGAGAAGACATTCCGTCGCGTAGTCAAATGATTCGAAGTCAGCAACCACTCGCTCATCATGGTCTAGCAACCAGTCACGATAATCCGAATAGCTGGTCGATAGGCCATGATATAGATCAAATCCGTTTCAAATAATAATTAGGCAACTATCAGTGTCATAATCTGCGCCGATACAACGCTCTTGCTCGATTTTGCCCATTAGTCCGGATGCCTCCCAGTACAGACAGTTGTTTTATAGATTCTAAACTCAGGGCATATGTAACCAAGCATCTCCCCTCCCCAACTTTGTTCAAAAAGGTCGCTGTTGTTGGCTGGTGTTACCGCAAAATAACACCACAGACATATACACGGAGTGTTGGCCTGGCGCCGCCTCCGGGCCTTGGCGCCCATCTTATCGAGAGGCACCGCTATGAAACGAGTCTTTTACCGCTCGCTCTTCGCAGTTCTTTGCGTATCCATGCTTAGCGCAGCAATACCCGTAAGGGTTATAGCGGAAGAAGAACGGCGTCAAGAAAACACCTTAGAGCAGGTTGATGCTGGCGCAGTGGGCAATTCAGTCGACAGCGTAACAAGCGACATCGATACAAGCGAATCGGCAATAAGTCCATCAAAAATGAATCGGATCTCGTGAATCCAATTTCACATCAGGCGGAACCTCAGGTTTCCCTAGCTTCTGACAGGTCGCCTGATTCTGAACAAGCCACAAAGGCCGCAGTAAGTGGATATCAGCACAGCTGTACGCCCTCGCCGACGGAATAGTATTTCCGCCGGAGCATCATGCAGACACACTGCAGCCCAGGTCGCCTCAAGATTCTCTATAGCTGAATCACGAAGACCGAGCGGATCGGAAATTGAAGAATAGTCATTGGGTGCCGGTAAAAGTATATGTGCAGTAATGGTCTCGTATTCCTGAATAGGGAATAAGAATAGCGATAACAACGAGGTTTTGTCTTTTTCAGTCTCTATTTTCATGGTGGCCCCTTAGTAGAAATTGTAGGACTCGAGTTATGAAAATGGACTTAGATATATCTAGTAAGGAATCATATGTGGTTGAGGGATTGGGGCTTTTATCAAATGATGCCGTATCGGAACTATCCGATACGGCATCATCCTTGACATTACTATTATTAACTATGGCTAGAGTTGCAGTAAAAAACCTCTCCCCTAGTCCCGCTTAAACAGACCCCTCGCGTACACCATGTCCGCTACGTCCGCGAGCTCGTCGCTCCAGCGGTTGGCGACGATCACGTCGCAGCCGGCCTTGAAGGCCTCCAGGTCGTGCGTGACCTCGGAGCCGAAGAACTTCGGCGCGTCCAGCGTGGACTCGCAGACCACCACGGGCACGCCCTTGGC
This sequence comes from uncultured Collinsella sp., assembly GCA_905197665.1. Lineage (GTDB taxonomy): Bacteria > Actinomycetota > Coriobacteriia > Coriobacteriales > Coriobacteriaceae > Collinsella. The sequence continues at coordinate 38,185 of CAJJZP010000014.1, forward strand.
CTTCAAGCGCTTCTTGACGCCCTTGATGGAGCTCGCGCAGAAGTTGTCGGAGTTGGACTTCATCGTCAGGAGGTACACGCCCACGACTGGCTTCGGCTGCCTTCGTAGACGTGGCCCCCACAATCTGCAGCACCTCGTCGGCCACGAAGTCCTTGCGGGCGCGGTTCTACCGGACTTTATCCCGAACCGGCTCTCCTGTTAGAGCGGATACTCTTGTCATCTTCGTAGTTGCTTCTTCTAGAAAGGAATTTGGCGTTGTACCAGCATGTATCTTGTATTTCTTCCCGGACACGTCGAGGGCAAAAAAGACAGGGGCGCATCAAGGTTGAAAATGCCTAGTTCTTTACGCTCTTTTTGAATTGCCTGCAGCCTTAGAAAGCTAATGGTTAAGCACCCAACTTCGCCTGGCTCAAGTTTCATTACATCGCTTAAAGGATGCAGTGTCCAATACTTTGATTTCCTTAGATTGGGGATGCCTCTGCCCGGCATCCCGCATTCACGAATACGCATTTTTGATTCGAGCCAAGCTTTAGCCCCACGAGCGCTTTTATTAAACCTTGCCCCTTCGAGAACATGCGTGATATAAACCGGCTGGTTGCCGTCACATATAATTTCAATGTTGAAACAATTTGGATGATGCTCGAGCAAATCAAAATGATCGTCTTCAAAAAATATTCCTCGCGCATAAACACTCATCTTATGTTCACTGTGGCTCATTGCTAATGCGACGAACGCTGCAAAGAACGTTGCCGATGCGCATAGCAACGACCCAACTGCAGATATAGCCTGCCAGTCCATTAGGCCTCCTTTCGCTGCTGCATACGATTTTCCAAATCCTGAATCACCAATATAAAGATGTGATCAATGAAGCCAGCGATTCATCTACATTGCTCTAATGCCTACAAGCTTTTGTAGTTACGTTGCAATTCAGTAGCGTAATTGCCAAATAGCACATAGGCGTTTTGGATTCTTAGCCGATGCCGATCTATGATAGCAAGCTCATTGGGCAAATCGACCGGAGGAGTATAGGCTTGGATAGAAACGGCATCGCCCACTGAATAGCTCTGGTTGACGCCAGAAACCAATGTGGGAGTAAGGTCATGAGCAGAATAGCCATGAAGCTCTCTAAAATGCTTGGCATCTGGATGTTCAAATAGATCTTCATTAATAATGCCAATGAGTTGGTTTCCAAGAGCGGTATCGGAACAACTCTTTTGCAGCTCTTTAAACCAGTTGTACCGGGGCGCTCTATCTTTGCCAGTATTAATCTGCACAAAAGAATAATCGCCCTTAGAGATAGTCGCAAGCTTAACGCACGCGCGGATGAGCTGATCCTTAAAGACATTTGGGATATCTGACAGGAATCTAAAGACGGGATAGATGTAATCCATAACGAGGGTGTTTCTGACGTCTTTAGAGTCAATGTCTGTGACGATGTCGCTCCAGACAGAAAGAGATTTTTCATAGCGAATCATCTGGCGAACAGAATCAAACAAAGCTGCATTATAGGCATTAAAAGTTTCGACAAAAGGGTCGCTAAAAAAGCTTTTCTTGTCAGAATGAGGTAATATGTGCGAGTTCTCAAGCTGAGCTGAATAGTAAAGCACCGGATGTTTTAAGAGGGCTGCCGCGATCTGAGCAGACAGTTGGTCCGCCTCTAGAGGAACATTCACGCTTGAGTCTGCAGTCATATTAAGACCTCCGACAATGGTAAGCATTTAAATCGTTCGGCATGCAAAACAGTCATATTGCGCGCCTATGCAATTATTGAACAATAACCGCTCTTATGGAGTCAACATAATTCAATCTTTGAAATGTCTCGATTATCAACTTTATCCGAACGTCTCCCACATTCATCCGAACACGAGCGGATGTATGTGGGAATTCGATACCCTGAGGACCGTATCTGAAGACCGCAAGCGTAGATTAAACAGTTTGGAACCCACATGGTCCGATAGCTGTAAAGGAGTCAGGCTTAAACAAAACGATGCCGTATCGGCGCTAACCGATACGGCATCGTTCTTGATAAATTGATTATTGCGCAATGCTAAAAAACGCGGTTGGGAACCCTCTCCCCTAGTCCCGCTTAAACAGATCCCTCGTGTACACCTTGTCTGCCACATCTGCGAGCTCGTCGCTCCAACGGTTGGCGACGATCACGTCGCAGCCAGCCTTGAAGGCCTCCAGGTCGTGCGTGACCTCGGAGCCGAAGAACTCCGGCGCGTCCAGTGTGGGCTCGTAGACAACCACGGGCACGCCCCTGGCCTTCACGCGCTTCATGACGCCCTGGATGGAGCTCGCGCGGAAGTTGTCGGAGTTGGACTTCATCGTCAGGCGGTAGACGCCCACGACCGGCTTAGGCTTTCCCTCGTAGACGCGGTCCCACACCATCTGCAGCACCTCGTCGGCGACGAAGTCCTTGCGGGTGCGGTTGGCGTCCACGATGGCCTCGATCAGGTTCTGCGGCACGTCCCTGTAGTTGGCCAGCAGCTGCTTGGTGTCCTTGGGCAGGCAGTAGCCGCCGTAGCCGAAGCTGGGGTTGTTGTAGTGGCTGCCGATGCGCGGCTCCAGGCACACGCCGTCGATGACGTCGCGGGTGTTGAGGCCCCGCACCTCGCAGTAGGTGTCGAGCTCGTTGAAGTAGGCGACGCGAAGCGCCAGGTAGGTGTTGGCGAAGAGCTTGACGGCCTCGGCCTCGGTGGTGCCCAGCACGAGCTCCGGGATGCCCTTGGAGCCATCGGCGTTCACGCGCTCCAGCTCGGCGGGGTCGGCGCCCTGCGCGAGCAGACCGGCGAACTTCTCGGCGGCCGTGACGGCGTCGGCGTCATCCTTGGGCGCGCCCACCACGATGCGGCTGGGGTGCAGGTTGTCGTAGAGCGCCTTGCTCTCGCGCAGAAACTCGGGGCTGAAGAATATCTTCGCGTCGCCGAGCCTCTCGCGAAGGCCCGCGGTGTAGCCGACGGGGATGGTCGACTTGATGACGATCCAGGCGTCCGGGTTCACCGAGCGCACGGCGGCGATGGCGGCCTCGACGGAGCTCGTGTCGAAGAAGTTCCTATCGGAGTCGTAGTTGGTGGGAGTGGCGATGACGGCGTAGTCGGCGCCCGTGTAGGCCTCCGCCACGTCGACGGTGGCGTGCAGGTCGAGCTCGCGCTCCCCCGCCTTGGCCTCCGCCAGGAAGCGCTCGATCTCGTCGTCCTGGATGGGCGACACGTAGTCGTTGATCTTCTCGACCTTCTCGGGCACGATGTCCAGCGCGTGCACCTCGTTGTGCTGCGAGAGCAGGACGGCGAGGGACAGGCCGACGTAGCCGGTACCGGCGACAGCGATCTTCATGTCATTCTCCAATTGTCAAAGAACAATAATTCATCCGAAATGTGGCTATTACCGCAGGGTCATGGTTAATTGCTCGCTCCTACATTTCATTTAAATGAATGTAGGACCTTCCTAAGCTTGGATGCAGGCCCTCAGTGCGGGACTTCCGTCTAACCTTTTAATTTCAAACTGAATTTTTGGCGCAATAATCCAAAAAATCTTGATAGCTATCAAACTTTGGCTTCGAAGCAAGAAATGCCTTTTTGAGTACATCTGGATCGACTCCATTCAGCTTGAAAAGCCCTGCATATTTATGAAGAGTCTCTTCAGAATTTGGCAAATAGAGCCATGCAAAAGCATTGGACATTTGATTAATGTTTGGCCAGCAACCATTACTCTTTTTAAACGCGTTCGCATATGAAACTGCGCTCTTGAGTTCACGTTCCTTGCGTTTCGTGGCAAATTCCGATAAAGAACAAACGAGCTTGGCTGGGTTGCCAGCGATTACAGAGCCTTCGGGCCATGAGCCGGAGACAACCGCACCTGCGCCAATAATTGAGTTTGCGCCAATATTGGATCCCATCAGCACGATGGCGTGAGCGCCAATGAAGACATTGTCCCCAATGACTGTTTCTCCAGCCTCTCCGAAATGCCCCCCCCCAGATTGCAACACTACTGAGCGACTGTAGTCATGGCAGAGAATGTGCACATACCCGGTTACCTTCACGTACTTCCCAAACCGAAGCATGTGCGGCCGCTGCAGGTCGACGTTGATGGTCTGCGCGTCGAAGAAGTAGCACCCCTCGCCGACCTCGACGCCCCTGCGCCTAAGATAGTCCGCGAACGCCTCGGACGAGTGAGCATGCGGATAGAGGATCCTCTTGGCTAGCTCCTTTATCATTCAGGCTTGCCTCCCTTGTAGTCGGGGTTTCCCTTGTCGCTGATCTTCTTGGCTGGCACTCCACCGATAGAGATACCCGGCTCGCCGAAACTCTTGTTCACCACGGCGTTCGCCCCCACGGCGATGCGGTCGGACACCTCAATGCGCCCGAACAGCTTCGCACCCGGCCCAATGTAGACGTCGTCGCCAATGGTCGGAGCCTCATCGGGCACGCCAGCCCGCGTACCTATGTTCACGCCCACGTGGATTCTGCAGTTCCTGCCGATGCGCGCATAGGGGCTGACGACGATAGGGCCAACATGCGCGATGCTGAGCCCGCTGTCGAAGACGTTGAGCGGGATCGAGAACCCGAGCCGAGCTTCCATGCGCGCCAGCCGTAGCGAGAGAAACTTGCCCCAAAACACGGTGAGGGGCGTCTTGGGCCGGTTGTGCCAGTACTCCGACCGGCGCAGCAGCCGCTCGAACTTCCAGACGTAATCCACAGGACCGGGACGAACCCCCCCCCGTTCGAGCATCCTCTTGTCAGCTTCCATGTAGCGGCGCAAGTCTTCCTTCGTGCGTATCATCGCTGGCGTGCCTCCTTCACTGCGTCTTCCAAGATGCCCTCTATGAGCTTGTTCTGGTGCCTACGCGAGAACCGGTCGCGGTCAAGGTTCGGGTCAAGGCAGTCCAAGCGCTCCGCCGCAATCCTCTCCACCGCAGCGCGAACCTCGTCGCTCGTCGTACACACAAAACCGTTGGCAAAGCCCGAGAGCAGCTTGGCGAGCGGCCCCTCGGGCGGCACCACCGCGACAACCGGCTTGTTCCAGAAGATGTAGTCGTAGATCTTGGTACCCACGTCATCAGGCGAGGTGTCTTCCACCACAAAGAAATCGGCGTCTCCCAGACGCGCCATACCTGCTTGGTATTCCATCAGCCCAAGGTTCAAGTAGCAGGCCGAATCGATGCCCTTGGACTTCATGACCCCATCAATCCAGTCGTACTTCTTTCCGATGTGGGCGAGTCCAGCGTCAACGCCACGCGCCCGAATCTCACAAATCGCCTCCAAAATGGCAGCCGCCTTGTCTTTGTCGTAGTACATGAACTTGCCAAATACAGCAGCGGTAAGCCCAAAGAGCTTCTCACCGTTTGGGCGTATGGAGGCAAGCCTTGCCTCGTCGAAGCCGTTGGTGGCGACGCTCGCCTTCGAGCCCAGGCCGTAGGCCCGCTCCATCGCCTCGAGGTCGATGCCGCTTATGCAAATGACGCGGTCGGCAAGGCTCACCGCCCTGCGCTCGCGGCGCTTTATGAGCTTGCCATAGAGCCGCTTGAGCGCGGCTTTGGCCGCGCCGGCCCCGGAACCTGATACAATCGCAGGCCGATAGTTGATAGCCCCCAGGTCGCGGAAGTCTAGAACGTAGGGGATTCCCCAGCGCCCAATGATCGATGCTGCCTCCAGCGGGTAATACGGCCCGCAGGTATTGAGCACGACGTCGTAGTTCGCAGGGTCCACCAAGCTCGAAAGGGCTCGAGCGAACCGCTTGCCGTTCAGGTAATCGGCTACCAGCAGTGCGGTCGAATAGTCCAAATCGAAACGTATGGTCCGCACTCCGTCGGGCACGCTAGCAGTCAGCTCCTCGGGTGTGTTCTCGCGCAGCAGACCCTTTCGAGAGAGGCACAGCACAGTAACGGAATGGCCGTCAGAGACGAGCTGCGACGACAGGCTCACCATGCGAACAGAAGCAACCTCTGGGTTCGGGGCGAAGTAGGGGGCGATGATCAGTACGCGCATGGGCTACCTCCCGGCTTTGCCAAGCGGCAGCTCAATGCCCTCGCCGAGTAACAGGTCGGTGCTCGCTGGGACCCAGTCGATCATGCCGCCGGCAGGAATGAAAGTCATCTCGCCGAACTTGACTGTCCCGTCGTCCAGACGGTACAGGTCGACGCGCACGAATGGCCAGCCTTCCGAGAGTGCACGGGCCAAGTCGAGCATCTCGTCAAAATTCTCAGGACGCTCAATATTCTCAGTAATGAGAGCATGCTGAGAATATCGGAACGTCTGCTTATTCCATTCGTTGTCGAAATATGCCATGCGAAGACCCGTTGCCCTGTCACAGAGGAACTGGGTGTAGAGCGGCTCACCGTCGTAGCAATATATCTTGTAGTCATAGATGTCGCCGCCGGCGTTCTCCATGTATTCTTCGGCAAAGACCTTGGGCGCAATATGTTCGTACTGCAGCTCCATCATCTGACCGTAGGCATAGTTCTCACTCATCCATCCATCGACCTTGACCTTCGCATCTGCAAGATCAAGGTTCGACTTGTCATGGACGATGATGTTGTATCCCGCGCCGTGATTGCACTTGAGAGCGAACCGGTCAGGCAGAGAGTCGAAGTCGATCTCGTCGAAGGAATCCCAAACGCCGAGCATTGGCACGACATACTTCTCGCCAACCTTCTCTGCGACCCATTCGCGGGCGATCACCTTGTCGATGAGGCGCGCCCTAAGGTCTGATTCCCCGTAGAGTTTGAGCCACTGCATCTTCTCATTAAAGGTCTTAGGATTGGAGAGGTCGAGCCTCCTTCCCGTGCCGCACATGAAGAGCCTCTCGAGCTCGGCAGCTCGCTCCGCCACCGACATGCTCGCATAGAGCTCCTGCCTCTTCCTCATGCAGGGAAGGCTCCCGAGCTGGTTGTGGGGTGCTCTAGCGCGCTCGATTATATAGGCGAACCCGTACGTGTCGACACTTGCTGCCAGACGCTTAAGCTTAGAGCTGATTGTCACGGTTTATTCCTCCTTAAAGGTACCCGCGCCGTTAATAGCTCGGACCCTGCTCCATTCATTGTCGAGCAACCTTGCCGCATCGGGAAACTTCTTGAGCACTGCGCCAAACTGCTTCCAGAACAGTCTATCTCCCTGGTCGTTTACCTTTGTAAGCGCCTGCTCCTGCGAGCCCTCCACATAGAAGAGCGCGGGCTCACTGCCCCGCACCACGTTGCAGGGCAGGCCCGCACGTGCCGCCATCAGCCAAAACCAAATGTCATCATTTGTTGGGGCGATCTTCATGAACAGAGATTCGTCCACCATCTCGGGGGGTAGTGGTTGGGGTGGATATATCGCGCCACCGACCCCCGTCAGCTTATGGAGGTAAGTCGGAAATGGGTACACATCGTATCCGCCAGGAAAAGCGCACCAACGACCCTCGTCCTTGTAGAACTTCGTTACCCGGTGACAGTGCACCGCCCTAGGATTCTCCATGTAGGCACGGTAAAGCTTTTCGGCCCAATGCGGTCCGTAGTAGATGTCATCGTCCGCCGTAATCACTACGGCCCCTGGAAACTCGCGCAGTGTCGGTATGAGCTTCTTATATGAGCGCATGTCACTGCACCAGCGTATATCGAGGCCGTACCTCTTCAATCCGGTCAAGCTCTCTGGCAAATCGGCCTCGCCGCCCGGGTACTGTTCGCGCGCGAGCCAAAGTACAAGCACGTCAGGCTTACAGGTCTGCATGAGCAATGACTCGACAACGAGATGCACAGTCCTCGTCCTCGCAGGAAACGTTGTTAGCGAGATTACGAGAGGAACCTCGTGGTGCTCGGCGGAGAGCCCGGAATACCCAGCCTCAGATGAGTATTTCGACCAGCGCATCTTGTGGATAGCGGGGACTAGAGGTGCAACGGCCCTGTCCCGTGCCCATTTAGCAGATGGTCCAACTCCAACGTGTCGCAACGTTTGGATATGTTTCAGAATAGGCAAATTAGCTCCTATTTGCCGAACTCGCCGGCCATGTCAATGGAGGCAAAATTTTGTAGAGGGAGCTTGACAGGCTCGTCGGTCTTCTGACTCTTGTAAATCGCAAGCACGATTTCAAGTGCATTCCTACCGGCAATGGCATCCACATAGGGTGCGCGGTCAATCTTTATGGCGTCAATCATGTCAGCATAGAGCGCGGTGTGTCCATTGCCGTAAACATTGCTCGTGACCTCATGAAGTCTCTTCGTCTCTGCATCGGCGCCGGTCTCCTCAGCGAAGTCCCATACGTCAATGTTGTTCGTCGAGGTGCCGCCGACCTTGACGGTGCCTGTCTCTCCGAAAACGTAGAGCGTCTCCTCGAGATTCTTTGGGTAAACGTTTGCGGTGCCTTCGATGGTGCCAACAGCGCCGTTCTTGAACTTCAGGACGGCAACGCCCACATCTTCGGCCTCAAGGTAGTCATGAAAACGCTGTCGCGTGGCACCGTAGACTTCTTCGACATCGTTTCCGAGCATCCATCTGAGCAGGTCGATGCCATGGATGCACTGGTTCATGAGCGTGCCGCCATCCTGCTCCCATGTTCCTCGCCAGGGTGCCTGATCGTAATAGGATTTGCCACGGTTCCAGCGAACATTGATCGAACCATGGGAGATAGTCCCAAAACGACCCCCGTCTAGTGCCTCCCTCAGCTTTTGGATAGCGAGATTAAAGCGGTTCTGATGACAGACGGAGACTTTAACGCCCTTCTCGTGGGATCGCTCGACGATCAGGTCGGCGTCCTGCATGGACATTGCCATCGGTTTCTCGATGATAACGTTGATGCCGCGCTCGATGCAGTCGAGGGCGATCTTCGCATGCTCGCCGCTCTCGGTCGCGATGCCAACGAGCTCGATCTCAGGGTGAGCGTCGAGCATCGCGGAGTAGTCACTGCAACGCTCAGTTCCGGGGAAGTCACCGAAGCCGGCCTTCTCGAACATGGTATCGAACTTGTAAGGGTCTATGTCACAGACGGCAACGAGATCCAAGTTGTTGTTGGCGACAGCCTTGATATGGTTGGCTGCGATTCTTCCACAGCCAATAAGAGCGTATTTCATGTTCCTTCCTTCCCATACGTGCTGGTCTAGAGAGCTGCGAGGACAGCAGAGACGACCTCGTCCTGCTCCTCCTCGGTAATGTAGGGTGAAAATGGGATGCCAAAGTTGCACCGCGCGTAGTGTTCGGCGTTTGGGAACGATTGGACGACGTGACCGCCGAAGGCCTTCATCTGGTGAAGGGGCTTCGGGTAGTAGATGAGGGATGGCACGCCCACTTTCTTCATGGAAGCGACAACATGATCTCGTTGCTCCTCGGACTCTGCGATAAGCACGAACTGAGCGAAGGAGCTCGTGGAATCCTCAGTGATCTTCGGGGTTTGAATCTTGCCCTCAAATGCCTTCCAATAACGAGCTGCGACTTCCTGACGTTTATCCATCTCGGTGTCGAGCAAGTCCATCTTTGCCAGAAGGACCGCCGCCTGAATAGTGTCGAGGCGCGAATTCATGCCAACGCGGACGTTGTCGTACTTGCTCGACCCTTTGCCGTGCACCTTCAAAGAAGCGATTAGGCCGGCAATCTCGTTGTCATCGGTAAAGACGGCACCGCCGTCACCGTAACAGCCGAGCGGCTTCGAGGGGAAGAAACTCGTGCAGGCGATGTCGCCAAACGAGCCGCAGCGGGAACCCTTGTAAGAGGCACCGGTACCTTGTGCGGCGTCCTCGATCAGCAGAAGACCGTGGTCAGCGCAAATTTTAGAGATCTCGTCGAAGCGGGCAGGATTGCCAAGGAAGTCAACCGCGACGACCGCGCGAGGCCTAAGCTTGCCCTCGCGCTCGACGATCTCTATCTGTTCTACGAGAGAGCTTGGCGAAAGGTTGAAGGTGTCAGGCTCGATATCGCAAAAGACCGGAGTGGCGCCGAGCATCACGGCAGGCTCCACGGATGCAATAAAAGTCATCGCGGGGCAGAAGACTGCGTCGCCAGCGCCGATTCCGTAAGCCATATAAGCGAGCTGGAGCGCCTCAGTGCCATTGCCACACCCGAGGCAGTGAGTTCGGCCAACGTAGTCGGCTAGCCTCTCCTCGAGCTCGCCCACTTCTTGACCTCCGATGAAATGAGCGCCAGCCATGATCTCGTCAACCCTTACGGAAAGGTTCGGTCGGAGCAATTCATACTGCTTCTTGAGGTTGATAAACTCCATTGTTTCTCCTTTAGATTGTATTTCTAGATAGGAGTCGCAGGGTCCCCTTCATGAAGTCCATGCTCTGGCTGAACAGGTCGGACTTAAAGCTGAAGGCCCATAGAACCGCCAATGACAACACGAGTGAGCAGGCGAGCTTCAGGCAGAGCCCTGAGACGCCGGCGACACCGATGAAGCCGCAAATGAAATAAGAGACGGCGCAGACGGCGATCATGGCAATGAACTGCCGCGCCTGAAGGGCTAGGTAATCACCCATACCACGCTTAAAGTAATGCTTGAAAAGGATGTACGCACCCCAGCCGAAGTTGATGAGCACGAGGGTCGTGATCGTTGCCAGCAGGATACCGGCAAAGCCCCAGAGTTGGACGAACAGCAGATTCAGAATGACATTGGCGACAGTTTCGATAATCGGTCGTATGCGGTCTTGCCACCAAAGCCCAGCTGCAGTCCTATAGAGATATACGATATCGCCCATTGTCTGGACATAGAAATATAGGACGAATAGCGCAGCGAGGCCGTCCGGGATTGCCAAATCGCTACCAACCCAAATTCGCATGAAGGGTTGAATGAGGCAAAGAAGACAAGACGAGCAGACAGCAGCAATTGCCATGTAGAGAAACACGAAGACTCTAAAGTCTCCATAGTTTTCATCGCGTGATTTCGAAACGATACCGTCGCCGACGCCTGCCGTAATTGCGTTGATGACAACGGCGAGCATGCCTGACACCGAGCTAACAATCATGAAATAATTCTGGTACTGCGCTAGCACCGAAAGGCCCAGGAACGCAGAAATGACGACGCTGTCGAATGAAGTCCTGGTCGTTGAACTGAGTTTATAGAGAAACACGCCTGTGACACGCTTTGCAATGTCGCCGACGGTCTCACCATCAAGCTTTCCTTCACAGATAATGTCTGGGTAAAGTCGGTTCGAGAGAACGTTGCAGACGATATTGTTGACAATAGTTGAGAGGGGCAACAGCACCGCATAGGCGTAGAAGTTCTGGGTGAGAACGAGGACGGCGATCTGAAAGGCATACATTCCTACGCTCGTTACCAGGCCCACCTTGCTCACCACATCGCCGCGTTGGTAGGCGGTGAGCAATGAGACCTTATACGCATACAGGAAGTAGCCGATGACCGTGTTCGAAAGATAAATCGCATACAGGAGATAGATGTCGATACCACCGGGGGTTCGGCCTTTGATGAGTGACGAGAGGAACGGCATGAGGGCAACGCCGACGACGAGCACACAGATGCCGATAACGCGATACACGAGACGGTAAAACGAAAGAAGCGCGCAAAGTTTCGGATTGTCGCCTTTGTTTATAGGCTCGTACATGCTGAAAACCATCGCACTGCTAAAGCCAAGTTCGGCGAGCGAGAGTACGGTGAGGACTGAAGTGAAAAGGCTACCCAGTCCGGTGTACTCCACACCCAGGTAGTAAATCATTGCCGTGCGCGCTGCAAACGGCATAATGATTACGAAAATCTTATTTATGACCGCCCAAACGATGTTACGGGCGGCGTTGTACCGTCTGGATGCCATCAGCGAGCAGCCTCCTTCAAAGCAGCGGCGGCATTCTTTTTGAGGTCGGCGGTGCAAAGCCCCATAACCGCGAGCAGCCCCCAGAAATAGGTCTCCGTCCAGAAAGTGCCTGAGAGTCCGAGACGCCCGATGCAAAACGCCAAAAGTGTAAGGAAGATGGGAAACCAGGGGGACACGTTGCAGCTCCTAAATGAGAGGATGAGGAACCAGGCGAGGACGCCCAAAATGACAATTCCGAACGGAACACCAAAGTCATAAAAGATCTCGAGGAAGAAGTTGTGGCAGTAGTTACCGGGCCCCAGATAGGCCTGGTCCGAAAAAGGCCCGTTACCAAGGGCCGTAATCCGCGGGATGAGAGTGTTCCAAATAGTCGAGCGCCCACTATCACTAGCGATGTCGGCATATAGGAACTTCTCCAAGGTCCTTGAGGTAATCCCCATCGAGTTAAGCTGATGGTTTAGCATAGAGACGAGACCGTTAAGGAAGGTCACCAAAGTTAAGAGGAGGCCAACGACGAGCACCAATGCGAGCACTTTCCTTAGGATTGGACCCTTTGACCCTAAGATGTACACGAGGAATCTCAGCGCCGCGAAAGCGATAAGGCCAAGCAAAGGGCCGCGGGAACCGTACGAAAGTATCAGCGCCACGTTGGACACGGTGCACAGCGCCCAAACCGCCGTCATTGGCAGACTCCTCACGCCCCTACAGTCCACGATGAAGTGCAGCGAGAGCAGGGCGAAGAACAATGCATCGAAGCCCAGGCCCATGTCGTAGCCGGCCACAGTCGTTGCTTGCATGACACTCCCCAGCGATGACTGCAGGAACACCGTCATTATCACGGTGGCTAGCTTCAGCGCCGCGTCGGCACGACTCGCATCGTTCTGCGAGGCCAGAAAGACGAACGCAACCATTCCACCCATCGGGTTTATGGCCTGCGGGAGAGCGTACTCCTCAAATATGTAAACGTCTATGTGCCGCACGGCCATGTAGAACGCGAATACCGCAAAAACGGCAGTCGGAAGCAGGATAAAACGTTTGGTGAGTTTCATCCCTTCACGCAGCCAATAGGCCGCGAGTAAAAACCAGGCAGCACACGTCAGTGCGTACACGACCAAGCTGTACATGCCAACCATGGAGGCGATAGTGTCGCGAAGGCCGTGGTAAGCGACGAAGATAAACAGCGCTACGGCAGGGAACCAGTCGATGATCCCCTGCTCAGAGACGGGAAAACTTCCGTCAAATCGTGCGTGTGCCTTTGCGTGTTTTGTCGCCATAGCCGTTTTAACTGATGTCACAGGCATCACCGACTTTTCGAGCCTCACGGTTACCTCGAGCCCTCAGCAGGGCCTTCTCGACAGTCTTGATCAATGCCTCAGGGGCGGCGAGCAAGCCGAGGATGTCGGCTGCGCCTTTCAGCGTCTCGCCTTTCTTTATCCTCATGCGGCCCACCTCTGCACTTTGGGCAGCGGCCACAGCTCGCTTCTCTGAGGGTTCAAGACTGCCGTATACATCGGAGACAGATTCGAACAAGGCTCGTTTTGCCTCGATGAGATCATCTGGGCCAAGCCGGTTCTGATCGTCGCCCACATCGCAACAGTGGAGCGGCTCGTCGAGCTGTATCAGCTTCTTCCTGTAGGTTAGCTCTATAAGTAGCTGAAGGTCCTGATGACGCACGAGATTCTCGTCGAAGCCGCCAACCTCATCAAACAGTGACCGACGAACCATGAGCGTGCCAGTCGGAAAGTCCGAGACGATAAGCATTACGTCTTTGTAGACGTAGCCATCGGGGTGTTTGGGAAGAATACTAAGAAGTTCGTCACCCCTGTAACGCTTTACGCGACAGGAGACCACGCCCCAGTCGTCGGAAAGCGAGACGAAAGATTCAACCTGGTGAGCGATTTTCTCAGGCTCCCACCAGTCATCGTCGTCCAGGAAAGCCAGTAGCTCGCCGGAGGCCGCCTCGACGCCCCTGTTACGGGCGAAAGCTCCATTCTTATGGACAGAGGGCTCCAGCAGACGCACTCTGCCATCGATTTTGGAGCATGCGCCGACGATGTCTCTCACTATAGGAGTAAACCACCCATCGTCCCCATTATCATTCACTACGATAAGCTCAAGGTTTTTATAAGTCTGCCCTAAAACGCTCTTAATAGCGCGCTTCAACGTATTCTCCCGGCGATACGTGGGCATGATCACACTCACAAGCGGCATGACGTTAGCACCCATGACCATCACCAGCCCTTGTGCGCAACAACTTGTTGTACACAAGTTTCACCAGGCCCGTCGGCAGCAGCGTAGCAACCGCGCGCTCAGCGACGGCTTTAACCTGCCCCATTCGACCGACCAAACCTAGCTTCCTAAGCTCGGAAAAGAACCTGACTTGGCTTTTAAGATAGCTCATGTTGGAGCGGCGGGCATACATGCCCTCACCGGTACGCACGTCCGCCACTACGTCGGGGACGTTAGCGCATCGGCAGCCCTTTGCTATCATTCGCGCCCATAGCCAGTAATCTTCCATCCAGGGAAATGGCTCGTAGCCGCCAACCAGATCAACCATGTGTCTGTCGAACACGACAGACACATGGTTGAAGGGATTCCTCCCCTTCAACCATGTGTCTATGTTTTTTTTCGAAAGCGGGGGCATTCTCACTGCGCCCATATCGCCCGGCTCCCGATCGAACTCCTCGATGGCCCCGCCCACTAGGTCGAGCTGTTCTGAGACCATCTTCGAGAGCAGAACCTCGCAGCGTTCGTGACGCGAGATGTCATCTGCGTCCATGCGCGCTACAATATTGCACCTGCACTCAGAAAGACCCGCGTTGAGGGCGTAGCCCAGGCCATGGTTCTCCTTCAAGCGCACAACCTTCAGGGCACTGCCCAGGCGCTTTCCCCAACCTTCCAAGCAGGCATCGAGCTCTGGGGTCAGCGGACCGTCGCACACAATAACATAGTCATGAGGCGTATGGGTTTGAACCGCCATGGAATCAATGGCAGCATTCAAGTACTCGGCCTTGTCGTTCTTATACACAGACATGAGAACACTGTATTCAGGCAAAATAAACTCGCTCATCGTGCCCCCTCGCCTGTAGATACGACGCCAAGCGTTTTCAATAAAATTTTCAGATCGAGTGCAACGTTTCGCTGTTCGATGTACTCCATGTCAAGTACGACTTTCTCCTTCGGAAGCAGGTCGTAACCGCCTGCTACTTGGGCAAGGCCAGAAATACCCGGACGAACCATGGTGCGGTAATGCCAACCGTGGATTCGCTTTTCGAACTCATCGCAAAAGGCAGGACGCTCCGGGCGCGGACCAATAAGGCTCATATCGCCCCTGAAAACGTTCCAGAACTGCGGAATCTCATCCAGACGCGTCTTGCGCATAAACTTGCCAAACGGCGTTACGCGCGGATCTTCGTCCTGAGCCCACTGGGCACCGCGAGATTCAGCATCGGTATACATGCTGCGGAACTTATAGATATTAAAGACCTTGCCATCTTTGCCAACGCGACGCTGCGCATAAATGACGGGTCCTTCGGATTCACTCTTAATCTTGACTGCGATAACAGCCATCGGAATCGCGAGAATAATGAGAGCGCATCCGCATGAGACAACATCGAAAAAGCGCTTGATAAAGCGGTAGAAGAGTCCACCGTTAACAACGGGTTCTTCTAGTTCAATGATGTCGTCACCGGGCAACAACTTTTCCAGCACGTCGGCAGGGATACCGTTCTCCGACAGCTTAGGCTCATGCTTTCCGACGTTGTTAAGCTTTGCAGCCTCGCGCCTGTCCTCAAGCGTAACAGCAAGCGCTGCCGCATCCCCTCTTTGATTGTTTTGCACGTTCTCTTCCAAAACTTCGCCCCCGAGTCGGGGAGCCCCCCCCCGCATTGCGTAGCGACCATCCGCACTTAGGCGATCGCCTTTTTTAGGTTTCGCATTAGGCGCTGCTCGGCTGAAAGCACGGCAAGGCCGACGCGCGTAGTTATGCGTCGGCCGCACAGGTCGAGCTCCAAATAAGCAGTGCTCTTGCGTCTGTTAATGGTTTTGATAAGGCCTTCGTGGCCCAGTAGCGGACCCGCCGTCACTACGACCTGGTCGCCGTCTTTTAGAGCCTCGCTCATGGGTACTACGCGGTCTCCCGCATGCGTAAAGCCGCCAATAAGCTGGACCTCTTCTTTTGCCAGCGGCACAAACTGACAGTCCTGGGATAGCACCCGGGCAAAGTCGTCCATGCGCAGCAGATACTGTTGCACGGTGCGGGGATCTGCCGTATCGCAGATCAAATAACCGGGAAAGAGCGGCTTGGTCGTGTTGACCCATTCGCCGTGTACTTTAATCTCGGTTTGAAATCGGGGATAAAAAAGCTCCTGCATGGCACCAGCCGGCACCATGCGTTCGATGCGCTCGCGCATTACGTCTTCGCGACCGTTAATGACCTGGATCACATACCACACGAGCACTACCCCCTTGCTGTCTTACGTGCGGCTCACGGGGTTTGGGTATGGCTTCGCCAGGGCGCTCGTGCGCGAAGGCGCTCCATATTCAAACCCTGAGCCCAGTTAGACAAGCACGTGGCTCTGCCCCACCGTGAACGGTATGAGTATGCACAGTTGCTAGAGACGCGGACGCGTATCGCAAAAATGACCGCGTCCCCAGCTGACTGCGTGCGGTCCAGTCAAGCGGGTACAAAACTGGACTGCACGCAAACAGCTGTAGGACTGCTGCGATTTGTCATGAAGTATCGATTCGAAAGAATTGCTTGCACGTAGACAAGGACAAGTCATCCGATGAGATAAGCATGACGACGCTATTGGAGCTCGTGGTTTTTCTGGCACCGCCGTTACGGCCGGATGCTGATCGACCCTGCGCTTTGCGTCTTGCTGGAGACGTGAGCACAGTTGAACCCATGTAACGTTCTGTATCCTAGCACAGCAGGTGGCCCAAACGTTTTAGGGTGTGTTGAGCAACACATTGTTGATTTGCCGCTGTTATGGGGGATATTGTGCCGTCTTGTACACATTGCCGCAGGTTAATGGGGGTACATGGGTTGGCGTACGCTGCCTGAGATGCAAGGCTGACGGCACGAGTTGTAAGAAGAATTACGTTTGGCTAACAAACTATGTACAAAACTTGCGGGTTATTGCGCAACTTTTTCGGGTGCTGGCTTGAGCGTCGCATCGCGAAGGCGCTCATCGCACAATAGGCGCGCCTGGCTACAGAGTCAACGCATTTTGAGGCGGTTTATTGGACACCTTTTGGCGTGTAGTTGTCGCAGATTTTGCGACAACTACTGTAGACGGCAAACTTGAACAGGAAAGCAATTTGCAAATATTGAAAAAATGCAGTTCAGGCCGTCAAAAATAATATGCAAATAAAAAAGCCACTCGATTGAGTGGCCTTGCATTCACGATGGTGGAGACGAGGGGGATCGAACCCCTGACCTCTTGACTGCCAGTCAAGCGCTCTTCCGGCTGAGCTACGCCCCCGTGACGTGGAGATACTATAGGAGAATGTTTTGCTTGATGCAAGAGGTTTTTGTTGAAACTTTTTCTTACGGGTTTTTCTGGGACGGGGCGGAAATAATCACTCTTCGAGCGATTATTTCCATCCACCGTCCCGATAAAACCCTGATGCGATAGCCCTTACTTGTAGAGGTAAGCGATGGCGGTGCCGGTGTGAACTTGGATTTTGGCGGTGGTTCTTACTATGTTGCTGATGCCCGTGTCGGCTAGCAGGCCTAGGGGGCTGTGATCTAGTTCCCACTCTAGGCCGTGTTCGCTTATCTCTGTGTTGAGAGCGATGGCGATGATGGAGAAGGTTTTGCCCTCGGCGCCCTCGATGGTCCAGGTCTCGTCCTGGTGCAGGATTCTGGCCGTCACTTCGTCTTCTTCGATCCAGACGGGGGCGTCCGCATAGCCTGCCAGTAGCCCTAACACAGACAGGGCCATGTCCGGACGGCCGCCGGTGGCACAAGTCGCAACCACTTCGGCACCCGGCCAACGGCGGCGAACGGAATCGAGCGCCAACGCCAGATCGGTATAGTCCTTGTAGGGGTTGTGACGCTCCACCTCAAAGGCTTCGGCGGCATCGACTAGCGCGCGACCCGCATCGCTCACCGTGTCGGCATCGCCCACGTAGACGTCGCAGCTCAGGCCAGCCCCCAGCAGCGCATCGAGCCCGCGGTCCACGGCGACAACGTGATCGCACTCCCCCGCCAGGCGGCACAGCAACTCGGGGCTCGCCACCACCGGTGAGCCGCAAACCACTAATACTATGCAAGCCACGGCCCTCGCCTAGCCCTCAAACGAAAGCATGCGGGCCAGGTCCAGGTCCTCATAGCTGTCGATAAAGATATCGCAATTGTCGCGCACGTCGTCGCGCTGCATGCGGCCATGCGGGTCATAGATGCCCACGCGCTTAAAGCCTACAGTGCCAGAGCTCTTAAGTCCAAAGACGGCGTCCTCAAACACCCACGCGCGCTCAAACTTGTGCCCGTGGCGCACCTCGAGGCGGCGCAAAGCCAACTCGTATACGTCGGGGAACTTCTTGGAGCGCCCCGCCTCGCCCGTCGTGGCAATAAACTCCATGCATGCGTCGAGCCCGGCACCAGCGAGCGCGGACTGCACCAGCTCGGCCGGCGTTGAAGTAGCCACGCACATGGCAATGCCCGCCGCCTTCGCCTGCTCCAAAAATGCCAAGAGCCCCTCGCGCGGTGGCACCTTGGAGTAGCCATCGATCAGGATGTCGCTCAGCTCGCGATACAGCTCCTCGCCATTCGCTCCAATGCCCCAGGTGTCGTGGTAGGCCTGGCACTCGTCCTCGAGCGACAAATGCTCAAATTGGGCAAAATCGTCGACCGTTACGTCAACTCCGTGGCGGTGCAATAACTCGGGCTGAGCATAGGCCCAAACGGGGGTGCTATTAACCAGTGTTCCGTCGCAATCGAAAATAAAAGCGACATTGGGAGCAGCGGTCTGGGACATAAACGAACCTTTCGATGTCAAATGGTAAACATCCTGCTAAAAACGTTTTACCAAACGTCAGACTAACAATCTTGAAACCCTAATTGGTAAAACTGTCAAGAGTTTTACCATCGCAATTCTGCCAGTGGTCTAAACATGGCGCTCGCCGATTAAACACAGCCGCAAATCCACTTTTCTCCATAAAAGTAACGAACAGGTGTTATCGTATTTCGTGCCGAAAGTTCCACCGAGCACGCGAGGTGGAACGAATCATAGAACTATCGCCGTCCCTTCGATTCGTGCAGCCTTGGACCTTTCGCATCTAGTCACCAAGGCAACACGCTGCCGCGTCATGATGGGATCAAACGTGAGCGATACAAAGCTAAAGCCAGCAACTAAAAAGCCCGCTACCCGTAAAGCCGCCCCGCACGCACCGGAACTCTCCAAGGACGATGTCTACCTGTTTGGCATCGGCACGTGGGAGCGCAGCTGGGAAAAGATGGGCGCGCACCCCGACACGCAGAACCGTACGCGCGGCTGGCGCTTTTGCGTTTGGGCGCCCGATGTAAAGAGCGTGCATGTCATTGGTGAATTTAACGACTGGGATGAGGAAGCCAACCCTCTGGTGCCCGTGCATACGAGCGCTATTTGGGAAGGCTTTATTCCTGGCGCAGAACAAGGTCAGCTCTATAAGTATCTCATTGAGACCAACGAGGGCGAGAAGCTCTACAAGGCCGATCCGTACGCCTTCAAGGCCGAGTGCCCTCCGGGAACGGCAAGCGTGCTGTGGACCCTCGATGGCTACAAGTGGAACGACGCCGCATGGCTCAAGCGCCGCGCCAGTCATAACCACATGTCGCAGCCCCTTAACATCTACGAGGTGCATATTGGCTCGTGGAAGCGCCACGGCGACGCGCCACAGGGCGAGCCGGACGAGTACGGCAACTACCCTGGCCCCATGGACCCCTTCCCCGCGCAGCGCGGCGAGTTCTACACCTACGACGACCTGTCGGTCGAGCTCGTGGACTACGTGCACGACATGGGCTACACGCATATCGAGGTCATGCCGCTTATGGAGCATCCCTTCGATGGCTCCTGGGGCTACCAGACGACCGGCTACTATGCCGCCACGTCGCGCTATGGCGACCCGCAGCAGCTCATGCACTTTATCGATGCGTGTCACAAGGCGGGCATTGGCGTAATCATGGACTGGGTGCCCGGCGGTTTTTGCGCCGACTCCCACGGCCTTGCCACCTTTAACGGCCACATGCTGTTTGAGCACGAGATTCACCCCAACTGGGGCACGCACAAGTTCGACTTCGCCCGTGGCGAGGTCCGCTCCTTCCTGGTCTCCAACGTGCTGTACTGGCTCGAGAACTTCCATGTTGACGGCATTCGCATGGACGGCGTGTCCAGCATGCTGTACCTCAACTTTGGCATCGACGATCCCGGCCAAAAGAAGTTCAATAAGTACGGTACCGAGGAGGACCTGGACGCCAGCGCTTTTATCCGCCAGGTCAACTGCGCCGTGGAGGCCCACTTCCCTGACGTAATGATGATGGCCGAGGAGTCCACCGCGTGGCCGCTCGTGACCTACCCGCCGCAGGACGGCGGCCTGGGCTTCCACTACAAGTGGGACATGGGCTGGATGAACGACACCCTGCACTACATGCAGACCGATTTTCCGTGGCGCCCCGGCAACCACGGGCTGCTCACGTTCTCCATCATGTACGCCTTTACCGAAAACTTCATTTGTCCGCTGAGCCACGACGAAGTCGTGCACGGCAAGTGCTCGCTCATCGGCCGCATGCCGGGCGACTGGTGGCGTCAGTTTGCCGGCCTGCGCACGCTGGCTTTCTACCAGATGACGCACCCTGGCGCCAAGCTCAACTTTATGGGCAACGAGATCGGCCAGTTTATTGAGTGGCGCTACTACGAGTCCATCCAGTGGTTCCTGACCGAGGAGTACGAGACCCACCGTCATCATCAGGCGTTTATCAAGGCGCTCAACCACCTGTACACCGCCGAGCCCGCCCTGTACGAGCGTGGCTACACCGACGACGGCTTTACCTGGATCGACGCGGACAACTCCAAGCAGTCCATCGTGAGCTTTGTGCGTCAGGGCGAGGACGTCGACGACGATCTGGTGATCCTGATCAACTTTGACCCGGCGAGCTACGAGAGTTTCCGCGTGGGCGTGCCGCGCGAGGGCGACTGGGAGGTCATCTTTGATTCCGACCTTCCCGAGTTTGGCGGCAGCGGTTATGCCGGCGAAGAGCCCTACACCTGCTCGAGCGAGCCCTATCCCTGGAACGGGCAGATGGACTCCATTGAGATTAAGGTGCCCGGTCTGGCAGGCGTGGTGCTTAAGCGCCGTGGTCCCAGCAGCTATAAGCCGCCCGTGGTCGAGGAGCCCAAGGCTGCGCCCAAAAAGCGCACGTCCTCGGTGAAGCCTAAGCCTGCGGCTGCCAAGAAGGCTCCGGCTAAGGCGAAGGCCACGACGACCAAGGCCAAGGCCAAGGCTGCCGCAAAGCCCGCTGCTAAGGCCGCAGCCAAGAAACCGGCTGCCAAAAAGGCCGCTACCAAGACCAAGTCTGCTTCTGTTAAGCCGTCTGCCAAGGATGCGTAACAAAACCGTTACAGCTGTAATTACCCGCCCCGACGAGGCGTAGGATACATGTCATAACCGTTCCGGGAGAAACATCCCCGGGGGAAGGAACGTATGAATAAGATCTTCGACAACAAGCAGGAGTTTACTGAGCTCTATCGCGATGCCGTCATGAGCATTAGCGGCAAGAGCGTCGAGGCTGCCAGCGACCTCGACCGCTTTAACGCCCTGGCCAAGCTCGTGGCCGAGAAGGCGCGCACCGTTGCCACCAAGAGTGACGCCCGCGCCACCGCCGAGGGCAAGAAGCGCGTTTACTACTTCTCGATCGAGTTTTTGATCGGCCGCCTGCTCGACAACTACCTGCTCAACTTTGGTGTGCGCGACATGGTCGCCGAGGCGCTCGACGACATGGGCTTCGACCTGTCCGTCATCGAGAACCAGGAGCCCGATCCGGCCCTGGGCAACGGCGGCCTGGGTCGTCTGGCCGCATGCTTCTTGGATTCCATGGCAGCCGAGGGCATTGCCGGCTACGGCAACGGCATGCGCTACCGTTACGGCCTGTTTAAACAGGAGATTGTCAACGGCAGCCAGGTCGAGGCCACCGACGAGTGGCTCACCCACGGCTATCCCTGGGAGGTCCGTCGTCAGGATAAGGCCGTGACCATCAAGTTTGGTGGCCATGTAGAGGGCTTTGAGGAGAACGGCCGCACGTTCTATCGCACGGTGGACACGCAGGACATCCTGGCCGTTCCTTATGACATCCCCGTCGTGGGCTATGCCGGCGAGACCGTCAACAAGCTGCGCGTCTGGGCTGCCGAGCCGGTCGAGGAGCACTTCGATCTGGAGGCCTTCAACCGTGGCGACTATGCCCTGGCCGATGCCGAGCGCGCCGAGGCCGAGGCCATCAGTGCCATCCTCTACCCCAACGACGCTGGCGAGCACGGCCGTCTGCTGCGTCTGAAGCAGGAGTACCTGTTTGTCTCGGCTGGTATCTACAGCCTGCTCGACACCTTTGAGAAGGAACACGGCGCTAACTGGGAGCTGCTGCCGCAGTTTGTTGCCATCCACACCAACGACACGCACCCCGCCATGTGCGGCCCCGAGCTCATGCGTATCCTGATCGACGAGAAGAAGCTCGAGTGGGATGACGCCTGGAACATCGTGACGCAGGTCGTTAGCTATACCAACCACACCATCCTGCCCGAGGCCCTGGAGAAGTGGCCCATCGGCACGTTCTCCAAGCTCCTCCCCCGTGTGTACCAGATCATCGACGAGATCAGCCGTCGTTGGCACGAGTCGTTCGACACCACACAGGAGGGCTGGCAGGAGCGTCTGCGCCAGACCGCCATTCTGTGGGACGGCGAGATTCGCATGGCCAACCTGTCCGTGATCTGCAGCCATAGCGTCAACGGCGTGGCCAAAATCCACTCCGACATCATCAAGAACATCGTGCTCAAGGACTTCTATGCCCTGACGCCCGAGAAGTTCAACAACAAGACCAACGGCATCTCGCATCGTCGCTTCTTTGCCGAGGCCAACCCCACCTACGCCAAGCTCGTGACCGAGGCCATTGGCGATGGCTGGCTCAAGGACGCCTTTGAGCTGGAGAAGCTCAAGGAATTTAAGGACGACACCGAATTCCTGAAGGCCGTGGGTGCCTCCAAGCGCGCCAACAAGGAGCGTCTGGCCGCCTACGTCAAGGCCGAGACCGGTCTGGTTATTGACCCCAACACCGTCTTCGATGTCCAGGTGAAGCGCTTCCACGCCTACAAGCGCCAGCTCATGAACATCATGAAGGTGATGGACATCTACAACCGTCGCATCGCCGATCCTAACTTCCACGTGACGCCGACGACCTTCATCTTTAGCGGCAAGGCTGCCTCGAGCTACACCTTCGCCAAGGAGACCATCCGCCTCATTAACTCCGTGGCCGACGTCATCAACAACGACGCCCGCGTCAACGAGGTCATGAAGGTCTGCTTTATCCCCAACTTCCGCGTGAGCAACGCCCAGCTCATCTACCCCGCCGCCGAGATCTCGGAGCAGATCTCCACGGCCGGCAAGGAGGCCTCGGGCACGTCCAACATGAAGCTCATGATGAACGGCGCCATTACGCTGGGCACCCTCGACGGCGCCAACATCGAGATCGCCGACCTGGCCGGCCGCGAGAACGAGGCCATCTTTGGCCTGACCGCCCCCGAGGTCGAGCAGCTCTGGGCGTCGAACAGCTACTTTGCGTGGGATACCCTCAACGGCGATCGTGAGCGTCTGGGCCGCGTGATGGACGAGCTCAAGGACAACACCTTTGCGGGTCTTTCGGGTAACTTCGAGAGCATCTACAACGAGCTCATGAACAACAACGACCCCGACCTGGTCATGGCCGACTTCCGCAGCTACGTGGATGCGTGGGAAAAGCTCACCGGCAGCTACGGCGACCAGGAGACCTGGAACCGCAAGGCGCTGCTCAACACTGCCTCCTCGGGCTGGTTCTCGAGCGACCGCACCATTCGAGAGTACCGCGACGAGATCTGGCATGCGTAAAGGCGCGCGAGCTCCCTTTGCCGCACGGCATTATTCGACGGGCGCGACCGAGCGCCGCGCCCGTCGCTAATGGGTTTAGGAACATCGATGACAGAAGGAGAAATCGATGAGTAAGAAAGAATGCATCGCGATGCTCCTCGCAGGAGGACAGGGCAGCCGATTGGGGGCACTCACCCAAAAGATCGCCAAGCCGGCGGTTAGCTTTGGTGGCAAGTTCCGCATTATCGACTTTTCGCTGTCCAACTGCTCCAACTCGGGCATCGACACGGTGGGCGTTCTGACGCAGTACCGTCCCTACCTGCTGCATGCCTACGTGGGCTCCGGCGAGGCGTGGGATCTGGACAGCCGCGACGGCGGCGTGTCGATCCTGCCGCCGTACGAGACGCAGACCGGCGGCGCCTGGTATGCGGGCACGGCCGACGCCATTACGCAGAACCTCGACTACATCAAGGCTAACGACCCCAAGTACGTCCTGATTCTTTCGGGCGATCACCTGTATCGCATGGACTACCGCAAGATGCTCAAGACGCACATTGAGAACAACGCCGACCTCACGGTGAGCGTTATGCCCGTGCCGTGGGAGGAGGCCAGCCGCTTTGGCATCCTGACCACCGACCCCGAGGACGGCCGCATCACCAAGTTCACCGAGAAGCCCGAGAAGCCCGATTCGAACCTCGCGTCCATGGGCATCTACATCTTCTCGGCCGACGTGCTGATCGAGGCGCTCGAGGAGGACGCCCTGGACCAGCGCTCGAGCCACGACTTTGGCAAGGACATCATCCCCAAGCTGCTCGGCGAGAACAAGCGCCTTTACAGCTACGAGTTCCACGGCTTTTGGAAGGATGTCGGCACCATCGCCAGCTTCCACGAGACCTCGATGGACCTGCTGGGCAACAACCCCGAGTTCGATCTGTTCGACAAGAACTTCCCCATCATGTCCAACATCACCACGCGTCCGCCGCACTACATTGGCCCGGACGGCCGCCTGGACGACTGCCTGGTCTCCAACGGCTGCAAGATCTACGGCACCGCTCGCCACTCGATTCTTTCGACCGATGTCATCATCGAGGAGCGCGCCGTGGTCGAGGACTCCGTGCTGCTGCCGGGTGCGCACGTTAAGAGCGGCGCGCACATCTGCCGCGCTATTTTGGGCGAGAACTCCACGGTCGAAGAGGGCGTGAAGCTCGGCTCTGTCGATACCACCAAGGATACGGCCGTCGTTGGAAATGACGTCGTTATCGGGAAGGGGGAATGATCCGATGATCAATCGCAAGGCCATCGGTTATATCACCGCTAACTACTCTTCGACCTACGGCAGCGTCCTGCTCAAGGACCGCCCCATCGCGTCCGTTCCGTTTTTGGGCCGCTACCGCCTGATCGACTTTCCGCTGTCCAACATGATGAATGCCGGCATCAAGACCGTTGGCGTCGTCATGCCGGGTAACTACCGCTCGCTGATCGACCACGTGGGCTCGGGCAAGGACTGGGGCTTGGACCGCAAGAAGGGCGGCCTGTTCATGGTGCCCGGCAACGCGTATGGCACCACCAAGGGCGGCATGCGCTTCCTGCTGCGCGACATCATTTCCAATAAGACGCTGTTCCAGCGCTCGGACAAGCCCTATGTTGTGATGATGGGCACCAACATCATCTTTAATATGGACCTCAACACCATCATCGACGCGCACGAGAACTCCGGCGCCCAGATGACCGTGGTGTACTGCAAGGCCACGCGCAATGTTGATGACGAGACCAAGCTCGAGATTAACGAGAACGGCCGCCTGACGGGCGTGAGCGCCGGCGTCGTGTACGGCGACAACGCGTCCATGGACTGCTGCATCGTCAACCGCGAGACGCTGCTCGAGATTATCGACCACTACCAGGCCGCCGACTATCTGGACCTGCTCGAGGCACTCCAGGGCGACTTTGGCAACATCGACGTGTGCAGCTACGAGTACAAGGGCGAGGTCGTGGGCGTATTTAGTGAGAAGTCGCTGTATCGCCGCAGCATGGACCTGCTCGACCAGACCGTGGCCGACCAGCTCTTCGATCCCGAGCGCCCGATCCTGACCAAGGCTCACGACGTGCCGCCCTCGCGCTATGCGACCGGTAGCCACGCCTGCAACTCGATCATCTCGGCCGGCTGCATCATCAAGGGCACCGTGCGAAACTCGATCCTGTCGCGCGGCGTCGTGGTCGAGGAAGGCGCTTCGGTGACCAATTCGATCATCAACCAGAGCTGCATCATCAAGAGCGGCGCCCGCGTCGAGAACGCCATCCTGGACAAGAACAACGTGGTTCCCACCAACACCGAGCTTCGCGGCACGCCCGAGAACATCCTGGTGCTGGGCAAGGCTCCGTTAACTTCCGACACCACCATCGTACGTTAACGTTGGCACCGCAACATCGCTCGTAACATGTAGAATAGCCGCCCGGTTAGCGCCAGGCGGCTATTCTCGAATTGCAACATGGGAGACAATATGGCAGATTCCAGCAAAAAGATGCAGATCGTGTTCGCCTCGGCCGAGTGCGCACCGTTTGTAAAGACCGGTGGCCTGGGCGACGTGGCGGGCTCGCTGCCCGCGGCGCTCGTGCGCGCCGGCGCCGAAGTCATCGTGATGGTGCCCAAGTACGCCACCATCAAGGACGAGTACAAGGCGCAGATGGAGCACTTCTCCGATTTTTACGTAAGCCTGGGCTGGCGCAACGAGTATTGCGGGCTCGAGAAGCTCGAACACGACGGCGTCACCTATATGTTCATCGACAACGAGCGCTACTTTGCACGCGACTATCCGTACGGCTTCTTTGATGACGGCGAGCGTTTTGCGTTCTTCTCCAAGGCCATCACCGAGAGCCTGCAGCACCTACCGGCCGGCTTTGAGTGTGACATCCTGCACTGCAACGACTGGCAGACGGCGCTGGCGCCCGTATTCTTGCGCGAGTTCTACCAGGGCCTGCCGCTGTACGACCGCGTCAAGACCGTGTTCTCGATCCACAACGTGGCGTTCCAGGGCCAGTTTAGCGACACTGTGATGGAGGACATCCTGGGCGTGGCGCATATTCCGGCGGCCGCCTCGCAGCTGCGTTGCGACGCCTGCAGCATCAACTACATGCTGGGCGCGCTGCGCTATGCCGATGCCATCACCACGGTGAGCCCCACCTATGCCAACGAGATCCAGACGCCCGAGTTTGGCGAGGGCCTGGACGGCGTGCTGCGCGAGCGTTCGTACGCGCTGCAGGGCATCCTTAATGGCATTGACGTGGCGGGCTTTGACCCGGCGACCGACAAGCGCATTGCCGCCAACTACACCGTGGAGGACCGTTCCGGCAAGGCCGTGTGCAAGGCCAAGCTACAGGAAGAGCTGGGGCTCGAGGTGCGCGACGACCGCCCGCTCATGGTGATGGTCACGCGCCTGACGCGCCAAAAGGGCATGGACCTGGTCATGTACGCGCTCGACCGCATTCTGGCAGGCGGCGTGCAGGTGGCGGTGCTGGGCACCGGCGACCGCGACTACGAGGACGGCCTGCGCTACTTCCAGGACAAGTACCCCGGCACCATGGCCGCACGTATCGAGTTTGATCCGGCGCTGTCGCAGCGCATGTATGCCGCCGCCGATATGTTCCTGATGCCTTCGAAGTTTGAGCCCTGCGGCCTGTCGCAGATTATCGCCATGCGCTATGGCACCCTGCCCATCGTGCGCGAGACCGGCGGCCTGAAGGACACCGTGCAGCCGTACAACGAGTTTACCGGCGAGGGCACGGGCTTCTCGTTTAGCAACTTTAACGGCGACGAGATGGGCGACGCGGTGTTCCGCGCGGCGCGCCTGTTCTGGGATAACCGCGACGCTTGGAACCAGCTGGTCACGCAGGCCATGAGCCAGGACTTTAGCTGGACGCGCTCGGCTGACAAGTATCTGGACCTGTACTTCTTTATGCATCCGGAGATTGAGCGGCCGGCGGCTGTTGTCGACGAGCCTGTGGTTGTGGCTGAGAAAGTTGAGGCCGAGCCCGAGCCCAAGGCCGAGTCGGTTGTTGAGGCGCCCGCTGCTGCTGAGGAGCCCAAGGCTGAGGAGAAGCCGGCTGCGAAGCCTGCGGCAAAGAAGACCACGACTCGTAAGACGACGACTAAAAAGGCCACGACAACAAAGGCCGCTGCGAGCAAGACCACCACTGCCAAGGCAACTACCGCCAAGGCAGCGACCACGCGCAAGCGCACCACCGCAGCTGTCAAGAAGGCCGCCGAGGCCGAGGTCGTTCCCGAGGTAAAGGCCGAGGCCGCTGCAGCCGAGGTTAAGCCCGCGGCAAAGGCTCCGGCCAAGACCGCCGCCAAGAAGACGACCGCGTCCAAGAGCACAACCAAGACCCCTGCCACCAAGAAAGCTACAGCTACCAAGGCCACTGCAACGAAGGCTGCCGCAAAGCCGGCCGCCAAGGTCGAGGAGACGCCTGCCGAGTCCAAGGCGGAGGCAACCGTCGAGGCCAAGCCTGCCGCCAAGACCACCTCGCGCAAGCGCACGACGACAGCCAAGAAGACCATGGCAAAGACCGCAACTCCCAAAGCAGAGACTAAGCCCGCTGCTGCCAAAGAGGAGCCCAAGGCCGAGGTAAAGGCCAAGCCGACGCCGAAGGCCGCTGAGGTCAAGGCCGCACCGAAGGCAGAGGCTAAGCCCGAGCCTGCCAAGGAGACTCCGGTCTCCCCCGCCACTCCGGCCGAGGAAAAGGCTCCGACCAAGAAGACCTCCGTCCGCAAGGCAACTGCCACCCGCAAGCGCCGCTAATCCTGACGATTAAAACTTAATCCTCAACGCAAAAGAGGGCGCCCCAAGCAGGCGCCCTCTTCTTGGTTGAACCCCGCATTAAAAAGAGGGCCGGTTTACTACGACAAAATGGCTCCGGCCGACCACGGCGAGTAATCATCGAAATTGGCAACGCTTCTACCTGCAGTTTTAATATCACTAAAATGACTGTGGTTGAGATCATTCAATTCGTCGTAGTAAACCGGAGCTGTTTTGTTTGGCTACAAATACTATCTACATAGGCGTTTTCGAGTATCGCGATAATGTGGATGGTAAAACGATTTTCTAGGACAACCGTTCGCCGATAATGAGCGGCTGTAGTTTATACAACTAAAGTGCAACGATATACTTAAGTACTGTGCGTTTAGCCCATGGCCCGTTGGCCATGACTGTATAGAACTGGACCGTACTATGAGATTGATTCACAACAGCCGCCTGCCGCAGTTTCGCACTCCGTTTGGCGCTGTGACCACTGGAACTTCCGTTGCACTCTCGGTGATTTTGGAGGATGCCGACCCCAACCAGGCAACGCTTACGCTGCGCACCTGGGTCGATGAAATCGGTGAGTCTCTGTATCCCATGACGCACGAGGGCGACGGCATATTTACTGCAGAGCTTGAGTGCACCGAGCCCTGTCTTATCTGGTACAGCTTTATCTGCAATATCGAGGGCCAGCCCGAGGTTCGCCTAGGCGCGCCGCAAGGTCGCACCGGCGGCGAGGGCGTAACCTACGACTACGCCGAAGTGCCGTCGTTCCAGGTCACCGTCTACAAGCACCGCGAGAACCGTCCCACCTGGTACGAGCGCGGTATGGTCTACCAGATCTTCCCCGATCGCTATGCTCGCGACGAAAACTGGCGCGAGCGCACGCTGGCCGAAGTCGAAAAGCCACGCAACGGAATCCAGCGCCGCATGGTCGAGGACTGGAACGAGCCGCCCGTGTACGAGCGTGCCGAGGACGGATCCATCAAGACCTGGGACTTTTACGGCGGCTCGCTCAAGGGTATCCAAAATGACCTGCCCCGCATCGCCGAGCTGGGCTTTACGGCCATCTACATCAACCCCATCTTTGAGGCCGCGAGCAACCACCGCTACGACACGGCCGACTACACCAAGATCGACCCAATCCTGGGCACCGAGCAGGATTTTACCGAGCTGTGCCAGGCAGCCGAGAAGCTGGGCATCTCCATCATCCTGGACGGCGTCTTTAACCATACGGGTGACGACTCCATCTATTTCAACCGCTACGGCAACTACCCCGGCGTGGGCGCGTGGCAGAGCGAGGACTCGCCGTGGCGCGATGCGTTTTATTTCCACGAGGACGGCTCGTACGACTGCTGGTGGGGCGTGGGCAACATGCCCGCCATCAATGAGAGCTCCGAGCTGGTACGCGAGCGGCTTCTGGGCAAGGACGGCGTGATCCGTAAATGGCTACGTGCCGGCGCTCATGGCTGGCGCCTGGACGTCGCTGACGAGCTTTCCGACGACTTCCTGGCCGAGATCAAGAAGGCCGTACTTGCCGAGAAGCCTGATGCACTGTTGCTCGGCGAAGTCTGGGAAGACGCCTCCAACAAGATCAGCTACGGCCATCTGCGTCGCTACCTACAGGGCTCCGAGTTGGACTCTGCTATGGATTACCCCTTCCGCGACATGGTCATCGACTTTTTGATGGGCTACAAGAACGCCTACCAGGCAGCCGAGGAAATCGAAACCCTGCGCGAGAACTATCCCCGCGAGGCCCTGTCCTGCGCACTTAATCTGCTTTCGAGCCACGACCGTCCGCGCATTATCTCGGTGCTCGGCGGCGGCCCCGACGAGTCGCAGCTGCCCGAGTGCGAGCGCAGCAAATGGCGTCTGGACGAGAACTCGATGGGCCTGGCCAAGAGCCGTTTTTGGCTCGCCACGCTCATGCAGATGACCTTCCCCGGCGTGCCTTCGATCTACTACGGCGACGAATACGGCCTGGAGGGTCTAACCGATCCGGGCAACCGCCGCACCCTGCCGACCAAGGACCAACTGCACGACTTCGACACGCTGGCTATTGTCAAAAACGCCTCCGCCGTACGCCGCGCACTGCCGTTTATGATCGACGGCGAGATCAAGGCCTTCGCGCTCAACGACGAGGTGCTGGCATACAACCGCACGGGCAAGGATGGCGAGTCCGCGACGGTTATCATTAATCGTAGTCTGCGCAATTCGCACCGCGTGACGATTCCGGCGCTCGATGAATGTGCGAGCGATGTGATAAGCGGTCACGAGTGCGAAATCCACAACGGCACGGTCACGCTCGATTTGTATCCGCTGGGCTCGTCGATCATCTATCACCATGCCGAGCAGCGCTTGCAGGAGCCGCTCGATCACGGCGCGGGCGTTGTGTGCCATATCACCTCGGTACCGACCGATGACGGCAAGCCCGGCACGATCGGCGAACCCACGCGTCGCTTTATCGACCATCTGTCCGCTATGGGCATGCATTACTGGCAGGTTCTGCCTGTCAACCCCACGGACTTCTTCCGCTCCCCTTACGCCGGGCCTTCGGCCTTTGCGGGCAATATTGACCTGCTGCCCGAGAGCCAAGAGGAGCTGGCGGCCGACTTTGAGACTTGGAAGGCCCGTGGCGGCGAAGATGCCGATCCGCTCTACACCGCGTTTAAACATCGCAACGCCGATTGGCTCGAGAAATACTGCGTCTACACGGCCGTTAAGAAGTACTTTGAGGGCGAGTCGCGCCACGATTGGCCGGCGGATGTCGCGCGGTACAACGAGCACCTGATTGACGACAAGCGTTTTCACGATGAGGCAGAGCTGCAGGCGTACATGCAGTACCGCTTTGACCTAGCCTGGTGCGAGCTCATGAACTACGCGCACAAGAAGGGCATCGAGGTCATTGGCGATATCCCGATGTATGTCTCGGACGATTCGGCCGATGCATGGAGCGAGCCCGAGAACTTCTGGCTGTCCGATACCGGTAAGGCGATTGAGATTTCTGGCGCGCCGCCCGACAACTTTGCGCCCGAGGGCCAGGTGTGGGGCAACCCGACGTTCCGCTGGGACCACATGAAGCAGAACGGCTATAGCTGGTGGATGGATCGCCTACGTCGTGCGTTTTCGCTCTACGACCGCGTGCGCCTGGATCACTTCCTGGGCTTCCACAGCTACTTTAGCATTCCCGCGGGTAAGGCCTGCGCCGACGGGCGTTGGCTGGCAGGCCCGGGCAAGGACCTGTTCCAGACCGCCTATGACGAGCTGGGTCCGCTCAACTTTATCGCCGAGGACCTGGGCTATCTGACGCCTGGCGTTCGTGCGATGGCTTCGACCTGCGGCTTCCCCGGCATGGACGTGCTGGAGTTTAGCGATTACGACGTTCGTTGCGGCGTGCACCCTACGCCCGGCAAGATCCTGTACACATCGACTCACGACACGTCGACGCTTGCCGGCTGGTGCACGCGCTCCTTTTCGGGTGGCGACGAGCCGAGCGGTGTTGAGGTGGCAGCCAAGCTGATGAGCGACGCGCTGACAAGCGACGCTCCCCTGGTGATGATGCCGCTGCAGGACGTGCTGGGGCTTGGCGACGACACGCGCATGAACGTACCGGGCGTGGCCACGGGCAACTGGACCTGGCAGGCCGATGAGGGAGATGTTGAGGCGGCTGAGGATAAAACTGCACAGCTCCTGCGCAACACCCATAGATTCTGGGGCGAAGCGTGATAAAACCCCCGATATAGGGTACAGTTACAGACGTTTGAATTATTGCGGGCAGAGTAATCTGCCCGCTTTGTGCTGAAAAGGAAGTATTATGGCGCGCTACGATTACAAGTGCTCGAGCTGCGGCAACGTGTTTGAGGTTGAGCACCCCATGTCCGAGACCCCCGAGGTCGTGTGCCCCAACTGCGGCGCTCCGGCCGCCAAGACGTTCTCGGCCAGCGGTATTAAATTTGAGGGCAGCGGCTTCTACAACACCGACCAGCGCAGCGGCGGCTCCAGCACCAGCGCCACCAGCGGCTGCTGCGCCAACTGCCCACATAGCCACTAGTGACAAGTGGCCCCGCGATCAAGCCCGATCGCGGGGTTGAATTTTTTCAGGAATGAACAACGCCCCGGCGACTGGTCTGGGGTTGCGCCACGAAAACGGCCTATCTACTACGTTTGACCCGTATAGTCCGAGCACACCTGCGTTTTTACAAAATCGACGAGCCGTCTACCTGCGGTTGTGAATTCGCTAAATTCGGCATGGTTGGGGGTAATGGGTTTAATGTAGTAGATAGGCCCATTTCATGGCAAGCGGGTCAACCCTCGGGTGCCGTATTAGTTGCGCACCAGCCTGGCGCAGAAGTGGCCGTCGTAGGAGTCGGCGTTAACGGGCACGCTTTGGAAGAGGCCTCGAGCGTTTTGGCGCAGGGTGACGAGGCTCTTGGCATGATCGTACTCGGGCAGCTGCAGAATCTGGGCTTCGGAGAGCGGCGCCACGGTAAAGCCGGCGCCCTCGGGAGAAGCAAGGAAGGCATCCACGACCTGCGTGTTCTCTTCATCAAAAACCGAGCAGGTGGCATAGATAAGCTCACCGCCGGCAGCCACGCGCGCGGCGGCTTCCTTGAGCATCGTCAGCTGCAGGCGGGGCAGCTCAGTCGTAACGTCGTTCTCGGTAAGACGCCACGGAATCTCGGGGTGGCGGCGCATGGTGCCAGTGCCAGAACACGGTGCATCGATAAAGACCGTGTCGAACAGGGCAGGCTCGCCGAGCATCGCGTCAAAGGACGTAAGCACCTCATTGAGCTCGCAGGCATCGCCTGACACCGTACGAACACCCGAGATACCCGCCTTATGCAGGCGCGCGAGATTCAGATCGCACTTACGATCGTGCAGATCGAGCGCGGTATGCTGACGGTCATAGCCGGCGCGCTTGGCCTGGCACATCATCACATAGGTCTTGGTGCCACGACCGGCGCCGATCTCCAAGCAGCGCCCGGGACGGGTCGCCGCGGTCGCAATAAGCTGGGCATTGAGGTCCGAGGCCACAGCCGCAGCGCGCTCAAACACACCCGATGCAACCGTGGCCTGCGCATCAACCGGGGCATGGCAGCCCGGGAACACCGGCGCAACAAGCTGAGAAATATAAGGGTCGGGCATGGTCGCAAAGACGTTCTCGTGCAAAGCGAGCGGTGCGGGCGCCAGATTGCCGGCAAAGTTGAGCGCGCCCTCGGGCGTATCGAACGACGCCAAGATGCGAGTGCACAGCCAGCGAGGAAGACCCATCAGGCGCGACAGACGAACCAAGCGTCGCTCGGACTCATCCACATCGGACGCAGTAGCAAAATCCTCGACGTTATCCGCAACCTTATGCAGCACGGCGTTCGCCAGGCCAGCGGCAGACTTAGCACCGCTACGTACCAACTCAACACCCTGGCTCACGGCAACGCGGCCCGGCGTATGCAGATAGAGCATCTCGAAGGCCGAGATACGAAGCGCCATGCGAACACGAGGCGCAACCTTTTTGGGCTTATCAAGAAACTGATTGAGCAGTTCGTCCAAAATACCCTGCGTGGCGGCAACGCCAAGTGCCAAACGAGCCGCAAAAGCGGAATCGCGCTGGTCAATAGCCTTGGCCGATGCGCGAGAGGACAGCACGTCACGCGCATACATGCCACGGCGATCGGCCTCCATCAGCACATCGAGCGCAAGCTTGCGCGCGGGAGACAACTTGCTCATGACAGTACACCCCACGTAAGATCGGCACCCTGCAGGCCAGCAGCCCAAGCAGAAGCGACCATAGCACGCTTGCCATCAGGCTTAACCTCGAGCAACTCAACAGAGCCATCGGAAAGGCCAAGGTAAACACGCTTAGCCTGAACGAGAACCTGACCCTCGCCAAGCGACACATCAGCCGCCGCAGCATCGAGCACACGCACGGTCTTGCCGGCAATCACGCAACGAGCAGGCGCGGTATCGGACGAGGCCAGCACATGACGCACGCAATCAAGCGCCGACATTTGCGGATCCAAGCGCATCTCCTGCTTAGAAATCTTGGCAGCATGGGTGACAAGCGACTCATCCTGTTCTGTCCACACAGCGGTGCCATCGGCAAGAGAAGGAAGCCTATCGGCAAGCAGTTTGCCGCCGAGCTCAGCGAACTCCATAGTCAGCGCCTCGGCATGCTTACCGGCAACCGAGGTCGAGGCCTGCGCACAATAAGCGCCGGTATCAACGCCATGTCCAATACGCATGATAGAAACGCCAGCAACCTCATCACCAGCAAGAATGGCACGCTGAATAGGAGCAGCCCCACGCCAACGAGGCAGCAGCGAAGCATGAACATTCACAATACCAAGCGGCGCCATATGCAGCACCTCATCGGGCAAAATGCAACCATAGGCAGCCACACAGAAAATATCAGCCTGGGCAGCCTGGAGTACCTCAACAACCTCAGGCGTCATACGATTCGCCTCAATGACCGGCAACCCCAGCTCCAGTGCCTTAGCCTTAACAGGAGACGGCTCAAGCTTCTTACCACGCCCGCGAACAGCATCAGGACGAGTAACAACAAGCGCAATCTCATTCCCAGCCTCCACAAGCGAAGTCAGCGAAGGCACAGCAAAATCAGGCGTACCCATAAACACAATACGCATAAAAGTAAGTCTCCTCTCAATAACGAGCCGAGACGGCTACAAAAAAGCGTTCCAGGTCGCAAGCGCACCCAGCCGCAAGAACAGTTCAACAAAGACAAATATACCCAAAAACAAAGAAAGAGCCGCATAAAAGCAGCCCTCCCAACAAAGCACCTATCAGCGAAGACGCCCTTCCCTGGCCCGACGGCACCCGGGCGAGTCAAGCAGCGTCAACGTAGTCCCCGGGGCGCCCGCCTATATCGTCCCGCGCGCAGTTTCGCAGCGCAGCGAGAATGTT
>CAJJZP010000015.1 GCA_905197665.1 uncultured Collinsella sp.
CCCGCGGCGCGGCTGGCGGCGAGCCCGGGCAGGTGGGCGACCGCCAGCCCCGCGGCGCGGGCGCGCCGCACGGCGAGGGACCCTATGTTGCGGAACTGGTCGACGACGACGAGCGTGCCGGCGGGCGCGGAGGCGAACAGCGCGTCGAGCTCGGCCTCCCTGTTGCGGACGGGGGCGCTGGCCAGCACCTCCCCGCCGCGGTCGACCAGGCAGGCCCAGTGGGAGGACTTGCCGACGTCCAGGCCGAGCACGGCCGCGGGCCTGGTGGATGGCGCTTTCACGGTGGTATCCTTCCGGTAGTCGTTCGACCGGATGGCCTCCCCCTCGGCACTCACATTACCAGCCGCGGCCTCTGCCCGGCACTTTCCTATCAGCCGTCGGGGGCGGCGCGTCCCGCGCCGGCAGCACCCAACGGGCCCTCTCGGGGGCAGGGACGTTCGGCCGTGCGCGGGCGCCCGGTCGGCGGCCCGTTCTGGGCGCGCCTCAATCGTAGCCCGAGACGGGCCCGGGCTGACAATTTCGACTGTAATGGACGTTCTTAAACGACTAGTCATTAAAGAACGTCCCCAATGACTATTCTTTTTTGACGGTTTGCTAGAGCATAACTAACGAAATTAGTCAAGTCACGTCTGTTTAAACAAAATATCGAAGAGTAAAGCAGGTTCTTATCCGATTTAAATCGGTATTAATGAATGCTGTGCTTATATCTGTTTTCTAAGATGGTCAAACTAATTATGTTTAGCGAGGAATAGCTGAAAACCAGCGATGTAACCAATTTGTAACAAAGCAGGACGTTTAAACAGATAATCCAACCGTTCACATTTTTTCCTATAATTTTGCCACGCTTGCGGCTATACTCTTTTTTGTCTTGTAGGAATTACGTAGACAAAAAGGAGGTTATGTGATGGTAAGTATTGTTCTTGCTAGCCATGGTGACTTGGCGGCTGGAATCAAGCAGACGGGCTCGATGGTCTTTGGCGATCAGCCGTCTGTAGCCGTGGTCTCGCTCGAGCCGAGCATGGGCCCCGACGACTTCCGAGCCAAGGTCGAGGAAGCAGTCGCTTCCTTCGAGGACCAGGAGCAGGTGCTCTTCCTCGTTGATCTGTGGGGCGGCACGCCCTTCAACCAGATCAGCGGTCTCATCGAGGGCCATGATTCCTGGGCTATCGTCACCGGTGTCAACCTGCCTATGCTCATCGAGGCATATTCGCAGCGCTTTGACGCAAAGAACACTGCACATGCGATCGCAAAACATCTCGTGACTGAGGCTAAGGCCGGCGTGCGCGTCAAGCCCGAGTCTCTGGAGCCCGAGGAGAAGAAGCCGGCTGCGGCCGCCGCTGCTCCTGCGGGTGCCATTCCTCCGGGAACGGTGATCGGCGACGGGCACATCAAGATCGCCCACGTCCGTATCGACACGCGTCTGCTGCATGGTCAGGTGGCCACCACGTGGACCAAGCAGATCAACCCCAACCGCATCATCGTGGTCTCCGACGGCGTTGCTCACGACGAGCTCCGCAAGACCATGATCGAGCAGGCTGCCCCTCCGGGAGTCCACGCCAACGTCGTGCCCATCAAGAAGATGGCCGAGGTCGTCAAGGACACGCGCTTTGGCGACACCAAGGCGATGCTGCTCTTCGAGAACCCGCAGGATCTGCTCAGGGCCATCGAGGCCGGCGTCGACATCAAGGAAGCCAACATCGGTTCCATGGCCCACTCCAAGGGCAAGGTCGTCGTCACTAACGCCGTCGCCATGGGCGATGACGACGTCAAGACCATCGAGGCTCTCAAGGCCAAGGGCGTCAAGTTCGAGGTCCGCAAGGTTCCTTCGGATTCCTCCGAGGATCTCGACGCCATGTTGAAGAAAGCTAAGGCCGAACTGGCCGCTCAAGCATAGTAAAGGAGGGTCCGATACATGTCTGCAATCACTATTCTGCTTGTTGCGATTGTCGCGTTGCTTGCCGGTATGGAAGGCATTCTGGATGAGTTCCAGTTCCATCAGCCGCTCGTGGCATGCACGCTTATCGGTCTCGTAACCGGTCACCTTCAGGAGGGCATCCTCCTGGGCGGTTCGCTCCAGATGATGGCCCTTGGCTGGGCTAACGTCGGCGCCGCCGTCGCGCCTGACGCCGCTCTGGCCTCGGTCGCTTCTTCGATCATCATGGTGCTCGCCCTCAACGGTGGCGCCACTGATTCGGCCAAGGCCGTTACCGCCGCTATCGCCGTCGCCGTCCCGCTGTCGGTCGCTGGCCTGTTCCTGACCATGATCTGCCGTACCCTGGCTACCGCTATGGTTCACGGCATGGACGCCTGCGCCGAGAAGGGCGACTTCGCCGGCATCGAGCGTTGGCAGTACGCCGGCATCCTCATGCAGGGTGTTCGTATCGCCATCCCGGCAGTACTTCTGTGCATCATCCCGGCCGAGGCCGTTACCAACGCGCTTAACGCTATGCCCGATTGGCTGTCCGGCGGCATGGCTGTCGGCGGCGGCATGGTCGCTTCCGTCGGTTACGCCATGGTCATCAACATGATGGCCACCAAGGAGACCTGGCCGTTCTTCATCCTCGGCTTTGTCCTTGCTGCCATCCCTCAGCTCACGCTGATCGCCCTTGGCCTCATCGGCATCTCCCTTGCCCTCATCTACCTTGGCCTTAAGGATTTGGCCAAGCAGGGTGGCGGCATGGGCGGTGGCTCCGGTGACCCGCTCGGCGACATTCTGAACGATTACGAGTAGGAGGGGAGTGATACATATGGCAGAGAACAAGATTCAGCTCACCAAGGCTGACCGTAAGAAGGTTTGCTTCCGTCATCAGTTCCTTCAGGGCTCGTGGAACTACGAGCGTATGCAGAACGGCGGCTGGTGCTTCGCAATGATCCCTGCGATCAAGAAGCTCTACACCAGCAAGGATGACCAGATTGCCGCTCTTAAGCGCCACCTGGAGTTCTATAACACCCACCCCTATGTTTCCGCCCCCGTCATTGGCGTTACCCTCGCCCTCGAGGAAGAGCGCGCCAACGGTGCTCCGATTGACGACGTCGCCATTCAGGGCGTCAAGGTCGGTATGATGGGCCCGCTCGCCGGCGTCGGCGACCCCGCCTTCTGGTTCACCCTTCGCCCGATTCTGGGCGCACTGGGCGCTTCCCTGGCCCTGTCCGGCAGCATCGCCGGTCCGCTGCTGTTCTTCTTCGCGTGGAACATCATCCGTTACGCCTTCCTGTGGTACACGCAGGAGTTTGGCTACAAGGTCGGCTCCTCCATCGCCAAGGACCTCTCCGGCGGTCTGATGGGCAAGGTCACCGAGGGTGCTTCCATCCTGGGTATGTTCATCATCGGCGCCCTGGTCGAGCGCTGGGTGTCCATCTCCTTCACCCCGGTCGTCTCCAAGGTCACGCAGTCCGCTGGCGCCTATATCGACTGGGCCAACCTGCCCGCCGGTTCTGAGGGCATCAAGCAGGCATTGACGATGTACAGCTCTGTCGGTGCCAACGCACTCGACCCGGTGAAGGTCACCACGCTTCAGGCCAACCTCGATCAGCTCATCCCCGGCCTTGCCGCCGTGTGCCTGACCCTTCTGGTCTGCAAGCTCCTCAAGAAGAAGGTCAGCCCGATCGTCATCATCCTGGCTCTCTTCGCCGTCGGCATCATCGGTCGCGTCTGCGGCTTCATGTAAGCACGCTTCGGCTTAAGACCGAGAGTTGCTAGGCAAGGGCTTTTGAGTCATTGAAACGGACCGCACCCGGTGGGTACACTGGATGCGGTCCGATTGTTTTTATTGGAGGGCGAGGCGCGTATGGCGCAATCTCAGAACAGCACGGTCGATCTGGCAACGCCGGCAACCTGCCTGATGGGGCTTACCAGTCACGGTAACGTGATGGTGGGCAATAAGGCGTTTGAGTACTATAACGAGCGTAATCCCGAGGATTATATCCAAATCCCGTGGGACGAGGTCGACTATATTGCCGCCGAGGTTTTGCGCGGCACCAAGAAGATTACGCGTTTTGCCATCTTTACCAAAGAGAATGGCCACTTTACGTTTTCGACGCGCAATGACAAGGAAACGCTTCGCGCGGTGCGTAAGTACATTGACGAGGACAGGCTCGTTCGTTCGCCCGATTTTATCGACGTGACCGCCAAGGGCGCCAAGAGCATCCCCTCCGTCATCAAGAACCTTTTCCACAAAGGCAACTAGCCATTGGTAGCGGTGTAAATCTGCTACACTAGTACAACATGCCTCCGTAGCTCAGGGGATAGAGCACCGCTCTCCTAAAGCGGGTGTCGACGGTTCGAATCCGCCCGGGGGCACCAGAAAAATCGCAGGTCAGGAGTTAATTTTGCTTCTGACCTGTTCTGGTTTTAGGGTTAAGAACTGCTTTTGTTTGTAAATCTGGTAAGTAAATAATTTAACTTACCGAGTTTTCCACTGAAAACAGGAAATCACCATTTTGGGGATAAAAAGTTTTCAACAGCCGTTAGTCGGTTCCATTTTGGTGAAGCGCTTCCTCAATTTGGGTAAAAAATTTCACCATTTTGATGATTCGGCTGCTTTGAGTTTTTGATAAGAACGCCTGTTCAGAAGCTTGCGCAATACCCATTTTGGTGAAACCAATTAATAGAGAAATATACTATAAAGATATAGGGACGGCGATGCCGTCCTCTTCGCTCGCGAAGCTCGCTGCGCGGTCACGTGCCGTGACCTTGCCGCCGGCTGTGCCGTCGATTGATTCGCTCACTGCGTTCGCTGATTGATTGATGGACTAATCCGTTTTCTCAGTCACACCAGTCATGAGTGCAGCGATTGTCATGTCGAATCCGTTAGCAATTTTACAGAGGTTAGAAAGACTGACATTTCTTCGTCCGACCTCTATCGAGGCGTAGTAAGACCTGTCCATGCCGATGCGATTCGCAAATTGTACTTGAGAGTAACCAGACTTTGATCTTAATTCTTTGCAGCGTAGACCAAAGGATCGTTGTAGCGGCGAGATATCCATGACAAAAAGAGTCATGGATTGTTGTATAAAAGCCAACGGACTATATACAACAATCCCTGTTAAGGCGCATAATTATCTCTATTGGAAAGCACTCTGATGCCCAGTCGGATAGGGCACGGAAAAGGAATGGAATAGCAATGACTCAGGGAAAGCATTTCGCTGCCGGCGGCGATCACTTCGCCACACTGCCAAACAAAAAGATTCACGCCCCGAAGGGGATCGCGCGTCTGACCGTCACCGCGGCGACCATGGCCGCCATGACCGGATCGAGCCTCATCTCACCGTTCACGGCATTCGCCCAGACCGGTGACGGGGGCACGCAGCACCCCGCCGTGATGTCGCCGATCGCCGCCCACGCCGGCGCGGCATCCGGTGCCGGCGCGAAATCCGCCGCACAGACCATCGTGGACCTGCAGAAGGCAGTCGACGAGGCGAAGGCGAAGGAGGACGCCGCCAAGGCATCCTACGATGAGGTCGCCGGCCCCTACAACGAGGCGGCTTCCGCCCGCGACCAGGCCAAGGCATCCTACGATTCTGCAGTCAACGCCGGTACGGCAGCCGACCGTGCGGCAATGGACGAGTACGCCCGTCAGGTCGCGGAGGGCAAGGACGCCGCCGATGCCGCCGGCAAGGACCTCGAGCAGGCGAAGGCGGGTCTCGCAGACGCCAAGGCGGATGCATCCGAGAAGGACGAAGCGTACCAGTCCGCCATCAAGGCGGCCCAGAATGCCAAGGATGCCCTCGATAAAGCCAAGGCAGATGCCGTAAGCGCCACCCCGGAGGCAATCAGTGCCGCCGAGCAGGCCGTGCGTGACGCCCAGGCTGCCGTGGACAGGGCACAGGCCGAACTTAACAACGCCAACACGACGCTTGCCGATGCTCAGTCCAAGCTGGTTGCGGCCCAGTCTGCAAAGGATTCCGCCGATGCCGTCCTCACTGCAGCCCAGCAGAACAAGGACGCGGCGGATGCGAAGGCCGCAGCCGCCAGCGCCGCCTACGAGAAGGCGAAAGCCGACCTCGCCGCAGCGGAGGCCGGTGCGAGCGGCCCGGAGTACGATGCGGCAAAACAGAAGGTCGCGGACGCGGAGGCAGTCCTCGCTGCCGCACGAGCGACACAGTCCCAGTGCGAGTCCGAGCTCGAGCAGGTACAGTCCGCCGCGGCAGCGGCACAGGACGCCCTGAATGATGCCCAGGTGGCCCTCTCCGTAAAGCGGCAGGCCGCGGCCGATGCCGAATCCGGTGTGAACGCCGCCCAGTCCGCACTCGATGCCGCGAACGCCGACCTCGATGCGGCCAAGCAGGCGAATGCCGACGCCGTCGCCAAGCTGGATGCAGCGAAGCAGGCTGTCAAGGACGCTGAGTCCGCCAAGGCGGCCGCCGACGTAGAGCTCGCGAACGCCAAGGCGGCGAAGGATACCGCAGACGCTGCCGTGACCGCCGCGCAGCAGAAGGTCGACGAGGCACAGGCGAAACTCGATTCTGCCGGCGCGCAGCTCAAGCAGGGAGCCATCGGCTTCTTCCGTGCCATGGGTGCCGATGACGCAGTCAACATCATCCTGAACGCCAAATATGCCGGAAAGACCGAAGTCGGCAATTCCAAGGACGCCACGTCCCTTGATAACATGCTCAATGCGATCAGGTGGATGAAGTCCGTCAACGACTACCGCAAGTCGGTCGGCCTGTCCGAGCTCCAGGTCACCTACAAGCTCATCGCCGGTGCCATTGCGGATGCCAACTACAGTGACACTGTGCTCGATCATGC
Source organism: uncultured Collinsella sp. (assembly GCA_905197665.1). Classification (GTDB taxonomy): domain Bacteria; phylum Actinomycetota; class Coriobacteriia; order Coriobacteriales; family Coriobacteriaceae; genus Collinsella. The sequence goes on from CAJJZP010000015.1 coordinate 6,749, forward strand.
CCGTCAATATAATTTTGCCGAAAACCTGGCATGGAATTACGGAATCGATCCGAGTGGGCAGTGGATCGAGCAGGAGAAGGGCTTTTTCGACAAGGCAACGGAGGCCCTTTATGGAGTCACCGGTCTTGTCGGCAAGGATGCCTATGATTTCTATGCAAAGAACGGCGTCGCAATCAACCATTGGATTGCAAACAACTGCCGCTGGGAGAACGGCAGCAGCGGCACCGTCGGCCATTACATGAACATCATCAATCCCGAACTCGCCGTTATGGGAATGGCAACCTGCACCAAGGGCACCATGTCCGGGCTTCAGACGCAGTGCTATACCGCAGAGATCTCCGGCTGGTCCGGCTCCGGTTGGAACACGAACCCCATCTCCGTCGACGAGTACGAGCAAAAGCTGACCTCCTATATCAACGGTCTCAAGAACGCCAAGAGCGCACTCGGCGCAGCCAAGGCCGATCTCGCATCCAAGAAGCAGGCAGCCGCCGGCGCCGCCGCAACCGTCCAGCAGAAGCAGGTCGCGGTGGATTCCGCACAGGCAGGTGTCGATGCCGCGAAGCAGGGCGTTGCCGATGCCCAGCGTGCCGTCGATGCCGCAAAGGCTGATCTCGCATCCAAGCAGCAGGGCGTCACGGATGCCCAGACCGAGCTTGATGCGGCGAAATCGGACCTCGAAGCCGCCAACGCGGCAGTCGATACGGCAAAGTCGACCGTCCAGCAGAAGCAGGTCGCCTTTGATGCTGCCAACGCAGCCGTAACGACCGCACAGTCTAAGTTGGATTCCGCCAAGGCGGACACCGAGGCCAAGCAGCAGGACGTCATGGATGCGAACGCCGACCTCGCGAAGTTCTTCCAGGACGTCGCCGACGCCAAGAAGGCGCTCGATACAGCAAAGAGCGTCCATGACGCGGCGGCAGCCGATCAGGTCGAGAAGGCGACCGTCCTCGCCGCCGCCGAGCAAAAGGCGGACGCCACCGCACGCGCCCTCGCGGATGCCCAGCGTGCCGTCGATGCCGCAAAGGCCGACACCGGCGTTGCCGCCGACAGGCTTACCGGCTCCCAGACCGATCTCGATGACGCACAGTCGAACCTCGACATCCTCACCGATCTTGCCGCGAAGCTCGCAGAGGCACAGCAGCGCGAGCAGGATGCAGTAAAGGTCGTCAATGACACCAAGGCTGCCCTCGATGCCGCGAAGGCGGATGCCATCGCCGCCGAGTCCCTGGTCTCTGCCGCCGAACAGGCAAAGGCGCAGGCAGACGCCAAGCTGTCGAAGCTGAACTCCATCGATGCCGGCGCGGCGATCGCTTCCGGCCATGACGCGAACGCGGATGACGCCCTCAACGCGCTTTTCGCCGCAGCAGTCGAGGCACGTGCCAAGGTCGCGCCCGCCAAGGCCATCCTGGACGAGAAGCAGGCCGCGGTGGACGAGCTCCAGCCCGGCTACGATGCGACACTCGCCGCCTACGAGCAGGCGAAGTCCGACCGCATCGCGGCGGAGCAGGAGCTTTCCGATGAGATCGCACGACAGGAGGCAGAGGAGGCCGCAAAGCAACAGGCCGCAAAGCAGCAGGCGGCATACACCCCGAAGCACCTCGCCGGCAAGGATACCGCCCAGCCCGGCAGCCTCGCCCAGACCGGTGACCGCGCGGGACTCATCGGCGAGACGTTCGTCATCGGCGGTACCGTCCTCGTGGCAGCCGGCATCTTCCTCGATCAAAAGAAGCGCCGCGAGCAGATGTAAAAGCGAGTCGGGCGTTGGATATCGGCTAGTGTCCAACGCCCGGTTTCATGGACGGGGAGATCGGTGTGAGAACAAAGGCTATTATCGTTGCGCTTCTGGTGTGCCTTTCGGCACCTCAACTTGGATGTGCCAGCGTTGCAAAGCAAGGAAGCGGCCCTACGGAAAGGGCCGCCACAGCGGTAAAGAATAAAGACAAAAAGAAGCCAAGCGAAGAAAAGGCGACGCAAACCTCTGGATCCAAGACCGAGGAGAAGAGAGAATCCGACGGCAAGGACCAGAAGTCCGATGACTCCAAGAAGGAGGATAACAAGTCTTCCGATTCCTCGAAGTCGGACAACAAGGGCGATTCCTCCCAGTCCAAGCAGAATTCCGGCAATTCGCAGAGTTCCGGCAGCAACAATTCCTCTTCCAACGGCGGCAGCCAGAAGAAGTGGGTTGCCGAGCAAGGCCACTGGGAGACAGATTACAGCCAGGTCTGGGTGCCGAATGTGGTTTATACGCGCCATGAACGTTGGATCTGCAGTGCATGCCACGCGGCATTTGGATCTGCAGCCGAAATGGACGCTCACGCTCACGCTACTTTTGGCGATGCACAGCATCCTAACGGCGGTTCTGCAATCAATGATTCGTATACCACTTCTGAGGACCAGGGACATTATGAACAGCAGGCTACGGGACAACATTGGGTTGTCGACGTCGCCGGCCACTGGGAGTAATGGACATATGTTCCTCTCCTCTTCCGTTCGGTGAATATTTATTTATTTGTGGGCGGCCGGTTCGGCCGCCTTTTTTAGACGCCCAATCTGGGAGCAAACGATAGGAAAGCAATCAAACGAGAGGCCGTTCCAAAAGAATCCGGCGGTGCCGGATGCTTCGGGCAAAACCTTCCGCAAATCGGTAAGGTCTTCCATCAACTTGTTCCAGCCCTCGCCCGGAGTCCGCTGCGCGGTAATGCAAACACTCTGCATCCCTCGCATTCGCATTACCGCTCCGCTCTCGCTACAGCGAATCTCTAACACTCAGCATCCTTCGCGTTAAAAATTCGCTTCCGCTCACGGTCTTCGCTGACACTACGACACCGCGAAGCCTTTCGCTCGAAACGAGGCCTCTCATTTCGTGTCTACGCTGCGCTCCGCCCAATCGCCGTAGCAGGCGATTGCAAGATGACTGTGGGTGGTGTTTTTGTGGGTCCATCCGGACCCCAAAAACACCACGCCACAGACCTTGCTTATCGCCTGCTACGGCGATAAGGTTGTTGTGAAGTTGAAACTTCGCGATAAAGAATCGCGAAGTCGATTCTTCATTTTTGGAACGACGCCAGCCGTTCCTCATCAAAAGGAAAGCGAATCGCATAGCAGGTTTTGATCGGAGGCCTCTCCGATCGCTGATTCGTTTTCCGAGGAGGAATCATGAGCAGGCTCCGCCCACACACCGTCAAGGCGTCTCTTTCAAATGACGAGAAGAAAGCCATCACTGCAATCGCAAAGCGACATGAGATGAGCGAGGCGGAACTCATCCGCTTCGTTTTGTGCAATGCCGACGATCTCGATATCGATTTTGGTTTTTCGGAAATCGCTGACCAGAAATTCCGAACCGATGACATTCACGTCCGGGTCTCGCCGGAAGAAAAAAAGATAATTGAAAGCAATGCTGATTCCCTCGATATGACTGTCAGTGCGTATGCACGTCGCGTACTGCTCAAAGGGAATGTCGAGAAAATTGATGTCGATCGGGCGTCGATCGACAAGATCTATCACGAGCTCTTGAAGGAAGGAACGAATCTCAATCAGCTGATGTATTTTGTGAACGCCCAGGGGCTTCCCGCGTACAACGAGAAAGCTGTTTTCCGCACACTCGAAAAGGTTTACCAAGTTGGGCGTAAGCTGGACCGTTTCATCGACGAGCTCGAGAAGCGATATTTCGTCGGCGGTGACCAAAATGACCGTCATTAAGCAGAAGAGCGTTTCGAGTGAACGGTATGCGAAGAACGTCCGTAAATACATCAACGGAAAACATGCGCTTGTGCGCGGTGGCTGGAACATCGAATACAGCGATCGCTGGTTTTCGAAAATGGATAGAACCAGAAAGGTTTTCCACCACGACAAGCCGTCGAGAGCCGGAGCCAAAAACGTAATCCTGCTACACCAGATCCTCGCGTTCCTTCCGGAAGAATGCTCATGCAACGGAGGCAAGATGACCCCCGATGCATGTTTGGCCTACGCGGAGCAATGGCTTGCGAGGCACTATCCGCATCAACAAGTGATTCTCGCGTTGCATGAGGAAAGCGATAAGGCGGGAAAACGGTTCGCGGTCCATATGGCAATCAACCGGACAAACCTTGATACCGGCAAGCGTTGCGACATCGGCGGTCGCAAGGGAAAGTACGAACGCGCCTCATGGGTCCGCGAACTCGATAAGGACTGGAATCTCGCCCAGCTCGAAAAGGGAAAGAAGAATTCGAAGATTCGAGATCGACAGCCGCGCGATATTGAAAAGGTGATTGTCGATCGGGGAGAGTACAGTTATAAAAACAATCTGCGCGAGCTGATCCATATTGCAATCAACGACTACCACCCGAAGAATATGGAGCAGTTCAAAAAATTACTTGCCTCATGGGGCGTAGACATTTTCATCAAGAACAACCGAGTCTATGCGACGGATCTCGATATCAAGGAGGCCGGCAACCCGAAGTGCACTTTCAACCTGACCCATCTTGACGGGCGGTTCGCGATCAAGCAGCTCGAGGCGGCCTTCAAAAATAACGTGCTGGAAGCAGAGCGAGCCCTTCCATACGAGAAGCGCTGTGAGATTTACATCCAACGGCTTAAGAAGGCGTATTCGGCGTGGGTCGAGCAGGCGAAGGCGAGCAAGGGCGTCGCCTACAACTCGTTCCCGAAGTTCATCGCACCGAAGTGTGATGACGATCTGCTCGAAGATCCGGCGGTTCGCGATGAGCTTCTTGCGCGTCGCGGTTACGCAAGGGAGATTCGCAACCGCTACGCCGGTGCCGTTCCCGATGCCGGTGACGACCGCGTTCGCGCCGCGGGCCAGGCGCACGGCGGCGGCGCTGTGTCGAGGCAGCTGGACGACCGCGTCGTCGACCGCGCTGACTACTCGCGCGGAGACACGCCTCGCTAGTTTTGGAAAGCCTATCGTCGGTGCCCTAGCGCGCTGCCATCCAGTGCCGATTCTTTCATGCTCGCAATTCGGCGAGGGTGAGGAGTATGAATTGATCGGCGGGAGTCAGCCGCTCTGATAGAATCGTCCTTGCTGTCGGCAGCACTCGTGCCGGGCAGAGCCCTCCATTTGATGGGAGGTGATGCCCATGACCGATTTCACCGAGCTCGTGAAGCTCCTGACCGCTATGGTCTCGCTCCTCACGGCCCTTGTCGGCCTTTCCAAGGCACTCAAGCAAGGTTCGAAGCCCAAAAAGAAAGGCCACCGTCGCTAAGACGATGACCCAACTTCATTAAGCAACGGCTCTGCCCAGCTCTCTACAACTTGGGCTGCCGTCGGCACCATTTTACCCTCCTGACGAGGAATTCGTCCATATTTCAAAAATCAAATCCTGTTCGCGCGTGGGCCTTGATTATCGACCGTTCGCGCGTGGGCGCGTGGGCGTAAACTTTTAGTTGGGCAAATCCGGCAGATTGGAGCTTGAAACATGAGGGATATGCACCTCATGTCGCTCATAAAACGTCTCCTGACCTCGAAGGAGAACGTTTTTTAGCGATAAAAGGAGACATAAATATGATCTGGTTTACCAGCGACATCCACTTCGGGCATGAGAACGTGCTGAAGTTCACCGACCGCCCGTGGGAGACGATTTGGCAGATGAACGACGCCATCGTCGACAACATCAACGGCAAGGTTGCCGTGGACGACGAGCTCTACATCCTGGGGGATTTCTCATTCAAGATGACCGCCCAGGACGCCTACGGGCTGCGCAAGCGGATCGCCTGCAGGCGCATCCACCTCGTCCCGGGAAATCACGACAAGGACTGGACCCAGCCGGCGGTCGCAGGCGCCTTCACCGTGGAGCCGCCGATCTGCGTGCTCAAGATCGACGGGCAGAAGATCGTCCTGAGCCATTACCCCATGGCCGACTGGCAGGGCATGAGCCATGGATCGTGGCACCTCCACGGGCACATCCACAGCAGCGGCGGCGCGTACAACGAGTTCAACCGCAAGCAGGGCCTTCTGCGCTACGACGTCGGTTGCGATGCCAACGGGCACTCCCCGGTGAGCCTCGATGAGCTGAGGGAATGGTTCGCCGGAGTCGACGAGCCGTGCGGCCGGGTGAAATGGCCCTGGTGGGTCAACGAGACCGGCGACAGGCAGGTCGAGCGCGAGCTGGCGGCGTACAAGAGGGAAGAGGCGATCCGATGACGGTCTATGTGACGGGCGACATCCACGGTGGGCTCGACATGCAAAAGCTCCGCGACTGGGAGCTTGGCGACAGTCTTACCAGCGACGACTATCTCATCGTTGCCGGTGACTTTGGCTTTCCGTGGGGCTTTTCTGCCGAGGAATGCGCCGACATCGCTTGGCTGGAATCGCGCCCCTACACGGTACTGTTCGTCGACGGCAACCACGAGCGCTTCGATCACTGGGAGGAGCGCCCCATGGAGCCGTGGCATGGCGGGCTGACGCAGCGCCTGTCGGACACCTCGCCCATTCGGCGCCTGACGCGCGGCGAGGTCTTCGAGCTCGACGGTTCGACAATCTTCACCATGGGCGGTGCCACGAGCGTGGACAGGGAATACCGCGTGCCGTATTCCAGCTGGTGGCCTCAGGAGCTCCCGGATGAGCGCGAATTCGATGCCGCGCGGGCAAAGCTCGACGAGGTCGGCTGGAAGGTCGACTGCGTCATCACCCATACCTGCGCCACGCGCATGCTCTCGCCGACGCTCTACCCGGACCCAGGCTGGGAACGCCCCGATGTGGACCGGCTGACCGGATTCCTCGACGAGCTCGAGGACCGCCTGGACTACAAGCGCTGGTATTACGGCCATTTTCACCGAGACGGCAATCCGGACGAACGGCACACGGTGCTGTATGACCGGATCGTGAGGCTCGGGGACAAACTCCTGCCGTGGGGTGCGTACTGATGACGGTCTATGTGACAGGCGACGTGCACGGCAGGGCCGAGTACGGGTCCAGCCGGTTTGCATTCAAAAATTGGCCGCTGGGCCGGACCCTGACGCGCGATGACGCGGTGATCGTGGCCGGCGACTTCGGCTTTGTCTGGGACGGCTCGAATGCTGAGAGGTATTGGCTCGACTGGTTCGAGTCGAAGCCCTGGACCACGTGTTTCGTAGACGGCAACCATGAGAACCACCACGCCCTGGCCGGGCTGCCGGTGCGGGAGTGGAACGGCGGGCTCGTCCATGAGGCACGACCGCACGTGCTGCACCTGATGCGCGGAGAGGTGTTCGATATCGACGGGCTCACAGTCCTTGCCATGGGCGGCGCCGCGAGCAACGACAGGCAGTATCGCAAGGAGGGGAGGAGCTGGTGGCCTGAGGAGATGCCGAGCGAGAAAGAGACGGAACACTGCCGTTCCTCGCTCGACCGCGTGGGCTGGAAGGTCGACTACGTTGTGACTCACGAGGCTCCGGCTGCCCTTGCTGAGGGGCTGTGCCGCGAGCATGGACGCAGGTATCGTGGCGACCGGCTGCAAACTTTCCTGGGCGAGCTCGACTGGCGGCTCTGCTACCGAGCCTGGTTCTTCGGACATTATCACGGCGACGAATGGCGCGACGACAGACATCGCCTGATCTACCGAGACATCGTGCCGATCGAAGATGCTGCGCCCGGTTCTAGAAACCTTCTAAAAGCGCTCTAGAAGGTTTCTAGAAATCAGTTACCTGACAGGAAGGGCGCGGGACTACTCGCCCCTCATCTTGGTCATGACCTCGACCTTGGCCTCGGCCACGGTCGCCCGCCGCTCGGAGGCGGCGAGGCGGTCCTTGAGGGCGGCGACTTCGGCCATCAGGTCGCGCTGGGCCAGTAGCGCATCGCTCAGCTCGGCCTGGGCTTTCAACGCAGCGTCACGCTCGCCGCGCAGTCGCTCGATCTCATCGGCCATGGCCTCAGCCTCGGCGTGGAGCTGGGCGACCTGCCTGCCGAGCCCCTTAGCACGGGAAAGGTGCCTGACGCCCGCGGCGTGGAGCTCGTTGTTCTCGAGTTCGAGACTCGCGGTATCGAGTTCGAACTTCTCCTCTATAAAGGCAATCCGCTCATTGCAGTCGGCCTCAATTTTTTCATTCCGATCCGTCGCCTCGGCGAGCTTGCGGTTGAATTTGTCGAGCTGGGCCCTGAGCAGCGCGTTCTCGGTCTTGAGATCGGCGGTCTCGCGCAGCAGCTTCTCTCGCCAAGCCTTTTCAATCTGCTCGGCGGCCTCATCGAGGACGTCCTTCACGCCGGGCGTCTCGCTGATTTTTCTGTCGTTCGGGTTGTCTGTCATCGTGCGGCACTCCAATCAACAATGGGCATGGCTCCGCCATGCCGTACGGCTGGGAACAAATACGCGGCCGCTGTTGAGTTGTGTTTGTCCTGCGCTTGGTGAGTTCTAAAAGCGTCTCAAGTCATACGTTCACGCAGGTTTTCGATTGGAGAAATACCGCACGTTTTCATGGTATCACGTGCCTTAAAGAACATGAATGGGCGGTCATATCGATTCGTTGAAAATAGCACCTACGACGTGCTGGTGGCGGGAGAGTGATGGCGTTAAAGATGTCGAGAATGATTATGGGAGTATTTTAGATGCAGGTATGAGAAAGGGTCGAATCGAAGTGTCTGGCCGGACGCCAATTGTCCGGGAACTGTTTCGGTTCGACCCTGCTTCATTTTACATCCGCGGCATGTTTTTGTAGACGCCTGGCGATTACCGACCTTCACGACCTCGATGACGGTTTCCCCGTCCTCGATTCTTGCCAGATTGCGGTAGACATGCTGCGTGAATGGTCGGATATCATTTGAGCCAGAATCCTCTTCTATTGAAGCGGATTCTGGCTCAGTGGTTTTTAACTCGGTTGTTTGACAGAAGCCCACGTCGATAGTCGGGCTGTGGACTTAAGATTTCGGGGGCTCCCAAGCGTTTTCGATCGCGGCGCGGTAGATTGCAGCGTAATTAAGCATCCAGCTGCCATCACCAGTTTTTTGAATATACCCCTTATCCTTTAGAGAAGTATAGGCTCGGGATATCGTGTTCTTGCTCAAGTGGTAGTGATCCTCAATCCATTTGCTTCTAGCGCAAAAGCCCATGGGCCGTTTGTTTTTGGAAGGTTTTCCAAACTTCCATACGAGGCCGAGGATGAGACGCTCGGCGGCAACGGTGGTGACGCAGCACGCCCACTCGGGCACTGAAATAAAAATAGCTTTATCCATTTTCTCTATAATCTTTCGTTGCTCGGTAACATCATCGTTGAATATGTCGGAAATTGACGGTAGCTCGCTCATGTTTACCACCTAGTCAAGGTGGGCGGTACGACCTTCAAGCTGCTTGAAAAGCTCATAAAACGAGCTTTCAAACATGTAATTCGAGCGATGGATTTGGATGAGCTTGCCGGACTCGCGCATGAATTTGCGTGCGGTGTTTTCGCTCCAGCCAGTGAGTTCGCGGATATCGTTAACGCGGAGCAACCGATCGCACTGAGCGGCACCAGTGGGGAAAGTCGGTGTGGACGCCTGAGTGCTAATCTTTGGAGTAGCCATGATGAGCTATCCTTTCAATGAGGGCCCTCCCTGTGCTTGTAAGACTTACCAGGTTCATAAGCACTTGGGGGGCCGGTTTCTATGACTACATGCGTAGCCATCTGACAGCTTTAGCATGTATTAAAACTCATTAGTTGTCAATCAAATATAGCATCTACCTGCGGAAACGGTATTATAGTACCGTAATATTATGAATAAAACGATGAATGAAAAACATGCTATTTCTCGCTTCTCTGTATATAGGCGTTGATGAAGTCTTCGTAGCCTTTAACTGCTTTTATTTCTGATTGTTGAACGAGGCTTGTATACGTTTTGAGCGTGATATTGGGGTCCGCGTGGCCAAGAATACCTTGCACGCTTCTAACGTCCGATCCGTTCGCCAGCATAAAAGTGCTTACGCAATGCCTGAGCTGATGCGGGCAGATGCCCTTATATAGTTTTCCGCCAGTCGAATTATTCGGCTCATAGATTCCAAGATTGCAGCTAACTGCGAAATCGCGAAACCAATGGTTGAAGATGTAGTTCTTCATGTGACAGACAGTAGGGACCCCTTGCTCGACAGCAATATCGCTGATGATGGGAGTGCTGCCAGTCTGGGACAGCCCCAGAGAGGCCAGGAGCTCTTTTTGTATGGCTGACCATGATTGAAGACGTTCGGCCAGGGTTTCTCCAACGGGGATTTTGCGTTGGCTTTCTTGTGACTTGGGTGCCCTCAGTTCATGATCGTTGGTGTACTGCCTGTCAATTTTCAAGGTTTTATTGGCAGGGTCCCAATCGCGCCATTCGAGGCCCAGCATCTCGCCTTTTCGCATACCCGTATACACTAGTACTAGCGTACCAACAGCTTCGGCGGTGAGCTCAATGTGTTGAAGATGTGTGCATAGGGTAGCTACTTGCTCGATTGTCAGTGATTCTCTTTTGTTGCGTGGTCTGCGAACATGAACGGTAGCGCAGGGGTTTCGGTCAATTATTCTCTTTGCGACTGCATTCGACAGAATCTGGCGCAGTTTCGCATTGATTCGTACAAGCTCAGATGGTTTGTATTTTCCCGTACGACGAGCTTCGGCATATGTTTCTTCGATTAGATCGGGAGTTAGCCCCTCAATTGTCTGAAACGCGCCGAATAGGTCTTCGATATGCCTGCAATCGTACGCTTCTCTTTCATAGCTCGTTGGCGCAAGCTCGGTGTCCCTATTTTCATGAAAGGCCCAGCAGTAGGACGCAAGCAAAGTGGGCTTTTTAGTTTTAGTGATCGTGCCAGAGGAGTTGATTTCAGCCAGCTTGGCCTGCATTGCAGCCTTAGCTTCTGTTTTAGTCTTGCAACGAACCGTATAAGTTGGGGATCGTTTGTAACGCCCTGTCTTAGGGTCCTTGACCCCAAGGGAAAAATAATAGCGATAGGTGTTAGGTGATCTCTTGTCTTTCCAACACGTGCCTCTTCCGCTAATTAGTGGCTGTTCTGACATCTTTGCACTCCGTTTCTTTGAATAGTTTTCAACAATTCATTGAGTGCAGTTTAGCTAAAGCTGTTAGTAATATGTTTGTAAAAGCGTAGGCGCAGCTACCGGAGGTAAAAGACACAAACTGCTATGTTTATCTGCGGTTATATGGTGTTCAATGATGCTTGATGAATAGTAGGGGGTAGCATTAAATCATATCTCCTAAAGCGGGTGTCGACGGTTCGAATCCGCCCGGGGGCACCAGGGAATATGACGGCGTCGCGAGAGCGGCGCCGTTTCTGGTTTGTGGGGCCGCCGGCGGATTCGGACCGTCGACACCCGCATCACTTATTTCCCCGCGGGGGGAGTTTTCGAATCCGCCCGGGGGCACCAGAGATTTGCCGAGCCCGGTACCGCCACGGTGCCGGGCTCTTCTGGTTCAATGCCATATCAAAAATGAAGCGCCCGCTTGCTGGGGGAGCAAGCGGGCGCCTGTGAGCGAATATGTTTGCGGCGAGAGCCGTAATGAGCGGTTGGGTGGCGACTAGTTGGTCGTACCGGAATCGTCGCCCGTACCCGAGCCCGAACCCGAGCCAGAAAGTGCAACCGTCAGCGTAATCGTGCTGTCGGTGGACTGCTTGCCGGTGGGGGAGACGCCCGTAACGGTGGCATCCTCGTTACCGCTCACGGGATTGCCGTTCTGGTCACAGAAGCCAATGTTATAGAAACCGGCGTTGTTGAGCGCGGTAACGGCGGCGGAAATGCTCTTGCCGTATAGGTTGCCCGGGACGGAGGCCTTGCCGGACTTCTTGGCAATGACGACGGTAATCGTGGCGCCGGGCTTCTGCTTACCGCTGGGGTTCCAGCTGATCACGGTGCCCTCGGTAACCGAGTCGTTCTCCTGGTAGCTCACGTCGACGCCGAAGCCTGCCATATCGAGGGCGTTACGCGCCTGGGCCTCGGTCATGTCGGTCAGGTCGGGGACGGACGTGGTATCCGGGCCGCTCGAGACCTTGTACGAGATGGTCGTGCCCTTCGCGACTTCCTTACCGGCTTCGGTGCCCTGCTCAAAGACCTGGCCCTCATCGGCCTCGTTGGCCTCCTCGGAGGCGTTGCCCTTCAGGCCAACGCTTGCCAGCGCGGCTTCTGCCTGGTCCTTGGTCAGGCCGACAAGCCGGGGAACCTCAACCTTCTCGGAGGGCTTGGGGCCCTTGGAGATTACCAGGTTCACCTTAGTGCCCTTGGCCTTCTTGGTGTTGCCGTTGGGCGTCTGCTCGGCGACCTTGCCTTCGTCGACATCGTCGTTGTAGCTTTGGTCGATGGTGCCGACCTCGAGGCCGGCTTCCTTGATCTGCTCGACGGCAGTCTGCTGGTCCTTGCCTAGCACATCGGGCACGGTGACCTGCTCGCCGCCAAAGAGTCCTGTGGCAAAGGCCACCACGATACCGATGACGGCAACGGCTGCCACCACGGCGGCGATGATCTTGTTCTTGTTGGATTTGGGCTTTTCGACCTCGTAGGAGCCGGTGGAGCCCGAAACCGAGCTACGGGCGGTATTCTGGCCGCTCACGCCCGAGACGGGACGCACCATGGCGCGCGTCTGATCGGAAAGCTCGCGAGTCTTGGTGGCGCCCAGCTCACCGGGGGCACCGATGATGCGCGTGGGCTCCGAGATGTTGACGGCACGGCCCGACAGGTAGCTGTTGAGCACCTGACGCAGCTCGTCGGCGGTCTGGAAGCGGTTTGCCGGGTCCTTCTCCATGCACTTGAGGATGATGCGCTCAAGGTCGGCGTCGACACCGGAGTTGATCTGGCTCGGCGGAATAGGCAGCTCGTTGACCTGCTTGAGTGCGACCGAGATAGCGTCGTCACCGTCAAAGGGAACGCGGCCGGTGGCGCACTCGTACATCACGACGCCCAGCGAGTAGATATCCGAGGTGGGGCCGAGGTCCTGACCACGGGTCTGCTCGGGGCTGACGTAGTGGGCGGTTCCCAGCACGTTGTTGTCTTGCGTGAGGTGGCTGTTCTTGGCGCGCGCGATGCCAAAGTCCATCACCTTGATGTTGCCGTCTGGCAGCACCATGATGTTCTGCGGCTTAATGTCGCGGTGGATGATCTCGTGCTTGTGGGCGACCGAAAGCGCGGAGCTGATCTGCGAGCCGATCTGCGCGACCTTCTTGGGGTCGAGGGCGCCGTGGCTCTTGATGCCGCTCTTAAGGTCGGTGCCGCGCAGGTACTCCATGACGATGTAATAGGTGTCGCCGTCCTTGCCCCAATCGTAGACGCCCACGATATAGGGGGAGGAGAGACCGGCTGCTGCCTGGGCCTCCTGCTTAAAGCGTGCGGCGAAGGTTGCGTCGCCAGCATACTGCGGCAGCATGATCTTGACGGCTACCGTGCGGTCGAGGACCTGGTCCTGCGCACGGTAGACGGTCGCCATACCGCCTGTCCCCACCTTATCCTTGAGGAGGTATCTTCCCCCGAGGACCCTCTGTTCCATTCCTGCTCCTAACATAACTATTCGCTCAACGATGTGTGTAGTACCAGATGTGTGGCCGCTGGGGCCGTGTGGCGCGTTGCCGCTAGCTCATCGGCCGCGGCGCGCCATAAGTATCCGCTTTGATCACGGGCATCACGCCCCCTGTGCGGCGAGCGCCGCGGTCAGGACGATACCGGCAATCTTAGCCGCCTTGACGTCGTGTTTGTCGTAATCCTCCAGGGCCACCGAGATGGCAACCGTGGGTGAATCGTAAGGTGCAAAGCCAACAAACGTAGAGTTGACGTTGGTGCCGCCGGTCTCGGGCGAACCGGTCTTGCCGGCAACCTTGACGCCCGGAATCTGGGCATCGGTGCCGGTACCGGACTGGACGACGGCGAGCATGGCCTGCTTGACCTGGTCGGCCGTGGCAGAGCTGACAGCCTGGCCCAGAGAGCGGGACTGCGTGGTCTTAACCACGGTTCCGTCCGGGGCGAGTATCTGGGACACAAAGAACGGGTCCATGACCACGCCGCTGTTGGCGATAGCGGCGGCGATCACGCAACTCTGCATAACGGTGGTCTGCGGGCCAGGCGTGTGGTCCATGCCGACGGGCTGGCCGGCGCCTGCCCAAGCGGTCTCCCACTCGGTCATAAGCGACGGGTCGGCCATGATGGAGGCGGCGGAGGTCAGATCTTGGCCGAGCTTTTGGCCGTAGCCAAAGGCGTTGGCAAACTGGACGAGCGAGCTGGCGCCAATCTCGTTGGCCACCTGGCCAAAGACGACGTTGGACGACACGGCGAAGGCCTGCTGCAGGCTGATGGTGCCGTAGCTTTCGTTGGCATAGTTGGTGACCGGCGCGTTGCCGATGTCCATGGAGCCGGGCGCCTGGTACGTGCTGGTAAGGCTGGCGGTGCCGGTTTCGAGTGCCGCGGAGAGCGTGACGACCTTAAAGGTCGAGCCCGGGGTGTACAGTGCGTCCATGGCACGGTTGTACATGGAGCCGTCCTCGCCGCCGCCCGACTGGAGCAGCGCATCGATGTTGGTGTTGTCGTAGGTGGGCGAGCTCGCGCACGCAAGGACCGCACCGGTGCGCGGATCCATGACCACCACAGCGCCCTTAAAGCCCTTGAGCGCCTGCTCGGCAGCCGTCTGGATGCGCGAGTCGATGGTGAGCTTGGCGGTATTGCCCGGCTGGGTCTGCCCCGCGAGCGACGCGATGGCGTTGTTCCAGCTGGAGTAATCCTTGGAGCCGGTGAGCGTATCGTTCATGACGCTCTCGATGCCGGCGGTGCCGTATTGCTGACTCACGTAGCCCACCACGTGCGCGGCCATGTTGCCGTTGGGGTAGGAACGGGCGTAGGTGCCGTCCTCCTGCTGCAGCGACTCGGCTAGCGTCACGCCGTCGGACGTGATGATGGAGCCACGCTGGATGTACTTGGAGCGGGCGATGGTGTGGTTGTTGGTCGGCATGTCCTGATAGTCCTTCGCCTTGATGACCTGGACATAGGTAAGGTTGCCGATAAGGATGGCGAACAGCGCCGTAAAGGCAAACACGGCACGAGTCAGACGGTTGGCAAGTGCCACGCGGCCGAGCACGCCGGACTCTGGCGTGTCGAGCAGGCGACGACGCATGCGAGAACCCGCGGAGTGGCTGCCGTTGCCGTAGGAAGGTGCGTTGGCAAAACGCGTACCGGTCGGGGCAGCGGCGGATGCGACCTGGTCATCGGTGATGGCGGCCATGGTGCCGGTGCCGGTGAGCTCGGCTTCGCGTCCGGTTGCCTCGTCGCCGGCGCGCAGCAGCAGCGCGACGATGATAAAACTCGCCAGCAGCGAGGAGCCGCCCTGGCTCATAAAGGGCAGGGTGACGCCGGTCAGCGGGATTAGGCGGGTTACGCCGCCAACGATTAAGAATGCCTGGAAGCTGATGGCCGCCGTAAGGCCGGTCGCGCTAAAGGCGGCAAGGTCGGACTTGGCGCGGGCGGCCGTGGTGAGGCCGCGCACGGCAAAAAGCATAAACAGGATGAGCACGGCGCCGCCGCCCAAAAGGCCCATTTCCTCGCCGACAGCCGAGAAGATAAAGTCGGACTCGACGACGGGGATGTTGTTTGCCATGCCGTTGCCGATGCCAACACCGACCAGGCCGCCATCGGCAAGCGAGAAGAGCGACTGGACGATCTGGTAGCCCTGGCCCTGGGCGTCCTTAAACGGATCGACCCAAACCTGGAAACGCACCTGAACGTGAGACAGGAACTTGTAGGCGCCCACAGCTCCAACGGCTAAGAGCGCAAGGCCGATAACGACATACGAAAAGCGCCCCGTGGCAACGTAGAGCATCAGCAAGAAAATGGTGTAGAACAGCACGGCCGAACCCAGGTCGCGTTCGAAGACGACGACGAGCAGGCACACACCCCACACGGCAAACAGCGGCAGCAGCAGTCGCAGGCGAGGGATCTTAAAGCCCAGGATCTTGCGGTTGGAGATGGAGAGTAGCTCGCGGTTCTCGGCCAGGTACCCGGCCAGGAACAGGACGATAAAGACCTTGGCGAACTCGCCGGGCTGGATGGTAAAGCCCGCGATGCGAATCCACAGCTTGGAGCCCGAGATCGTGGTGCCGATAAAGATGGGCAGCATCAGCAGAATGATGCCGATGATGCCAAAGGTGTACTTGTAGCGCATAACCACGTCGAGGTTTTTGACCAGTGCAAGCGTTCCCACCATGAGCGCCACCGAGACAAACAGGATGATGAGCTGTGAGATGGCGAGAGCGGGGGCGAGGCGTGTCACGAACGTGATACCGATGCCCGAAAGTATAAATACGATGGGTAGGATGGCGGGGTCGGCGCCGGGCGCCAAGATGCGCACGGCGATATGTGCCGCGGCGAAGGCGGCAAAGAGGCCGATCGGCACGGCGAGCGTCTCAAAGGAGATGGCGGCGCCCGCGGTGAGCACGTACATCGCATACGGCAGGATGACGGGGAACGCCGAGGCGATGAGCAAGAGCAGCTCGGTGTTGCGGCGACTCATAAGCGGCACTCCCTTTCTAGTTCTTTTCGGAGGCTTCGGCCTCGGCGGACTGTTCGGCGGTTTTCTCGGAATCTGATTCGGAGGTCGATCCCTGATTGGTGTTGTCGCGAATCGTTTGCGCGTCAATCACCTGGCGGGTCTGCTCCTCGTCGATCTGGTGGCGGTACTTGGATATCGTGTCCTGCGCATCGTCGACACTTGTTTGCGGAATGCCCGCCTTGAGGCGGTTTTGCGTGTCTTCGGGCAGGTCGGACAGCTTAATACTGGTTTCGCTTTCGAGCCAGTGGAGCTTGAGTCCGAGTGGCTTGCCGGGCAGGCCGCGCCAGACGGCGACATTGCCCTGGTAGGTACCCAGGTAGTACGAGCCGGTGACACCCGTGTAGGCCCAGATGCCAGCTGCCAGCACAAAGACGAGGGCCAGAATGGCGGCGATAGTAATGTTGCGGCGACGCACGCGCTGCGCCTCGCGCATAACGCCATCGTCAACCAGGTCAACGACTACTACGGTCACGTTGTCGTGGCCGCCGGCGGCAAGCGCAGCGTCCACTAGGTTGTCGACGCAGATTTGCGCGGTTGAGGACTGCGTGGCGATGTTCTCGATATCGCTATCGGGAATCATGCTCGAAAGGCCGTCAGAGCACAGGATCAGGCGGTCGCCTTCCTCGATATGCAGAGTGAAGTGGTCGGCATACATGGCGGGGTCCGAGCCCAGCGCACGGGTGATGACCGAACGGTTGGGGTGGACGCGAGCCTCGTCGGCCGTAATCTCGCCGGCGTCCACGAGTTCTTCCACATAGGAGTGGTCGCGGGTCACGCGGATGAGCGTGCCCTCGTGGAGCAGGTAGGCGCGCGAGTCGCCCACGTGGGCGATGGCGAGCGTATCGTTTTCGATATAGGCGCAAGTGGCTGTGCAGCCCATGCCGGGCTTGCCCAGGCCATTCAAGGCGGCCTCGATTACGGCGGCGTTAGCGGCCTCGACGGCTGCCGCCAGGCGTGCGGCGTCGGCGGACTGCGGGGCCGTCTTGGCAATAGTCTCAACGGCGATGGAAGAGGCCACCTCGCCGGCAGCGTGACCACCCATGCCGTCGCATACGCAAAAGAGCGGCGACTGCACCAGGTAGGAATCCTCATTGTGCGGGCGCACGCAGCCAACGTCGGAGCGGGCGCCCCACATGAGTTGCGTGGTGGTGCCGGCATCATAGGTCGAGTCGGTCTCGATGCGCTCCTCGGTCAGGGGCTCAAAGCTCATGGTCGACCCGGGGTCTTTGAGCTTGGCCTCAACGGCGGCAACGTCGATTTCGGCTGTGTCACCGGGAGAGACGGTGTCGGTCTCGGCGTTTGATTCGGAATCGCCGGTGTCCGGGGAGTCGGGCTCCTCGGAAACGCGGGCGGTCGGCTCGTCATCTTGCGGGCTGACGTCTATAGGCTCGGGCGCCGGCGTAGACGCGGGCGCAACCTCGGATGCCGGGGCTATGGGAAACGCCGGCGCGGCGGGCTCGGGTGCCGCAAACACCGCAGCGCTCTCGTTGATTGCCGCGGCGACGGGCTCTGCAAAGTGAGCCGGCGCCGGGGTTGCTTCGGGCGCTGTGGGCTGTTCCGCAGCATGTGCGCCGATGGGCGCCGCTACGGCATCCTCTTCGTCCTCGTTATCGGCGAGATCCGAAATATCATGCGTTACTTGCGAAAGAGGCAGGGAGAACACGGTGTCCTCGGGCTCCACGGGTGCGGAGCCCGCCGGAGCGGCGTGGGCCGGCGCAGCTGTGGCGGCGGCCGGTGCCTCGGTCATAGTTGCGGACTTGTTCTCCTCGTCGATCATCGACGGTTCACCTTCATGACCACGTCGCCAATCTGGACTTCGTCGCCCTCACGCAGCGTCGCGGGCTCCACGAGCTGGCGGCCGTTGACGAGCGTGCCGTTAAGCGAGTTGAGGTCCTCGATGATGAGCGCCGGGCCCTGCAGCGAAAAGCGCGCATGCGAGGCCGAGACGAACGGTTCGTTGATGCAGATGTCCGAAGACGGAGAGCGACCGACGATGACGGGGCCGAGCATGTCTACGTGGATGCCGCGGATACCGCGCGGGCCCTTGTCCACATCGATCGTCCAGATAGCCGAGTCGCGGCGCTGCCCGCGCACGAGTCCCACGCCGGTCTTCATGACGGCGAACAGGAAGATATAGAGCAGGGCGACCAGGACGATGCGGCCTGCAAAAAGGACGATATCGATGTTCATAAGCGACTATCCCCTAAATTCAAAGGTACTCAGGCCAAACGTCAGCAGATCGCCGTTGCGCAGCGGGCAGCGCGTGATGCGGCGGTTGTTGACGAGCGTGCCGTTGGTGGAGTTGAGGTCTTCGATCGACCAGTCCGATCCGGTAAAGGTGAGCTGGGCGTGGCGGCGCGACACGTTGGGGTCGCGCAGGGCGATGTCCGAAACCGAACGCTCGCGACCGATGGTCACCTGCGCGGAAGTGATGCTGTGGCTCTCGCCGCTCACGACGTCGACGAGCTGGGCGAGCGGGCGCTGCGGGGCGCGGGTGCTTGCCATGTTGGAGGCAATACCGGCCGCGGCGCCAAGGCCCACGGCGGCGCCGGTCGCGGCGGCTCCGCCCATACCGGCGAGGGCGTCACGAGAGACGGTCTGCGGCACGGGGATGGGCGCTGCGGCGGGGTCGGGGACGTTGGGCGCAAAGGGATCGGCCACGGCGAGCGGGTCGGGAGCGGCGGCACGGGGCGCCGGCTGCTGGGGCATGGCGGCGGGGCGCTGTTGCTGCGGCGCGGCGAATTGCTGCTTGCCGGCGCGGGGAGCACTGGCGGCGCGGCTTGCGGCCGAGTTGTTCTGGCCCAGGCCATTCTGGTAGGCGCGCTCTTCCTCGTACAGACGACCGAGTGTGGGGGCGTCGACGTTCTCGGCAAAGACCGAGAACTTACCGGCACGCAGCTGCGGGTCGATCATAAAGCGAACGAGGGGCTCGCCGACAAACACATAGCGGCGCTTTTCGGCCTGTGCCTTCACAAACTCGCGGACTTCGCGCGAAAGCTCGGGGTAGAACGGGGCGAGCATGGGATCGTCGTCGGCGGCGATCAGGATGGTATAGAGTGCCGGCGCGGTGTTGACGCCGTTGATCACCAGAGTCTGATCCTCCATGTCGCGAGCGGCCTGCTTGGCAAGCTTCTTAAAGGAGAACGGGGCACGGGTGGCACCGAAGATGCCGGCCACGTGGTCCTCGAAGATGTTCAGGAAGTTCACGAAAGATCACTCTCCGTATAGGTTCTTTGGTATCCGAGCAAATATAGGCATATCCCAACGATTATAGAGGATAGGGTTCCCGCAACCGCCGCCTTGACGACGACCGCGGCCGCAAGGCTGGCAATTTCCATATGGTGTGCAAGACAGAGCGACGTTGCGGAGCCTATTCCGCAGCCGGCGATGGCAGCGATTGCAGTCAGGTTCGAGCCCTGCTCAGCACGCTTGGCATGGGCGTTGAGCAGCAGAGATGTCAATGCAGCTGTCGTCGCGACGAGCACAACGGCAGCCCAGAAGAGCATGTCTCCCAGCGCTGCGGCAACATTGCCGAGCCCCAGCACGCCTCCGGCTGAAAGCGCGACCGTGGCCAGGCGGCCAAAAAGCGCGCCCATCCCCGTGGCGGCCGCGGCGCTTGCCGGGCCGAGCCAAAAGGCCGCGATGCCGGCGGCGACCCCGGCGGCAAGGAGGACGTCGCCCGTTAGACAGCCAAGTGCCACCGCGCAGGTGAGCGCGGCGCTCGCGGCGGCTTCGGTGCGGCCCCAGGCGATCCACCAACCGGACATGGTGGCGGCAAAGAGCACCGCGACGGGCAGCATCGACAGGATGCCCTGCGCCTGCATGGTGGCGTTGGCCATAAGTACCAAAAAACCCACGGCCGAGATAGCCGAGCCAATCTGCGGGGCCAGGCCGGCGGCCGCCCCAATTGCGATGGCCGCGGCAATAAGTCCGGGAAGCGCCGCGACGCCAGCCGTCTGCATGAGCAAAAAGCTAAAGGCACCACACGTTAGCGCCGAGATGGCGCGCATGGTGTAATCGCGCGCGTGGCTCCAGCGCGTGCCCGCCCAGCCGAGTGCGGGGTCGACCTCGATGGTGTCGTCCTCATAGGGCAACGATTCGATATCGTCTGCCGCGTGCTCGTCATCCGAAAGCTCGCCCACCATCTGCTCCAGGCTGCGACGGCCCTCGCGCACGCTGCCCAAGCCGGCGAGCAGCTGGTCGCAAAACGCCTCGATGCTGTTGGGGCGGTCTTGCGGCATGGGGGAGAGGGCGCTCATGAGCGCAGCCTCGGCTCCCGGGGGAAAGTGCGGGATGAGCTCGCTGGGGTAGGTGGCACCGCCGATGATGCGGCCGAGCGAGTCGCCGGGCGTGGCCGCCATAAAGGGAGCGCTGCCACACAGGCCCTCGTAGATCACACAGGCGAGGGCAAAGACATCGGCGCGCTCGTCGACCGTGCCGGTCTCGATGTCGAGCTGCTCGGGTGGCATGTAGCCGATGGTGCCGCCGCGCGAGCCGCCAAAGCCGCCGGCAGACGACAGACGTGCCATGCCAAAGTCGGTGAGCTTAACGTTGCCCGAGTGGTCGATGAGCACGTTGGCGGGCTTGATGTCCAGGTGGAGCACGCCATTGCTATGGGCGAAGGTGAGCGCCTGCCCCAGCGCGTCGGCAATGGCCGCGGCCTCGTCAAAGGTGAGCGAATGGCCGTCCACGCGATGCAAAAACTCGGCGAGCGACATGCCGTCGACATATTCCATGACCAGGTAGGCATAGGCGGTGTCGTGCGTAAAGTCGATAACCTGCACGATATTGGGATGTTGAAGCATGGCGGCAGTGTGCGCCTCGCGCAGGACATCCATGATGTCGCTGGCGGGCATGCCGGCACCGTTGATAAGGGGGATGCGCTTGATGGCGACGCGACGGCGCAGGTGCGTGTCGCGGCAGATCTCGATGGAGCCAAAACCGCCGGTCGCGAGCGTCTCGAGCGGCTGGAACCGCTTGAGCAGCTCGCGAGAGCTGGTGCCCTCCAAAGGAACGTCCGGCGAGAACCGGGCGGTATGTTGCGAGAAAAGCGGCATGGCCAACCCTCGTGCGTTTAAAGTTCGTTTGCGAGCGGCGGGCGCGGGGCCGAGCCGTTCGCGGTGGCATAGATGCTGCTAGTGTAGCACGCTCGGGCAGATGGCGAGGATAGCGGGATGCGAGGTGGCCCGATCGATTCGGCCCGTTTCGGCTCGTTTGGAAAGCGCATCTCAGTTTTCAGCCAAATTATGGGATGCGCTTTCCAAATGGGGTGGGCTGCGGAAACTGCATCCCAGAATATTGCCCTGGAACGGGATGCGCTTTCCGAACCGGCGTCCAAAAGGAAACCGCATCCCGCTTTGATGTGGGGACTGCGAACAAAAGCCGGACCGTGATCTGGCGCGGATTGGAGTTCGCCTGAATCATTGATGCTGGCTGGTGTGAGAACAGAGATAAACGAGCGGCTCGAGCGATATAATGACACGCTATGGAGGCCGTATGCTCTTTTCCCGCCGTTCTGCTACATTTGCCTGCGCCATTGCGCTTGTCGTAATGGCGGTCACCCCTTATCACCGGTTTTCATCTTCAATCGGCCTAGCGTCAGGTGCAATGACCTGGCTCGTTATCCTGGGCGCATGCCTCGCGGCGTTTGTTCATGGTGCTGCGCTATGCAAGGGGGGAATGAGAAGGCCGAGGCATCTCGGTGCCATCGGTGTTTTCCTTGGTGTTATTGCAACGGTTCCCGAATGGGCCGACCTGGCTTTCTATGCTCGCGGAGACTCTATTCCAATCGTGTTTGCACCGATTTGGTTGTTACATGGCGTTTCGTGTGTCTCGTGCTTTGTTGGATCGCTGCTTCTCTCATATGTTATTTGGGGCACGGCGGACTCTCCTTTGACGCAGAGGTCGACACGGACTGACGAAAGGGAAACTCGTCACCCGCAGGACGCGATTTTTACAGAAACAATAGCCGTCATGTCTTGCCTGCTGTTTTGCTGTCGAGTTTCATGGAGAGTCGTTCCCGAGCCATGGGGGATGCCCCCTGTAACGGCCGCGTCAATTGGCCTTGCGCTTTTAATTCCGTTGGTCTATCTCGCATTGACTGTGGCCCCGCCGTTTTGCCGCCCTCGTGCCTTTGGCCATGGGCGGCGCGACGTGTTTGCCTGTTCTGTGCTCGTAGCAGTTCCTATTGGTCTTATTCCGGCTGTTGAGGCGGCATACTTCGCAAGCGATGCCGTGGTCATTGCATTGCTGGCGATGGGGTCCGTTATCGCTGCTGCCTTCGTATGCATGTTGCTAAGGGGGAAACGGGACAACAATTCGGATATCGCCTGTGCGTCCGACACATTCGATGCGGGGGTGTTTTCCCCTGCCCTGTCGCCTAGAGAAGAGCAGTTTGTTCGACTGCTGCTCAAAGGGAAAACGCCGGCGGAAATTGCCAAGGAGACGGATACGAAGCCATCGACGGTGAGAACAACGCTTCACCGAGCATACGGGAAGGCGTCGGTTGCGGGCTCACGCGAGCTCGTGGCGCTGTTTGCGGGTGAGGGCGATACTGTAGGGCATGAGCTACCGCAGCGGCATGCTGACGATATAGTGGCATCAGCTCGAACGCGCCGGCTGTTTCGATACCTGCTCACATTATTCTTTATCCTCCTTGCGGCGGGGCCCTTGGTAATGGCGGATAGCGATTGGGGGTCCGGTGTTTCGCGGGCTGTCGCCTTTTCCCTCTTAAGCTACGCATTGGGTCTCGGACTGCTTCTGTCGCTACGCTACGCGGGTGGAAAAGCGAATCGTGGCGCTGCGCTGGATAGAGCGGGTGAAGCGATTTGGCTCGGAAGCCCGTACGTATGGGCGGTGCTATCTGCTGTGGAATGGTCTTTTATCTATATCGCGGCATTGATGTGCATACGCGTTCCGTTGATGGCTGTGCCGGTCCTGTTTTGCGGCGTGGCGTCTACGGCTTCGCTCGCTGTTGGGCTGCGTCCGTTTAAGGTGCATGCCCATGCTCGGGCTATCGTGCCGTTGGTGTCAATGGGCATGGTTGCCTTAATCTATGCGGTCGCTAGGGGGCGAATCCATGGACTTGCGGTGCTGACGGGGGTGCTGCTCACATATATAGTGATGCGAAGCTGTCCGCAGCGCAAAATGCTTGGGATATGGATGCTTTGCTTCGGGGCGACGGCTCCTGTTTGGGCTGTCTTGCTCAATATGGTGCAGGATCTGACGGTTTTCGAGCCGTTGTTCCTCGCGTCGTTGTTGGGGCAAAGTTCGGCTGTCAATGTCGTCGTGGCAACGGTGATTGTTTGCTGGTCTGTGCCCATGTTCGTTACGCACATCGCGCTCGCCCGCTCGGTTGAGGACGAGAAGGCCGTCTTGGAGTACCGGGCGAACGGGTCCACCGAAACGGCCCGCGTGCGCCAGCTGGCCCTGCTTACGTCGCGCTCCCTTTCTGATGTTCAGTCGCAAATTTTGCTGATGACGGCAGAGGGGGCAACGACAAAGGCCATTGCGGAGGATGTCGGTTACGCTGCATCTACGGTGCAAGCGCTGCGGTCTGCATCTTACCGCCAGTTGAAGATCAAGAATAAGGCGGAGCTAATTTTATTGTTATCGCAGGTAAATAACGTGTAAACGCCTGAGCAATCAACTCAATAGCGGGTGTTTACAGACATCTTTCTCTATTCATGCGAAGGTTGCCGTGCGTCGACGCATTGTTAACCGCTTTTGATTGGAGAAGGCCATGATTAAGCCAAGGAGCGCTATTGCTCGAATCGGAGTCGGCTTGGTGATTGCAGCTGGTCTGTCCCTAGGGGTTCCCGCTGCATCGTTTGCACAAGAGGAGTTTGACACCTCTCAGGTTTCCAGCATTACTCAAAACGCCGATACGGGAATTACGACCTGTACGAACAATGCCGATAAGGCATTTAGTTTTCAATGTGCCGGGACGAGTGCAACTGGCTACCGTCAAAAGGATGATTCCTCATCGCTCTATCTGGATATCCAGGGCCATACGGGAAATCCGCTTCGGTTATATACAGACGGTGCGTATAACACAAGCGGTAGCGGCAGCATGAATTGTACTCAGGGAACGTATCGTTCGAATCACAAGGGACAGTGGGAAATGTATAACCTCGTCCGTGAGAACGGGCGATCTGCGGCGCGACTGACTGCATGGGCGGAGTCTGGCTACGGCACTGTTATTGGTGTATGGAGCCCCGACTGCGTCGGGCATTTCCACAAGCTTCCCGCATAGTTGTTTGAAATGGCTCCCTTCCGGCTTTCTGGGTCGGAAGGGGGAGGAGGACGTATGAACCAAAAGCTCGCAAGATACGAACTGTCGAAAACGATTAGACGTCCAGCTTTTATCCTTGCTCTCTTGATTGCGGTCGCAGTTGCAATAGCTGCCGCGCTGGAGCCGTGGGCAAATTTGGAAAAAGAGCGTCACAACCTTCTTTCTTTTGGTTACGGCGTTGGCGTGCAAGCCGAAAATTATCTCGGTCAAACACGTGAAAGCAGCTTCGGTAACTGGATTGTTGTGAGCGCGAACGCGCCACTGTCTGCGTCGGTGTTTTTCTATGTACTGCCCCTGCTTGCAATGTTGGCTGGATCTTGGTCGTGTCTCTTTGAGCGTTTGAGTGGTTATGACATGCAGATATGCACGCGCGTTTCCAGAAAGGCGTACGTGAACGTAAAGATGCTGTCTGCTTTCCTCTCCGCGTTTACAGTGACTGCCATTCCTCTGCTCGTCAATTTCCTGATCGTCTCGATGCTTTTTCCTGCGTATCTTCCTCGGGTCGATGAGTCGACTTACGTAGGACTTTACCTGCATAGCTACTTCTCCGGTCTATTTTATTCGCATCCTTTGTCATATGTGCTCGCATACACGCTGTTCGATGCTGTCACGCTCGGGACTTTATCCATGGCTGTAACTGGCTTCTCAATTTTGTTTCGTAGCAGAATCAAAGCGATAATTGTCCCGTATCTGCTAATGGTTGCGTGGCATTTTGCAAATGGCTGGATCTTCGGCGTAATGGCTTGTGTGGGGTTTAACTGCAATATCCTCAACAGCATCAGGTCGGAATCGCTGAATAACTGGCCAGACATTCGAGCCGGTTTTGCGGAAATCATATTATTGACCCTTGCTTCGTTGGCTTTTTCTGGGGCGTGGAAAAGACGCGAGGTGGTCTGATGCTGTTTAGGCTGGTCGCCGCGGACCTGAGGACCGTTTTGAAGAAGAACATCATCACTTTTATTGCAATTGCGGCAGTGACCGTTGCGAACTTGGTGTACGCCTACGGATTGTCTTCTGTGTATGGGGTTAGAACGGATACCTTGGGGTTTGCGGATAATCTTGCGCTCGTGTTTGCCGGATCTGCTCCGTTTGAGCCTAGGCCCGGGGTCATGTTTGTGCCTCCGCTAGGATGGCTATTTCTCATTCTGCTTATTCTCTATACAACACTCGACTATCCGACCGAATCGTTGCACGGGTTTGGTTTGCAAGCGCTTGTTCGATGCCGGGCAAGAACCCTTTGGTGGGTCTCGCGTTTTATCTTGGTGGCGGCAGTAACGGCATTTTCACTGCTCGTGGTGGTTTGCTCTGTTGTGATTTGGAGCTTGGTGGTGAGCTCCTCGTTCAGCGCGGTCATTCATGGTGAGTCGCTTCAACTGGCTAATTTGGCGCCGTGGTTTCTCAAAGCTGCCGAGGCAGATGCGCTGCCGTTTTTCATAGGTCTCTTATTTGCTTTTGAGGCGCTTGCGTTTGCGCAGGCAGCGGTTGGGTTTGTGCTTGGGTCGTCAGTCTCGTTTGTGGTTTTAATGAGCTACCTGATCTGCTCGGCATATGCACGACATTGGGCGCTATTGGGTAACGCCTTGATGCTGTTGCGCTGGGGTGGAATTGTCAAAGAGGGAATCGCGGCGGGCTCGAGTGTCTTGTCATCAATTGGGCTTATGTCGTTATGCCTATCGTTGGGTGGACTGTGGTTTCGAAGGGCCGACCTTATAGAAAAGGGGGACAAGATATGAGTGTGATCGTAAGGGGCGTATCGAAGCGCATGGGTAAAAACGATGTCCTGCGCAACGTGTCCATCGAGGTTGACCCTGGGACTGTGGTCGGGCTTCAGGGGATAAACGGTTCGGGTAAGACCATGCTCATGCGAGCGGTTTGCGGGTTGATCAAGCCTACCGAAGGCGAAATCTCTATCGATGGCCAAAGGCTTGGGGCGGACATCTCGTTCCCGCCGAGTCTGGGGATGTTGATCGAGGCGCCTTCCTTTTTGGGATATCTGTCTGGCTACGACAATCTGAAGCTCATCGCTCAGATCAAGGGCGTTGCCACCCCCGAGGACATTCGCTCTGCCCTGCGGCTCGTGGGGCTCGATGCAGACGAAAAAAAGAAGTTCCGAGCATACTCGCTTGGGATGAAGCAGCGTCTGGGGATAGCTGCGGCAATTATGGAGAAGCCGAAGCTGCTTGTTCTCGATGAGCCAACGAATGCCCTCGACGAAGCGGGCGTTGAAATGCTCAAGCGCGTTGTGGCGATGGCGGCATCAACGGGTCGTGAGGTCCTTCTGTCCAGCCATGACGGAGAGGTGCTCGAGGAACTGGCCGATCGGGTTTACTGCATGCGCGACGGTGCCGTTGTGAAAGTTCGGGAAAGGTCGTGAGCGCGATGAAGAAGACCCTGTGGACGAGAAGATCGGCGCTCGCGCTTTTTTGCTGTGCTGCTGCCGGCCTTGCGGGCATGAGGGTGAGCGTCGTTAACGGGAACCGGACGGTCATTCCTGAGAAATATTACGCGGAGGGCGAATGGCTCTCGATGGATGGAGCGTTTCTGGGGTCGAAGGATGTGGTGACTGATGGGTATTCGTTTTGCATAGACGGGGCAGAGTTGCTCACGCCGCGCGAGTATCTCAAACGAGCACATGACGATTATTCAAAATATGGCACCGTGGATACGAAAACGAGACTGAAGGATGCCGACATCACGTGCGTTATCGCCGTAAAGATGCGTGTCAGAAATAGGGATAATATCGACGGTGGAATCAAAGCGTATGTTTGGCATCTGGTTCCGGAGTCTGCGCCAAACTATGATTTTGTAGTCAATACCGATCTGATAACGCAAGCCATGCCGGTCCTTGGCGGCTCTGCTGCGTTTGCCGTGGAGGTTGGGGCAGAAAACGAGTTGCTCGTCCCATTTATGATGCAGAACACCAACGACTATTTCGAAGGTTACGAGACCGTCCGTTTTGAGAAAGCATTTCCCGGGACTTACACGATGAAGATGACCGATCTGCCGGAGCGGAGGCTCTTAAGGTTTGAAGTGAAATAGCTCGAGAGCAAGGCAAAACGGGTCCATTGGCGGTACGCGCGCCCGATTCCAGGCGCCCCGGCCCGGAATCGGGCGCGGGACGAGGCGCCTTCGGTGTCGGCCGGCCTACCGCTTCTTCTTGCTCTTCTTCTGCTTGCGCTGCTTGCCCTTGGTCTCCTGGGGCTTGTCGCCCTGTTTTGCTTCGGCAGCGGCCTTTTCTGCCTTCATCTTCTTGCGTTTGGTCTCGATGCGGAGTTTTTTGTTGATGCGCGCCTTAAGGAAGGGACCGAACTGCTCGGCATCGCCGCGGACAAAGGTGTCCTTAGGGATCGTCACGCCCTGGTCGGCGAACATGGCCACAAAGATGCGCTCGCCGTCGAGCACGTGGTCGAGCTTTTCAAACGGGAAGAACTGCGACTTGCCGCTCGTGCCCCAAACCATCAGGCCGTCCTCGTTGGCGGCGACGCGGCGATAGCGGCCACCCATGGACTCGTCGGCCTCAACGGCGTCGATAAAGTCGCGGGCGAGGGTGTGGTGCAGGTTTTTGCTCCACCAGGCCAAAAAGGCGCCGAATACGATCAAGACGACGCCAAACTTGATCCAGTTGCCGCCGGCCACCAGCATGCCGATGCCGATGAGCGCGGCAATTGCCGCGGCGACATACAGCGAGCCGCGACGCCTGGGCGAGGCGACCAGGCGGGCGAAGTCGGTGACGAGGTCGTTTTCGTATTGGTACTCGTTGAGGTACAGGATGCCGTCGTCGGCTGCGGCCTGCTCCTCGAGCGCGACCTCGACCTGGTCGGCTGCTTCGGAGGGAACGAGGTTGCTCTCTGCGTCTGCCATGCTCTTTGGACTCCTATCGCGGCGGGCTCGCCGTACGGGTTATTATGGAATGCAGTATGCCGTGCGACCGCATGGCCGCCGCGGCAACAAGACTCAGTATACCCGGGGGAGCACCCATGGAATCGTTGTACCGAAAGTATCGCCCGCTCACCTTTGACTCCGTGGTGGGCCAGCAGCATATCGTCTCGACGCTCGAGCACGCCATCACCGAGGGGCGCCTGTCCCACGCCTACCTGTTCTGCGGACCGCGCGGCACGGGCAAGACCACCATGGCGCGCATTCTGGCCAAGGCGCTGCTGTGCCGCAATGCCGAGGCGGCGCGCGCCGAGGGTGCAAGCGGCTGCATGCCCGACGGTACTTGCGAGGAGTGCGAGCTCATTGCCGAGGGTAACCACCCCGATGTCTACGAGCTCGATGCCGCCTCCCGCACGGGCGTGGACAATGTGCGCGAGGAAATCATCAACTCCGTCAACTTTGCCCCGGTGCGCGGCAAGTACAAGATCTATATCATCGACGAGGTCCACATGCTCACGACGGCGGCGTTCAACGCGCTGCTCAAGACGCTCGAGGAGCCGCCGGCACACGTGATCTTTGTGCTGTGCACCACCGACCCGCAAAAGATTCTGGAGACCATCCTCTCGCGCTGCCAGCGTTTCGATTTCCATCGCATCGGCAACGAGGATATCGAGCGTCGCCTGGCATACGTGTGCGAGCAGGAGGGCTTCGATTACGACGATGAGGCGCTGGCTATCGTGGCGCGCCATGCCAAGGGCGGTATGCGCGACGCGTTGTCCACGCTGGAGCAGCTGAGCGTCTTTGGCAACGGTTCTGTGCATGCGGACGACGCCCGCTCGCTTTTAGGCGAGGTTTCGGACCAGATTCTGGGCGAGTTTTCCCGCGCCATTGCCGATCGCGATGTTGCCGAGCTCTATGGACTGATCCGTGCGCAGGTCGAGGAAGGAAACGACCTGCTGGAGCTGACGCGCGACCTGGTGGCGCATGTGCGTGACGTGTACGTTGCCTGCGTTGCCGGTGCCCGTGCCGAGCTGTTTGAGGGCGGCTCCGAGCAGGCCGAGGCGCTTGCTGCCGAGGCCGCTGCCTTTGGCGAGCATCCTGCCGACCGCCTGGCCCGTGTGCTGACGGTGCTCGACGATGCCGCACTGGAGATGAGGGGCGCGAGCGACGTGCGCCTGGTGCTCGAGATCGCCTGCACGCGCCTGGCACGTCCCGAGGCCGATTTAACGATTGAGGCATTGGCCGAGCGCGTGGCCCGCTTGGAGGCCATGGTTGCCAACGGCGCCGTGCCGGCGAGCGTGGCTGCTGCTCAGGCCGCCGCGCCTGCAGCATCCGTACCCGCTGCTGCCCAACAGCCGACGCTAATTTCGGGCGCTCGTGCTGCCGCTCCGGCGGCATCCGCTGCCCCCGCTGCTACGTCCGCGCGCCAGGGCGGTATGCCTTGGGACCGTGGTGCTGCTGTTCCGGCTGCCCAGCCTGCGTCCCGTTCTGCGTCCGTGTCAGCTTCCAAGCCTGCAGCGCCTGCACCTCAGCCTGCGCCGACTCCGACGCCTCAGCCCGTTGCGGCTCCCGCGCCTGCCACCGCTCCGGCACCTAAGCCCCAGTCCAACAATGCCGCCCAGGTTGCCGCCGCCGGTACTGCCGAGACGCCCGCGGTCGAGGATGCCGGAGAGCTGCAGCGCAAATGGGCCGAGGTTGTCGAGCGTGTCAAGGCGCGTCAGGCTTCCTACGCGGGGCTTTTGCTCAATGCCCGCGCCACGGCTGACGACGGCTCCAGGCTCACGGTCTCGTTCCCCGCGGGCTCGACCTTTGCCATCAAGATGCTTGGACGCGCCGACACGCAGTCGGTGGTCCTGCCGACAGTCAGTGCGGTCTTCGGTCGTCGTACCGTCGACTATGTCCTGGATGGGGGTGGCACGCCGGCTCCTCAACATGAGGAGCATTCTCCATCTGCACGGGCTGCGGTATCTGCGGACCCGCAACCCGTGTCCTCGGCGGCCCCTGCATCCTCGAGCGCCAGCGCGACGCAGCCAAAAGCAGCACCGATAGCGGCGCCGACCCCGTCGGCGCCTAAGCCCGTCATGGCCAAACCGGCTGCTCCGACACCCGCGCCCAAGCCTGCCTCGCCCGCGCCCAAGTCGTCTGACCTGGGCAAAGCCCCCTGGCTGCGCTCCGACAACCCCGCCGGCGCTCCTGCCACGGGCAAGCTCCCGACCGAGCCCGCGCCCCGAGCGCCCGAGCGCGCGTCCGCTCCCAAGGCTCAGCCCGCCGCGCCGTCTGCGCCATGGGAATCCGAGCAGGTTCCCTACGACGATGCCATGGTTGGCGGTTTTGTTGCCGATGCTGGTGGGGACGATCTGCCTCCGTTCGACGTGCCGGGTGCGGCGTCCGCGCCCAAGTCCGCTGCAACTGCCCCCAAAGAGGAGGACGCTCCTGCAGCTCCCTGGGAGTCCAACTCCGGTGCGGGCGGCCCCTTCGGCCATCAGGGTGCAGCCCCGAGCATCCCGCAGACCGAGGACGAGGCCAAAGCCCTCATCCGCAGCGTCTTCGGCCAGTCCACCATCTTCAAGCCGGTGGAGTAGCTGCGCAGGCGGGTATACTGCTCAAGAAGAGAACCCCTTGCCCGGGCGCATCTGTATTTCGGACATGTGCAACGTGGTGCCGCGTATATCGCATTCGAGCAGACAGGCGCGTGACGGTCGGCCTAGGATGCTGAGGTCGATACGATACGTCGCATGGCTGTCCGTGTACTCGACTTGCTCGGCGTTGACGGTTGCTCCGATTGTAAATAAAGAGCCCAGTTCGGCATCGACAATCTTGGAGTCCTTTATCTTGACCTTGAACTCTTGGTAGAGGGACGGGCTGTTGTAGTAAATGGTTCGGGTTCCGTCGGTGCATTCATCGGTCGTCTCCCATTTGACGACGGGCTGGTCCGAGCTGGCTATCAGCAGTTCTGCTCCAAAAGCTATGGCATGGGTGATGATAACCAGTAATACCCAGACGACAAAGAGATAGAGAACCACATATGCAACGGGGTGTTTTGAGCGGATGTTTTGGAGTACGGCTGGGACATTCACGAGGGCACCTCCAAATCGTCATCTATGACAATCAAATTATACCCAGCCGCCATGCGTGCCGCCTCGAGCAGCGGCTCGGCATTTTGCCATGTAGCCTTGTAGCCCTACGCATAAACTGCCTGGTTCCAGCTCTGCTAGATGTAGCTTGAGATAATTATGCAACCTTGCATAATTCGACCTTGCATAATCTTGGGCGTGCGTCACGCTCAAGGACATGTATATCGACTGAGGTAGCGTGTCCGCCCCGCTTGCTTGCCCCGCGCCGTGGTACGATTTTTGAGTTTGAAAGTCCCGTCGCGCTCCGGCTGCCCTTGCAGCTTGTCGCGCGGCCGCACGTAAAGGAGCCATCATGGCCGGTATGAACATGCAGCAAATGATGAAGCAGGCTCGCAAGATGCAGGAGCAGCTTGCCGCCGCGCAGGAAAACCTTAAGTCCCAGACCGTCGACGCCTCTGCCGGCGGCGGCATGGTCAAGGTGACCGTTAACGGCGAGATGGAGCTCGTCAACCTCACCATCGACCCCGATGCCCTCGATCCCGAGGACGTCGATATGCTGCAGGACATGATCATGGCTGCCGTCAACGAGGCCGTCCGCGGTGTCAACGAGCTCGCCAACAAGCAGATGGGCGCCATCACCGGCGGCCTCAACATCCCGGGCATGCCGTTCTAAGACACGCATATATATGAGTGCCAACCATAGTCTGCAAAAATTGCTCGATGAGCTGGGCCGTCTGCCGGGCATTGGTCCCAAGTCGGCCCAGCGCATCGCCTATTACCTGCTCGAGGCCGATGCCGAGGAGGCGCGCCGCCTGGCCGAGGCTATCCTGGAGGTTAAGCAGGAGGTTCACTTTTGCAGCCGCTGCTTTAACTACGCCACGGCCGACGAGTGCTCCATCTGCCAGGATTCGATGCGCGATACCACTCGCATTTGCGTGGTGGGCGAGCCGCGCGATGTCCAGGCGATTGAGCGCACGGGCAGCTACCACGGTCTCTACCACGTATTGGGCGGCGTGATCAGTCCCATGGACAAGATTGGTCCCGAGCAGTTGCACATTCGTGAGCTGCTGGCACGCTTGGGCCACGAGGACATCCACGAGGTCATCATCGCCACCAACCCCAATATCGAGGGCGAGACCACGGCGAGCTACCTGGCCCGCACTATCAAGCCGCTGGGCGTTGAGGTGTCGCGTCTGGCGAGCGGCCTTCCCGTGGGCGGCGACCTGGAGTATGCCGACGAGCTTACGCTTGGGCGCGCCATCGAGGCCCGTCGCACGATTTAGGTGGCGAGCCTGCTCCTGCCGTATGTCTTCATCGCGACGCACGGGGTAGCCATAATTTCCCCGTGCGACTGTAAGTTTGTTGTGCAACAAAGATGCTTTGTATCCGCTTATCGCATGGATGCTTCCACTCGCATCCTTAATTTGCCCATTCGTTGCGGAACCTTTTGGGTTCGCTGATACACTCAAATATGGATTCGAATGAATGCGCCGCTCCCGAGCGGCGTGTTTTTGTTGGAGGAGAACGCATGCGGCCCGGTGGCACTCAGACAAAGCGCGGCGCCGCGGTGCGCATGCGACGCCGACTGGGCTTGGCGCCGCGGGCGTACGCACTGCTGTCTTGCTCGCTGGTGCTGGTCATAGCTGGCGTTTCTGCCTATGGCATGACCGTGCCGTCCATGATGCAGGCACATGCCGCACGCGAACCGCGCGTGGGGCATGAGGTCAAAAGTGACCTGGGGACCACGACTGGATATGCTTGGGCAAGTGTGGTCGCGCATATTGTGTTTGGCACCGGCGACGCGGACGGCGCCGAGGCCCCGGACAACGAAGTCACGCTTGCCAATGGCAAAACCATCGTGCTCACCAACACCAAGATCATCGATCGGTTGTCCAACAATAGCGTGGCGGCAACGGTGAATAAGGTCGAGCAGCAGAAGGAGCAGGACGCCCAGCAGTCCGGAAAGCCCGGTAGCTCGGATACTTCTGGCTCCGGCTCGGATTCGTCGAGTTCGGGCGGTGGCTCTGGGTCGGGTTCCTCTGCCGGAGGGTCTGGAAACGGCGGCTCGACGGGCGGCAACACTGACAACGATGCAAACTCCGGTGGCCTTTCCGCTGCTGAGGAAGAGAGCATTCACAGCTGGCTTGTGACCAAGTACAACATGCTCGACGGCTATGTTTCTCGTGCCAATGACGTGGTCTCGACCTATAACTCTACGGGAGATCCCAGGCCGTGCGACAGCCTGGTCGGGGAGATGTTTGTCATTCGAGCCGAGTTCGGTCGTCAGACATTCTCGCCCCGGTCAAAGTGGTATCAGCAGTATGCCAATCTGTGGGGCTGTTACACCAACCTATGTCAATGGGTCGGCCATTACGGCGATGATGACGTCGCGCTCGGTAACTTCAACAATAACGTGGCGGCGCTTGCCCTATGATGACCGATCTTGCATCCACCACACCACAATCGCTCGGTCGCGATCCCATGGTCGGCCTGCGCCTGGCGCGTGTCGACGGGTTTGAGCCGGCCATTGCGCTCGGTCAGGACGAACTGCCTGCCTATCTGCGTCGTTTTACGATACTGTTTGCCGACGATGCCACCATGCGCCGTGGCGGTATCGGCCGCGTGACGCGTGCCGTCAACGCCCAAGGCGAGGCCGTGGCACTCAAGCAGCTCATCTTGCCAACGTGCGATGAGTTTGACGATGCCGCCGCCCATGAGGCGCTGGTCGCCAAGTTCAAAGCGGCGTTTCGCGAGGAATACGAATGCCATCGCGCCCTTTCGGGCCTTAAGGGCTTTCCCCGCCTCTATGGCTGGGGCGAGGTCGACGGTGTGCCTGCAATTGTCATGGAATGGGTCGAGGGCGAGACGCTCGCCCGCTTGCGCTCGCGCTTTGCCGTGGACGATGCCGGCCGCCTATCGCCGCTTGTGGCGGCGCGTCTGGGTCGCGACCTGTTCGATCTGCTCTGCCGTATGAGCCTGGTGGGCGAGGGCTTTGTCCATCGCGATATCTCGCCCGCTAATATTATGGTGCGTACGGCGCGTCTACCGCTTGACCGGCAGCTTGCCGAGGGCACCTTTGACCTGTGCCTGATCGACTTTGGCTCGTCGCTGGCGCTTGAGCCTGCGTCGGCCGTGGCCGGTACCGGCGGCAAGGCGTCGTTTACGGAGCGCTATGCCACGCTGCGTCGCGCGACGGTTGCCTATGCCCCGCCCGAGATGCTCACCGACGATATTCCCGACCTGCGCGCTTTGCGTATGTCGCCGGCGATCGACGTCTATGCCGCAGCAAGCACGGTTTACGAGCTCATTGCCGGCGCCGCGCCATACGAAGCCGCGCCGAGCACTTCGGGCACCTCGGGTTCGCGCAAAAAGACGCGCGACATCGCCAGCCCCTACCGTCTCAAGATGGACACGCTGCCCGACTATCCCATTGGTGCCCATGCGCCCGGTTGCGATTTGACTCAGCTGCTTCGTCGTGAGCCCGATGTGGCGCTCGCTGCGGCCGAGCAGGCCCAGCAGCTGGGGCTTGAGCCGGATTCCGAGGAGCTACGCGATGCGCTGGCGTTTGTCGATGCCCAGCTGTTCGACGTGGTGATGGCCTGTCTGTCCAGCCATCAAAAAGATCGTCCCGAGCCGGCGGCGGTCGAGGCGGCGCTCTCGGCGTTTTGTGACCACTATGCGCAAAATGTCGGTCGTTCGCTCCGCGGCGAGCCGCTCACGCCGTGCCCCATGGATGCGTCTGGCCGCGCGGTTCGTCGCGCGCTGATGGTCGGCGCGACGATCGTCTGTGGCGTGGTTTGGGCTGTGGTCGTGGTTTCGGCCGCGCTGCTGGCGTCGGGCGCTCGCGTGACGGCGACTTTGGGATCGCTCGTGTGGTCTGGGTCGCTACCGGGTATTATTGCCGCACTGGCGTTGGCGCTGCCAGGCATAGCCGGCGTTGCCGCGGGGGCACTTGCGCGCGATCGGCGCTCGGGCTTCCTGCAGGGTGTGCTTGCGCTTTCTGCCTGCGAGGTTCCGGTGCTGGTTGTGGCTGCATGTAGCGTATTTTCCCAACGCGCCGTGATGGGCGGCCTTGTTGCCGCTCTGGTTGCAACCTATACGCTTACGTGGTTTTTGCTTGCGATGGGCTTTGCCTTTGAACTTCCCGTTTCGGCACCGCGACGCACAAAAGCCCAGATGGCGACTCCGCTTGCCGGTGGAGCCGCAGCTGTCCGTACTTTTGGCGGACCTGTCGAAGTATCGTCCGATTCTATTTCTACGACCAAGGAGGCCTAGGTCATGGCATCTCAAGTTGAGCTCACCCCATGCGGGGCCATGTTTGACATCTTTAAGCGCGCAGCGCATCTGAGCCATATCGAGCTGTGCGGCTTGGTGCTTTCGTCCCGTCCGCTCGCCGACGGCCGCAGCCCGCAGAGCCGAGCCGCCGATCGCTCTTGGGTTTCCCGCTTTATCGTTCGCGCGCCGGTCGGCACGCTTCAGCAGCGCTACTTTGCCGAATACGGTACCTCGGCTGCGCGTATTATGTCGCAACTGGCCCTGCGCCAGCGCAATCCCATGGACTCCACGGCTGTAATCAATATGGTGTGCGGTCCTGCAGGTGAACCGATGGTACGCGCGCTCGAAGAGTGCCACCAGGACACGAATCTCTATCGCAACGCGCTCGATCGCCTGTCCCAGGCGGCGGAACTCATGCCCGCCGAGGTCGTGCTGGTGCTGTTTGTCGCCGTCGGTTGTTCGGCGGATGTGCGGTCCTCGGTGAACTATGCCATCGACTACGCGAACGCGACCTGCGGCGGAGGCACATCCACGCCGCGTTCGCTTGGCATGTCGCTGACTGCGGGCGAACGCGAACCCGCCCCGGCGCACCCTTTGGGCTTGCTGCGCGTGCAAAACAGTTTTGTCGTGAGCGCCCCGCGCTGGATTCAGCCGAGTGAGCAGGGTGTTGAGATTGGCGCGCTGGCCACTGGTGAGGGCGATATTACCGACGTCGGCGACGATGTCTCGGCCCGCCATGCCCATATCTGGTGCGATGCTCAAAATATCTGGCACGTCGAGGACTTGTCGTCCACCAACGGAACCGTGGTGGTAAACGGGGCCACGCGCGTTTGCATTCAGGTCGAGCCCGGCCGTTCCGCCCAACTCAATCCCGGCGACGAGCTCAAGCTCGGCGAATCCACTACCTACGCCATCCTCTTCGGTGCCCTCTAGCCAGTCCCGCCAAATGGTCCCTCCGTCCCCAAGGGATCATTTTGCTCCCGGCAGTCACCCGAGGTAAACCTTTACCGCCCGCCTATATTTGCCGAAATTACACTTGACGGCGGGGTACAATAAACCCGCATGCGGATTTCCGTTGCGGGCGCTTCCCATCGCCGGGGCGTGCCCGGGAGCATCCGGCATGCGGCCTTTGCGGCGCTCGGTCATGTGCAAGACGGGCGGTCGGGTCTGT
The DNA here is from genome assembly GCA_905197665.1 of uncultured Collinsella sp. Lineage (GTDB taxonomy): Bacteria > Actinomycetota > Coriobacteriia > Coriobacteriales > Coriobacteriaceae > Collinsella. The sequence goes on from CAJJZP010000015.1 coordinate 43,885, forward strand.
GGGGCGCATCAGTTGCCCTTCGCCTCGGCATGTCTTCTCTCCACGCCACGTACCTGCTGCTGAGCCTGCCTGCCAGATGATTGGAAGCAACAGCGTAAATCCCATCACGCCAACATCCCGGCGATCGCCGGGGCCTGTATACCTATATGAGAGGAGAGGGGTATATGGCGCGTAAGTTTAAGTCTATGGACGGCAACGAGGCGGCCGCATATGTTTCGTATGCGTACACCGAGGTAGCGGGAATCTATCCCATTACGCCGTCCAGCCCGATGGCCGACCATGTCGACCAGTGGGCGGCCCAGGGTCGCAAGAACATCTTCGGCACCCCGGTCAAGGTCGTCGAGATGGAGTCCGAGGCAGGTGCAGCCGGTACCGTTCACGGTTCGCTGGGCGCCGGTGCTCTGACCACCACCTACACGGCTTCTCAGGGTCTGCTCCTGATGATCCCGAACATGTACAAGATCGCGGGCGAGCAGCTCCCGGGCGTCTTCCACGTCTCCGCGCGTTGCGTCGCTTCCCACGCCCTGAACATTTTTGGCGATCACTCCGACGTCATGGCCTGTCGTCAGACCGGCTTCGCCATGCTCGCCGAGGGCAACGTCCAGGAGGTCATGGACCTCTCGCCGGTGGCTCACCTTGCCGCCATCGAGGGTAAGACCCCGTTCCTTAACTTCTTCGACGGCTTCCGCACCAGCCACGAGATCCAGAAGGTCGCCATGTGGGACTACAAGGATCTTGCCGAGATGTGCGACATGGACGCCGTCCAGGCTTTCCGCGACCATGCGCTCAACCCTGAGCACCCGCACACCCGCGGCAGCCATGAGAACGGCGATATCTTCTTCCAGAACCGTGAGGCCTGCAACAAGGTCTACGACGAGCTTCCCGCCGTCGTCGAGGGCTACATGAAGAAGATCAACGAGAAGCTCGGCACCGATTACGGCCTGTTCAACTACTACGGCGCTCCCGATGCTGATCGCGTCGTCGTGTGCATGGGCTCCTTCTGTGACGTGCTCGAGGAAGTCATCGACTACCTCAACGCTCACGGCGAGAAGGTCGGCCTGGTCAAGGTTCGTCTGTTCCGTCCGTTCTCTATCAAGCACTTCGTCGACGTTCTCCCCGAGACCGTCCAGAAGATCGCCGTCATGGACCGTACCAAGGAGCCGGGTTCCATCGGCGAGCCGCTCTACCAGGACGTCGTCTCCGCTCTCTACGAGGCCGGCAAGACGGGCATCAAGGTCGTCGGCGGCCGTTATGGCCTGGGCAGCAAGGACACGCCTCCCGCGTCCGCGTTCGCTGTCTTCGAGGAGCTTAAGAAGGACGAGCCCAAGCGCGAGTTCACCATTGGCATTGTCGATGACGTGACCAACCTGAGCCTGCCCGAGGCCGAGGATGCGCCCAATACCGCAGCCCCCGGCACCATCGAGTGCAAGTTCTGGGGTCTGGGTGGCGACGGTACCGTCGGCGCCAACAAGAACTCGATCAAGATCATCGGCGACCACACCGACAAGTACGTCCAGGCCTACTTCCAGTACGACTCCAAGAAGACCGGCGGCGTCACCGTCTCGCACCTGCGCTTTGGTGATTCCCCGATCCGTTCGCCGTACTACGTGACCAAGGCCGACTTTGTCGCTTGCCACAACCCCAGCTACATCGTTAAGGGCTTCAAGATGGTCCGCGACGTCAAGCCGGGCGGCACCTTCCTGGTCAACTGCCAGTGGAGCGACGAGGAGTTCGCCGAGCACATGCCCGCCGTGGCCAAGCGCTACATCGCGAACAACAACGTCAACGTCTACCTGATCGACGCTATCGACCTGGCCGCTAAGGTCGGCATGGGCAAGCGCACCAACACGGTGCTCCAGTCCGCCTTCTTCGCGCTGGCCAAGGTCCTGCCCGCCGAGGACGCCCTGCAGTACATGAAGGACGCGGCTACCAAGTCCTACATGAAGAAGGGCCAGGCTATCGTCGACGCCAACCACAAGGCCATCGATGCCGGCGCTACCGCTTTCCGTAAGTTCGAGGTTCCGGCCGACTGGGCTACCGCCGAGGACGCCGCTCCCGTCGAGCTCTCCGAGGAGACCAAGTCCGCCATCGCCCAGCAGGTCAAGAACCTGCTCGAGCCCATCGATCGCATGGACGGCGACAGCCTGCCTGTTTCCGCCTTCGTCGGTTGCGCCGACGGCCAGTTTGAGCTGGGCGCCTCCGCATACGAGAAGCGCGGCGTCGCCGTGGTCGTTCCCCACTGGGACGAGACCAAGTGCATCCAGTGCAACCAGTGCGCCTACGTGTGCCCGCATGCCACCATCCGTCCGTTTGCGATGACCGAGGACGAGGCTGCCGCCGCGCCCGAGGCTACCCGCACGCTCGACGCCATGGGCCCCAAGGCCAAGGGCATGAAGTTCACCATGGCTGTGTCCCCGCTCGACTGCATGGGTTGCACCAACTGCGTCAAGGTTTGCCCCAAGGGCGCCCTCGAGATGGTTCCCACCGAGCAGGAGATGGACCAGCAGCCCGTTTGGGACTACATGGTCGAGAACGTCTCCGAGAAGAAGGAGCTCATCGCGGCCAACGTCAAGGGCAGCCAGTTTAAGCAGCCCTACCTGGAGTTCTCCGGCTCCTGCGCCGGCTGCGCCGAGACCGCCTATGCACGTCTGGTGACCCAGGTCGCCGGCGACCGCATGTTCATTTCCAACGCCACCGGCTGCTCCTCCATTTGGGGCAACCCCGCTGCCACCGCTCCTTACTGCAAGGACAAGGACGGTCACGGCCCGGCGTGGAACAACTCCCTGTTCGAGGACAATGCCGAGCACGGCCTGGGCATGGCCGTTGGCTATGAGGCCGTTCAGCACAAGCTGATCGCCGCTACCCAGGACATCATCGCTGCCGATGGTCCGTCCGATGAGCTCAAGGCCGCCGGCCAGGCTTGGATCGACTCCGTCAACGACGCCGAGGCCTCCAAGACCGCTGCCGCTGCCTACGTTGCCGAGCTCGAGAAGTGCGGCTGCGACGCTTCCAAGGCGATCCTCGCCGACAAGGCTTACCTCACCAAGAAGTCCTTCTGGATCTTCGGCGGCGACGGCTGGGCCTACGACATCGGCTTCGGTGGCCTGGACCACGTCCTGGCTTCCGGCCACAACGTCAACGTCTTCGTCTTCGACACCGAGGTTTACTCCAACACCGGTGGTCAGGCCTCCAAGGCCTCGAACTTGGGCCAGGTCGCTCAGTTCGCCGCCGCCGGTAAGGTGACCAAGAAGAAGTCTCTGGCCGAGATTGCCATGAGCTACGGCTACGTCTACGTGGCACAGGTTGCCATGGGCGCCAACCCGGCTCAGACCCTCAAGGCCATCCACGAGGCCGAGGCCTACGACGGCCCGTCCCTCATCATCGGCTACAGCCCCTGCGAGATGCACTCCATCAAGAAGGGCGGCATGCAGAACTGCCAGGCCGAGATGAAGAAGGCTGTCGAGTGCGGTTACTGGAACCTCTTCCGCTTCAACCCCGAGGCTGCTGCCGGCAAGAAGTTCTCGCTCGATTCCAAGGAGCCCGCGGGCGGCTATCAGGAGTTCCTGATGAACGAGGCCCGTTACGCTTCGCTGACGCGTTCCTTCCCCGAGCGCGCCGAGGAGCTCTTCAAGGAGAACGAGCAGGCCGCTATGGACCGCTACGCTCACCTGCTGAAGCTCAAGACGGTGTACAACGAGGCCTAAGTCTCCCACCGCAGGATCTGAGGGCTGACCTTCGCGGACGTCCTCGGACATGAAAGAACCTCCGCTGCGCACTACGTGCGGCGGGGGTTCTTTCGTCCTGCGGAGTGTCCGCGAAGGTCAGCCCTCAGATCCTGCTACGACTACGTCCTCGGATTGTGGGGCTGAATGAAGGATGTGGCTGTGGGGGTGCCTTGTCCCGGTCGCTGTTTCGCGGCGTGGCCGCGAAACCACGCGCCACTTTGGGCATGGAGGGCTAGCTGATTGTGACCTTCTGCTGCCCCAGTGCTGTTTCGCGCTTTGCGCGAAACATCGCAGCACTTTGGGCATAGTGGGGGAGTTGGTTGTCGCTGCCTTCTATCCCCTTGCTGTTTCGCGCCTTTGGCGCGAAAGGCGCAGTACTTTGGGCGTGGGGGCTGGCTTGCGGACTCAGATGACCTAGAGAGATATGGGTGCAAACGAGAAATCGTTGTTGGGGTCGTCCTTTTCCATAAACTCATCGAGACAGAATGTCATATAGATTGGAACGTAAAGGATCTTGCCCTCTTTGCAAAGGTTTTCGTGGCTCAGCACAACGGCCTCGGGAATTTTGTACTCGCCCACACTCATCAAACGGTCGAGGGCTGCATGTGCTCGAACTTTCTTGCCCGATTTGACTTCGATTGGGACAACATGCCCGCGGGCACCTTCGATTACAAAGTCGACTTCACCGACCTCACGCGTTTGGTAGTACCACGTATCTGCTCCGAGGGCAACGAGTTCCTGTGCGACCACGTTCTCATAGAGGCCGCCGAGGTTGGGGGTTTTCATGTCAAGGTAGACGGCGCGTGCCGTGCTGCCGGGATACCGCGATGCGAGCATACCTGTATCGGACTCGTATAGTTTAAAGGCCGTCGTTTTCTCCGTCCTCTTGAGAGGGCTTCGTGCCTCCGTCACCTGGGGGACCATCAATCCAACGCCTGCGTTCACCAGCCATAGGAAATCCTGCTCGTATTTTTGAAGACGAGCTCCCTCGCCTAGAGACGAGACGATAAAGCGATGGGACTCCGCCTCAAGCTGAACGGGAATTTGCTCGAAAATGGAGCGAACGTTAAACGCTCGAGTCGATGCATATTTAGAGATATCGCTTTTGTACTGATCGACTAGCTGAATTTGAAGCTCACGCGTTCTCACGAGCGAATAGCCCGAATCGATATAGTTCTGAACGACCTCCGGCATGCCGCCGCAAACGATATAGGCTCTAAAGTTTTTGAGCATCGCCTCATGAATATAGTTTTCGACGGGACGTCTCTCGACAAGGCGGCTGCGAATATCTGCAAGCACATTTTCGCTGACGCTGTTTGCCCAACAAAACTCTTCAAAATCCATCGGCCGCATAACAATGTGCTCGACATACCCTACCGGAAAAGAAGAGATCCCCTTAAACTCAGTCCCAAGCATAGACCCCGAGAAGACATAGCTAAAGCGTCCGTCCTCGACCAGCGCCTTCATAAGTGTAACGATCTGCGGATACTCCTGAATCTCATCGACGAAGATAAGCGTGTCTCCTTCAACAAGCGGTGCATCCGCAAGAAGGGCCACACGGTTGATGAAGTCAATGGAGTTCTTAGCGCCAACAAGTACGTCTCTTGCCTCGGCATCAAGTAGCAGATTGACCTCATAATACGAAGCGTAGTTGCTCTTTCCAAACGCGCGAATCGCATAGCTCTTGCCAATCTGACGCGCACCGGTAACAAGCAGGGCCTTATGGGAGTTATTCTTCCAGCTCAAAAGCCTATCAGTGACCTTGCGGCGTAGCATTAAAACTCCTCATTGACAAAAATTGGCAAATAGATTTGCCCCTAATCATACAAAAATTGACAAATAGATTTGACCCAAATCATACAAAAATTGGCAAATAGCAAAGCTCACTTAGGCCTCAAAGCCAGCGAGCCAGCACGGTACTTTGCGAAAAGGCTGGCGGCGCCGTTGTTGAGGGTGGCCAGGTTGGCAGTGGCGCCGTTAGCGTTCTCGGCTGCTTGGGCGCGCAGGAGCGAAAGGGCGTCGGCAGCGTTCATGCAGAAGCCGACGGTAAAGTTCCATACTGCGAACTCGCAGTCGCTTGCCGCGGGGTGAAGCGCGATCGGCTATCCCTTATGTTGGATGAAAAGCCCCATGTTTTTGCAGGGGTGCATACTCGTCAAATTAATGTATAGAATCGCGTATAGTGCGAGTAAGATATTGCGCTGTCCGTTTTGTGTTTAGCAAAGATATAGTTTGCATAATCTGGTCTAATCCCTGCTCTATTTAAATAAAGTTGCACGTAAATGGCGTAGATATGCCTGAACTGGGCTTCTTTACGCTGAGCGGGTAAAATCGACCGTTCGCCGCTTAGGTATTTTCAAAATGAATAAAATGAGCGATAAAGAGAATATAAACCTTAATAAACTCGCGTATCGCACGGACGCGGGTTATTAATGGGTTGTAGGCCTTTTACAGAAAGGATTCCAGCAATGTCTAAGCCTCTTGGCAAGCCCGATCGTATTGTCGTCGCCCTCGGCGGCAACGCCCTCGGCAACAACCCCGTCGAGCAGATCGAGGCCGTGAGCAACACCGCCCACGCTCTCCTTGGTCTTATCGAGCAGGGCAACGAGATCATTATCACCCACGGCAACGGCCCGCAGGTCGGCATGATCCAGAACGCCTTCGCCGCTGCCCACGATGCCATCGGTACCCCCGAGATGCCGCTGCCCGAGTGCGGCGCCATGTCCCAGGGCTACATCGGCTACCACCTGCAGCAGGGCATCGGCCGCGAGATGCACAAGCGCTATAAGCGTTGGCACGCCGCCACCGTCGTCACCCAGATCGAGTGCGATCCCGACGATCCCGCGTTCAAGAATCCGACCAAGCCGATCGGCCCCTTCTACACCGAGGAGCAGGCCAAGGAGTTCATGGCCGAGGATCCCTCCAAGGTCTTCGTCGAGGATTCCGGCCGCGGCTGGCGTCGCGTCGTCGCTTCCCCCGATCCCAAGAAGATCGTCGAGGCTGACTCCATCCTCAACCTGCTCGACAACGAGTTCATCGTCATCGCCTGCGGTGGCGGCGGCATCCCCGTCGTCCGCGACTACGAGAACAAGGGCTGCTACAAGGGCGTTCCCGCCGTCATCGACAAGGACCTGGGCGGCGAGCTGCTGGCCGAGGACTGCGACGCCGACGTTCTGTTCCTGCTGACCGCCGTTGAGCATGTCGCCATCAACTTTGGCAAGCCCAACCAGGAGGAGCTCGAGGACCTCACCGCCGACGAGGCCGAGCGCCTGGCCGACGAGGGCCAGTTCGGCAAGGGTTCCATGGAGCCCAAGGTTCGCGCTGCCATCAAGTTCGCGCGTTCCCGCAAGGGCCGCACCTGCATCATCGGCGCTCTGGACAAGGCCGCCGAGACCATGGCCGGTCTCTCCGGTACCCGCATCCACGAGTAGTCTCTACTCTGTTGCATCTCTCGTGGGCGCCAGGCAAAGCGCCCACAAACTAGCCTCTCTTCATGAGCCCCGCAGTCCGCTCCGACTGCGGGGCTTTTGCTATTGAGGTAGCTGTTCATTAGTCATTGGGGACAGACTTAAATGAGTAGCACCAATCAACTGCGGAAAGTGCATCCCAGAATGAGCGTCCAAAACGGGGCACAGTTTCCCCGGGGTCCTCCACCGGAAAATGCATCCCGGAATTATGCCGAAAAGTGGGGCACAGTTTCCCAAGCAGGCCGCTAACGGAAGGCACATCCCGTTATCGAACTCCAAAGCGGGGTGCACTTTCCGAGCCGGCAGTTCCGGGCAGCCTGGGACCACTCATTTAAGTCTGTCCCCGATGAGTGGGTACTCATTTAAGTCTGTCCCCAATGAGTGTCCCCAATGACTAGTAGTAGGCCCACATGGCTTCGACTTCGTTGAGGACCTCCACCACGCCCCAGCGGCGGGCGCTGCGGCTGGCCGAGTTGGGGTCGTAGACGCCAATCTGGTTGGCATCGTCGATGCCGTAGAGCACGATGTAGTGGCCTACGTTGGTAAACGTACCGGGGCGCACTGCGGCGATAACGGGCGCACCCGAGCGAAGTGCTTGGGTAATCGATTCGCAATCGTTATAGAGCTGTGTTCCGTTGAGCCCCAGCTGCCACGCACCGCCTGTCATAAACGACCACTCGGTGGCACCAGTGGGGGCGTAGTTGCCGGCTTCGGCCAGTGCGCATATATCGACCGGCGTCTTATCGGTGTGGCCGGTCTTAAAGATATAGACCATGGTGAGGCAAGTGGGGCCGCAAGCGTTTTCGCGAATAGTGCCACCGGCATAGGGCAGCTCCGACCATGCGGGGTCAATTTGGTAGATGTGGGGCATGGTGCCGGCCTGCCATTGCGAGCGTGGGGTCGAGAACGCAAATGAGTAGCCGGGCGCGACGGGAGCTTTAAGCAGCTTGTCCTCGGCAGTGGGCTCGAGACCGGCTGATCCGTGGGAGATACAGGATCCCAAAAACACAAAGACGAGGCAGGCGGCAATGGAACAAAGCGCAAGGCGTAGGCGGCGGGCCGGAAGCACGTGGCTTGTGGTATGCGACGCGGGGTGAGGGGCGGAATTGCCGCGATCGCGTTGAGGTCGCGAAAAGGAACGCTTAACGTAGTAGTCGGTCTTACGGCTATCGTAGCGGCGTGGCTGCGATGTGTCGGTCTGGCGTTGGCGTGTGCTCGTACTCACGCGGCCTGACCGCTGCACGGTACGGCTTTGTTTCCGCGAAGAAGTCCCGAGCTGCTCTTGGGGGCGCTGCGGGTTGTCGTTGTCGGAGGTGCTTCTGGGCGTTGGCGTGGTGCGGCCGGCAAGGCGCACGCTTTGTGGCCGTTGGTCGTCGTCATTGTATCCGTATGCCATTCGAATCACCTTGCCTCATGTGTAACTTGTCTATCCTACATAAAAAGAGGCGCGACACATGGGTATGTGCGCCAAAAGCCTGACAAATGGTATGAACGTTGCCGCGCCGCGCGCCAAGCGTCACGGCAACAGGTATTCAAAAGCAGACAAGATGAAAGCGTCCAAGACGAATGACGTCTTCCGCCGTTCGTCCCAAAAACGGCGCCGCTCGTTTTGCAGTTCTGCCTTCGGTCGAGCTACAAACGGCGCTGCTGTGCCAAAGCCGTATCTTAAAGCCACGAAATAAAAGCGCGCGGCAAAACAGGTCGCGCAAGGGGTGACGTCAAGGGGCGTCAAATAGGAAAGGAGGGGAACAATGGCGGACAAGAACGCAGAAGTTGCAGTTGAGGATAACGGCGGCATGAAGAAAACGCTTTCGCTCTGGAACTTCTTCACCATCGGTTTCGGTGCCATCATCGGTACCGGTTGGGTTCTGCAGGTCGGCGACTGGATGGTCGTGGGCGGCGGTCCCGTTCCCGCTATGATCGCATTCCTCTTGGGTGCAATCTTCCTCGTGCCCGTCGGAGCTGTTTTCGGTGAGCTCACGGCTGCTATCCCCATCTCGGGCGGCATCGTCGAGTATGTCGATCGTAGCTTTGGCCGTACGCTGAGCTACATCACCGGCTGGCTCCTGGCCCTGGGCAACGGCATCCTGTGTCCGTGGGAGGCCATCGCCATTTCGACCCTCGTGTCCGAGATGTTCGGCAGCCTGCCCGGTCTTGAGTGGCTGCGCGCCGTCAAGCTCTACACCATCTTGGGCGCCGACGTTTACTTGTTCCCGACGCTAATCGCGCTCGGCTTTGCAGTCTACGTCATCTTCCTCAACTTCCGCGGTGCCAGCTCGGCCGCCAAGCTGCAGGCCTTCCTGACCAAGGCCCTGCTCTGCGGCATGCTGCTCGCCATGGGTGTCTCGCTGTTCACCGGTTCGCCGGAACACGCCATGCCCGTGTTCTCCCAGGTCACCGGTGCTGGCGGCGGCAAGCCCGCTACCGAGGGCACCAGCCTGTTCGCCGGCATCGTGTCGGTCCTGGTTTTGACCCCGTTCTTCTACGCCGGCTTCGATACCATTCCTCAGCAGGCTGAGGAAGCAGCCGAGGGCCTCAACTGGAACAAGTTCGGCAAGATCATCTCCCTGGCCCTGCTGGCCGCCGGCGGCTTCTACATGGTCTGCATCTACTCGTTCGGCACCATCCTCGACTGGCATGAGTTTGTTAAGAGCCCGGTTCCCGCGCTTGCCTGCCTCAAGGGCATCAACATGCTCCTGTACCTGGCCATGCTCGTCATCGCCACGCTTGGACCCATGGGCCCGATGAACTCCTTCTACGGCGCCACGAGCCGCATCATGCTCGCCATGGGCCGCAAGGGTCAGCTGCCCGAGAAGTTCGCCGAGGTCGATCCCAAGTCCGGCGCTCCCAAGCTCGCCTGCGTCGTTCTGGGCGTCATCACCGTCGTCGGTCCGTTCCTGGGCAAGAACATGCTCATCCCTCTGACCAACGTGTCGGCCCTCGCCTTCATCTTCTCCTGCGGCATGGTCGCCCTCGCTTGCCTGCGTATGCGCTTCACCGAGCCCGACCTGCCTCGTCCCTACGAGGTGCCCGGCGGCAAGTTTGGCATCAGCCTCGCTATCGTTGCCTGCGGCACCATCATTGGCCTGCTCGTGATCCCGTTCTCTCCCGCCTCCCTCAACATGGTGGAGTGGAGCATCGTGATCGGCTGGCTGGCTGTTGGCCTGGCCCTCATGGCCTTCACCAATTCCCGCAAAAAATAACGCCTAGCCGGGGCGGATCGGGTGCGCGGGGCCCTCTCTCCCGCGCACCGAACCCGGCACCACTTGGGTAGTTTTGTGAGGCCTTAACCCAACGCGGCCTCGCCCACTATATGGATCCATAAGGAGGAACCATGTCCACTAAGTATGCAATCGTTGGCGGCAAGCTCATCGACGGTACCGGTGCCGAGCCGGTCGAGAACTCCCTCGTTCTCGTCGACGACAATGGCAAGATCGAGTACGCCGGTGTCATGCAGGACCTTCCCGAGGGCGTTGAGGTTATCGACGCCGCCGGCAAGACCGTCCTTCCCGGCCTGATCGACACCCACCTGCACTTCTCGGGCAACCTGACCGACGATGACACCGACTGGGTCATGCAGCCGCTCCTCGAGAAGCAGGCCGTCGCCGTCAAGCAGGCCTACGACTGCCTCACCCACGGTCTCACCACCGTCTGCGAGATCGGTCGCTTTGGTATCCAGATCCGCGACTGCATCGACAAGGGTGTCTTCAAGGGCCCACGCGTTCTGGCAACCGGCCTTGGCTTCTGCCGCGTTGCCGGCCACGGCGACTCCCACCACTGCAGCCAGGAGCTCAACAAGGAATCGCACCCCTGGGGCGATCAGGTCGACGGTCCTTGGGATCTGCGTAAGGCCGTCCGTCGTCGCCTGCGCGAGAACCCCGATGCCATCAAGATCTGGGCTACCGGTGGCGGCATCTGGCGCTGGGACTCCGGCCGCGACCAGCACTACTGCTCCGAGGAGATCCAGGCCGTGGTCGAAGAGGCAAAGATGGTCGGCATCCCCGTGTGGAGCCACTGCTACAACAACCACGCCGCTGCCTACGATTCCGTTCGCTTTGGCTGCGAGCAGTTGATTCACGGCTTCGATATCGATGAGCGCACCATGGACCTCATGGCCGAGCAGGGCACCTTCTTCACCCCGACGATCGCCTTCCTGCCCACTTGGTACGCCACCTATCCGCCCGTCTACGTCCCCGAGCTGCACGACAAGTACGAGGGCACCCTGGTCGAGAAGGAGCTGCAGCGCAACTACGACTGCCTGCGCGAGGCCAAGAAGCGCGGCGTCGTCATGACGATCGGCTCCGACTCCTTCTCCTTCGTCACCCCGTACGGCACCTGCTCCATCGAGGAGATGTACGAGTTCGTCGACAAGATCGGCTTCACCCCGGTCGAGACCATCACCTGCGCCACCCTCAACGGTGCCAAGATGTGCCACATTGAGGACGAGACCGGTTCCATCGAGGCCGGCAAGTGCGCCGACCTGCTGGTCGTCAACGGTGACGTCGCTGCCGACATCCACGTGCTCAACACCGACAACATGGACGTCATCATGAAGGACGGCTGGATTGTCGAGGCTGGCACCTTTGGCGAGGCCAACAAATACAGCGCCTAAGCTACCGTTTGTCGATGACTGGATGTAAAACACAGTTTTTGATTGCATAATGCAATGGAGAGGGTCGCTTGCGGCCCTCTTTATTGCTATGGGTGCGGTAGATAAAAGGGGATGACGGTGGACTTAAACAGGCTGATTCCAGGCAAGAGCTACAACTCTACCAAGATCTTTCGTACGGCCCAGCATGTGGTTCAGGCTATCCTGCTCGGTATTGTCGTTCCGCTGCTTATCCTGCTGCTCATCTGGGATCTAACCGATAATCCCAATCCCGTTCCGGCCGTTGTCGTCATTGCCGGCCTGGTCATGCTGTGCTTCTTCTTCTCGTATGTCTTTGTGGTCCCCGACGACCTCACATCGAGCGCAACCGACCGTACGCTCGCCATCGCATCAAAAATATTCGCCTACACGTCGCGCGGCCTTACGCCCGAAGCGGCCCTGGGCGCCTCTAAAATCATCCTGTCCGAGACCATCGCGTCGGCCATCTGCTTTACCGACGGCAAGCAGGTGCTGGCAAGCTGGGGCGAGGATTCGACAAAGTGTCCCGCCGGCACCCCGGTCGTGCTCAAGACCACGCTCAGTGTGATTGAGACGGGCGAGCAGAGCGTGTTTTCGCGTGACACCTCCAATGAGACGGGCGGCTATTTTCCCCGCCTGCGCGCCGGTATTGTCGCACCGCTTACCGTGCGCGGGCATTGCGTGGGCACGCTCGAGCTGTATTATCCCCGTCTGAGCAGCATCGATATGCGCCAGACGGCGCTTGCCTCGGGCTTTGCCGACCTCATTTCCACGCAGCTCGCCAGCTTTGAGCTCGAGCGTCAGGACGAGCTCACGGCCCGCGTTGAGCTTCGCGCCCTGCAGTCGCAGGTCGACCCGCATTTTCTATTCAATACCATTAGCACGATCGTGTCGCTCGTTCGAACCGAGCCCGACAAGGCGCGATCGCTGCTCATCGACTTTTCCAATTACTATCGTCAGACGCTTTCTGACTCCGATACGCTCACCACGCTCGAGCACGAGGTGGAACAGGGCACTCGTTATATCAATCTTATGCAGGCCCGGTATGGCGACGGCCGTCTGCGCGTTTCGGTCGACATCGACTTTGAGGTGCGCGATAGCTTGGTGCCGCCGTTTATCTTGCAGCCGCTGCTCGAAAACTGTATCAAGCATGCGCAGCGCGAGACCGAGCCGCTTTCTATTCGTGTGAGGGCTTTTGAGACCGATGACGGCTTGGAGATCATCGTCGAAGACGACGGCATCGGTATGAGCGAAGAAGTCTGTGCGCATCTGTTTGAGCAACATCGCCGAGAGGAGCCCGAGAGCATTACCGCCGACGGCTCCATCAAGCGAGGTTGCGGCCTGGCGCTCTTCAACGTGCTTCAGCGTATCCATTTCTTTTACGGAGAAGATTCTGGCATGCGCGTGAAGTCCCAGGAGGGCGTGGGAACGCAGGTCATCGTTGAGCTGAACGGCGAGCCGCATGAGCCGGCGCCGCTGACGGTGTAGCACGCGGTTGGATTGAGAGAAAAAGAGGGAGCGCATATGTCCGAAGGCTGGAACATCTTGGTGGTTGATGACGAGCCTCCTATTAGGGCGGAGCTACGCTATCTGCTGGAAAAGGATGCACGTGTGGGCCAGATTGCCGAGGCAGGCAATGTCACCGAGGCCGTGGAGTCGATCCTGTCGAACAAGCCCGACGTGCTGTTTTTGGATATCACGATGCCCGGCCGCTCGGGAATTGAGCTTGCCGAGACGCTGCAGAACCTAAAAACGCCGCCGGTCGTGGTGTTTGTGACGGCATTTGCCGAGTATGCGGCCGATGCCTATAACCTCGATGCCGTCGATTACGTCGTCAAGCCGGTCGAGGACGCGCGCCTGTCAAAGGCGCTCGACAAGATCGAGGCCGCCCTGGGCGCCCGCCGTGTCGTCCATGCTCCGCGCCAGCCCTTGCGCCTGACGGTGGATCGCGGCGGCAAAAGGGTGTTCATTCCCGTGGCGGATGTCTGCTACTTTGAGGCGCGCGCCGATTTTTGCAACGCCGTCTGCGCCGAGGGAACATATCTGATCAATGAGTCGATCTCTTCGCTCGAGCGACGCTTGGCCTCCGAGGGCTTTATTCGTGTCCACCGCAGCTATCTGGTCAATTTGGAAGACGTGCACAATGTCGAGATCGGTTCCTCCGGTCTTATGGAGCTCAGGCTCGACCGCGTGAGCTCGACGGTGCCGGTGTCCCGTCGCCGTGCCGCCGAGGTTAAGACGCACCTGGGGCTTGCGTAAGCGGTCTGCACGCCATCGTTTACCACCGCGAGTTTGGCATGGACGCGCGGTGGGCATAATGGGTGACATCGAATGAAATCGAAAGGATCATTATGCCTGCGCTTATTACGCATCATCTGTTTGGCGAGGAAAGCATCGACCGTCTTCCGCAGGGCGTTATCGCGTCCGACGAGGAGCGTATCGCCTTTATCTTGGGAAACCAAGGTCCCGACCCGTTTTTCTTCCACATGCTCACGCCGCGCGTTTCCGACTGCACGCTGCTGGCGCAGGTCATGCATCGCTCGCGCATGTCTCGCCAGTTCGCGTGCCTGCGCGACGGCGTGTCGCATCTGCTGCCGCGCGACGCCAGCTTGGGTCGCGCCTTTGCGCTGGGCCTGCTGTCGCACTATGTGCTCGACCGCAACGCCCATCCCTTTGTCTATGAGCAACAGTTTGGCATCGTGGAGTCCGATTCAGAGCTTGAGGATTCGAGCAGTCAGGTCCATGCCGTGATCGAGAGCGATCTGGATGTACTGATGCTGCAGCTTAAGCGCGATGGCGCTACGGTCGACGATTATCCGCCGGCGGGCGAGATCGTCACCACCGATCGCATCAATCGCGTGGCCGGCGTGCTGATGAGCTATGTTGCCGGACGCGTGTACGGCATTGATATTCCGGCGGGGGAGTACGGTGCTGCCGTTGCCAATATGCAGCGACTTTACCGCGCGATTGAGCCGGCCGGCTCCGTAAAGACGCGCGCGATCTCGCTGGTTGAGGGCTTGGTGCACGATTATTCGCTGCTCGACGGCCTTGCTCATCGCGTGACGACGGAGCTGCCCGAGCGCACCGGCAACCTGGGCCACCTGACATGGAAGAACCCCTTTACCGATGAGGTCTCGACCGAGAGCTTCCCCGAGGTCTTTGAGCGCGCGCTGGTCGATTACGAGTGCACGGTCGCCCGCTTTATCGAGACCGGTGACATGGAGGCCGTGACCGGCCATATCAACTACAGCGGCCGCGTGCTCGACGCCGACGAGGAGTTCGACCGCGAGGAGTAGGGTCCGTGCGCGCCCCTTTGCCGAATCCTTACCAGCGCTTCTGGACAATTGGGGTACGATGAACTAACTGCATATTGGGCGAATACGAAAGGGCCCCTGTCCATGAAATACACCAAGCTCGAGCGTAACTGGGTTATGTACGATGTGGGCAATTCGGCCCTCGTGTTGCTCAATACCTCGGTGGTGCCCATCTACTTTAATGCCATCAATACCGGTGCTTCCTCGGCAGACCTGGTGGTCGCTTGGGGCAACGCGCAGACGATCGCCTCGCTGGTCATTGCCATGCTCATGCCCATTCTGGGCGCGCTTGCCGACTACGCCGGCAACAAGATCAAGTTCTTCTTGGGCTTCTTCCTCACGGGCCTGGTGCTTTGCCTGGCGCAGGCTATCCCAATGTCCGCCATGGCATTTTTGACCGTGTACGTGCTGTGCACCATCGGCCTTAACTCTTCTATGACGTTCTACGACGCCATGCTGCCCGACATTACCACCGACGAGCGCATGGACGCCGTGTCCAGCTCGGGCTATGCCTGGGGCTACATCGGTTCCACCGTGCCGTTCGTCATCTGCCTGGCGCTCATCATGGGTGGCCCCGCTCTCGGCGTCCCCACCATGCTGGCAACGCGTCTGTCGTTTATCATCACTGGTGCCTGGTGGCTCATCTTTACCCTGCCGCTCATTCGCACCTATAAGCAAAAGTACGGTCGCGAGCGCGGTCCCGAGGACACCATCGGCCACATCGTGGGCGGTGTGTTCTCCGAGGTCGGACACACCATGCGCGAGATCGCCCACAACAAGACCGTGCTGGTCTACATGATCGCGTTCTTCTTCTATATCGACGGTGTGCACACAGTCATTTCCATGGCCACCAGTTACGGATCGGCCTTGGGCATCGATTCGACGCAGCTGGTCCTGGCGCTGCTCGTCACGCAGTTTGTTGCTTTTCCGTCCGCCATCATCTATGGCAAGCTCGCCGGACGCGTGGGCACGCTCAACATGATCCTGGTGGCGGTCGCCGCCTACATGGGCATTGTGCTGTTCGCCGCGTTCTTCCTAAAGACCGCCTTTGAGTTTTGGGTGCTTGCCATTTTGGTCGGCCTGTTCCAGGGCGGCGTGCAGGCGCTCAGCCGTAGCTACTTTGGCCGCATTATCCCCAAGGAAAAGTCCAACGAGTACTACGGCTTCTTTGACATCTTTGGTCGTTATGCAAGCGTTATGGGCACCTTCCTGGTGTCGGTCGTCACCTCGCTGACCGGCAACCCGTCGCTGGGCGTCCTTTCCATTGGTGTGCTGCTGGTCGTTGGCTTTATGCTGCTGGTCCGCCTGTCCCGCATGACTCGGGCGGCAGAGCATGCCGCATAGG
This sequence comes from uncultured Collinsella sp., assembly GCA_905197665.1. GTDB lineage: Bacteria > Actinomycetota > Coriobacteriia > Coriobacteriales > Coriobacteriaceae > Collinsella. Next base: position 60,363 of record CAJJZP010000015.1, read on the forward strand.
AGCGAGCGGCTATTGTGCCTGTCCACGGTACTCTTTTGGGGTTATCCGCAATAAACATTGCGACTTGCGAGCAATGATTTGCCCAAGTGGGTATGATGGAATCAGCTAGGTCGCGGGGCGTCGCCTGTGTTTGGCGGCGTCCCGTTTTTGTGTTGCAGGGAGGGTAAGGCATGAACGCCACGGTCGTGATTCCAACGTATTGGGCGGGCGATGACGCTTGCGCAAACGCCCCTGGCACCTATGACCATTCGACGCGACTCAACGCCGACAACCCCGAACTCGACCGCTGCCTGGCCTCGCTTGAGCAGGTACGTGACATCCCGCGCATCATCCTTTTGGTGGTCTGTCCCGTTTCTGCCACAGCCGATGTGTCGCTGCGCGTGCACGAGATTGTCGACGCGCATCCCACGCTCAAGGTCACCGTTGTCACCAACACCCAGGCCTCGCGCATCGCAGACCGGGTTGCTCAGATCGCGCCTAAGGGTTCGGGCGAGTGCGTGAGCCTGCGAGGCTACGGTGCCATCCGCAACATGGGGCTAGCTTGTGCCGCTGTGCTGGGGCATGACGCGGTTATCTTTTTGGATGACGATGAGACTGTCATCGATGCCGACTTTATGAAGCGCGCGACCTACGCGCTGGGTCAGCAGACGCGTCAGGGCCTGCCGATCTTGGTCAAGAGCGGCTATTTCTACGATCGCGACGGCTCGCCGCTGGCTCCCACGGACAAGGCGGGCATCTGCCATCGTTGGTGGACCAAGCGCATCGAGTTCAACCGTTGGATGAAAAAGGCGCTCTCGGGCACCCGCATCTCGCGCTCCAACTACGTGTGCGGCGGCCTGATGGCCCTGCACGCCCGCGCCTTTACGCGTGTGGCCTTTGACCCGTTTATCACCCGCGGCGAGGACTTGGATTACCTCTTTAACATGCGTATGTTTGGCTACGACGTGTGGTTTGATAACGAGTGGACCGTGCGCCATCTGCCTCCGGAGTCCGAAAAGCGCTCACCGCGCTTTATGCAGGATGTATACCGTTGGTACTACGAACGGGCCAAGTTGACGTTCGCCGCGCATCAAAAGGAGCTCATCCCCGTTACGGCGGCATCGCTCATGCCCTACCCGGGCCCGTGGATTTCGCGCGAGCTCGACGACCGCGTGCGCAAGACCGCTATGGTCCGCAGCGTGTTTACCCGCGAGCATGAGGGCTACCTGCGCATTTGGCGCCATGGTATCGGCGAGGCAAAGGCCTATGCGCGCCAAAACGCTGCAAGCTACCTGCGTTTCCAGAGCTTTTGGCCCAAGATCATGGACGGGCTTTGGCGTGACGCACAACTGATCAGTATCCTGGAGGGGGCCGAATGATCGACCGCCGCGCCCAGCGCGATAGTTCAATATCAATCTTTCGCATCATTGCCGTTGCATGCGCCATTTGCGTGCTGGTGTACTTTATTTTTGCCTTGGTGACCGGTATCGAGCCGATCGCCACGGTGATTGCCTGCGCGCTGCTGTGCATCTTTCTGTGCATCTTTATCTTTTTGACGCTCAATCCCGATTCGGTGCGCTCCCAGTACACCGAGGAGACGCTCTCGGTGGCCTCGGCCATGCTCGAGGACATTAAGGGCGGTCTGACGCAGGAGTCGGCGCGTTTGGTGTGCCGGCGCATTTTGCCCGAGACGCGCGCCATGACGGTGGCCATCACCGACGAGGACAACGTGCTTGCCTGCGCGGGCGAGTTTGAGGAAAAACTGCTGCCCGATACTCCCATCCACACGCTTGCCACACGCTACGTTATCGAACATGGCATCGTGCAGTCGTTCAACCGTATGGTGGATGTCGTGGGCTCGGACGGCTCGCACAACCAAGTCCCCGCCGGCATTATCGCCCCCATCAAGGTGGGCGATCGTACCGTCGGCACGCTCAAGTTCTACTACAAGACCCCGCGCGCCGTCGACCGTACCCAGTACGCGCTTGCCTCGGGCTTTGCCGAGATCTTGTCCACGCAGCTCGCCATCCACGAGCTCGAGGTGCAAAAGGAACTCACAGCGCGCGCCGAGGTGCGTGCGCTGCAGGCGCAGATTAACCCGCACTTCCTGTTCAACACGCTGAACACCATTGCATCGTTTACGCGCACCGACCCGCTGCGGGCCCGCGAACTGCTTCGTGAGTTCTCATCGTTCTATCGTGCCACGCTCGACAACTCGGGATCGCTTATTCCGGTCTCGCGCGAGGTCGCACAGACCAAGCGCTACCTTACCTTTGAGAAGGCCCGCTTTGGCGAGGACCGCGTGCTTGCGACGTTCGATGTGTCCGAGGACGTGGAAGATACGCTGGTGCCGGCGTTCGTGATCCAGCCGATTGTCGAGAACGCCGTACGTCATGGTATGGGCGATGACGACGCCCTGAGGATCGACGTGACCGTTCACCAAGACGGCGAGGATGCAATCTTGATTGCCGTGGCCGATAATGGCGTGGGCATGGATGAGGGTACCGCCGCCAGACTGTTTGACGAGCGCTCTGCCCGTCCCGACGCCAGCTCTCCCCAGGGTGGCGGCGCCGGTGTGGCCATGCACAATATTTCGGAGCGCATCCATCGCTTTTATGGGCCGCACTCCTATACGCGTGTCGAATCGGCGCCGGGCAAGGGCACCAAAGTGCTCCTTCATCTTGATTTGTCAGAGAGCATCTTTGACATTCAAGAGTAAAATAAAAGGCTACGGGCTCAACGTCATGCGACGGATGCCCGGCGTAGTTGGTTGACGAAAGGTTTTATCCCTATGCTGCGTGCGATGATTGTGGATGATGAGGCGCCGGCTCGCTCGGAGCTTCGCTTCCTGCTCGAGCAAACGGGCAAGATCGGCACGATCACGGAGGCGTCGAGCGTCCGCTCCGCCATCGAGATGCTTATGGAAAGTCGCGTGGATGTCGTGTTTCTCGATATCTCGATGCCCGGTGCCTCGGGCCTGCAACTTGCCGAGGCGCTGCATAAGCTCAAAAATCCGCCGGCGATCGTGTTTGTGACTGCGTATAGCGACCATGCGGTCGAGGCATTCGACGTCGATGCCGTCGATTATCTGATGAAGCCGGTCGAGGAAGCTCGCTTGGATCGCGCGATCGAGAAGGTCATGCAACGCGCCAAGCCGGTTACGGACAGCAAGGTGACCATCGAGCGTATCCCGGTGGAAAAGGGTGGCCGCAAGGTGCTCATTCCCGTGGACGACATTCGCTTTATCATGGCCAAGGACGATTACTCCTGCATCTATACCGTCGATGATCGCTTTTTGTCGACGACCTCGCTGGCGCAGTTTGAGGCCAAGCTCTGCGACTTTGGCTTCTTCCGTGTTCACCGCCGCTATATCGTCAACTTGGCGTGCGTTACGGACGTCGAGACGGTGCCCTCGGGCGCCATCCAGCTGGGCATTACGGGCGTCGACGAACGCGTGCCGGTTTCGCGCCGCCGCGTCGTGCCGCTCAAGAAGGCTCTGAGTCTCTAGCACACTGGCCCCGCAGCCCTGTAGACCCATCGTCTGCGGAGCCGTGGGGCCTTTTTTGTATGTATCTGCCGAATCGTTTTTTGCGGAAGGGATCCCATGAACAGTGCAAGCGCCAAGCGTATTGACATCATCTCGGACACCCACGGCTATCTTTCGCCTGCGCTCCTGGATGAGCTTGAAGGCGCAGACCTGATTATCCACGCCGGCGACCTCACGTCAGAGATGGACTACGAGCACCTATGCACCATCGCCCCCGTGCGGGCCGTACTGGGCAACAACGATTACTACCGCGACTACGGCCCCGATGTAGACCGTCTTGCGCTCTTTACTTACGAAGGCCTCAAATTCGCCGTAGCCCACTACCGCGAAGACCTTCCGGTGGGATCCGTAGACGTAGCCATCAACGGCCACACCCACGTAACCAAAGAAGCCCAAGTGGGCCGCTGCCTAGTCCTCAACCCGGGCAGCGCCAGCTACCCCAGAGGCACCCGAGGCCCCACCATGGCCAGAATGCTCGTCAAAGACGGCCATGTCATAAGCACCAAGTTTATTGACTTGGAGTAACCGCAACAAAAACGGGGGGATGCAGATGCGTCCCCCGTTTCCATTTGAGCCAAAGGCAGAGCTTCGGCAAGATCCTTAGACAAACCCCGCCGCGGAGAACGGGGCCGCCGAGCCGCGAAGCGGCGAGGAACAACAACGACTCGAACAAAGTGACGGCAGGGAGGGTCTCCGGGGCTGGGGGCGGGGGCTAAGTTTGTCGCGAGTTCCGCACGCAAAGGAAAGCACTTAATGTGCTTTCCGTCTTGCGCAG